>CAYQAO010000028.1:0-8151 GCA_964415485.1 uncultured Gemmatimonadaceae bacterium
GCGCGGGATGACAGGGGAGAGAAGCGCGGGATGACAGGGGGGCGTTGCCGCCCGGCGCGATCCGCATTCCTCCGGCACTCTCCGTGCACTGACGTCCTGCATGAGAGTGCTCGTATCGGGCGGGACCGGAGTGGTCGGTCGGGAGACGGTGACGCGCCTCGTGGCACAGGGGCACCTCGTGAGGCTCGTGTCGCGCGGGGCGGCGGAGGATTCCCGCGAGTGGGATCAGGGAGTGGAGGCGCACCCGGCGGATATCTCGGATGCGTCCGCCATTCGGGGAGCCGCGGATGGCTGCGAAGCTGTGCTGCACCTCGCGGGCATAGAGCGCGAGAACCCGCCGGACGTCACCTTCCAGAAGGTGAACGTGCAAGGGACGCAGGTTCTGCTGGACGAAGCGGCTCGTGCCGGGGTTCGCCGCTTCGTCTATGTGTCGTCCCTGGGAGCCGAGCGCGGCGAGAGCGACTATCACCGGTCCAAGCGCAGCGCGGAGAAGCTGGTGGAGCGCTATCCGCGCGAGTGGCTCATCTGCCGCCTGGCGAACGTGTACGGGCCTGGCGACGCCGTGATCTCGGTGCTGCTGCGCTGGATGCGCACCGTGCCGGTGCTTCCCCTGCTGGACGACGGCGAGACGGAGTTTCAGCCCATCTGGGTGGAGGACGCGGCCGAAGCGCTGCTGCAGATGGTTGAGCGCGAGGGGCTGGCCGGACGCGTGCTCGAAGTTGCCGGCGAGGACCGTACATCGCTGTCGGACCTCGTGGAACGAATCGGCGGCATCATAGATCGGCGTCCCGTGACCGTGCCGGTGCCGAGCGGGCTGGTGTCGTTCGCTGCCTGGGCGGGGCAGAAGGTGGGGATCGAGCTTCCGGTGGATCCGGGGCAGGTCACGATGCTCAACGAGGGCAGCGTGGTGCGATCCGCCGATGGAAACGGCCTCCATATTCTGGAGGTGCGGAGCACACCGCTGGATGACGGACTGCGCAAGCTCGCGGACGTGGCGCTGGAGCAGCTGCCTGACGAGGGAGTGGGTGGACTGGAGCACAAGCGGTTCTCGCTCGTGGTCGAGAACGCCGGGCTGGACGCAGCCGCCCTCATGGGGGAGCTGTGTTCCAGGCTCGACGAGTTCACGCCCTGGACGCTCGAGGTGGCACCCGAGCCGGACACCCCGGAAACGCTCGCCGAGGGGCGTACGATCACCATGGGCCTGCCGGGTCGGGGCAACGTTCAGGTTCGCGTTGCGGAGCTCACCGACACCAGCCTGACGATGGTCACTCTGGAGGGCCACCCGCTAGCGGGTGCGGTTCGCATCTCCGCAGAGGACACCGGCACGCAGGCGCTGCGACTGCAGGTCGAGGTGTTCGATCGCACCTCGGGCCTGCTGGACTGGATCCTCATGCGCACCGCTGGTTCGCCGCTGCAGGACTATACGTGGGAGACGCTGCTGCTGAAGCTCGCGGAAGCCGCTGGCGGCGAGCCCGCGGGCGAGGTGGGCGTGGAAGTGGAGGAACTGGAGTCCGCGGAGGCGCGGTCGGTGGAGGAGTGGCTGAAGGGACTCGTGCAGCGCCGCCGACGCGAGGAGCACGATCGCCGCGGGGCGCGAGCAGACTGACCGTTATCGCCCCGGACACGCCTCATCGTACATGTCTGCGTGGGACGCTGGCGGACTGACCCGCCGGCGGCAGAATTCCCGCACTGGCCTGCCTCACGAGCAGGCTGCTACTCCTCGAACCTCACGTCCGCCGGGCGATACTGACAGTGATCGCCGCACCCCAGGCGGTAGCGGTTGCGTGCGAACCAGCGATAGAAACGGTCGGCGATCGCGCGGGCAAAGGGGAGCTTGAACAGCCACGACAGCAGGAAGCCGCGCGGCAGGAGGTCGAGTATTCGCTCCACCGCAACCGCACCCTGCCAGGTCTCTCCGCCGGGACTCACGAGCTGCAGGGCGTCCGCGTACGCCGCTACGGGAATCCAGGGGAATCGCGCATGCAGTCCGGGGGTCTGCGAGGGCACGACCTCCAGCCGACGCTCCCGATCCAGCTTGCGAAGGCTGTTCGCAAGGCGCGTGCAGACCCGGCAGTCGCCATCATAGACGACCGTGAATCGCCCGGGGTGCGGCTCCCACTCGGCGGCATCCTCCTGACCGCGAACGGTAAAGCGCACCGCCGGATACGTCTTTCGAGTTCGTGCTGGTGCCGTCATGGTTCACCCTCCGCTCATATCCGCCTCACGAGCGAGGCTGCCGTGGTGTTCTCCCATAGAGCTACGCCACGAAGCTGCCTCCGAGCCGCCAGCCACCGACCATCAACCACCAACTATCAGCCGCCAGCCACCGACTACCAACCAACAGTCCCCAGCCACCAGCCACCAGCCTGCTGCGCCATGACGCTCTGTACCGCCGCAGCACAGTGCTCGAACTGCATTCAGCGCGTCGGCATGGTCATCTCCACCAGCGTGTTGGCCAGCAGAGTGTGATGAATGGGACACATCTCCGCCACTCGCTTCGCCGCGTTCTCCCGTTCCGCTGGAAGACCCGGCCAGTCTATCACCATGCGCATACCTGCCACGCGGTGCGGCTCCTCTGCAAAGTTCCAGCTCACCTCGATTGCCAGCCCGTCCGGATCCAGCTTCGCGTGACTCGCCCACGATTGCAGCACGGAAAACGTGCACGTGGCGAGCGAGCTGCCGAGCATGTGGAAGGGCGAGTAGCTCTGGTCGGGCGAGAGCGCCTCGATCGTGAGCGCTCCCGGAGTGGGCTCGAGGCGGATACTGTCGTCGTCGAGGAGGGTGATCTTCATGCGGCAGCGCTGGTTGCGGGAAGAACGCGGCATCCGCCGCGTTCGTGCGAGATGTCAATCGGGCAGGCAGTTTCCATTCCCTCGTCCCTCTGTCCAGCTCAGCTCTCATTCGCGCTGCGGCGCAACCTCCTGCTGCGTCAGGCAGTGCAGCGTTCCCAGCCCCCAAACGAGATCCACCGCGTGGATTCCCACGATCTCCCTGTCGGGGATCAGCTCGGCCAGGGTGTTCAGTGCAATCCTGTCCTTCGGGTCGTTGAAGGTGGGGACGATCACCACGCCGTTCGCGATGTAGAAGTTCGCGTAGCTGGCGGGCAGTCGTTCACCGTCCATGATCACGGCGCGCGGGAAGGGAAGCGTCTCCACGCGCAGTCCGTACGTGCGCGCGGCGAGCTCCAGGCGACGCAGGTTGTCTGCCGAACGCTCGTGGTTCTCGTCGGCGGGGTCTTCCTCGTACGCGAGCACGATGGTGTCCGCACTCACGAAACGCGCGATGTCGTCCACGTGTCCGTGCGTATCGTCACCCACACAGCCTTCGCCGAGCCAGATGGTTTCGCGAACGCCGAGCCAGTCTCGGAACACGCGTTCGTAGTCGGCGCGTCCCATGCCCGGGTTGCGCTCCTGGATGGGAGAGAGCAGGCACTCCTCGGTGGTCAGGAACAGGCCGGCGCCGTTCGTGTCTATCGCACCGCCTTCGAGTACCACGCGACCCTGGCCGTCGGGGCGCATGGGCTGCAGCACCGGAAGGCCGGTGATTCCCGCCATGTGCCGGGGAACCTGGTCGTCCAGCTTCCAGTTGTCGTACTTGGCCCAGGCGTTGAAGCGCCAGTCCAGGAGGGCGGCGTCTCCCATTCCATTGAGCACGCCGATGCCGCCCGAGTCGCGCAGCCACACGCGGTCGTTAGGTACGAGATGCAGGCGGTACCCGGAGGGATTCACGTCATGGAGGCGCAGAGTCTCGGCCGCCTCGTCGCGAACTTCCTCGTTGTGGCAGATGATCTCCACGCGCTCGTGCACGTGAAGCGCGCGCACGATCTCGGCGTACACCCACCTCACGGGTTCCAGCTTGCCCGGCCAGTCCGGTTCGTGGTGCGGCCAGCCGATCCAGGTCGCCTCGTGAGGCTCCCACTCGGCGGGCATGCGCAGCCGGCCGGGCTCGAAGCCCGTACGCTGCGCGGCAGGCTGACCCGCGGTGCGCTCCGAATCGTTCGAGACCGCGGCGGCGTCGCCTGACGATGCAACGCCAGCGGCTTGCATTGACTCGGTCACGGGGCGGCCAGGTAACGATTGAGGATCGGGCCGTAGGCGTCTATTCGGCGGTCCCGCAGGAACGGCCAGTTGCGACGCACTTCGTCAATCAGGCGCGGGTCGCACTCGGCAACCAGTACCTCCGGCTCGGTGCCGGCTTCGGCCACGATGCGGCCGAACGGGTCCGAGATGAAGGAGTGCCCGAAGAACTCGATCCCATCGGTGCCAGGCTCCTCCTCGTGCCCCACGCGGTTCGGGGACGCCGTGTACACGCCGTTGGCGATCGCGTGCGCGCGCTGCGCGGTCTGCCACGCCTCCACCTGCGCCTGGCCCCACTCCTCCTTTTCGGACGGGTGCCAGCCGATGGCGGTCGGGAAGAAGATGATGTCGGCGCCGAGCAGTGCAGTGATGCGCGCGGCTTCCGGGTACCACTGGTCCCAGCAGATGAGCACGCCGATGTTGGCATAACGAGTCTTCCACACACGGAAGCCGCTGGTGCCAGGGTGCTCATCGCTGCGAGCATCGGGTGTCACGTCACCCGGCACGAAGTAGAACTTCTCGTTGAAGAGCGGATCGTCCGGGATGTGCATCTTGCGATACACGCCCAGCATGGACCCGTCCGCGTCTATCACGGCAGCCGAGTTCCGGTACACGCCGGCTGCCTGACGCTCGAAGATCGGGGCTACGATGACGATCTCCAGCTCCTTCGCAAGCTCCTGCATGCGCCGGACACTGGGACCGGTGATGGGCTCCGCGAGGTCGAAGCGGTCTGCCGACTGCCGCTTGCAGAAGTACGGCCCATTGTAGAGCTCCTGCAGGCAGACGATCTGCGCCCCGCGGGCGTGGGCTTCCCTCACGCGCTCCACGGCCTCGTTGATCGTGCTCTCCGAATCAGTGGACACGGCCATCTGCACCAGACCGACCGTGAAGGGCTTGCTTGCCATATCAGGACTCCAACGTACAGGCTGAGAATGAAGGCGCGCCCAGGGCGGAGCGCGCGGTCATACACCGGTAAAGTTCGCCGTCGTGCAGTCGCGCAGGAAGTGTGCGTGCCCTGCACCGCGGAGAGGATTCGGAGGGCCCGGGTGCTCAAATGCCAGAGGCGCGCGAAAAGCTCCGCGCGCCTCTCGACATCTGCTGCCGCAGCCGGCAGCGATCACTGCACGTCGTCTGCTCTCGACGGAGTCACCGCATTCACCGCCGCGGCCAGCTCGGCGTAGGCGTCTTCGGCCATCTGTCGGAAGGGGCGCGCAACGTAGGAGATGCGGCCGTTCGGATCGATCACGAACAGCGACCGATCGTCAATCTGCCCGCGGAACGCGCCGTACTTCGTTCCCACCGCACCGCCAACATCGCTGCCGAACAGCATGGGGAAGTCGGCATCGCGCGCCCAGGAGAGCAGAGCGGTGTCGGGGTCCACGCTCACGGCAAGCAGCGTCACGCCGCGCCCGCCGTTGAACAGCTCCTGATAGCGGTCGCGGTAGGACTCCATCTGAACGGTGCAGCCACTGGTGCGCGCCTTGGGAAAGAACGCCAGAACCACCGTCTGGCCTCGGTAGTCCGAGAGCCTGATCGGGTCGCGAAGCGTTCCGTGTCGAGTGACGCCCGTGATGGTGAAATCGGGCGCCATGTCACCCACCCCGGGGCCCGCCGGCGCTTCGGCCTGCTGGGCGGTCAGCGGCGACGAATAGAAGCCTGCGGCGAGCAGGAGAGCACCCGCGGCGATCGTGTGGGAGAGACGCATGGAATGCTCGAGGTTCGTGGTCGAGGGAACTCGCTGCAACTGTCGTGACGGAGCAGCCGGCAGACCCCGAAAGTATGTCTGCGGCGCGCGCCCGGGCAACAGCGGTGATAGGGGCAAAGCGGCACGGGGCCCTGTCCACCTGGCGGGACATGACCGTTCCGCTGAGGGGACGAAGGGACGTATCCGCTGCCGGCGGCTGACGCGCAACTTATTATCAGTACTGAGGTTGCAGCATTCGTGGCGCCCGGCACGCGCCCTGCCTTGATATCCCACGGACGCCGCACGGAGCGGCATGCCCCGGAGGAATAATGAAGATCATTTCCAGGCTCAGTCTCGTTCCGGCTCTGGCGCTTATGGCCGCCTGTGGCGGCGACGATCAGCCACGAATGGACGACGCGCTGAGGGCGGACCTCAACCTGGCCGCCCAGGTGCAGCCCCCGATGCAGGGATACGTGTCCCCGCAGGAGCTGGGCGCCATGTACGGCGCGCCCATGCCCCAGCCGCAGCAGCTGCTGGGATACAACCAGTACGGGCAGCCTGTGTACGGTACGCCGGTCGGCTACCAGCAGCCGCAGGTCCACGCCCCGCAGCCGGTATATCAGCAGCAGGCTCCAGCGCCAGCTCCGCGAGTCGTCTATCGCACGGCTGGCAGCGGCAGCAGCTCGGGCAGCGTGGCCAGCGCACCCGCCCGCAGCGGTGACCGCCTGAAGGAGGGCGCAATCATCGGAGCGACAGCCGGTGCGGTGATCGGCGCAACGACGCAGCGCAACACGCTCAAGGGCGCCATCGTCGGCGCGGCGGCCGGTGGAGTACTCGGCGCGGTGGTCGGAAAGCAGGTGCCGAAGAGCTGGCCGTGACCGGGTGGCGGAGCGCAACGCGCCGAGCCCACGGTGTATCAACAGAAACGCCGGCCTCGCGGGGCCGGCGTTTCGCGTTCTTCCAGCCCTACCGAGGCCGGTAGTTGATGATGAACTCGCCAGGCAGCTCCGGGCTCCGTACCACGAACGACAGCGCACCCGTGGCATCGCGCAGCACGGCCTGCAGGTCGGCCACCGAGTTGATCTCCTGCCTGTTCACCCGCACGATCTGCTGGCCCCTGCGCAGCCCGGCCCGCGCCGCCGCCGAGTATGACTGCACGCCCGTGATATAGACGCGCCCGTTCTGCTGCGTGACGGCGATTCCCGCGCTGGCAGGCCCCTCGGAGGGAGTCGGGGTGCGCTCCGGCACCACGCCTGACGTGCGCGTGCCGAGGTCCACGGCAACCTGGCGCTCCTCGCCGTATCTAATCACCTGGAAAGTGGCGCGTGAGCCTGCATCCAGCAGGGCCAGCTGTGCATTCAGCTCCGGAACGGTGGACACGCTGCTGCCGTTCACGCCCACGATCACGTCGCCGATCTGGATGCCTGCGCGGGCCGCCGGGCCGCCTTCCTCCACGAACGACACCTCTGCTCCGCGCGGCGTGTCCAGGCGGTACACCTCAGCGTCGGTCTGGTCCACGTCGCCGAGCAGCACTCCCAGGTAGGGCCGGCGTACCTCGCCGTACTGGATGAGCTGTTCGGCCACTCGCCGGGCGATGTTGATCGGCACGGCGAAACCGTAGCCCGCGTAGACGCCGGTAGGGCTGGCGATGGCGGTGTTGATGCCGATCACCGATCCGGACAGGTCTATGAGCGGTCCGCCGGAATTGCCGGGGTTGATCGCGGCGTCAGTCTGGATGAAGTCCTCGAGCGGAGATGCGGGCGCCTCACCGGACGAGGTAGGCTGCTGCGTGGGCTCGATGATGTTCAGGGATCTTCCGGTGGCGCTCACGATCCCCGCCGTCACGGTGAACTGCAGCCCCAGTGGGCTGCCGAGCGCCAGGACCCACTGGCCCTGCCGCAGGTTGTCCGAGTTGCCGAGCGGCGCGGCCGGGAAGCGACCGTCAACCTTGAGGACGGCAATGTCCGTGGCGGGGTCGCGGGCAACGACGCGCGCCTCGAGCTGGCGGCGATCGTGGAGCGTGACGGTGACTCGTTCGGCCTGCCTCACGACGTGGTTGTTCGTCATGATGTAGCCGTCTTCCGTGAAGATCACGCCCGAGCCCGAGCCCATGGGCTGAATGGGCCCGTCCGTGGACCGGCGCATGGGGCCGAACGGAGTCATCACCACGTTCGGTGCGCGTCCTTCGGTCTGCACGAAGACGACGCTGGGCAACAGGGCGGCGGCCGCGCTCTGGAACGCGTCGGCCGACGGCGTCTGTGCCGCTGCCTCACGAATGGCGAGTTGTGTCCCCTCGCCGTCGGAGCTCTCCTCTCCGATGCAGGTCCCAAGCGTAAGCGTCAGGACAAGCCCGCCTGCGACTATGCCGGGAACCCGGCGCCATGCGCGTTG
>CAYQAO010000028.1:8251-31247 GCA_964415485.1 uncultured Gemmatimonadaceae bacterium
ATACCAGCTGCCTCAACACGTACTGCAGAATCCCCCCGTGACGGTAGTACGCGAGCTCCTCGGGCGTGTCGATTCGCACACGCACGGGGAACCGCTTCTCCTCATCACCTTCGTCACGCGCAACCACCGTAAGGGTTGCGCCCGGCTTCAGGGAGTCATCGAGTCCCTCGATGTCGTACGTCTCGAAGCCCGTGAGGCCCACCGAGTCGCGGGTGGCTCCATCCACGAACTCCAGCGGGAGTACTCCCATTCCAACCAGGTTGGAGCGGTGGATCCGCTCGAACGACTCGGCGATGACGGCGCGCACTCCCAGAAGCAGGGCGCCCTTCGCGGCCCAGTCGCGCGACGAACCGGTGCCGTACTCCTTGCCGGCCACCACGATCAGCGGAACCTCGAGCCTCTGATACTCCATTGCGGCCTCGAAGATCGACATCGGCTCGCCGCCCTGGCGCATGGCAGTCCAGCCACCCTCCGTGCCCGGCGCGAGCTCGTTCCGCAGGCGGATGTTCGCGAACGTGCCGCGCATCATCACCTCGTGGTTCCCGCGGCGCGAGCCGTACGAGTTGAAGTCCTTCGGCTGCACGCCCTGCTCGATCAGCCAGCGGCCCGCCGGGCTGGTTGCCGGAATGGCGCCCGCAGGCGAGATGTGGTCCGTGGTGATCGAGTCGCCCAGCTTCGCGAGAAGACGCGCGCCCCTGATCGGCTGAACGCCGGGCGGCTCGAGCGTCATTCCGTCAAAGTACGGCGGGTTCTTCACGTAGGTGGACTCGGAGCTCCAGCGGTACGTGTCGCCGGTGGGCACCTCCAGCGCGCGCCACTGCTCGTCGCCCTCGAAGACGTTCGCGTACTGCGTGCTGAACATCTCCGCCTTCACGCTGGTGAAGATCTCGTTCTGCACTTCCTGCTGCGAAGGCCAGATGTCGCGAAGGAACACCGGGCCGTCGTTGCCGATGCCCAGCGGCTCGTTCTCCAGGTCAATGTCCATGCGACCGGCGAGCGCGTAGGCGACTACAAGCGGCGGCGACGCCAGGTAGTTGAACCTGGTGAGCGGATTGATGCGTCCCTCGAAGTTGCGGTTGCCGGACAGCACGCTCGCAACCACCAGCTTGTTCTCCTCGATGGCGTTCGCGATCGCGTCAGGCAGCGGGCCGGAGTTTCCGATGCACGTGGTGCATCCGAAGCCCACGATGTTGAAGCCGAGTGCGTCGAGATCCGTCTGCACGCCGGACTTCTCCAGGTAGTCCTGCACCACGCGCGATCCCGGTGCCAGCGACGTCTTTACCCACGGCCGCGTCTCCAGTCCCTTCTCGCGAGCCTTGCGTGCGAGAAGACCCGCCGCGAGCATCACGCTCGGGTTGGAGGTGTTCGTGCAGCTCGTGATGGCTGCGATCACCACCGAGCCGTGCCTGAGCTCGAAGGTCTCGCCGTCCATGGTCACCGATACCGGCTCGCCGCGAAGGTCCTCTTCCGTTTCAGGAAGCACCATGGTGGAGAGCTCGGGCTGCGCCGACACCCCGTGCGCAGCGCCTGACGCGCCGGCACCGGAGAGGAGCGCGCTTCGGTCGAGCGTTTCGCGGAGGGAGTCCATGAACATCTGGCTCGACCTGCGCAGCGGAACGCGATCCTGCGGACGGCGCGGTCCGGCGATGCTCGGCTCCACGGTGGAGAGGTCGAGCTCGATGGTGTCCGTGAAGTGTGGATCCGGAGTGTCGTCCGTGCGGAAGAGCCCCTGTGCCTTCGTGTATGCCTCCACGAGTGCCACGTGCTCTTCGCGGCGGCCGGTGAGGCGCAGGTAGTTCAGCGTCTCGGCGTCAACCGGGAAGAAGCCCATCGTGGCGCCGTATTCGGGCGACATGTTCGCGATGGTTGCGCGATCGGCGAGGGACAGGTTGGAGAGCCCGGGCCCGTAGTACTCCACGAACTTGCCCACCACCTTCTTCTTGCGCAGCATCTCGGTGACGGTCAGCACCAGGTCGGTTGCCGTGGTTCCGGGGCGCAGCTTGCCGTGCAGGCGGAAGCCCACCACTTCAGGAACCAGCATGGACAGCGGCTGTCCCAGCATCGCCGCCTCGGCCTCGATTCCACCAACACCCCAACCGAAGACGCCGAGGCCGTTGATCATGGTGGTGTGCGAGTCCGTGCCGACCAGCGAGTCCGGGTACGCGACGGTTTCTCCGTTCTCGTCGGAGGTGAAGACGACGCGTCCCAGATACTCCAGGTTGACCTGGTGGCAGATGCCGGTGCCCGGCGGCACTGCGCGGAAGTTGTCGAACGCGTTCTGTCCCCACCGCAGGAATGCGTAGCGCTCCTCGTTGCGCTCGAACTCCATGTTCACGTTGATGAGGTAGGCGGCTTCGGTGCCGTACTCATCCACCTGAACCGAGTGGTCAATGACGAGGTCTGCGGGCTGGAGGGGATTGATCTTCTTCGGATCGCCGCCGAGTCGCTTGAGTGCATCGCGCATCGCGGCGAGGTCCACCACTGCGGGAACGCCGGTGAAGTCCTGAAGCAGCACGCGAGCCGTGCGGAATGCGATCTCCTTCTGCACGGGCTCCTTCACGTTCCAGCGCGCCAGTGCCTCGATGTCGGCGCGCTTCACGAACGCGTCATCCTCGTTCCGCAGGAGATTCTCGAGGAGAACGCGCAGGCTGAAGGGGAGGGTGTCGAGGGTCTGTCCGGGCAGGCTCCTCAGCGAGTCGAGCCTATAGTAGGCGACCTTCCGGCCGCCGACGTTCAGGGTGTCACGGCTGCCGAAGGAGTTGGGATGTGTCATGAATGCTCTCTGGCGGGCGCGCAGGCACTGCGCGCGAGTTTATCGCTGAGCCGCTGCGCGTTCGACATCCGCGTCGGCGCGGATGGCGCCGTTCGAGCGCGACGATCGGGCGCGCAGGCTGCACTCAATGTATCACGATGTGCATACGTTGGTACGGAGCCGCGCTGTGCCTGCCGCAGCGCGCGTGCCACGGGCGCCTCATCGTGGAAGTGTGCGGCGTCGCGGCTGAATCGAGCCGAATTCCGACCCGGTCCGTCGGCACCGTCCGACCGACCCGTTGGCCGCTGCCGGATGCCACCCTGGCCCTTCGCCTGGAATTCGGGAACCCTGCCGCGGAACCGGCCCCGCCGCGCACTGCCAGCCCGGCCGAGCTCGCTCGTCAGGCGCTCAGCTCCTGCCGCGCGCACGCGGCCTCACACGCGGCCGCTCCTCCCTTGGCTCCTCGCTTACCGCCGCAACCTCACCGGTCGTGCGGGGCTTCCTGCGCCGGCCACGCCTGGCCACAGCCGGACCGCGCGGCTCATCAGCCTCGGACTCGGACTGCCACGCCGGCTCGTCCGATTCCGCATGGATCGCACGCGTGGGACACTGCCTCACGAAATCCCCGTCGGCAGGCGACCAGAGCACGTCCGCAACCCGCGGATACGCTATCCTGTCCTCGCCCAGCGCCATCATGTCCGGCGCCAGCACCGCACAGAGGCCACAACCGATGCACGCGTCCCGATCCACGCGCATGTGCACCTTGCGGCGGGGAAAGATCCCGCGCTCCGCCTGCATGCACGCGTCCAGGTGATCCAGCGCCTCGTGCATGGCGCGGTAGCCGGACTCGATCAGCTCCTCCGCATGGCCGAACGCGAACCACGGTATGTGGGACACGCGCGGCCTCACGAGAAGCATCGGCGGCGTCCCCCAGCTCTCCAGCGGATGAAGCTGCAGGTGACGCATCATGATGCTGGCGGCGCGCATGAAGACGGCCGCGAAGCCCGAGGTGGCCACGTCGGCCGCATGCGCCAGGTCGCTGCTGCCCACGTCCACCGCGATTATCACGTCCGCACCCAGCGCCGCCGCCGCACGCACCGGCATGTTGTCCATGGTGCCGCCGTCTATGCACGCGCGATCGCCCACCATCCCCGGCGGAAAGAACCCGGGCAGCGCACACGACGCATACACCGCATCCCGCGCGGATACGTCGCCCAGGCCGGGAAGACCCCACACCACCTGAGTGCCGCGCTCCACGTCCACGGTGTTCACCAGCACCGGGAGCGACAGCTCGGAGAGCGCTACGTCCGCACACGTGTCTTCCACCAGAGCGCGAAGGGGCCCGTCCAGGTAGATGGACGGCGACTTCATTCGCTCCAGCGCCATGCCGAAGTGGTTGATCCGGAACAGGTCGCGGCGCCTAAGCGCGGCAGCCTTCTCGGCCATCACCTGCACCGGCAGGCCAGACCCCGCGGCGGTCGCGATCAGCGCGCCGATGCTGCTGCCTGCCAGCAGCGAAGGCACCACCTTCCGCTCCTCGAGCGCCCTCAGCGCACCGATGTGCGCAAAGCCCTTCAACCCTCCGCCGCCAAGTACAACGCCAAGCCTGCGGGCCGAGGGATCGTCGGATTGCATCGTGAGGTTCGGGATTCGCACGAGAACGCCGTGGGATGGAGGTGTTGCCAAGCGGATGGTGCGGACAGAGGCAAGGCTCAATCTGATCGTGGCACACGGGCCGCGTCAAAGCTCGCCCTGCGGAAGGCGATGCCTCACGCGACACCGAAAGGAAGCGCGGGACGGCCGGTTCCGGCCATCCCGCGCTGAACTGCGACTTCAGTGGGAGACACTAACGCGAACAGGGACTCACTGCAGGTACAGGTACAGACCGTACAGTCCAACTAGCGCTCCGCCAAGTGCGACCGCCGTTCCCGCATCGTCCCCGATCAGCAGTCCTGCCAGGAACGCAGCGCCGCCCACGAGCATCAGTGTGGTGCCGCGGCGATCGCGCGACTGCATCAGCGCGGAGGAAGCAGCGTTGCTCTCTGCCTGCTGCAGGTCGGCGCGCGCGGCGATGCTTGCACCGGCCAGCACGGGCCCGGCTGCCACGGGTGCGGCTTCCGCCTGGCGTTCGGGCGCGGGGGCCTCGATCGCGCGAGTCACGGCTGCTTCGTCATTGGACGCCGCAGGCGTGGCGAGTTCCTGCGCACCTGCGCTGGCTGCCGTGAGCAGGAATGCAGCGACTACTGCCGTGAGATGACTGCCAAGTCGAGCGAGCATGCGTGTCTCCTGCGTGAACGGTTCGGGCGCCGTGCGCCCCGGATGATCAGCCGCTTTCGCTTCGGGCGCACCCGGCAGCGGCCGTTACCTGGCCGGGTCTGTTGGAAGAACCGGGCCATCCGTCGAGCGGGAACATTCCCCGGGCATCGTCCTCCTCCACAGTCGCGGCACAGGATACCTTACCTTCCGAAATCGAGTCCGCAAGCCACGGCAGCCGGCCGGTACCCATCGCTCCAGCTCAGATGTCACTCTCGAGACTTCTCGCAAGCGCCTCCACGGCAGTCGTCCTCGCCCTGCCGCTCGCCGCATGTGCGCAGCAGGGCACTCGTTCGGCACAGTCGCCCGCCCCGGCAGCGGCTGCGCCAGGTTCTTCACCCTCGAATGCGCAGGAACAGGGCGTTCGTCCCATCACCGAGGCGGAGATTGACGGCTACCTGCGATTCCTCTCGTCCGACCTTCTGGAGGGACGCGGGCCCGCGGGCAGGGGCGGCGCGCTGACGGTCGCGTACCTCGAGAGCCAGCTGCGGGCGTTCGGTCTCGAGCCTGCCGGAGATAACGGTCGGTTCACGCAGACCGTGCCCATAGACGCGGTTGCTGCGGACGCATCCGGGATACGCGTTGTAGCGAGCGGTGGGGCGAGCGATACGCTTTCCTCGCCTGACGAGGTGGTGGTGTGGGCCGGTTCCGCCGTGGAACGCTCCGCCGCCAGCGGCGAACTGGTGTTCGTGGGCTACGGAGTCACCGCTCCCGAGCAGCGGTGGGACGACTTCAAGGACGTTGACGTGCGCGGCAGGATCCTGCTGGTGCTCGTCAACGACCCGCCGGCCACCGAGAGCGAGCCTGACCTGTTCGGCGGCCGCGCGATGACCTACTACGGCCGCTGGACCTACAAGTTCGAGGAGGCCGAGCGGCGTGGCGCGGCGGGGATGCTGATCGTGCATACCACGGAGCAGGCCGGATATCCCTGGCAGACGGTCGTCGGCTCGTGGGCGAAGGAGCAGCTCATGCTGCCCCGCAAGGCCGACGGTCCCGCCCCACTGGGCGTGCGCGGCTGGATCACCGCACGTTCCGCCGCGTCGCTGCTTCGTCAGGCAGGGCTCGACCTGCAGCAGATGATCGGGGACGCCGCCTCACGAGATTTCCGTCCCGTCGCGACGGGCATCCGGCTGGACATGTCGTTCACCAACACCGTCAGGCGCATCGAGTCGCAGAACGTGGTGGGCATGGTGCGCGGCTCCGACCCGGGCATGCGCGACGAGTACGTGGTGCTCACGTCGCACTGGGACCACCTGGGCATCGGTCCGGCGGTGAACGGTGACAGCATCTACAACGGCGCTTCCGACAATGCGTCCGGCGTGTCGGACCTTCTCGCCATCGCGCGCGTGTCCGCCGCGGCGCCTGCGCCGAGGCGCTCGCTCATCTTCACCTTCGTAACGGCCGAGGAGAGCGGCCTGCTCGGCTCTGCGTGGTTCGCGGAGAATCCCACGGTACCGCTGGAGAAGATCGTCGCGAACGTGAACGTGGACGGCGGCAACCTTCTCGGCCCCACGTCGGACATGGTCGCGATCGGGGAGAACAAGAGTTCCCTCGGGCCGCTCTTCTCGAACTACGTGGGCGGAATGGGGCTTACCGTCTCTCCCGAAGCGCGTCCCGAAGCGGGCATCTTCTACAGGTCGGACCACTTCTCGTTTGCCAAGGCCGGCGTTCCGGCGCTGTTCGTGGGGGCGGGGCTCAACGTCGTTGGCCGTCCGGACGGCTGGGGGCAGCAGCAGTCGGACGAGTTCACCGCGAGCCGCTATCACCAGCCGGGCGACGAGTATCGCGAGGACTTCGACCTGCGCGGCGCAGTGCAGCTCTCCAACGTGGTGCTGGGCTTCGTCAGGCTGGTGGCGGATTCGCCCGATGTGCCCACGTGGAATCCCGATGCCGAGTTCCGGCGTGCGGCTCCGGTGCAGCCGTGACGGATTATGGCGTCTCGCCGCGCGAGCATGCGCCTGCCGGTAGCGCGAACGTGCCTGACGCGACCGCAGGCATGCCTGCAGCGCCCGGCATGAGCTCCGCGTCAGGCTCCGACCCGCTGCTCGAGCTGCGCGCCGAGTTCCCAATCCTGGAGCGGACCACCTACCTGGTGTCCAACTCCCTCGGCGCCATGCCGCGCGCCACCGCCGATCGCATGGCGGAGTACGCGGAGGCGTGGAACGAGTGGGGCGTGCGCGCCTGGGCCCGCGAGTGGTGGGACATGCCAGTCCGCGTCGGGAACGAGGTCGCACCGCTGCTCGGCGCGCGCGAGGGCGAGGTGGCCATGGTGCCTAACGTATCAATGGCGCAGGCAGCCGTCGTCAGCGCCGTGAGCTTCCGGGCGCCGCGCAACGCGCTCGTCACCACCGAGCTCGACTTCCCGTCCGTGCGCTACGTGTACGAGCGGCTGGCCACGAAACTCGGCGCGCGGCTCGTGGTCGTTCCGAGCGACGACGGCATTACCATTGACCAGGCGAGACTGCTGGAAGCCATAGACGAGCGAACCGCGCTGGTGGCCGTGTCGCACGTGCTGTTCAAGTCCGCCTACGTGATGGACGCCGCGGCGATCTGCCGGCGCGCTCGTGAGGTGGGGGCGCTCGTGTCGCTGGACGCGTACCACGCGGTGGGCGTGCTGCCGGTGGACGTGCAGGAGCTGGGGGTGGACTTCCTGAGCGGCGGAGTGCTCAAGTGGCTGTGCGGGGGACCGGGCGGGAGTTTCCTGTACGTGCGGCCGGAGCTGTCCCGAACGCTGGAGCCGGCTGTGACCGGCTGGCAGGCGCACGCCCGCCCCTTTGGCTTCGAACCGCAGATGGAATACGCCGAGGGAGCGGAGCGCTGGCTCGGCGGCACCCCGCCGATCCCTGCGCTGTACGCCGCGCAGGAAGGACCGCGGCTCGTGAGGCGGGCGGGGGTGCAGCGCGTCCGTGACAAGAGCACCCGCCAGACCGGCCGGCTCATCGAACTCGCCCGCGAGCACGGGTGGCGAATAAACTCCCCCACCGAGACCGACCGGCGCGGTGGAACCGTTACCGTGGAAGTCCCGTATGGCTATGAGGTAGCGCAAGCGCTGCTCGCTCGCCAGATTCTCGTGGACTACAGGGCCGGGGCGGGAATCCGCATCGCGCCTCATTTCTACACTCGCGACGACGAAGTGGACCTCGCCATCGCGTCCATTGCCGAGATAATTGATTCCGGCGAATGGAAGGCGTTTGCGGGTTCGCGGGCAATCGTCACCTGACGATGGCGGATGCCGGTGGCAGCCGGCATCCACGTGGCTTCCATTCCTCAAGAAGAGACATGCGCGCGCCTCAGAAGATCCGCAAGCAGTACACGAACAACGAGTACCCGCTGGTCATCATGCGCTTCGAGGATGGCCATGAGATCAAGGTCTACCAGAACACCGGCAAGGAGTTCGACGCGTGGCCTGGCGAGACTATCAAGCTCCTGGCCATGTACGACCCCACCTCCAACGACCGCGAACTCATCGAGGCGCGGAAGGCTGACGACTTCGCCGACGCCGGCGCCGCTCCGGCCTGACCCATCCCGCTGGCGGGCAGGCATGCGTCCTGCCCGCCTGGGTAGCCCCTGCTACCCACATCGCATGCCGCGAACCGGTCTGGAAGTACCCTTTTCCTGCGCATACGCGGGCACCGAGCCTCCGCACCACGGGCGTCGGGGCCGGATTCGTATTCCATGCGCAGCGAGCTGGCTGACGGGCGGCCGGCTTCCACTGAACCGAGGTCTGGTTCTCTGCCTTACGGTGGCCTGCACGCTGGCACTGGGCACGCCGGCCGCGGCGCAGTTCGCAACCGTACCGGTTGCGCCCGCTCCCACTCCATACGACGTCCGCTTCGGCAGTGACTCCGCGGCGCGCATGACCCCCAGCCAGCGCGATTCTCTTCGTGCGGCAGCGCGCGCAGAACTGCGCGCCTGGGTGGATTCCGCGGCAGCCGGACTGGGCATAGGCGTGAACCTTCCGGATTCCATTCCGGTGCCGGTGGATTCCGCTGCACTCGACTCCATCGCCCGCCAGACCGGCACGGGCGGCGCAGGCGCGGACACCGCCCGGCGCGACCCGAGTCGGGCGGACACTCTGCGGCGAGATTCCCTCGCGCGGGACTCGGTGCGTCGCGCCCGGCCCGCGCCGCCGCCCGGGGCAGCTCAGGACCAACTGGGCGCAAGGCATGGCGTGTCAAGTGTTTATGATAGCGCGCCCCACGCGACGACAGCAGATCGGCGCTTCCCCACGTATCCAGAGAAGCCGCTGCCGGATCGGAACACGAGCGTTCGGTACGACGTCGTACTGCCCTCCTCGAGGCACCCCGGCCAGACAAGACTCCATTGACTGCTACCAGCGTGCATCGCGGCTTCGCGATGATGCGGGTCGTAGGAATGCTCCTGATCACCGCCGGCCTCCTGATCACGGCCGGCGTCGGCTGGCGGTACATGCAGGGCGCAAGAGATCGCGAACAGGCCAGGGAGAGCTGGGCTCGGCTCGTCAGCGAGCCACCCGGCGCGAGATCCACGGTCGAGTCGGCCCGGCCCGGCCAGCCGGTAGCCAGGGTCATCTTCCCTCGCCTGGGCATTGACGAGGTGGTTCTCGAGGGCGTGACCGCCACCGAGCTCAACGCAGCGCCCGGACACCACCCCCGCACCCCGCTCCCGGGGCGCGCCGGCAATTCCGTCATCTCCGCGCATCGCGACCGCCACTTCTTCCCGCTCGGGCGGGCCGAGGTCGGGGACACCATCGTCACCGAGACGCTTGGCGACGGTCAGCTCCGCTGGCGGATCGTCGGCCGAAGGATTACGGCAGCCGACTCGGCCTTCGTGCTCCCCACGGAAACCCCGATGCTGACGCTCACGACGTGCTGGCCCATCCGGCATCTGGGCCCCGCCCCCGACCGGCTCATCCTCACAGCCGAGCCGATCGATCTGGGCGACGACGTAGAGGAATCCTTCGTCCGGGAGGACGACGCCAAACCGACGGGCGATCCTTCGAACTCCGGCATGCCGGCCTCGCTGACGCCGAGCTCCGACGCCCGCCCCGCTCGTGCACCCGCTCCCGTGGGGGTTCCTGGCACGTGACAGGCATTAGAATGCCGTCATGAACCCTGACGCTCCTGACATCTCCATCAGCCGCCCGGTGGCCGAGGCTCTCGAAGCCGGCCGCCCCGTCGTCGCGCTCGAGAGTTCCGTGCTCGCGCAGGGACTGCCCATCCCGTCGAATCGGGAGGCTGCGGAGTCCATGTTCGCGGCGGTGGAGCGGGGCGGGGCAGTCCCTGCGATCACGGGCATTTCGCGCGGCAAGGCCAAACTCGGCCTGGACCCCGACGAGCTCGAGCGGTTCCTGCAGCGGGAGGGCGTGTCGAAGGTCTCCGCTCGCGATCTGGGCGCGGTGATGGCCCGGGGCGGCGACGGCGCCACGACGGTCGCGGCCACCCTCACCATCTGCCGGGCGACCGGCGTCCGGGTTTTCGCCACGGGAGGCATCGGCGGCGTTCACCGCGCCCCGCCGTTCGACGAATCCGCCGACCTCATGGAGCTCTCCCGCACCTCCGCGATAGTCGTTTGCGCCGGTGCCAAGGCAATTCTGGACAGGCCGGCCACCCTGGAGCGCCTCGAGACGCTTGGGGTGGCCGTGATCGGATACCGCACCAGCGATTTTCCGGGTTTCCTTACGGTCGGAACGGGGCTGCCCGTACCGCAGCGTGCGGATGACCCGGCGGAGGTGGCGCGCGTCTATCGGTCAATGGTGGCGGTGGGGCACCCCGGTGCATTGCTGGTGTGCCAGCCGTGCCCGGAGGAGGTGGCGCTGGAGCAGGAGCTCCTGGAGGAGGCGATCGAAACGGCACTCCAGGAGGCCGAACTGGCAGGGGTCCGGGGGAGCGCGATGACGCCGGTGCTGCTGGCCGCCGTTCAGGAGGCTACGGGAGGCCGCGCACTCGCCGCGAACCTCGCCCTG
The DNA here is from genome assembly GCA_964415485.1 of uncultured Gemmatimonadaceae bacterium. GTDB lineage: Bacteria > Gemmatimonadota > Gemmatimonadetes > Gemmatimonadales > Gemmatimonadaceae > JBBQHX01. Next base: position 19,261 of record CAYQAO010000028.1, read on the forward strand.
CTCTCGGCGAACGCTTACCTTGCGGCAGAGATCGCGGCGGCCCTCGCCGCACAGAAAACGGGGCGGTAATCCGGGGTTCCGGAAGCCGTCTCAAGGCAAGCTACCGGGCGCCAGATCGCATGGGCGCCTCCCGATTACGGCTCCCTTTTCGGGGGAGCAGGGGCGGCCGGCGCGGTGATTGAACCGATTGCAGGTCGGGAGGTACAACAGGCAGACCCTCATCTCTGGAGGTTCGCGGAGATATGCCCACCCCTTTCCTGAGTTCCGAAGAGTACGACGAGAAGGCGCACGAGCTGTACAACGAAGGTCAGTACGACGCCGCTCTCGAAATGCTTCGCGAGGGACTCGCGCTCTATCCGCACGCGGTTGAGCTGCACGTCGGGGTCGGCTACGCACGTCTCGCCCGGGAGGAGTACGCTTGGGCCAAGCTCACGTTCGAGAAGGCCCTGGTGCTCGACGCGGAGCATGAGGACGCGCTGGCCGGCTACGGCGAGACGCTGCTGAGGTTCGGCCAGCGGGAGGAGGCCCTGCGCCACTTCCGCAAGATCCTCGAGCTCGGCTACGAGGACGACATAGACCTCGTGCTGCAGGTTGGTCGTGCGCTCTTCCGCGAGGGACTGGTGGAGGAGTCTGCGGAGTTCTTCGACGCTGCCGTGCAGGAGGCGCCCGAGAGCGCCGAGGCGCTGGCGCTGCTGGGCTACGCCCGTCACCGACTCGGAGACGAGGAGAGCTCCGTCCGGCTGCTTCGGCAGGCACTCCGGTACGACGACTCGTACGCCGAGGCGCGCATCTACCTGGCGAACATCCTCTACGATCGCGGCGACTACGAAACGGCGCTGTATCACCTGGAGCGCACGTCTCCGGAGGATCACTGGGACGAGCTGGGAATCTGGCGACTTGTCGAGCTTCGGAAGGGGTTGCGTGGGGCAAGGGACGACGACCCGTCTCTGAGGCAGTGGGATGAGCGTCTCACCGAGCTCAGCGGGGTTGCGGACGACGTGGACGAGATGCTCGCGGAGATCGAGCAGAAGTTCAACGAGACGGAGGAAGAGACGCGCGGGCAGCTCGAGCTCTTCGGCAGCCTGCTCGGCGACCTTGCCGAGCGTCACCCGGAGAAGTCGGACACGTTCGCGATGAACGTGGACGGCGCTTCACTGTCGCCCGTGCGCGAGCCGGTTCCGTCGTCGCCTGACGAGCAGGTGCACGAGATCGAGGTGGACGGCAACCCGCTGGTGGGGAGCTGGGAGGACCTCGTGAGGCTGATGCGCGACGCCGACCAGTCGTCCCGCGGGCGGACGCTCGAGGAGTACATGCTGCAGGAGGCAAGGCGCGCCTTCAGGCGTACCGGAGCACGCATTCCCACGCATGACGCGGAGAGCTTCATCCGCGCCAGCGCCGGAGCGGGCCTTCTGCGCATCGTTCGATGAGCAGCGGCGCGAACCGCAGGGCGGCGCTCGCCGCGCTCGACAGGGGACGCGGAATCCTCGGGAAGCTGGAACCGGGGCATTCCGCGCAGGAACGCCGTGAGGCACTGAAGGAATCATGGGGCGCGACGGAAGTCGCGCTCCGAACGCTTCTGGGTGGTTCTCCCCTGGCCGGACAGCCGCTCGTGAGGGCGCTTCGCGAGCAGGGGCTTCTTACCCTGGAGCAGGCTCACTCGCTGGTGGACTTCGCCGCCGCGCGGGAGCGTGCAGCCGTGGAGTCCTACGAACCCACCAGTGAGGACGCCAACGCTGCTCGCGCCGGATTCCGGCAGCTCGACGACGCGCTGAATCAGGCGGCCGAGATCGAGGCGAGGCCCATGGACGAGCCCACCCGGCCGGCTGCGGCGACTTCAGTCTCCAGTGTACCGGTGAGTTCGCGGCGGACCCTTTCTCCGCTGGCGATCCTGGTCATGATCGTCCTGCTCCTGGTGGTGGTGCCGCTGGGCGGCTGGTGGTACTGGTCCAGCTACGGTTCCGCATCGGCGAAGGTGGAGAAGGCGGCGCAGCTTTACGGCTCGGGCGACCGGGAGGGAGCGCGCCTCGCGTTCGAGCGCATCGTGCGCGACAGCCCTGACGATGCGCTTGCGCACGTGTACCTGGGCCGCATCGCGCGCGACAACGGCGACATGGCCACCGCCAACCGCGAACTCCAGGCGGCCATCAGGCTGGAACCGGAGAATCCGGTGGCGCTGCGCGAGATGGGCTCGTACATGCTGGCCAGCGGCCAGCCGGACGTTGCGCGCCGCTTCTACGTGCGCGCGCTCAGCGTGAATGCGGCCGATTCCACGTCCATGGGATACCTGGGGTGCGCGCTCGTACAGCTGGGCCGCGTCCAGGAGGCGCAGGCGTGGCTGCAGCGCGCGGGCCCCGGGTCGTGGTCGCAGTGCGCGGGCGCGGCTGCTCCCATGCCGCCGCCGGCGCTGCGCTGATGCCGGTTCCCGCTGCGGCACACTCTCTTCGACCGGGGAATGACGCCACGCGCGTGACGAGCCTCGTGGCCGGTACGGCGCGCCCCCTGGCGTTCACGCAGCCGGCATGCGCCTGACGCCGGACGGCAGCGCACCCTTCCTCGGACCCGACTCCGTGCATCGCAGGGTGCTGGGGAACGGGCTCACGGTGCTCGTCAGGCGCGACGCATCGGCGCCGGTGGTCGCGATAAACACGTACGTGAAGGCGGGGTACTTCGACGAGCCTGACGACGTGGCCGGCGTGTCGCACGTGCTCGAGCACATGTACTTCAAGGGCACGCCCACCCGCGGCGTGGGCCAGATCGCGCGCGAGACCAAGGCCACCGGCGGCTACCTGAACGCCCACACCACCTACGACCACACCAGCTACTACGCGGTGGTGCCGTCGTCAGGCTTCGCCGAGGCCCTTGCGGTGCAGGCGGACGCATTCGCCAACTCGCTGGTGGACGCAGGCGAGCTGCGCCGGGAGCTCGAGGTCATAGTGCAGGAAGTCCGGCGCAAGCGCGACAACCCCGGCGCCGTGGCTCGCGAGACGCTCTATGAGCTGCTCCACGATCGCCACCGCATCAGGCGCTGGCGGATCGGCACCGAGGAGGGGCTGCGAGCACTGTCGCGGAACGACGTGGTGGGCTTCTACCGCAATCATTACCGGCCGTCCAACACCATCCTGAGCGTCGTGGGCGACCTGAACGTGGAGCAGGCGTTCGATGAGGTGGAGCGGCTGTACGGCCAGCTCGAGCCCGGCGTTCCGGAGCCTGACGAGGGGCCCGATGAGGGCGACGGTCCCGGCTTCCGCTGGCGCGAACTCCACGGCGACATCACGCAGTCGCAGGTGGTGCTTGGCTGGCGCGTTCCGGGGCTGCTCCATGCCGACGCTCCGCTGCTGGACGTGGCCGCCGCGGTGCTCGCCTCCGGACGCGCCTCACGACTGCACCGGCACGTTAGGGAGCGGCGACTCGCGTCCGGCATCGGCGCTGTGAACTTCACGCCCGGCGGGATCGGGGTCTTCACCATCCAGGGCGAGACGCGTCCCGGCATGATGCTGGACGCTCTCCGCGCCTCGTGCGACTCGGTCTGCTCCCTGGCCGAGGACGGCCCCGAGCCGCTGGAACTCGAACGCGCACGCCGCCTCCTCGAGGCCGCCTGGCTGCGTCGCTTCGAGACCATGGAAGGCCAGGCCGCCCACCTCGCGGAATGGGAGGCCGCAGGCGGTTACAGGCTGGGCCAGCGCTACCTCGAGAGGATGCTCGAAGCGCCTCCGTCCGCCATACGCGAAGTCACGCGCCGCTGGCTCCGGATGGATCGCGCCGGCGTGCTCACCTACAGGCCCGCTGACGCTCCTCCCGCAGCACGGGACGCGGAGTCAATGCGCAAGGCGCTCGCCTCACGCAGTACGGAGCCGGATCCCAGGGCACGTACCAGAAGCGCCACTCCCGTTCCGCAGGCCAGGACCACGCCGCGAGCGGAGTCCGTGGAGTTCGGCGTGCACGTGTTCCGCACGGAGCGCGGCATCCCCGTACTCGTCAGGCGCAAGCCGGGTGCGCCCATCGTGCACGCCGGCCTCTACGCGCTGGGCGGCGCGCGAAACGAAAATGCGCATAACGCGGGCATCACCAAGCTCCTCTCTCGCACTGCGCTGAAGGGCACCGCGCGCCGGGACGCCACATGCCTGGCCGAGGAGATGGAGCTCCTGGGCGGGGTGCTCCGCTCCAGCGCGGGCAGCGAGACATTCGGATGGTCAACGTCCGTACCCACCAGGCACCTTCCCGCTGCACTCGAGCTGCTCGCCGATATTGCGCAGCGCCCGTCGCTGCAGCAGGACGCACTGGAGACGGAACTGGCAGTGGCGCTCGCCGAGGTGGCGTCCCTCGGGGACGACATGTACCGGTACCCCGTGAAGCTCGCACTCGAAGCTGCCTTCCCCGATCATCCGTTCGGCCTGCCGGCGGCCGGGCTGGAGCCTTCGCTTCGTTCGGCCACGCCGGAATCGCTGCGAGAGTGGCACCGCAGGCAGGTGCTCGAGGGAGAGCTCGTGATCGGGATAGTCGGCGACGTGGATCCTGCGGAGGCTGCGGGGGTGGCGTCCGCTCGCTTCGGCCAGCTCGAGTGGCGTCCTGCGCCAGGCGTGGCGGAGCCCACCTGGCCCACGGCACCAGCCAGTAGGGTCGAGTCGCGTGACCGCGCGCAGACAGCGCTCGCACTCGCACTGCCCGCTCCGTCGCGACGCGACCCCGCGCGCGTCGCCGCCGAGCTGCTCACGGACATTGCAAGCGGACTGGGCGGCCGGTTCTTCGAGGAGCTGCGCGATCGCCGATCGCTGGCCTACACGGTGCACCTGGCGAGTGTGCCGCGCACCACGGCCGGATTGTTCCTGGCCTACATCGGAACCGACCCGGCTCGTGAGGCGGAGGCGCGCGAGGGACTTCTGGAGCAGTTCCGACTGTTCGCCGAGGCGCCGGTGACCGACGAGGAATTGCAGCGCGCGCGGATGTACGCGCTGGGCTCTCACGCGATCGCCCGCCAGGGCGGCGGATACCTGCTTTCAGAGATGCTGGACGCCTGGCTGCTGGGCGAACGGCTGGAAGAGCTGGAGGGCTACGCCGAGCGGGTGCGCGGTACCACGGCCGACGACCTCCGGGCGGTTGCGTCTCGCGCCCTGGAAGGTGCAGTCGTGCAGGGCGTCGTCAGGGGACGGACATGAGCGACGTCGCTGCCGCCTCACGACTGCGCAGTGACTGCAGGTCGAAGCGGATCCGACCGCCGGCTGCACGGAGTCCCGTCAGGCGGTCGTAGTCGGCGGCATCCGCGATTACCAGGGCGCGCACGGCGCCCGTGCGCGATGCCCACGCCCGCGCGCGGCGGAGTGAGAGCTGCTGGCTGGCCTCGCCGAACACGTAGGGATAGCCACCGGCCACCAGCCAGTGGGGCTTCGTGCTGCCGGCGTCACGTTCCAGCCAGCGACTGGCGGTGGACAGGCGCGCCTCGAAGCCGGCGGCGCCGTCTACGGTGGGGAACACCTCGAAGGCAACCAGGTCCACCGGAGAGCCTTCCGACACCGCCCACTGGTACAGCACGCTGTCACGGGCACCGAAGGCGCCCATCGAGATTCCAACCCGGGTGCGCGGCCTCAGCCTGTGTATCTCCCCGGAGGCTTCAGCGTAGTAGGTGCGCAGCCAGTCGTCAGGCATGGAGCCGAGTTCACGCCAGCCTTCCTGGAGCGGCAGCTGCGCGGGAAAGACCACGTCCGGACGCAGCGCCCTCACGATTCGCGCGGTCATCTCCAGGCGGAGGGCCATGAGCGAATCGGGCGACGTGCGCATGAGCTTCGAGTCTCCCCGCTCATACCCCAGCGCCACCGCGACCTGCAGGGGAACGCTGTCGCCGCGGAACGGCCGCAGCACCCGGTCCAGCGAATCGAGGGCGCGCAGGGAGGTGCCAGACGGGCGAACCGTCACCAGCACCACTCCGGCAGACAGCGAGTCCACCAGTGCCAGGTCGTTACGGATGGAGAGCGCAGCCGGCGGCCCGCCCAGGTTCCCGAAGATTCGCAACCCGGTTAGAAGCTCCGGTTCCGTGCGATCTGCCACCTGGGAGAGTGCGAAGCTCTCGAATCCAAGAACGGCGCGCACGGCGCGAGGCATGGCCACGAGGAGCAGCAGCGTCGCGCACGCGGAGGCGCCTACGGAGAGAAGCGGACGCGCGATCTGGCCGAGTATCCATCGGGCCGGAAAGAGGGGCGCAACCGCCGGAATCAGAAGCGCCCTTCCAGTCTGCATGGACGCGTCTCCCAGCAGTGGCGTGAGCACCGCCTGCTGCGCCGCGAGCAGCGAGGCACCTCCCAGCCCCGGGTCCACGCCCATGCCCACCAGCCATCGCGACACCGCCAGGGCGGCGACCAGGAACCCGTAGGCGGTGAGCGGGAGAGCGATCCAGGAAGCGGTCTGGCGGCTGAGCAGTGTTGCTCCGCACTGGAGCGCCGCGAGGATGGCGGTGAGCGGCCACAGCCAGCCGATCACGTGCAGCGTGCGCCCGTCCAGCGTGGATGTGCCGAGCAGCGCCACGAGGATGGCGGGGGGCACCAGGAAGCCTGCGGCCGACGTGAGGCTCGCCAGCCATGGCGGGGCGCGGCGCACCCGGGCAGCCTGCCCGGACGCGACGAGGTTCCAGATTATCAGTAGTGTGACTCCCGTCCAGTAGAGCACGGGCAGCAGGGCCGGTGGTGCCCCGTTCATCATCCTCGCTGGTGCGAGCCCGAGCGAACCTCACGAGCTGCGAGGCGGCGCGTGAAGACCTCCACCGCCTTGCGCGTCTCCTCGGAAGTGGGCGCGACCACGTCCAGGATGAGCAGGTCGCGATCGGGGAAGCTGCGCATCGCCACCCATCCGGTGTCCAGCGGCATCCAGGCCGCCACTCCCTCGTCCGGCAGCTGCCTCACGACGGGCGCCGCCACCGTCGAGAGGCCGGCAGCGCCGGAGGCGGCGATGAGGAGTCCGCTCAGGAGCGAGGTGTCACGCAGCTGCGTCGCCGCAATGCCGTGGAGGTCCGCCGTGGCATGAACCAGCACGGCGGCACGCACCCGATCGCGATCAGTGAGTGGCAGTCCGCTCATAGGGAGCGACTCGCGCGCAGGGCCGCGCCGCTCGCACCATCGCACGGAAGGGGAGTGTACATGGCGTGAAGGTAGGACTGGCCGGAAGGGGAATCAAGCAACGCACACCGGCGATGCTCCATCGGAACTGTGCATGGCATGGGGACTTGCGTGGCGTCGCAACCTGTGCCCGCAGTTCGACGATCGAGCGGTGGCAGCGGGCACGGTGATCGCGCTCGGCGCGCGGCGAGGCGATACGACTCGGGCGCGCGAACCGGGCCATCAGGGCGATGCGTCACGATGACACACGAAGTTGGCCGTGCCGTAACACGGCTGGCCCGCGCGTGTGGCCCACGGTAGTTTCCCGCCATGAACCGAACGGCGCTGCTGACTCCCCCGAACCTGCTGTCCCTGTCGCGCTTCTTCCTGGCGGCGCTGTTCGTGCTGGCTCAGCGTCCGTCGGTTAGACTGGCGCTTCTGGTGACGGCGTCGCTGTCCGACATGATGGATGGCTGGCTCGCGCGGCGCATGCAGAGCACCACCCGTTGGGGCGCCCTGCTGGATCCTGTCGCCGACCGCGTCTTCGTGCTCGTCGCGCTGCTGGTATTCGTGGCGGAGGGTGTGTTCAACGCATGGCAGGCGGTGCTGTTCCTGGCGCGCGACATCATGACGACGATCGGCTTCCTGGTGGCGCGGCGCGTGAGCTGGCTTCGCCCCGTGACGTTCAAGGCCCGCCCGGCCGGGAAGCTCGTCACGGTGCTGCAGCTGATCACGCTGTACCTGGCAGTGATCCGTCCCTCGATTGCGCCTTCGTTCGTGCTGCTCGTGGGGGCGGCGGCGGCAGTCGCGATCGTGGACTACACGCTGGCTCTCTGGCGCGCGCGCGTACGGTGAGCGGGGTGGCAGGTTTCCTGACGCCCGCGCGTTCGGTGAGGGTGCTTGGGTGTGCCGCGGGCGCGCCGTGGCCGCTCGTGAGGCGCTGCCTGACGAGCGCCTGCGTGGCCGCAGCGGTGCTGCTGCCTTCCGCGGCCGATGCGCAGCAGCGCCGGGGCGGGATTGCAGGCGGCGTGAAGCTGGAGGCGCGCACGGAAGTGCGCTGGTCCGGGGCGCCTGACGCGCAGGCCCTGCTGGGCGGCGCCGTTCCGGTGGACCGGGCGGTGCGGCTGGCGCTGCTGGCCGGCGGCGGCGTGGAGCGCACGGCGCAGGGCGACCATGCGTCGGTGATGGGCGAGTTGCATGCGCGCGTGCTGCTGGACCCGCTCGGGTCCCGGGACTACGGCTGGTATGCCTCGGTGGGGATGGGCTTCCGTGCGTCGGAGTCGCACTCGCCTCGCGGCTACCTTCTCGCGTTAGGCGGCGTGGAAGGGCCCAGGGTTCTCGCAGGTCGCGCGCGTCTCGCCATTGAAGCTGGCGTTGGAGACGGCGTGCGACTCGGACTCGTGCTGAGGGCTGCCCGACCCGGGGCGAGATAGACCGTTTGCCGGTCGAGGGGTCGAACGGGCCGCGGCGTTAGGGGGAAGACTGTCGCCGGGCGCCGTGGCCGCCGTGTGACTGCTGCGGCCGATCTGGTGCAACCGTGAAGCGGAGGAAGGGGGTAGCCGGCAGCCGGCCACCTCAGGCCGGCTGTCGGTTACCGGCTTCCCTCAAGCGGCGCTGGATGCCAGGGCCTCGTCAGGCTCCGCTGCCTTCGGCGGCTGAACGAAGCGCTCGCCAAGCGTGCGAAGCTGCTTCAGCTCGGACTCGCCAAGCTCCGGATAACGGCCCGCGATGAACTGCATCGTCTCGCTGAACCACTCCTGCTGATGCTCGGGGAGAGCACCGATAACTCCGCACTGCATGATATGCTGAAAAACTTCATCGCGCGCCTGCTCGAACGGCGTAGGCGCTGCGCTCTCACGTCTGCGACGGTTCTTTTTGCTCATGTACACTCCGGTCCAGGGTCCAAACCATTAAGCTAACCGATTTTCGGCGGTTTTTCCACCCGCCGGCATCACTCCAAACTCCTACTTGCTCTGCAGTTCCACGCCCGCAACGGAGTCGTTCGGCACCGCATCATCCGCTTCATCCATCGGACGCTCGGAGTCGAAGTCGTGAATGAGCTGCGCCACCAGTTCAGGGCGCTCCTCCGGCAGTAGCCGCCCCGCATTCGGCACCCTGTGCAGCCGAGCATTCGCCAGCGCCTCCACCAGACGCTCGGCAACCGAATCGTCGAGCCATTCGTCGAACTGGCTGCGAACCACCAGCGCAGGCGCCGTTATCTGGTCCAGGGCTATCTCCTCCACCTCCACCCGGCGAATCGCACGCGCCAGCGCATACAGGTGTGCCACGCCGTCCCGGCCGACGAACGGCGCGAGGTAGCGCCCAAGCAGCCTGGCAGGCATGGACTCCTGCGGGTTGGCCACGCTCCGCTCCAGCAGCCGGCGAATCACAGGCGCCGCGCCTGTCACGGAACGCGCGATGCGCAGCGAATAGCGCACGGCCAGTCCGCCGAGTGAGCGCACGTCCTTTCCCGGCAGCTCATCGAAGGCACCGCTGTTGATGAGGACCAGGCGATCCACTCGCTCCGGGCGCGTGGCAGCGAGACGGAGTGCCACTGCGCCTCCCAGGTCCACCCCGGCGACGGTGGCATGCGGAACCCTCAGGTAGGTCAGCGCCCTGTCCAGGTACTCGGCCTGGGCGGCGACCCCGAAGTCGGCGTCGAACGGACGATCCGACTCGCCGTAGCCGAACAAGTCAGGGGCGTAGACCACGTGGCGGAGGCGCGCCAGTCGGACCCCCGTGTCGCGCCAGAGGAACGAACTCGTCGGGAACCCGTGCAGGAGCACGATTGGCCGGGAACCATGGCCGTAGCGCTCCACGTGCATGGCTCCTGGGCCGACGGGAATTCGTAGGGAGTCGGGTAGTATCTTGGCCTCGCTTTATCCCGCTGCGCCTCGCGAACGGAAGCGGCCGAACGGGGTATCTTCGGTTTAGTGTCCTACGGGCCGCTCCGGCAGTCAAGATATCGGAACCGACGGGTTCCGCCGCCAGGGAGACGGAAGTTCGTCTGCGGCCAGGCAGCTCCGGGTGACGCCGCGGCTCGAACAACGCCTCTGCCCGGGGAGGGCGCACTCCCTAGCCTTCCCGGCATGCCTTAACTTATGCACCGCTGTTCCGGCGGTGCATTGGGCGGCTGAGTGAATTCTGTCGCCAGGACGGTGCTCATGTCAGAACAGACGTACGACGACGCTCGCGCCCGAAACCTGGAGGAGATGCTCCGGGCTCTCGCGGCGCGAATCCGCGAGCTCGATGACGCCGGCGCCCTGCTCAATGGTGCCGGTGAACTCACGCGCCTGATAGGCGACGTGCGCAGCGAGCTATTCCACTACGAGGTTCGGGCCACGTACGACACTCCCGAGATCGCCAGGCATCGGCGGCTCGTGGCGGACGCGACCCGGCCTGCCGACCCTGCATCCTGGGCACCGCGAGAGTGGAAGCCCGAGGATGACGAAGAGGACCCCGACTGGTGACTCGCAAGGCAGCTTCCGTCAAGCCAAGGGGCCGCTCGCGCGGCCCATTCTACGCCATCATAGCGATCATCCTGATCGCGGGCGCGTTCGCGCTCTACCGCACGACCAACCAGCCGCGTCGTGACGCGCTCCAGGTGGACGCCGCCACGCTCGCGAGCATCGAAGCCTCCGCACCGGTTGGCTACGTGATGGGAGACACCGCAGCTCCCGTACGCGTGAAGGAGTTCGCGGACTTCGAGTGCAACGCGTGCATGAACTTCGCCACGATGATCGAGCCGGACGTGCGCGCGAACCTGGTGGAGACGGGGCAGGTTGCGTTCGAGTACTACTTCTTCCCGCTGGAGCAGCACCCCAACGCGGTGAACGCGGCCCATGCCGCGGCCTGCGCCGCCGACCAGGGCCGCTTCTGGGAGATGCACGACGCGATCTTCATGGGCTTCAACGACTGGGCGCTGCGCCAGAACCGCAACCCCAAGGGCGATTTCCGCCGCTATGCCCAGAGCGTCGGGCTGGACGTGGGGACGTGGGAGGCCTGCTACGACGAGGGGCGTCATCGCGATCGCATCCTCGCGCACAAGGCCTATGCAATGAAGCTCGGCGTGAACTCCACGCCCACCTTCTTCGTGGAGGGTCGGGTCTTCCCGGGTTCGCCGAGAAACTACGACGCATTCAAGGCGATGGTGGACGCGGCGCGGGGACCGGCCGAGCAGTAGCAACACCGTCCGGTACGCTACGGCACGGTATGTGAACCCGTGCGGCCGGTAACCAGTATCCGCACTCCATGTTCCCCGAAACCATCTTCCCTCGCAAGCTGAGCGCGGCCGCCGAACGCAGGCTTCGGTTGGCGCAGGCTCGTGCCGAGGAGAGCATCGTCCGCGCGCATGTTGACAACGCGCTCATGTTCGTGGACACGCTGGCGGAGGACATGCCGTTCGACCGTGCGATAGACAACTACATTCGCACCATGGGCATCCCCGAGCCGCTGGCGAGTACGGTGGCGACGCGTACGCTGGTGGTGCTGGGTCAGGATCTGGTTCCGTACAGGCGGCGTGCCCGCGGAGACACCGCGGGAGCGCCGCCTGACGAGACGCGTCCCAGGCTGCGTCTGGACGACGCGCGGGGGACGCGGAAGAGGGCGTGAACTGCGGTCGGGCGGCGGAGCCGGCAGGGGCGAAGGGAAGAGGGGCTAGGGAACGGCAAAGGATTAGGCGTCTGTTTGATCGGGTCTCGGCGCTCGGCGGGGAGTGGAGGCTCGGGTGCGCCCCGCCTGTCATCCCGCACGAGCGAAGCGAGTGCCTCCCTACGCCGAAGCTGGCTACTACGCCCTGAAGGCTGAGAACAACGGTCTCACGCGGAGAACGCGGAGGGACGCGGAGAACTGCTCGGCGATTGGAGCTCCATGCGCCAGGCTCCTCTCCGCGTCCCTCCGCGTTCTCCG
>CAYQAO010000029.1:0-31149 GCA_964415485.1 uncultured Gemmatimonadaceae bacterium
GCGGGATGACAGAGGAGTGAAGTGCGGGATGACAGGGGGGAGTGAAGCGCGGGATGACAGAAGCGGAGGCAGTCCCTATTCCCTATTCCCTCTTCCCTAGTCCCTGTTCCCTGCTGTCCAAGGGATCGTCGCCTGACGCGGGGCCCGGAGCACCGCGACGAGGCAGCACTCCCTGCAGGGGGTCTCCCCGCTCGATCCCGCGAAAATCCTCTCCGGACAGGTAGGCCGAGCGCGCGAGCAGCTGCGACGCCACGGAGAGGGTGAGCAGCATGAAAGCGATGGTGAGCACGGGCGTCACCGGTCCTGCCACGTCGAGCAGCAGCACGCCAAGCATCACGAGGCTCGCGCCAATTCCGCCTGCCTTGGTAGCGGAGTGCATTCGCTGGAATATGTCCGGCAGCCTCGCGACGCCAAGGCCCGCAATCGTAATGAACGCCACGCCCGCGCAGAGCAGGAACACGGCCAGGCCCACGCGCAGCATCAGTCATCCCTCCTTCGCTCGAGGAAGGTGGCGAATGCAACGGTGGATACGAAGTTGATCAGCGCCACGCCAAGCGCGATGTCGAGGAAGGCCTCATACCCGGTGACCACCGCGGTGAGCGCCGCGATGGAAACCACCACGGCCGTGAGCATGTCGAGCGCTACGAACCGATCGGCGTACCCGGGACCGCGAATCATCCGGTACGACGCGAGTGCCAGCGGAAGGACCAGCACCGCTATGAGCACCACGGCTATGGACACGGTATCCAGGGTCATGGCGCTTCGGGCTCCCTTCCCTCGATGCGGATGATCCTGGATTCGTACAGCGCCTTCATTTCCGCGCCGCGCGCTACGGTGTCCGGCGCATGGATGAAATGCACGTACAGGGTCTTCATGTCGTCAGACACGTGCAGGCTGGTGGAGCCTGGAGTGAGCGATACCAGGTAGGCGAACAACGCCACACCCCACCTGGTCTGCGCGTCTATGGGCACGGCCACGATGGCGGGCTGGTGTCCCCGATCCGGGAACAGCGCTATGCCCGCAACCGAGATCGAGGCGGCCACGATGTCATACAGGAAGGACCCAAAGAGCGAGAACCCCGCCAGTACGCGCTTCATCATTCTCATGGCAGGACTCCCTGTACACCCGGCACGATCTGCACTGCGGCCTCACGAGCGAACTGCAGCAGGAAGTCCGGCGCGAGGCCGATCACCAGCGTGCACATGGCGAGAATCCCTACCGACCATACCATCGCCCCGGGGATCACCCTGGCGGCATGGCCGTCCCGCATGGGCGTCTTCCAGAACGCCTGCGTCCAGAGCTTGCTCATGGAGTAGAGCGTGAGGAAGCTGACGATGATCGCCACGAGTGCAAGCATCGCTCCGGAGAGGTCATCGAGGCGTAAGGCCGCGTCAATAACGAGAAACTTTGCCCAGAAACCCGACAGTGGCGGAACCCCCGAAATGGAGAACGCCAGTAATGCGAACATGGCGGCGAAGAACGGCCTGTCCCGCATGAGCCCTCCCGCCCTGCGCAGGTCGTAGCTGCGGTTGGCACGCGCAATGGCCCCCGCACCCAGGAACAGGCCCGTCTGCACAAGCATGGTGTGCACCATGTAGAAGATTGCAGCGGCTATCCCGAGCAGGGACAGAATGGCGAGCCCCATCATGAGGTACGCCACCTGACACATCACGTGAAAGGACAGGAGTCGCCGCACGTCCGTCTGTGCGATTGCAGCGAAGATTGCCGCTGTCATCGTACCGGCTGCCAGGAGCGCGAACGCGGGCGCCATTCCCTGCACCACGGGCGCTCCACTTCCCACGCCGAACACCAGCACGAACACACGCAGGCACGCATAGAACGCCACCTTGGTGAGCAGTCCTGCAAGCGCGGCTGACACCGATATCGGAGCGGTGTGATAGGACGCCGGCAGCCAGAAGAAGAAGGGGAACAGGCCCGCCTTGAGCGCGAACCCCGCGAGCAATAGGAAGGCAGAGACGCTGAGCGCGACGGTAGGGGGCCGCCCGGCCAGAACCTCACCCAGGTTCACCATGTCCAGCGTGCCGGCTTCCGCATACAGAAGCCCGATGCCGAGCAGCATGAACGTTGCGCCCATCATGCTGAGACTCGTGTAGCGGAAGGCGCCGTCCAGCTGCGCCTTGCGGCGGTCGAGCGTGATCAGCCCCACCGCGCACACGAGCATGAGCTCGAACCACACGTACAGGTTGAAGATGTCGCCCGTGAGGAAGGCGCCGTTCACGGCGGCCAGCATCGCGAGGAACAACGAATCGAAACCTGCACGCCGGCGACGCGTGCGAATATCCGCGCGCGCGAAGATGCCGACTGCCACGGCGACCACTCCCGTGGTCGCAGCCAGCGCAGCGCCGAGGCGGTCCGCGACGAACGTGATGCCGAACGGCGCGCCCCAGCCGCCGAAGTTGACGACGACCACCTCCCCGGCGGCCACCGTCCACACGAGTACGAGCGACGCCGCCAGCAGCAACGCCACCGTGACTTCCATGATGCCGCGTTGCACCGCCTGCCTGCGCCTGGCGAGCGCACTCAGCGCAGCGCCCGCGAGTGGAAGCAGTACCGGGGAGACGGCAAGGGCACCGCTCGTATCAGCGACCATGTCCCTGCTCCGGAGCAAGCGGATCGCCCAGCGACTCGGCAGACCGTACATCGCCGCTGACTATGGAGCGATGTCCGCGATGCACACGCAACGCGAGCGCGGCGAGAATCACGGTGAGTGCGAATCCGATGACGATGGCCGTGAGGATGAGTGCCTGCGGAACCGGGTCAGCCGACTCGACGAGGCGATCGGCGCCGTCCGGGATGAGGGGAGGAAGCGCAGAGCGAATCCGCCCGGTCTGGAACAGCATCAGGTTTACGGACGTCGTGAGCAGCGAGAGCCCGAGCAGCATGCGCACGAGGTTGCGGGAGAGCACCATGTACACTCCGCAGCCGAAAAGGCCTGCCGCCACGAACGCATAGATCACGCTCATCGTGCCGCCTCACGCTGCAGGCCGAACAGGAATGCGAGCACGGCGCCCAGCACCACCAGGTATACGCCCATGTCGAAGAGGGTTGCCGTCCCCTGCTTGATCGCAAAGCCGAAGATGGACGTTTCGAACCAGAGGTGCTTCAGGTAGTCCCCGTGCACGATCAGGCCCGGCAGTCCGCTTGTGAGTGAAAGCCCCATGCCTCCGCCAACGAGCAGAGCCGGATGCACACGCAGCGTGTCGCGCGCGCGCTCGATTCCATGTGCGAGAGTTACGACCGCGAACGCGAGTGCCGCCGTGAGGCCACCCACGAATCCTCCGCCGATGGCATTGTGGCCGCGGAACAGGATGATCACTGAGAGCACTAGCAGCGGCCAGAAGAACAGAGGGCTCATGTAGCGGAAGATGAACGCCGAACGTCCAGCCTCGACGGGGTGCGTCGCCTCCGCGTACGACTTCGGCCCCAGTAGAGCCCAAGCCAGGATGGCGGCCATCGCTATGACCGTGGTCTCGCCCAGGGTGTCGAGCGCGCGGAAGTCCACGAGGATCACGTTCACCACGTTGCGGCCGAACGCCTCGACGTAGCTTCGCTCCGCGAAGAACGCCGACACCTCGGTTCGCTGCGGTGCCGCGCTCATGTCCACCAGCGCAATGAAGAGCAGGAGGGCGATGCCTGACGACAGCGCGATGTCCCACCTCCGCTCACCCTGCGTTCGCGTCACCGGACCGCTCAACGGAAGCACCAGGAGCGCAACCGTGAGCAGCACGACCGTAAGCGACTCGACGGAGAACTGCGTCAGCGCAAGGTCGGGCGCTCCGTTGAGCATGAACAGCAGCGCCGTTACCAGGCCGGCCAGTCCCACCGCTATCATCGCTCCGATCAGGCTTCGTGCCCGAGTGGCAGCCAGCCCTCCCCCGAGTCCTATCACCGCCATCAGCGCGGGAGCCCAGCGGAACTCGCCGGTGTCCGCAGGCGTTGGAATACGCGGCAGCACTCCGCCTGAATAGAGTCCCCAACCGGCCAGCAGCACTGCACTGCCGATCGCCACCCACAGGTACCGGCGGAGGTCTCCATGCTGTATGCGGCGAGCTGCTGCGGTTGACGCGCTCTCGATGATCCGCAGGATGGCCTCGTACCCGCTCTCCGCATCGTAGCGATCTATTCGTGTCTGCACGCGAAGCCTTCGATGGATCGGGCGCCAGAAGATGAAGATCAGCGCACCGATACCGAGCACGACGCCGCTAAGCAGCAGCATGGGACTGAGCCCGTGCCAAACGGACACCCGCACTTCTACTGCATCTCCATAGACGGCGGCGACCGCGGGCTGCAGCACTGCCGCGCTCACCCAGTCGGGGTCGAGACTGATAATGAGGCCGAGTGCCGAGAGGATGACCGGACCTATGATGAGGCCCGGGCGTTCTCCGTGGCGGACTTCGATATCACCGCTGTGGCCGAGGAAGAAAGGCCGCAGCGTGACGACACCGGCCACGCCCACGATCACGGCATTCACGAGCACGGCCACTGCGAGCGGCATCGCGTCGCGCGTGCTCTGGATCTGCGCCTCGAAAAGGAACTCCTTGGAGATGAATCCGAGGAACGGGGGCAGCCCGGCCATCGAGAGACTCGCGAGAGCCGCGGCGGCGGCAGTGGCCGGCAGGTGCCTGCCGAGCCCCCTCATCAGGCGGAGCTTGCTGAGGCCGGTGGCGTGCTGAACGGTTCCCGCTCCAAAGAACAGCGTGGCCTTGTAGAGCGCGTGAGCGACTATGAACCCGACCATGGCCACCGTGGCCATGGGGCCGTCCAGTGCCACGAGCATCACCAGGATTCCGAGCGACGCAACCGTTGAGTAGGCGAGTACGGACTTGAAGTTCTCGGCGCGAAGCGCCTGGAAGGCGCCTACGAGCATGGTGGCGAGCGCGATCGCCAGCAGGACGTCGCGACCGCGCGGAACGCTCCCGATGAACGGCTCGAAGCGGGAGAGCAGGTAGATGCCGAGCTTCACCATCGTGGCCGAGTGCAGATATGCGGACGCCGGGGTGGGCGCCTGCATGGCATTCGGGAGCCAGAAGTGAAGCGGGAACTGCGCGGACTTGGCGCCGCCTCCGATGAGGATGCCCGCCAGGATCACGGGCGCCCAGGAGCTGGCCGCCAGTTCGTCGAAACGCGCGGTCACCTCGGAGAGCGAGTAGGTGCCGAGCGTGGCTCCGATGAGGATGATCGCCGCAAGAAGAGCCAGGCCGCTTCCCACGGTCACCCGGAGCGACATCAGCGCCGACCGGCGGGCCGAGGGGCTGGCCGCGTCGAAGCCGATCAGGAGGAAGGAGATGATGCTCGTCGCCTCCCAGAACAGGTACAGCGCGATCAGGTCGTCTGCCATGACGGCGCCGAGCATCGCCGTCATGAAGCAGAGGATGAGCGTGATGAACCGTGCCCTGTCCCGGTCCGTGGCCTCCGAGAAGTAGGCACCGGAGTAGATCACCACCAGGGTGCCTATCCCCGTGATGAGGAGGCAGAAGAGGAAGGAAAAACCGTCCAGGTGGAAGGCCAGCCGAATGCCCAGGGTCTCCGCCCAGGGGATCGTGGCGCTGGTGGTGAGCCCGGCGCTCATTTCCGGCGCGAAGCTGAGGAAAATCGCGAACAGCCCGGCCGGAAGCACCGCCAACCCCCACCCCGCCCATTTCCCGAGCCGTCGGGCTATGGGGTAGGCGAGGCTACTGCCAGCGATGGAGAGCGCGAGCAAACTGGAGATCATTTCTCCTTCAGCTTGTCATACCGGAGCCCGGCCGCGGGAACACCAGGGCCGGGGGTGGACGCTCACTCGGCCTGACGGCTGGCCGTGTGGCGGCAAGACATGGGTGCCTTGTGCGTCTCGTGGGAGGCGGGGGCACCCAGCCCGCAAATCTAGCACTGCCGCACACCATGCCGCGTCCTTGCGGGGCGGGTCCCCCGCTCCGCCTCACGACGACGCTCCCTCCTGCGGTCCGCGGCTCCGGCTGGGCTCGTCGAGGCTCGACGTGCGGGTCGAGCACCCTGATTGCATCTCGCTTTCCGCTGATGCTGATCTCGACGCCATCGGCCCCACCGCTTCTTCCGCCGGACCGGAGTGCCGACGGAGAACCGTGGCGTGCGCCCACGGCCCTTGAGCAGTGCGGGGTGAAGGACGTATGAGCACTCGAGCTCGCGTGGCACGATCCAGCAACCCGCTTGTAGGGTGCGTAGTGGCGACGCTCTGCACCCTGCTCGCCTGGCACGCGGAGCTGCTCTCAGCCCAGTCCAGCGACGCCGATCACCGGCCCCAACAATGCGTCAGCGGGCCCGTGGCCTGGATGCAGCGCGCCCTGGATACATGGGCCCTCGTATCACGGAACTCACTGGAACTGCGCCCCGACTCCCTGCCGTGGATCATCCTGTATGACGCTCGATGCGCGTGGCACCTCTCACCGCGGGGTGCGCCGGCGGAGTCGTCCCACGACATGACGGGCAGGGTGGCCCTGCGCTTCGCGGGCGCTCCGGTCACCGTGTACGCCTTCGAGCACGGAGACACACTGCACCTCCCGTCCGGACAGGTGCTGCCTGCCACACAGCCAGCTGCATTCACGTCGCTCTACCGGGGAGACAGCGCGAGCTTCTTCGTGATGGCGCTCCCGGAGCGGTGGAACAGGAATGAAGCGGAGGCGAGCGATCCCGAGAGGGACGAGTTCTTCCTGGCCGTGCTCGCGCACGAGATGATGCATACGGTGCACCTCGCGGCGGTTGCCAGGCACGTTGAGGAGATAGGGAAGCGCTGGAAGCTGCCCGAAGGCCTGAACGACGACATCGTGCAGCAGACGTTCGACTCCGTTCCGGCATTCCGCGAATCCGTGGAGCTGGAGCGCAACCTCCTGGCCCGGGCGGCGATGGCCACGGACGACGAGAGCCGTCGCAGCTTAACGAGGCAGGCGCTGGAGTTCGCCGACGCCCGAAGGCAACGGTATTTCACCGGCGCCAACGCCGTCTATGCTCCGCTGGAAGACGTGTTTCTGCTGATGGAGGGACTGGGGAGCTGGGTGGCCTATCGAGTGTGGCTGGCCCACGCTCGTCCGGGCACGTCCGCCGTGGAACTGCTGGCGCACCTTCTGGACGAGGGGGACTACTGGTCCCAGGAGATCGGCCTCTCGATGATGGTGGTGATAGACGCCATGCTCCCCGGCTGGCGGGAGAGAGTTTTCGACGAACCGCCTCCCTCCATCTACTCGATGCTCGCCGAGGCCGCTGGTGTGGACCCGGGCGGATTTCGTTAGGCCGGTCCGCGGCAGCGAATGTCTCATGGACCCGGCCGGACTTCGTCAGGCCTGTCCGCTGCGGCGCAAGTCTACCCCAGCTACACCCGCACTCACGGCCACTCAGGCCACAGCCACAGCCACGCCGGCACGCTCCAGGTCGGCACGCACGCGGTCGTCGGAGGCCGGATCAACAGGTCGCGCCAGATCGAACAGCACGGTCGCTTCGAAACCCTCGCTGACAGCATCCTCCGCCGTCCACTTCACGCAGAAGTCTCGAGCCAGCCCGCAGACGAACACCTCTCTCACTCCGCGCTCGCGCAGGTAGCCCGCGAGTCCTGTGGGAGGACGCTCGCCGGCGGAGTTCCAGTTGTTGCGGAAGCCGCTGTACGAGTCGGTGTCCGGGTCGGTTCCCTTGCGAATGATCGCACTCACCATGTTCCATGGCAGGGACGGATGCAGCTCGGCGCCGGTTGAACCCTGAACACAGTGGTCAGGCCACAAGGTCTGCTCGTGGCCGTGCAGCTGGATCACGTCCATCGGCGACCGCCCGGGGTGGCTGCTCGCGAAGGACACGTGGCCGCTCGGATGCCAGTCCTGTGTGGCCACGTAGAGCCCGAATACGTCGCGCTCCATGAGTTCGCGAACGGGGTCCAGAATCCGGTCGCCATCCGGCACGGCGAGGCTGCCGCCGGGCAGGAAGTCGTACTGGATGTCCACCAGGATCAGTGCCGCCTTCTCGCGACGGACTTCGGGGGCTCCGTGCACGCGTCATCTCCAGATCGGGGTACCCCGGAATATGGCCTTCCGGGGCGGAGTAACGAACTCCCGCCCCGGGGGCGACGCTCTCATCCGGGCCCGTCGGCCATGCAACTTCGGCAGCTACAGCGCCGCCATCCCTCCCGCGCCTGCCTCCACACCCGAGAAGGTCGGGGTGGAGCGAAGGATCTCGAGCTCCTCCTCCGTCATGTCAACCGGGATGTCCGCGAACAGGGGCGTGGTGAGATAGCGCTCACCGGTGTCCGGAAGCATGCAGAGGATCGTGCTCCCCTCGGGAACTTCCCTGCTCAGCTGGACGGCGGCCCCGAATGTGGCGCCGGCCGAGATTCCCACGAAGATCCCTTCCTTGCGAGCGAGCTCGCGGCTCCAGTGCATGGCGTCAGGGCCCGCGACCGCGATGGTGCGGTGCACCCAGCCGGCCTCCACGGCGTCGCCCGTGAGCTTCGGAATGAAATCGGGGCTCCATCCCTGCACCGGGTGCGACTTCCACGCTTCGTGCCGCTCCGCCGGAGAGCCGTCGTCTGCCCGCTTCTGTGGCTTGCCGCTCGCGACCATGGGAGCGTCAGCCGGCTCGGCCAGAACGACTTTCACCTCCGGACGTTCCTTCGCGAGAACGCGGGCGACGCCCTTGAGCGTGCCTCCCGTACCGAAGCCGGTCACCCAGTAGTCCAGCGGTTCGCCGTCGAAGTCGGCAAGAATCTCTCGTGCGGTGGTTCTCGAGTGCATGTCGGCATTGGCTTCGTTCTCGAACTGCCGTGCGAGGAACCAGCCGTGCGCTTCGGCAAGCTCACGTGCCTTGGCCACCATGCCCGTACCGCCGGCAGGGCCCGGAGTGATGACAACCTTCGCGCCGAGGAAACGCATGAGCTTCCGCCGCTCAACGCTGAACGGTTCCGCCATGGTGATCACGAGCGGATAGCCCTTCTGAGCGCATACCATGGCGAGGCCGATGCCGGTGTTGCCGCTCGTCGCCTCCACGACGGTCTGGCCCGGCTTCAGGACGCCTCGCTTCTCGGCGTCCTCGATGATACCGAGTGCGAGGCGGTCCTTCACGGACCCCATGGGGTTGAACGCCTCGATCTTCACGTAGAGCTCCACTCCGGCGGGAGCGAGCTTGCCGATCCTGACTACGGGGGTCCGTCCTACTGTCTCGAGGATGTTTGCGAATCTCGACATGTGTCGAACTGGCTGGGGTTGCATGTTGTCGCGAGCCCGGGCTCGCCAGCGGATTGTCGATCGTGCTCCGCATCTCGGCGCTGGCCAACGGAGTCACCGCCAGTTCCAGGCCGGAAGGTGAGTGGTGTACCCCGCGGAACCGGGCGCTGAATCCAGAGCGCATCCATTCGTTCCGGTCGCCATAACGTGGCACCGATCGTGCGCCGAGGGTCACGCCCTAACGCAAGTGGCTGCAGGAACGACGGGCGTGCCCCGACTCGTCAGGCACCACTGTCCCGGCGGACCCGTCGGGAGATGAGCTCGATCACGCACAGGAGGACTTCATGGCGAATATGGAGAATCGCGGCACCACCGAGACCAGCGGCGGCACTTCCAGTTCCTCGGACTGGACCAGCGAGCGCAAGTACTGGGAGCAGAACTTCCGCAATCGTCCGTATGCTCATGCCGATCGCGGTTTCGAGCATTACGAGCCGGGCTATCGTTATGGACACGAAGCTGCGACCAGGTATCGCGGCCGCAAGTGGAACGACGTGGAGAACGACCTGCGCACCGGCTGGGATCGGTACGAGCACAGGGGAGCGCATCAGAGCACCTGGGAGAACATCAAGGACTCGGTTCGAGACGCGTGGAACCGCATGACGGGCGAAGACGAAGGCACGAACCCGAGAAGCACGCGCCTGTAGCACTCTCTGGACTATGTTCCTGCGAGCTCCGCTGAGGCTGTAAGCGCAGCCGCGGAGCTGGTGCGGGCGAGCCAGGCCGGGATCACAGCGACGGTTCGGTCGCAGGCGAGCCAGGCCGGGATCACAGCCACGGTTCGTATGCAGGCGAGCCAGGCTGAGAATACAGCGGAGGTGCGGAAGCAGTCGAGCGAGTCGAGTTCCTGTGGGATTCGGCTCGCTTCGCATGCGTGATGAACCTTTCCCGTCATTCGGCCTATCCCGGCGCTCGTCAGGCGGCGCCCGGAGTCTCGCTCCAGAGATGCATGGTTGCGTATGCCCGCCACGGCATCCACGCCCGCGAGAGTTCGCGGGCCTGCGCCTCGGTCACATTGCCGAGCCGGCGGCGCACGATGAGGTCGCCGGCCGGGAACGCATCCGGCCACCGCAACGCGCGCATGGCGATGTACTGCGCAGTCCAGGGTCCGATACCCGGAAGCGTCACCAGCCGCGCGATCGCCTCGTCAGGCTGCGCACCCGGCTCGAGCACCAAGCGTCCCGACGCCACCTCACGAGCGATCGTGACGATCGCCTGCGCGCGGGCCCGCACTATGCCAAGCGCTGCGATGGCATCAACGTCGAGCTCGCTCACTCGCTCCGCACCCGGCATCGAAACCACGAGCGACTCGTGAGGCGAGTCAACCCTGTCGCCGAACGCCCCGGCAAAGCGACCTGCCAGCGTCGTCGCAGCGGCTACGCTTACCTGCTGGCCCAGTATCGCGCGGACGGCGAGTTCAAAGCCGTCGAAGGCACCGGGAACGCGCAGCCCCGGATTCAGCTCCACCAGCCGGGCCAGGCGCTCATCGGCACCGAGGCGAGCAGCGACAACGTCCGGTCGCGCAGCGAGATCGAAGAGGTGACGCAGGCGGCCGAGCAGGGCAGGAAGCGCGAGCGTCAGGTCGCGGGAAAGTTCAACGCGGAGCGCACGGTTGGGCGCATCGTGGGCAACGGACACCCAGCCCGTGCGACCGCCAAGGCGCACGGTGCGCAGATACCTGTCGCCACCCACACGCTCCACGCCGCGCGTGGACCGCGCGCCGAGGAAAGCGAGGAGAGCCGTCCAGTTGAACGGCGGCCGATACGCTAGTCTCAGCTCGAGCGTGTCGTCCGGGCTGCTGCCACCCCCCTGCGCACCGGCGGCTGCACGAAAGCGCGAGGGCGGCATCCTGTAGCGCCTGACGAATGCATCGTTGAACCTGCGCGTGCTGGAGAAACCGCTCGCCAGCGCAACCTGCGAGACGGGGAGGCTGGTGTCCGTCAGCAGCTGCTTCGCCAGCAGCAGCCTGCGGGTGAGCAGCAGCTCCATGGGCGACACGCCCAGCTCCTGCCTCACGACTCGCCTCAGCTGCCGCGAGCTCCAGCCGAAGCGCGAAGCGAGCCGCTCCAACCCTGCGCCGTCGTCCAGCAGGCCGTCGTCCAGCGACTGCACCACCATCTCTGCAAGGCGGCCTGCACCATCCACGGGAGCATGGCCCGGCGCCAGCTCAGGGCGGCAGATGAGGCAGGGTCGAAAGCCCTCGCTCTCAGCCTGCGCTGCCCTGCGGAAGAACCTGCAGTTTCCAGCCGCGGGCTTGCGTGCAGTGCAGACAGGCCTGCAGTAGATGCCGGTAGTCGTCACCCCCACGAAGAACACACCGTCGAACCGCGCATCGCGCGCCACGATGGCCTGGTAGAGGGCTGCAGGGACTTCGGTCATGGAGGAATACTATACCGCTCTCCCGGCAGACATCAGCCATTTTCGGACATGGCAACGCGAACCGTAAGATGATGTGACTACACGACATGGACGCTGAGGTGGAGCTCGT
The DNA here is from genome assembly GCA_964415485.1 of uncultured Gemmatimonadaceae bacterium. Taxonomy (GTDB): domain Bacteria; phylum Gemmatimonadota; class Gemmatimonadetes; order Gemmatimonadales; family Gemmatimonadaceae; genus JBBQHX01. Next base: position 11,722 of record CAYQAO010000029.1, read on the forward strand.
GTCTGCGCTGAAGCAGACTTACGCGTCCCGCCGGCCATCCTCCCCCGCTCACTCCCGACCCATGAGAACCGACCAGGTACTCCAGCGCCTCGCGACAGCATGGTCCGACTTCGAACAATCCCATGCAGGCCTCACGCGCGAACAGATGCTCCTGCCCGGCGTCACGGGTAGCTGGTCCGTGCGGGATATCGTCGCGCACGTCACCTGGTGGGAGGAGGAGGCCCTGAAGCATCTGCCCACCATCAGGCAGGGCGGCAGGTCGCCCCGCTACTCGGTGAAGTACGGCGGAATAGACGCATTCAACGCCCTCATGACAGAGCAGCGACGTCATCTCTCGTTCGAGGAAGTGATGCGGCAGCATGACGAGGTGCACGAACGACTCATGAAGTACGTGCAGGAAGCGCCTGAAGAGTTATACCTGCGCGAGACACGCTTTCGCCGCCGCCTCAGGCTCGACACGTGGTCACACTACCCGATTCACGCGGCGGCCGTCCGCAGATGGCGCGAAAGCCTCGGACTCGGTGGATAGATCGTTGACAGCTACCAGGGCCTTGTGCGGCGCTCGTACGAGCGGGCACCGTAGGTCGCCGTCCGTGCGCCCGCAGGCTTCGGCAGCGATACGATTCGCTGCCACACGGCAAGCACGTCGTCATCCATTACGTCGCCTTCGCGAACGTAGACCTCCACTGCGTCGTCCTGCCCAAGACCCGATTCAATCACCGCCTCCACGAACGAAAGCCCGGGGATGACCGACTCACGCTCCTCGAAGCCGCGCCACTCGATGCGTCCCCGCTCCAGCCACGCAGCGCCAAGCTCCACTGCCGCGAGCTCCAGGGCCGCTGCCGGCGAGAGCATTCCATGTCGAGTCCATTCGTAGGAAGTCTCGAAGTCGGCATTCACCTCCTCCATCACCTCCCACGCTGCCACCTGCTCCGCCGCCGGAGAAGGCTGCATGCACGGCGCGCCGTTGCAGACCTCGCGATCTGCAATAGTGTCCGCGATTTCCCGCCTGGAAACCGCCATCAGGCGCGCGACACCGCCCTGCAACGGATAGGTGATCAGGCGATAGGACACGTGCGGACCTGACGCATCCGCCTCGCTGATCCAGACGGGCGCGTCTGCCGACTGGCGATACGAATCCGCGACCGCCTCCTCGAGGCTGAACCTGTCCACCTGGACAAAGCTCAGCGGGAAACGCCCGCCTGCGTCGGGAGAATCCACGTTGGCAGAGCCATATCGGATTCGATAGCGTGCGCGCGGGAGAATCCGGTCTCGCGCTTCCACCACGAGGACTGCCTTTCCCAGCGGAGTGACATCGCCGCCGGGAACCAGCGGCGCGCCGGACTCGAGCGGAACGAGCAGTCGCTCAATGGCCGAGTCCATTAGGGAGGCATCCTGCTCCTCGTAGCCGTCGCTGCGGACGAACCAGTCCACGAATTCCTCGAGCGAACCATCGGGCGGAGGAGCATCGGATATGGGCAGCGGCAGCGCCACGCCTGCCGCACCGGTTGCGTCTCCTGCAGCAGCTGCCGTGTTGCCATCGCTGCATGCGGCGAAGGCAATCGCCGCGATCAGCGGCACCGCGAGCTTCCCGAACTTCATGTAGTGTTCTCCTCTGGCCTCGGTCGCGCGATCCATCCCTGAACGGAATGTGCGGCTGGATCGTTGGCCGAGGCGAGAGGAGAACGTCCGAACGAGCTACCTGCGATCTATCCTGACGCGCCAGACCTCGGGGCCTTCCTCCTGGTAGGTCCACTCGAACATCTCGGGACGTTCAGCTGATAGCTGGTATCGCAGCGGACGCGGGTCGTGGTCGTTGATGATGACCATGGACTGGCCGCTGACGAGGTTGTCGAAGGTGCTGAAGATGGTGGGATGCTTCTCGCGCGGGGCAATGACGCGAACATCGAGCTCTATCGTCTGCATGTCCTGATCGTCGAGGGGTGGTGTGGTGGCGTCATCGCGTTCGGAGACGCCGGGAGAAGTCTGTGCAGCGCGGCCCTTCCAGATGCGCACGACAACGCCATCATCGCGCGAGTCGTCCACCCTGTAGTCGTAGCCACGCTCGGCGAGAATCGGCAGCAGGAACCGCGGCACGCGCTCGTTATGCTGCACGAGTACCGCGTCTTCCGGCAGCGCTTCCAGTGCGGTCAGCGTGCGTACCATGGGATCGGGTGGCTCGAGGCCGCGCACGTCGAGTATCACCTCGCTCCTGGCAGCCGGCGGAGGCGACGCTGTGCTGCGAGCGAGTGCTCCAGGCTTCGCCGCATGCGGCGGCGTGCGCAGCTCGACGGTCGCCACGTCGCGGTGAAACCAGACGGACCAGTCTTCGGGTCCGTGCTGACGCGCAACGTGGGTGAGACCCTTGGCGGCGAGCACCCGGAAGAGCGGCACAGGCTCGAAGGTGGCGCGCAGAAGGAGCACCTCGTCTGCGGCGAGGGCCTTTACCGCGGCCATGATGCGGGAGAAGGGTTCCCGACCGTTTCGGAGGTCGTCGCGTACGTCGAGCTCCACGACGGGGCCGTTGAACACCGGATCCACGGCGGTGTTTCGGGGAGCGGTGGGTGAGGCGTTGATGGTCATAGTGGTACCGGGAGAGGGGGAATGGTGATGGTCGTGTGGTGCGGTGATGGCAGATTGTTTTTCGGGGGGGGCCCCCGCTCCCCTACCCTCCGGCAGCCCTCGTCCACCCCGCCACCCGCATCACCTGCGCGGCGAAGATCACGACGCCCGCAGCGAAACCCACGGCGCCGAGCCTGACGAGTACCCCCGCCCCGGCCAGCACTCCCGCGCTGATCGAGAGCACCGCAGCCGCCATGATCACCAGCTGCACGCGAGCCACCTTCGCCGAGTACAGGTCTGCGACCGTGGGCACCGCGCCCTTCCCCACACGCGAGCGGAATCGCGATATCCACGCGAGGAACGGAACGATCTTGTAGAACTGCCCCACCGTGAACAGCACCACGCCACCCAGCAACCCGGTGGTCACGTAAGCCACGGCAAGGCGCGGCTGCCTGACGCCCCCGAGTGCCATGAGAATGGGGCCCATCGCCGCACTCGCCGCGACCATGCAGAGCGCAATTGCCGAGAAGCGAAGCCCAACATCAAGTGCCGGTCGAATGCGCGCAGCGAAGAAGACCCGGCACTGCACCAGGTAGCAGACGACCCCGGCCTCCAGCACCACCAGCCCCATCCACTCCATCCACCGGACGCGCAGCGCCAGCGCCGCAACGAGTATCGTGAGGCCGGTCGGGATCAGCAGCAGCGCCCTGCGCGTCCAGCCCGCGTTGGCCCCATGTGCCAGGAGGAACATCGGCAGTAGACGGTGAGACATTCCCACCATCATCACGAGCGCCCAGCCCACGATCGCCACATGCAGGTGAATGCTCAGCACCCGTACCCTCGCCTCCAGCAGGAAGCCGGTGTGCAGGTTGTGAAGCAGGACGACGCCCAGCAGCAGCGTGGAGACCAGCGCAGTCAGCGCCAGTGCCACCGCTGCCCACGTGACGTCCCGCTCTCGTGCGGCAGGGAGCGAGAGACCCACGTTCGCCACCAGCAGGAGCACTCCCGTGGCCACGAGCGCTATTCCAGCGTGGTGCAGCATCACGTTTCCAAGCGCCACGCCGCACGCGAAGATCGCCGCTCCCGGCGCATGCGCCGCGAAGCTCACGCAGCCAGCGGCGCGCGACCTGACGGGTGCGCCGAGCGCCACCGGCAGCAGCTGGTAGAGCGCGCCGTAGATCGTCGTGGTGAGCCAGCCGAGCGTGAACAGGTGAGTCACGCCGGCTACGCGCTGCGAGAGGAAGTTTCCCGCCGCCAGGTCATGCGACACCGCAATGAGGCCCGCAGACCCGGCAAGCAGGAAGACCATGGCCGCCCCGAAATGCAGCCCTGGCAGCAGCAGTGTGCCGGCTTCCGCGCCGCCCAGGCCTGGCGGCGCCGGGCGCGACGCGGGCCTCGCTCCCTTCGGAGGGGTAGCCGGCCCTGCCACGGCGCGCGGCGGCGCTCCGGCAGCCACGACACGCAGCGTCTTCACACGACCTCCAGGGGAGGAAGCCCGGCCGGAACCGCGTCATCCTCGTATTTCCACCCCAGGGCATCGGCCACGGCGCGAGCCGCCCGCCTGAACGCCCCTGCGGACTCACTCTCCGGGCGCGCGACCATCGTGGGAGCGCCAGCGTCCCCCTCGTGCACCATGGCCGGATCGAAGTCCACGCTCGCGAGGAGCGGAGCACCGATCCTCCGGGCCAGCCCCTCCCCCGCGCCGCCACCGAATGCGCCTCGCATGTTCTCCACCACACCCAGCACCGGCACCTTCAGCGACTCGAACATGCGGGCCGCCTTCTCGGCCTCGGTGAAGGCCAGACGCTGCGGCTGCGTCACCACCACCGCACCGGACAGCTCCACTGCCTGCGCGAGACTGAGGGGAACGTCGCCCGTTCCCGGCGGCAGGTCCACGACGAGCACGTCGAGCTCCGGCCACGCCACTCCGCGCGCGAACTGCTTCACCGCCTTGGACACCATCGGCCCGCGCCACACCGCCGGCGAGCTGTCCCCCAGGAAGAACCCGAAGCTGATGAGCGGCAGGCCATACACCTCTATCGGAAGGATCTGTCGCTCCTCCGTCATCCTCACGTCGGCCGCCCGCTCCTCGGCACCCAGCAGGATAGGGAGGCTCGGACCGTAGATGTCCGCGTCGAGGAGGCCCACTCTGAGTCCGTCCCTTGCAAGGGCGAGGGCGAGGTTCACCGCCACAGTGCTCTTGCCCACGCCGCCCTTGCCCGCTCCCACCGCCACCACATGCCTCACAGAGCTCAACCTTACCTGCTCCGCCCAGGGATCCGGGGCGCTGCGGGCCATGACGGGTGGTGCGGGTGCGGGAGGTGGCTCCCCGATGTCCACCGTCACCATTTTCGCGCCCATCTGCTGCAGGCGGCTGGAGATGGCGGATCTGAGCTTCGCCGGAACCTCGGGGTCGCTGGTGCGGAGCCCGAGTGTCACCTTCACCCGGCCGTCGCAGGAGCTCACGTGGCTCACCACTCCGAACGACACCAGGTCGCGGGTCAGTCCCGGATATGGGATTGTTGCCAGTGCGGCCCGGACGGAGTCAGCGTCCAGATCAGCGCCGTCCGCGTTCCGCTGCAGTCGCTCGCCTGGCCCGAGGTTGCGTTCGCTCATGGATTCCTCCCTTTCGAGCGAATGATGACCTCGCGAAATCAGGCCTGGTGTGACGGATGTCTCACGGCGCCCGCCGGAACGAATCTGGGGGAATTTCGGTATTTACCCCCTATTGCTCGATCAGTCCGCTATCATTAGTGCCCATGCAAACGATGATCGCAGCGACGGGTGGTGCGGGTCTCCCGCTCGTCATTCAGGGAGGGATGGGCACCGGCGTGTCCAACTGGACACTCGCGAATGCCGTGTCCCGCATCGGTCAGCTCGGCGTCGTGTCGGGCACCGTGCTCGATACCATTCTGGTACGCAGGCTTCAGGACGGTGACATCGGCGGACATGTGCGCCGTGCGATGGAACACTTCCCGATGCCGGAAGTGAGCGAGACCGTACTGCGCCGTTACTTCCTCCCTGACGGACGGCCGCCGCTGCAGCCTTACAAGTTGCTGCCCATGTACAGGCAGGTGGTGAGCACTGCGCGTCAGCAGATCACCATGCTTGCCAACTTCGTCGAGGTTTACCTGGCGAAGGAAGGCCACAGCAACCCGGTAGGCATCAACCTTCTGACGAAGGTGCAGATGCCCAACCTGGCGTCGCTCTACGGTGCGATGCTCGCCGGCGTGGACTACGTGCTCATGGGCGCGGGAATCCCGCGCGAGATTCCCGGCGTGCTGGACGCCTTCTCGGAACATCGTCCGGCGTCGCTCAAGCTCGACGTGGACGACATGCCGCCTGGCGAGTCCGAGTACATAACGCTGGACCCGAGCGACTACTGGGAGAAGCTTCCGCCGTCGCTACCGCGTCCCAGGTTCCTGCCCATCATCTCGGCCAACTCGCTGGCTACGTCGCTGGCCCGCAAGTCCACCGGACGCATTGACGGCTTCGTGGTGGAAGGTCCGACCGCGGGCGGACACAACGCCCCGCCGCGCGGAGCCATGCAGCTGGACGCGAGCGGACAGCCCATCTACGGCGACCGCGATGCGGTGGACCTGGACAAGCTGGCCGAACTCGGGCTTCCCTTCTGGCTGGCGGGTGGCACCGGTTCACCCGAGGGAGTGCGAGATGCGCTCGCGGCAGGCGCTGCCGGTGTTCAGGTGGGAACGCTCTTCGCCTACTGCGACGAGTCCGGCTTCACGCCCGAGATCAAGCGTCGCACGCTGGAGGGTGTGCTTCGCGGCGAGGTGGAGGTCTACACGGATCCTCTCGCGTCTCCCACGGGCTACCCGTTCAAGGTGGTGAACGTGGAGGGCATGGAGCGTCAGGACGACCGCCGCACGAGGAATTGCGACCTGGGCTACCTGCGAACGGCCGCCCGAAGCGAGAACGGGCGACTGGTATATCGCTGCGCTTCCGAGCCGGTGGACACCTACCTCAAGAAGGGTGGCAAGCTGGAGGACACCGTAGGCCGTCGCTGCCTGTGCAACGCGCTGGTGGCGAACATCGGACACGGACAGGAGCGGCACGACGACGGAGGTACGGAGCTGCCGCTGCTGACCAGCGGTGATGACCTGGTTGCGATGGGCCGGTTCCTCGCTGGCAGAACCAGCTACACGGCTGCGGATGTGATTGACTACCTGTGTTCGCTCGTTCCGCAGCGGGCGGACCTGCCGCTGGCTGCTGCGGCCAGCGCGTAGGAGGCCGCGGTAGGCCTTGCTGGTGCGCGGTTCGGACGATCAGCCGCCGCGCGCCAGCGATCGCAGCTTCCGAACGTCAGGCAGGCGCACCTGGGTCCTTCCGACCCGTTGCAGAAGCCCCTTCTCCCTGAGTTGACGCCAGGCGCGCGAGACCGATTCGCGCGCCGTTCCTATTTCCAGGGCCAGCTCTTCCTGGGTACGGTCCAGCGTAAGGGTCGCGCTGCCGTCGGCGTTCACGCCGGACTCTGCCGCGTAGTTGGCGAGCAGCATCGCCAGGCGCGCGGCCACGTCTCGAAAGGCGAGCGTCTCTGTGACCTGCACCATGTGGCGCAGACGTCGTCCCAGCCCCCGGATGATTGCGTGCGCCACGTCCGGGTTGCTGCGGTACACGTGCTCGAAGACCGATAGCGGCAGGAACGCCAGGCGAGACGGTTCCAGGGTAATCGCCGATGCGGGGTACGCGCCGCCATCGAAGAGTGGAAGCTCCGCAACGGGCCGGCCCGGCCCCTCCACGTGCAGCACCTGTTCCCGACCCTCGACGCTCGTGCGGTAGATCCGCACGCGACCGGATCCGATGACGTACAGGCCGCGGCATTCATCGCCCGTCGTGAACAGAACGTGACCAGCCGACACGTTTCTGATGACGCTGCGATCGGCCAGCAGTCCGATGGTGTCGTCGTCGAGATCCGCGAACACCTGCAGGCCTCGCAGGAGAGCGAATATCTCCGAACGCGTGTCGGTCATGACGTGCTCCCGATGTGGTGAGGCCGGTGTGACAACAGTCACGTCCGGCGCGCGCGGCGAGTGCGACGCTTCGACGAGAACCTCGCGGTTCGGCCATCCGCGGCCGACCAGGGTTCCTACCCGATCATACGACACTGCGATGAGTTCCTCCAGCAATGCGCTCTCGCCCGCCTGGGATGCGCTCCGCACCGTGATAGACCCCGAGATCGGCCTGGACATCGTCACGCTCGGCCTGGTGTACGATCTGGTGCGGGACGGCGATGCGCTGATCGTAACGTACACTCTCACCACTCCGGGCTGCCCGATGGAGGCGATCATCACTCACGGCATTCGTGAGGCACTCGGCATGGTGGAAGGCGTGAGCAGCGTGGATGCGAGGCTCGTGTGGGACCCGCGGTGGCATCCGGGGATGATTGCCAGGGAGGGATTCGGAACCTGGAGCTAGTGGGCTGTGCACTGCCGTGCTGCCGGCGCCACTCCCGCATGCCCTTGAAGTCGGGGTACCCGCACCCGAGCTTCCAGTTTGGCCGAGCGCCGAGTTTTGCGCGCCGCGCCATGACAGGAATAGACGCCCGGTCCTCATCCCTCCCGCATGTCCGTCAACCTCACCGCTCGCACTCGCAGTTCACGCTGCAGCATGGCGCTTGCCGCGTTCGTTGCCCTATCCGGCTGCGCCCTGCCGGCTCATGCGCAGCCCGAATCCACAGTCAGCGCCGTCGGGTTCGCGGATGGTGCGTCCTCGCGTCCGGACACGATCGCGCGCGAAGTGCTCGCGGACTCTGCGCTCGTGTGGCGGATATACCGGGACCTGCACGAGCACCCCGAGCTCGGCATGCAGGAGACGCGCACTGCGGAAGTGCTTCGACGGGAGCTGCGCGAGCTCGGCTTCACGCAATTCGTGGAGTCGAAGTCCGCGCCCACTGCCGTGATCGCGGTGCTCGACACTCGCCGCCCCGGCCCGGTGATAGCACTGCGCGCCGAGATGGATGCACGGCCCACGCAGGAGCCTGCGTCGCACGATCCTCGCTCGCTCATGGACGGCGTGATGCACAACTGCGGGCATGACGCGCATGCCGCAATGCTGCTGGGCACTGCGGCGGTGCTGATGCGCAACCAGCATTGGGTGAACGGGAAGATCGTGTTCCTCTGGCAGCCCGCAGAGGAGGTGCGTGGCGGCGCGGATGACATCGTGGATGAAGGGATCCTGCAGGAGCTCGGCGTCGAGGCGATCTTCGCGCAGCACGTTGTGTCGGGCGCGCCGGTGGGATCCGTGAGTGTGTCGGGCGGCCCGTCGCTGGCGGGCAGCAACTACTTCACGCTGCGCATAACGGGCACGGGCTCGCACGCTGCGCAGCCGTCGGCCGGCAGCGACGTGGTGATCGCCGCTGCAACCCTCGTGAGGGAACTGGCGACGTTTCCGGCACGCAGGCTCGACATCCTAGCTCGCCCGATGGTGATAAGCCCCACGTCGTTCCAGGCGGGCTCCGAGACAGCGACCAACGTGCTGCCGAACGAGGCGGTAATACGCGGAACCATCAGGGCATTCGAGCCTGTGGTAGCGAGCGCGCCGCGCGACTCGTCGCTCGAGTCCATGCTGCGCGAGTACCTGGACGGCGCCGCACCTGCGCTCGGCGTGAGCTACGACCTCAACATACGCGCGGGATCGCCGCCCACGGTGAATGACGAGCGCCTGTTCCGCGAACTTTCAGGACGACTTGCGGCCGTGTGGGGGAGCGGGTTCGACACCACGCCGTACCGCGGAATGTTCTCGGAAGACTTCGCCTTCTACACCGCGGTGATTCCGTCTCTCTACTTCGGCCTGGGCATCGCGAAGGATGGCCTGGGTGAGGTGGGTGTGCATTCGCCGGACTTCACGCTGCATCCCTCGGCGCTGGTGCAGGGCACGCTGTTCATGACGAAGCTTGCGATGGTTGGGACGGCCGGGTGAGGCCGTGCGCTTCGCGTGATCGCGGGTGTCCGAAGCCAGGGGTCGGGGGATTGGGGGCCGGGGTAAGGAATGACCCTCCCCACGCAGCGCGTAGCCGGCTCCGGCAAGGCAGTCATGCGCTCATGGGAGCACCGACACCCCGATAAGCCGAAAGCGGCGGCCGAAGGCCGCCGCTTCCCGCATCCGCAACCGATCAGTACTTCAACCGTATCCCCGTCGAGAGAATCCGGTCCGACTTCTTCAACCGCTCCGTACCCGCGGAGTTGAATGCCGGCAGGTTGTCGTAGCGGACCACGTACGAAATCGTCAGGCCGACCCTGGTCGAAAGCGGCGCCACCAGCGTGGACTCGGTATTCACGCGAAGATCCTCGCTCACGTCCAGGTTCGGCAGCACCTCCACGGTCTGCAGGAAGTGCGCGTTCTCACTGAACTTGTGCTTCCAGAGAGTCGCGGCACGAAGCGAGGCGAAGTTGTCGTTCAGCCCGACCAGGTCGCGTTGCTGGGTGGTCTCGAAACCGGCTTCGAGGTTCCACTCGTTCGCGGAGGTGTTCAGCAGCCTGGCCACGCCACCGATACCCTCATTGAACCTGCGGCTGATGCCGGCGAACCTGTTGCGATCGAATCCCACGCGGCCGTACAGCGCGAAACGTTCGGACAGCGAGTAGTCGCTGCGAAGTCCGGCGCGCCAGAAGTTGGACGACTCCTCGCCGTCCGTCCTTCCGTAGGTGACGCCGAAGTCCTGCGTGAATTCCCAGCTGCCGAGGCGCCGGATGAGGCGCTCGCCCACGTTGAGCGTGGTGACCGACGTGTTCCCGGACGCGTTCACGAACCCCAGGTCGGACGTGAACTCCCACGGCGGGGGTGGTGCATCCTGCGCATGCAATGACGTTGCGGCTGACAATGCCAGCGCAATCACGGGAATCAGGCGAAGCGGCTTCATCGCAATGGTGGTTCGGGTTTCCGGGGGCAGGGATCAGGGCGTCGGCAGCGGCCGGCCGATCTGGTACTCGTGCGGCGGTTCCGCTCCCATCAGGTGCCTCACGAAGTAGTCCCAGCGCCGGCGCATCATGTAGTTGTTGTCCACGCCGAAGCCGTGGCGAGCATGCGGGAAGATTATGAGGTCGAAGTCCTTCCCTGCCTTGATGAGCGCGTCCACCACCAGCATGGTGTTGAACGGTGGAACGTTGCTGTCCATGGCGCCGTGTGCCAGCAGCAGCTTGCCCTGCAGCTTCGATGCGTGCGTCTGGTTGGCGGCGTCCGTGTAGTTGTCGCCGTTCCCCTGCCTCACGAGGAGTCCCTGATAGCGCTCGCCCCAGTCGTCCTCGTAGTTCCTGTTGTCGTGGTTGCCGGCCTGCGCCACGCCAACCTTGAAGAACTCGGGGTGACGGAACAGCGCCGCGGCAGTGGCGAAACCGCCTCCCGAGTGACCCCAGATGCCCACGCGGTCTATGTCTATGAAGGAATACCTCGACGCGAGCTCCTTCATCCCCGCTATCTGGTCCGGCAGGGTGTTGTCTCCCATGTTGCCGTAATAGGCATCGTGGAACGACTTCGAGCGACCCGGCGTTCCCATTCCGTCTATCTCCACCACCACGAAACCGAGCTCCGCGAGCGCCTGGTTGTCACCGCGCGCCGGCGAGAAGCTGCGCGAACCCACGCTCCCCGACTGCGGCCCCGGATAGATGCGGTTGACAATCGGATACCTGCGCGTGGAATCGAGATGCGTGGGCGTGTACATCAGCCCGTAGATGTCGGTGGTGCCGTCCCGGCCCTTCATGCGCACGGACATGGGAGGCTTCCAGCCCGATGCCGTGAGCCGCGAGATGTCGGCCCGCTCGAGCGTATTGAGCAGGCGGCCGTTCATGTCGCGAAGCACCGTGACCGGCGGCGTGTCCGGCGTGGAGTAGGTGTCCACGAAGTAGCGAGCGTCAGGCGACAGCGTCACCACGTGGTTCGCGTCCTCCGGAGTGAGGAGACGCAGCCCCTTGCCATCGAAGCCCACGCGATAGAGGTGGCGGTAGTAGGGATCGCGATCCTTCTCGCGCCCCATTCCAACGAAGTAGATGGTGCGCGCGCGCTCGTCCACGTGCACGATCTCCGCCACGTTGCCCTCGCCGCTCGTTATGCGGTTCTTCAGCTGCCCCGTCCCCAGGTCGTACAGGTACAGGTGCGTCCAGTCGTCGCGCTGCGACCACCAGATGAGCTCGTTGGAGCCCGGCAGCACACGCCACAGGTTCTCGCTCAGCGCAGCATCACCCAGCTGGGTGGGCATGCTCTCCTCGAACAGCGTGCGGACCTCGCCCGTGCTGGCATTCGCAACCCTGAACCACGCCGTCTTGTGGTCGCGTGAGGCAGACACGAACGCCACGTGCGAACCGTCGGGGTACCACTGCAGGTCGCAGATGTTGCCGCCGCTGCACGCTATGTGGTCGGACACCGTGGAACGGTGCGCGTCAGGCGGCATCTGCAGCCTCACGACGCGCGGGCCGCCATCGGCCGCCAGGTCCACTATCACCCTGCTGATGCGGAAGATCACGCTGTCGCCCGGCACCGGGTAGCGCCACGACTCCAGCCGCGGACGCCCCACGTTCGTGGACACGAGGTACATGTTGCCCACGCCGCGCCCGTCGTGCTGGAAGGTGGCCAGCCTCTTCCCGTCAGGCGACCAGGTGAGGATGGCGCGATCGCTGTGCGTCCAGCCGGCGTTGTCCGTCGCGTATCCGAAGCCTTCCTGGCCATCGGTCGTGAGGCGACGCTCGGCGCCCGTGGCGAGCTCGCGGGCCCAGAGATCATTGTCCCTGATGTACACCGCCCACTTTCCGTCAGGCGACGTGCGAGAGTTGGGCGGCGCAGCGGGCGCTGACGGCTCGGCCTCCGCTGCCGTGCAGGTGTACGCCTGCAGGTTGCAGCTCCAGCGACGTCCCTGAAGGCTCACGGTCATCGAACGACCGTCCCTCGCAAGGTCGAAGCCCTGGAACGGCAGCCGATTACCCTGCACGCTCGCACCGGTTGCCGCGGCCAGCGCAGCCGCGAGCCGCGTGTGGTCGAAGACCTCCTGACGCGTGCGTCGAGCGGGGTTCACGATGTGGAACGCGGCCCCGTCGGCGGTGGTGACCCGGTACCAGAACCGGCCATCCTCCAGCCACACGGGACGCCCTGCGATTCCGCTCACAAGCGGTATCGTATTCGCACCGAGGAACCGCTCCGCCCGGGCATAGTCCGCCTCCGTAAGGCGGGGGGACTGCTGCGCACCCAGCGGTGCAAGCGGAAGCGCTGCAATCAGCAGCCGCGAGACTGTAAGTGTGAGACGCATCGCTCTCGATCGAGCATGGGTGACAGCGCAGCGCTGACCATCAGCGCCACGCGGGAATTTTTCACGCGCGGGGAGCGCGCAACTCCACGATTGAAATCCAACGGGCGACGGTCACCCGTCGGCGACGACGACGGCTGCCCTTGTCGTGTCCACGGTGCGCAGCCGCACGCTGAGAAACTCGGCGAGAACCCGCAGCACGGCGAGCACCGGCACCGCGAAAACTATCCCCATCAGGCCGAACATCTCGCCGCCGGCGATCACCGCCAGAAAGATCAGCACAGGGTGAACCCGCACCGCCTCTCCCTGAATGCGCGGTGTGAGCACGTTACCCTCCAGCTGCTGGATGAGGAAGAAGAGCACGCCAGTCAGTATCGCGCGGGTCGGCGACACGGACAGTGCCAGCAGTACGGCCGGTATGCCTCCAAGCCAGGCCCCCAGGTACGGGATCACACCCGTCACCGAGACCCAGGCGCCCAGCAGAATGGCGTAGGGCACACCGATTACCAGCAGTGCTACCGCCGAAATCACTCCCTGGATCGCCAGCGAGAGACCGAGGCCTCCCAGGTAGCGCGAGAGGGTGACGCCGAACGCTTCCCACAGCTCGCGCACATCGTGGCGATACATGTGCGGAGTTACTAGAAGCGTCGCGGCCTTGATGCGGCGGGAATCCACCAGGAGGTAAACGGCCACGAACACGATTCCGAACAGCGTCACCGCCAGTCCCACCACGCGCGAGAGGAAGCCGCCCAGTCCGCCCAGCAGCCTGCCAGCGAAGGACTGGACTCCCTCCAGCGCCTCGGCGCGCATGGTCGCTATGAAGCGCTCGGGAGACTGGGGCAGCAGGCCCCGGTCGGCCAGCCCTGCCAGCAGCGACGGAACGCGCTCGCCTATCCTCTGCGCTATGCCGGGCGCGGCCTCGATGAGGGCGCTGAGCTGGTCCAGAACCACGGGCACCACTCCCGCGATCACCAGCACCAGCGCCGCGAGCACGCCCAGGAGCGAGAGAGCTATCGCGAAACCGCGCGCCATGAAGCGAGACAGCCAGCGAACCGGAAACGACATCACCAGCGCCAGCGCGAAGCCGCCCAGCGACAGCATCAGGATGGACGGCGCGCGATAGAGCAGCAGCAGCGACAGCACCGCCGCCACGGCGATGAGGATGCCCCTCGTGCGTCGCGATATGTAGATGGGCGTGGCGACGGACGGAGCCCGTGCTTCAGTCGAGGCCTCGCGAGCGGCCCGCCGGTCGCCGCGACGCATGAATCCGCCGCGCATCACGGCACGTTCTCCCGAGCCGCAGTGCGAACATCAATGGTGCCCGCGGAGCGTGCGTAGATGCTCCCGGGCACCGCTGATGTTCTTGCTGCCGAACCGGCGGGAGGCGTGGCGCCTCCCGCGGTAGCGACCGGACTCTGCAAGTCGCTTCCCGTCAGTCCGGTGCGCCGGCCTTGTGAATCGGGATCTCCACCCGCGTGTTCTCCCACGTCATCACCAGGTGGCCCATGGCATCACCATGCGGCTGCCAGGTGAAGGTCAGCTGCTCGACCGGTGAAGAGTTCTGGGCGACCGGCCTCCGGAACGACCCGATGTCATCCGCGCGAACCGCGTCGTTGATCGGAATGCCCCAGCGCTCCACCTGCCGGTTCACGACGAACTCCCACTCGGTCTCGCCCGGGATGGCGTAGAGCGAGTACGAACCGGGCTGCACCTGAACGCCGCCGATGTCCGCCGCGAACTCCAGATGGATGGCCGTGGCTTCGTTGGCACCGAGTCGCCAGGGTGAGCCGTACGGCACCAGCTCTCCCATCACCACGCGCTCGTTCGCCGAGGGGCGCCCGTAGCACAGAAGTCCCTCGTCGTCGCTGAAGGCGAAACGGACCTCACCCAACGGGCTGGGGCGCGCCATGGCGTCGTCACGGCTGGCTCCGCGCACAAAGCAGTTGAGTGCGAAGGTCTCCTCCGCCCCGGCTGCAGCCGGGGTGGCGTCCGCGTCCAGCGTCTCCGATCCGGCTTCGGGGGCGCCGCAGGCCACGATCACTGCCAATGCCGCGGCCGACGCAAGGCTGAGAATGGCTTTCCTGTTACGACTCATCGTACTCGCTCCCGGCTTGGGTGCTGGTTCATTCGGACTCCGTCCGGTCAGCGATCACAGTATCGCGCCGAACGCCGACATTCAATGTCGAGGTGCATCCGGCCCGGAAATGAGCCGAAGATGACAGCCGGCGGGAGACTCCTGCGCAATGCCGACACCACAGAGCTCACCAACTCTTCCGGAGAGTCGCAATGTCGTCATGTCCGCATACCTCACGCCGCACTCGGCCCCTCTGGACGCCGCCCGCCAACCGTCGTCACCTGCCCCTGACGCCAGCCAGCCGCCGACACCCCGGCCGCACGCTCGGAGTCCTGGCGCTCGCGCTCACGCTCGCCTGCGGCGGGAGCGACGGGCCGTCCGCGCCCCAGGGTCCTGGGAACGGCAGCATGACTGCCACGGTGAACGGCAAGTCGTGGAAGGCCACGCGCGTCAACGCCGGGGCGCAGGAGGGAGCGATAGGCATCTACGGCATGGCCGGCGACAACTCCGAGATCGTCTTCGCCATCATGCTGGAGGGCGTGGGAACCTACTCCATTCCAGCAAGCACGGGCCTGAACTTCAACTACATCGAGGCTTCCACGGGCCACCAGTGGCAGGCTCTCGCGATGGGGCCCCTCCTGGGCGGCGTGGGCACAGGTACCGTGACGCTCAGCACCCTCACTGACGACCGCGTGGCAGGAACCTTCAGTTTCCAGGCACCACCCATAGCCCAGACCGGGGCGACCACGAACGTCACTGTCACCAGCGGTGCGTTCGACATCACTTTCTGAGCGGCAAGGCGGTCAGGCTGTCACTCCGGCGGCTCGAAGGACGTCCACCAGGATCGGGCGGATTCCGTCCACCACGAACTGCACGGCTATCACGGCCACCAGCAGTCCCATTATCCGGGTCATGACGTTGATGCCGGTGCTGCCTATCACCCGCAGTATGCGCGGCGCCTGACCCAGCACCGCGTAGGTGAAGCCGAGTATCGCGAATACGGAGCCGATCACCACCAGCACCTGCCAGGTGCCGGATGCGTTCCCCATGAGGACCATCACGGTGGTGATCGAACCCGGCCCCACGATCATCGGGATTCCGAGCGGCGTCACCCCGACGTCCTGCTTCTCCATGCCCTCCTGAACCTCCTCGGCAGTGGCGCGCACGCGGGACTTCTTCGCCTGCAGCATGTCGAGCCCGATCCCGAACAGGATAAGGCCGCCCGCGATGCGAAAGGCATGGATGGTGATGCCGAACATCTTGAAGATCGCGCCACCGAGAAGCGCGAATGCCACGAGCACGCATATTCCCGTCGTGATCGCGGTGCGCAGTGCCCTGAGCCGCTCCTGATCCGTGTGTCCGTCCGTAATGGACAGGTACAGCGGCGCCGTGGTGAGCGGATTGATGATCGCCAGAAGCGAACTCAGGCATAACAGCGCAAACGCGCCGAGGTTGTAGCTGCTCATGGGTAGCAATGATCGCCTGGCTGAGCTTCGCGCGGAAGCGCGGAGCATCAGCTGGCTCGGCTTCCGTTGCGGCAGGACCGGCGGTTGGCTCCCGTCGAGATCTGCAGCATTGCGACCTCGAGTCGCGGCGGCGCACGACGATCAGCCGAATCCGCCTTAGCTTTCCGGGCGCGGCAGCAGCACCGCGCGCCGCCGGACCATCCCAGAACAGCACCGCATTCGAATGAGCAACACCCGGAAGCTCGGCATAGCCGCTGCCTCGATCGTGGCAGTCCTGCTCCTTCTGCTCGTGGCAATCCCCTTCATGTTCAGCGGGCGGATTTCGGAGCGCCTTCAGGCGGAAGCGAGCGATCGCGTGAACGCGCGAGTTGCATGGAGCAGCGCCGGCCTGAGCCTGCTGCGCAGCTTCCCCAACCTGTCCCTGCGCCTCGAGAACCTGAGCGTGACGGGAGTCGGTCCGTTCGAGGGCGACACCCTCGTTGCGACGCGGCGTTTCGGCCTCGTGCTGGACCTGGGGAGCGTGGTGCGCAACCTCCGCAGGGGCGACCCGCTAGTCGTAAGGCAGCTGGAGCTCGACCGGCCGGTGGCCAGGCTGCTGGTCCTCGAGGATGGCACTGCCAACTGGGACATCATGCGGGAGCAGGCGGATGCCGCGGACACGTCAGGCGGAATGTCGCTTTCTCTCAAGCGTGTGGCCGTCAACGACGGAGACATTCGCTTCGAGAACCGGCAGTCGGGTCTCTTCGCAACCCTCGCGGGACTGAACCACACGCTGGCAGGCGACCTCACGCAGGACGTGGTGGACCTCAGGACGCGCACTGACGTCGAGCGCGCATCGGTGCGTTTCGCCGGAGTGCCGTACCTGAGCGACACGAAAGTGGAGCTGGAGGCGGACGTGAACGCGAACATGAGCGAAAGCCGGTTCACCTTCACGGATGACCGGCTGCGCCTGAACAACCTGGTGCTCGCGTTCGACGGCTCGGTTGCGGCAGGTGGGGAGAACACGGTGCTCGACCTGAACTTCTCGGCGCCGAGCACCGACTTCGGCGACATCCTGTCGCTCGTGCCTGCTATCTACGCGAGCGACTTCGAGAGCCTGCAGACCACCGGTTCCATGTCGGTCTCCGGTCGAGTGAACGGCGAGTACGGTCCGACTGCCTTCCCCTCGCTCGCCATCGAGGCGAAGGTCGAGAACGGCACGTTCCGCTACCCCGACCTGCCCCTGCCGGCTCGCGACATCTTCCTGGACCTCGCTGTAACCAACCCGGGTGGCGACGTGGACAGCACCGTGGTGAACGTGAGCCGGTTCCACGTGCAGCTGGGCGAGCGTCCGCTGGATGCGACGTTCGTCATGCGCACGCCTGTCAGCGACCCCGATGTGGATCTTCGCCTGCAGGGTTCGGTGGACCTGGCGGACGTGGGGCGTACGGTGAAGCTGGAGGGCGTGGAAGAGTTGACCGGACTGGTCGCAGCGGACCTTGCGATGCGTACTCGTCGTTCGTGGGTGGATGCGGGCCAGTACGACCGCATCTCGGCGCGAGGCTCGCTGGATGCGCGCTCCATTGCGCTCAGGTCGGCCGCACTGCCTCACGCGGTGAACCTGGACTCCCTGCTGCTGCGTTTCACTCCGCAGCATGCGGAACTCACGGCGGCGAGCGGCAGGGTCGGCAACAGCGACTTCCGCGCCACGGGCCAGCTGGACAACCTCCTCGGCTTTGCGCTGCACGACCAGGAGCTTCGCGGTCGCGCCACCGTGACGAGCCGCCACTTCGACCTCAACGAGTGGCGTTCCGACGAGGAGACTACCGAGGTGGTTCCGGTACCGCCGAACGTTGACTTCGCGCTCGATGCACGGGTGGACAGCATCACGTTCGGCACGCTTGGAATGACCAACGCGCGGGGCGGGCTGCGCGTGAAGGATCAGCGCGTCACGCTGGACGGGTTCCGCATGAACATGTTCGGCGGGGCGATGGTGGCGAGCGGATTCTATGAGACGACGGACATAGCCTCGCCCACGTTCGACGTGGACCTGGCCATAGAGCAGCTGGACATCCCGACGGCATTCCAGGCGTTCACCACGGTTCAGGCGCTGGCACCGATCGCCCGCTATGCCGCTGGCACCTTCTCGGCGAACCTGGACCTGATGGGAACGCTGGGCCCGGACATGTCCCCGCTTCTGGACGCCCTGACCGGGCGTGGCGAGTTCCAGACGGGCCGGCTGGTGGTGGAAGGGTTTCCTGCGCTCGTGAGGCTGTCGGAGCTGCTGTCGCTGGACCAGCTGCGCAACCCTGCGCTCGACGCGGTGAGGTCATCCTTCGAGATCATGGACGGGCGACTGCACATTCGCCCTTTCGACGTGAACCTGGGGCCTCTGGCGCTCACCGTGTCCGGCTCGAACGGCATAGACCAGTCGCTGGACTACGACCTCGCACTCGCGGTGCCATCCAGCATGCTGGGTTCTGCCGCCAGCAACGCGATCTCGCAGCTCGCCTCACGAGCGGGACGTGCGGGGATCGACCTGCAGGCTGCGGAGGTCATCTCCATCAACGTGGACGTGACCGGAACGGTCACGAGTCCCAGCGTCAGCCCCAACTTTGCCGGCACGGCTGGCAGCCTGCGCGAGGGCGTTCAGCAGGCGGTGCAGACCGAGGTGGAGAGCCGGGTGGCGGAAGTGGAGCAGCGCGTGGACTCTGCTCGTGAGGCAGTTCGCGACCGTGCGCGGGAAGAGGCGGCGCGCATCGTCGCCGAGGCCGAGGAACAGGCCGCGCGCATACGCACGGAGGCCGACTCACTGGCCGCCAAGGTTCGGCGGGAGGGAGAGGAGCAGGCCTCCGCGCTGGTCGAGCGCGCCACGAACCCTGCGGCGCGAATCGCAGCCCAGGCAGCGGCCGACCGCCTGCGTCGTGAGGCAGACGTGCAGGCCGATCGCATCGAGCGCGAGGCGGACGAGCGAGCGAATGCGCTGGTGTCGCAGGCGCAGGAGCGGGCGGCACAGCTGGTGCCTCCGGACTGAGGCCAGGGGACAGGGACTGGGGACTGCCTCCCAGACTGTCATCCCGCGCGAAGCGTCGGGATCTACT
>CAYQAO010000030.1:0-30152 GCA_964415485.1 uncultured Gemmatimonadaceae bacterium
CGAAGCTCAGTAAACTCAACCCACCCGGTGTCTCAAAATCGTTGACAGGTTCCGGCCGGGCTGTACGAATACCCTGCACTCGATGCGGAAATGGCTGCCATGCTCACGGACTCACTGTTTGCAGCCACACACCGATTCAGTGCTGCTCGCCAGTCAGAGTCCGGGCAGGTCATTTACTTCTGTCCGCAGGATGACCGTCGAAGTGCACTCACGGGATCGTTCACGATTGATACCGGCACCCTTCGGATCATCTCAGCAAACTGGCACTACTCCTCCGGAGACGGCCGGGAAACTGCCGGCGGGAGTGCAATCTTCGCCCCGGTTTCGGCAGTCCGTGCACAACAGCTCCTACTGCCTGTCACGTCGGATTTCTGGAGAGCGTCTGGCGGGATCCTCCGCTACCAGCGGAGCACCGCGTTCCGGAACTGGCAGGTTCGCCCCTCGCCCTGAACCTCCTGGTTCCAAAGGCCTTTCGCGAAGCCAACCGCTGCGGACAGTTGAGTCGTAACCTCACTTCGACCTCGCCGCGGGCGATTCCCTCACGACCGTTGACGGCTCTCTGACGACAGCAGCATTCCGTTACCCGCGGTCGACACAAACTGTCTCCTTATAGTCCCCCGGTTCGCGCACGCGAACCCGCGATTCTCCAGCCCTGGCGGCATGATCAGACTGGACTGCGTCACCAAGCGCTACGGTGAATTCACCGCCGTACGCGAGCTCTCGCTGCACGTTCCCGCAGGCGAGGTGTTCGGCTTCCTCGGCCCGAATGGCGCCGGAAAAACCACCACCCTCCGGATGCTCGCAGGCATACTGCGCCCCACGTCAGGCAGCATCCACATTGGCGGCATGGACCTGCTGGCGAACGGCACCGAAGCCCGGCGCATACTAGGCTTCATTCCCGACAGGCCATTCGTCTACGAGAAACTCACCGGGTGGGAGTACCTGCGCTTCGTCGCTGGCCTCTACGGGCTCTGGAAGGGCGAGGACGCCACGCTGGAGAACCGCGCGATGGAACTGCTCGGCCTTTTCGACCTGCAGGACTGGCGGCACGAACTGGTGGAGAGCTACAGCCACGGCATGCGGCAGAAGCTCATCATCGCAGCCGCGTTCCTGCACCGCCCGCGCGTTATGGTGGTGGACGAACCCATGGTCGGACTCGATCCGAAGTCAGCGCGTATCCTCAAGGACCTGTTCCGCGAGTACGCCCGGCGCGGCAGCACGATTCTGGTGTCCACGCACACCCTCGCGGTGGCCGAGTCCATGTGTGACAGGATCGGCATCATACAGGGTGGAACGATGCGCGCGTGTGGTTCCATGGACGAACTCCGCGCCGACGCGGTGACTGCCGGCGACGGTCTGGAGGAGATCTTCCTCCGCCTCACGGGCGAGCGTCCGTCGCGCGAGCTTGCCGAGGTGCTGGATGCCTGACGCGACCCACGAGCGCAGGATGGCAGGCAGCGCAGCGCTGGTTCCGGCAGGTGTGCTTCACCTGCTGGGCCCCAAGCTTCGCACCATGCGCAACCGCATGCGCGCCCGGAGCCGGGGGAGTGCCGTTCGTGCGCTCGTGCTGTTCGTGCTCGCGCTGTCGTTCGGCGGAGGAGCGTACGTGGGGCTCAGGCGCGTCCTCTGGCACTTCCGCACCGCAGACCTGGACCTCGGCCCGGTGCTCGCCGGCAAGCTGCTCGGCATGGTGCTGCTGAGCTTCCTCGCGATCCTGCTGCTGTCGAACGTGGTCGCTGCGCTCTCTACTTGCTTCCTCGCGAAGGACCTGGACCTGATAGTCGGCTCGCCTCACGACTGGAAGCGACTCTACGCTGCGAAGCTCGTGGAGACCCTGGCGCACTCCAGCTGGATGGTGGCTCTGCTCTGCGTGCCACTGTTCGCGGCCTATGGCGACGTATACGACGGCGGCATTCTGTTCGCGCCGTTCTCCATCGCGGTACTGCTTCCCTACTTCATCATCCCGGCCGTGATCGGTCTCGCGATCACCCTCGTACTGGTGAACGTGGCACCCGCCCGCCGCGCACGAGACATCCTCGGCTTCGTGCTGGTGCTGGCGGTGGGCGCGCTGGTGCTCCTCGTGAGGCTCGCTCGCCCGGAAAGACTCATCCGCCCGGAAGGCTTCACGGACTTCATGGATTTCGTGGACGCTCTGAGCGCGCCCTCCGCACCCTGGCTGCCGAGTGAGTGGGCGCAGCAGGCGCTGATGGGGTGGTTGCGGTGGAACGACCAGCCCATGTCCATCGTGGCGCTGTGGGCGACGGCCATCGCTCTCGTTGCAGGCGGAGGCCTGCTGCACCGCTGGCTCTACCTGCGCGGATTCTCGCGTGCGCAGGAGGGCATGCGTCGTGAGGCCCGGAGCTTCGCCACCACGCGCACGCCGCTGCTGCTGCGCTGGCTGCCGCCGCTCCGGCGCGAGCTGGTGCTCAAGGAGTTCCGCGTCTTCGCGCGCGATGCCTCGCAATGGTCCCAGCTCATCCTGCTCGGCGTACTGGTAGTGGTCTACGTGTTCAACGTGAAGCTGCTTCCCATCAAGGATGACGACGGCGTGGGGTGGTTCCTGCGGAACATGGTTCCGTTCTTCAACCTCGCGCTGGGCGGATTCATCCTGGCGTCCATCGCCGCGCGGTTCGTGCTTCCCACGGTTTCACTCGAAGGACGCACCTGGTGGCTGCTGCGCTCGAGCCCCATGGATCCGCGCGAGCTGCTCTGGGCGAAGTACTGGACGGGTGCGATTCCGCTGCTGGTGCTGGCGCTCATTCTCGCAGCGGCGACGAATGCGCTGCTCGGAGTGGAGCCGTTCGTGTTCTACGTGTCGGTGATGACGATAACCATGCTCGCGCTTGCGCTGCCCGCGCTTGCGCTGTGCGTGGGCACGTTCTTCCCGCACTTCGAGTCCGAGAGCGCCGCGCAGATTCCCACTTCGTTCGGTGGGCTGCTGTTCATGCTCGCGGCGATCGTGCTCGTGGGCGCGGTGATCGTGCTCGAAGCACGCCCGGTGTTCGCGTGGCTGCGGCACCAGGCGTTCGGGCGGCCGCTCGATATAGCCGAGTTAGCGATGGGATTTGCGGTGGCCGGCGCAGTGTGCGTGCTGGCTACACTGTTGCCGCTGCACGCGGCGACCAGACGGCTGAGGACACTGGAACGGTAAGGATGCGTTTGTGCCTGGCAGCACCTGACCGGGTCAGGCCGCCAGCGACTCTCCGCAGCTCGCGCAAAACCTGGCCCCCACCTCGGTAACGGGTGCGTTGCACTTCGCGCATGTTCCCGGCAGGTACCGTCCGCAGCTGGAGCAGTACCTCGCGTCAGCCTCCGGACGTGGACCGCAGTCCGCGCAGGCAAGCCCATGCTCTCGCACGCGCCTGACGAGTGCCTCGGCCAGGTCGTCGTCGCCAAGAGCAGCCGTGTGGGTTGAACCCGCGGGCTCAGATGCTCGTGCAGCGGCGGCATCGCGTGCCCGCATCTTCGCCAGAGCTCGCTCCGTATAGCGCGCCTTCAGGAGCTCGTAGTCCGAATCGGAAAGCTTGCCGGTCTCGCGATCGAACTCGATCTCGCGCAGCGCGCCGATCGCGTCATCCCGTCCTGCATCGTCCGACCACGACTTGCGCGGCTGATGGGCCACCGGCCCGTGCTCCACGAACAGCGGGTACAGCACGAAGCCGAGCGCCAGCAGCGAGAGCAGTGTCCCGAGAATCAGGGCGCTCATCACGCGTCCTCCCCACGTATCGCACGCTGCAGTCGTTCCAGCTCCTCGTCGGTAGCGTCCACCGGCAGCGTCGTGACGCCCGAGGGCGCGGCTTCGATCGCGTTGCGCTTCCATCCGCGGAGCACCCACACCACGAACGCACCCCCGGCCAGGATCGCAAGGAACGGAGCGACCCACCCGAGGAGGTTGAACCCGCGGGCGCGCGGGGCCATGCGAATCACCTCGCCGTACGCCTCCTCGAAGAACTGGAGGATCTCCGCCTCGGTGTAGCCACCATCGGCAAGCGACACCACGTCCGCATGCATGCGCGGCGAGAATCCGCAGGGCATGGACGTGCGGCAGGTGAAGATATCCAGCGTGCAGGGACAGGGACACGCGAGCTTGCGCTCGGTTGCGTCCCGTTCGTCACGCGACATGAACGTCGTCGCGCCTTCCTTCGGGGGACGCCTGACGGGGATGTATCCGTCACCCTCCATGGTGGCGCCAGGGATGTTGTTCGCATCCTGGGCGGCCAGAACGGCAGGCAGTGAGGCAGCAACGCCGCCGAGCGCATAGAGGAAGCCGCGGCGTCCCACCGCGACCGATGAAGAACTATCCATTACACCCCTTCCAGCACCGGCTCGCTCTTCTCCGCCACACGCGGAGACAGCGATGCCACATACCCGCTCTGCGCCCTGCGGCGCTCGGCCTGCGGCCACATCACGATGATGCCGCCGATGGCCATCAGTGCGCCGCCCAGCCACACCCACATCACGAGCGGATTGAAGGTGATCCGCACCTCCGCCGTCTCGGTGCCGGTGACACCCACGAACACCAGGTACACATCCTGTCGCCAGCGACTGAGGATGCCCACCTCCGTGCTCGGCTCGAAGGTGGGATTGCTGAACGAGTCCACGTACTGGCGCTTCTCGCTCACCAGCAGCCCCTGCGACGCGCCGTTGCGCTGCATGTCCAGCACGGACGCCGTGGTGATGCGATTCAATGCTTCGTAAACCGAGACTCCATTGCTCGTGAATGTCCACTCGTCGCCGAATGGATCCGTCGTCGCGAAAGTCTCGCCGGGGTTGAGCGTAATGTCGTACTCCTTCTTGAACGCGTTGCCCGCGAACCCCGCAAAGAGCACCACGACGCCGAAGTGGACTATGTAACCACCATACCTGCGACGGTTTCGTCCCACGAGCCGGAAGAAGGCAGTCAGCGCGTTCTCGTCGTACATGCGCCGGCGCGCGCGCGTTCCCTTGTAGAACTCCTGCACGATGGTGCCCACTACGAACATGCCCAGCGAGTACGTCATGATCGCGTATCCGTCATGCATTCCGAGTGCGAAGAGTCCCGCGGCCACGAGCACGCCTGAAGCTACCGGCACCGCGAACTGTCGCTTCAGGTTCTCCACGCTGGCACGTCGCCACGCGATCAGCGGGCCGATTCCGGTGAGCGCGAGAAGCAGCAGGCCGAGCGGGATGTTCACCGCGTTGAAGAACGGCCCACCCACCGTGATCTTCGTGCCGCGAACCGCCTCCGATATGATCGGGAAGAGCGTTCCCCACAGCACCGAGAACGCCATGCCCACCAGGAGCAGGTTGTTGTAGAGGAACGCGGCCTCACGACTCACCATGCTCTCCAGCTCCACGGGCGCTTCCAGGTCGCGTAGCCGCGTGGCGACCAGGTAGGCACTCGCAATAATGGAGATCACCAGGAAGGTGCCGAACCACGCGCCAACCGGCGACTGGGCGAACGAGTGGACGCTGGTGATGACGCCGGATCGCGTGATGAACGTGCCGAGGATGCTGAGCAGGAAGGTGGCAATCACCAGCACCACGTTCCACTTCTTCAGCATGCCGCGCTTCTCCTGCACCATGATGGAGTGCAGGAACGCCGTGCCGGTAAGCCAGGGGAGCAGCGAGGAGTTCTCCACCGGGTCCCATGCCCAGTAGCCGCCCCATCCGAGCTCCACGTATGCCCACCACATGCCGAGCACGATCCCGACCGTGAGGAAGAACCAGCTCACGAGCGCCCACCGCCTCACGGCGCCTAGCCACGCGCTGTCCAGCCTGCGCGTGATCAACGCAGCGACTGCGAACGCGAACGGGATGGTGGTGGCGATCAGCCCGAGGTACAGGTTGGGCGGATGCAGCGCCATTCCGGGGTTCTGGAGCTGCGGGTTCATCCCGCGCCCGTCAGGCGGCAGGAAGTCGAGTCGCGCGAAGGGATTCGACCGGAGCGCCGTGGTGAGCAGGAAGAAGAACAGCACCGCGGCTATGGTGCCCGTGACCCAGGGCATGAGCTCGCGGTTGCTCTTCCTGTTGCTGAACACGGCGATCGCTGCGTACAGCGACAGGATGAGGCACCAGAAGAGCATGGAGCCCGCCTGGCCGCCCCAGAACGCCGTGATCGTATAGACGAACGGCAGGTTCGCGCTCGTGTAGCTCGCCACGTAGCGCAGCGAGAAGTCGTGCGTTATGAGCGCGGTGAGCAGGCCGGCCGAGGCGAGAACCACGAACAGGGTGGACGCATACACGGCACGCTCGCCGCTCGCCACCAGGTCGGGTCGGCGAAGGCCGCCACCCGCGAAGGACACCGTGGCCGCCCAGCCGGTCATCAGGAGGGCGATCCATAGGGACAGCTCACCCAGCAGGATCATCAGTTGCCGCTCACTGCTTCCGTGCCCTGCGCGCCGGCGCCGGGGTTCGCGGGTGAGAGGTTTGCGCTACCTGCGGTGCCCTGGCCGGTGCCTGACGACGGCGACCCGTATCCCTGACCATAGCCGGACCCTCCCTGCGGATAGGACCCACCCTCGCCAGGCACGCTCTCGTAGCGGGACGCACACTTGGCGAGCAGCTCGGTCGCCTGGAAGGTGCCCTCCGCATCCAGCCTTCCCGTCACCACCACCTCGATGTCCTCGGTGTCGGTGAAGGTGTCGGGTGGTACGCCGCGGTACACCACCGGGAAAGTGGCCTTGCCGTCTGTCATCAGGAAGCTGAGTTCGCGACCGCCGGGCTGCCGCACTATGGAGCCGCGCACCACGTCCGCCCCGATCTTCATGGGAGCATCGCGGAAATCCGGATCGGCGGTGAGCCTCGCCTCGAGTTCGCTGGGTGTGAGGTAATAAACGGCGGTGTCACGCGCCGAACTGGCCATGAGATAGCCGGCGGTGCTCATGACCAGCAGTCCGCCGATGAGGAACTTTGTTCGCGCCTTCATTTCCGGTCTCCTTCGGTAGGCCGGTAGGTGGTGCTCCAACCGGAAGAATATAGGCTGCCGTCAGCGGATTCGAGACATTCCTGGCATCGGATTCCGCTCCTGAAGTCCACTGCGCAGGAGTCCGATGGCCCGTTCCAGCAGTTCACGGTGCGCGGGCGCGTTGAGCCAGCCGCTCGCGCCGGACGGGTGCGGCAGCGCCACGGCGGTGCTCACGCCGCCAACGTGCTCCACCGGGATGGCGCGTCCCACCACTTCGCTGAGCGGCACCTTTCCGAGAAAGTGATCCACAGCGAGCCTCCCGACAGGTATCAGGAGACGCGGCCGGATGATCGCCAGCTCGGCGTCCAGCCACGGTCGGCAGTTCTCGCGTTCCGCCGGCGAGGGGACGCGATCGCCTCGTCCGGACGGGTGCGGTCCGGGGAAGCAGCGGGTGACTGCGGCGAGGTAGATCCGGTTGCGCACAGACTCCTCGTCCATGCCGGCGGCCTCTAACCAGCGAAAGAGGGTCTGCCCGGCCCTGCCGGCGAAGGGGCGGCCACCTCCCATCTCGACCTTGCCGGGCGCCTGGCCGACGAGCATGGCGACGGGTGCGCGGGCGAGGGATACGATGGGGCGGGCTTCAGGCGACACTAGGCCTCGGCACCGGCGGCAGGAGGCTAGAGCTTCGCGGTGGGCGTCGAGTCGGGGTGTGAGGTCGTGAGAAGCACCAGCGTTCGATGCGTTCGTTCGGCTTGCCATGCCGAAGTGTATCCGGCGGGCGCAGTAAAGCGCATCGTGGCTACGCCCCCTCCCTCGCCCAGTAGAGCGCTGCCCGGACCGCTCGCCACCATCCCTCGAGCCCGCCGGCCGCCGCCTCATGACCATCGCCCGGCTCGAACCTCCGGAACCGGCAGTTCTCCAGGAACTGCTCGCCGTCCCTCCAGACACCCGCGTGCACGCCGGCCAGCCCTGCCGCGCCTAACGCGGTGGTGTCTATGCACTCCGGCCGCTCCACCGGCACGCCGAGAACGTCTGCCTGAAACTGCATGAGCCAGTCGCTGGCCGAGGCGCCGCCGTCCACGCGCAGGAAGTCGAACCCGCGCTCCGTGCCCGCCCGGTCACGCATGACCCTCACGACATCATGCGTACCGTACGCCATGGCCTCGAGTGCAGCGCGCACCAGGTGCGCTCGCCCCGTTCCCCTCGTGAGGCCGACGATCATGCCACGTGCGTTCGGCTCCCAGTAGGGTGCGCCCATGCCCACCAGCGCAGGTACGAAATACACCCCCTCGTTCGATTCGATCTCCCGGGCAATCTTGTCGGACTCGGACGCCGCCCCGATTATCCCCAGCCCGTCGCGCAGCCACTGGATCGCCGCGCCCGCAATGAAGATTGACGCTTCCATCGCATAGGCGCGTCCGCCCTTCCTGTCGCACGCGGCAGTGACGAGGAGACCGGCCTCCGCAGGCGGGCGACGCTGGCCGGTATTCATGAGCAGGAAGGCGCCGGTGCCGTACGTCTGCTTCCCTTCCCCTTCGTCGAAGCATCCCTGGCCGAAAAGTGCGGCCTGCTGGTCGCCAGCAACTCCGCCTATCGGAATCTCGCTCCCGAGAAGTTCGGCAGACGCAACCCCGAAGCTGCCCGACGAGGGACGCACCTCGGGGAGGATGCCCATGGGAACCCCGAACAGGTCGCACAGCTCCTCGCTCCACTCACCGCGCTCGAGGTCGTACAACATCGTGCGCGAAGCGTTGGTGGGATCGGTGGCGTGCACCGCGCCACCCGTCAGGCGCCACACGAGCCAGCTGTCAATCGTTCCCGCGAGCAGCTCGCCGCGCCGCGCGCGATCGAGGTTGTCTCCCTGTGCCAGCAGCCACTCCAGCTTGGTGGCCGAGAAATAGGGATCGAGCACGAGTCCCGTCAGCGCCGTGATCCTCCCACGGTGCCTCGCCATCTGCGCACATCGCTCGGCCGTGCGACGATCCTGCCAGACGATCGCGCGGGCGACCGGCGCGCCGGTTGACCGGTCCCAGAGCACCACCGTCTCGCGCTGGTTCGTGATACCGATGGCCTCCGGCATCACGCCCGCGCCGGCTATGGCCTCTTCGGCAGCGAGGACGGTGTGGCGCAGGATCTCATCGGGATCGTGTTCCACCCAGCCGGGACGTGGGAAGTACTGCGTGATCTCCCGATACCCGCGCGACAGGACCCTTCCGTCCGCGGAGATCATTAGGCACGTGCTGCCTGTCGTGCCCTGGTCGATGGCGAGGATGGAGGGCATAAAAGCAGGGACTGGGGACTGGGGACTGGGCACTCGTGGAACTGCTTTCCTTTCTGTCATCCCGCGTGTAGCGTCGGGATCTACTCACCCTGTACCGAAGCGGGCCACTACCTGTTGCAAGCAGATCCCAGCACTCGCTTCGCTCGCGCGGGATGACAGAAAGGCGGTAGGCGCGGGATGCCAGCCTGGGAGGCAGGTGCCGGTAGCCGGCGGCCGAAGTTCGACCGCCCGTCTCACCCCCGCCGCTCCCGCTCCATATCGCCGCCCGGACGCCGCCGCCGCTCGGGGAAGTGCCTGTCCAGGAAGCGAATCAGCGCACGCTCCTCCGGTTCATGCGCCACGCCGCCACGGTCACGCTTCGCGGACGCGCGCGGCCTTATTGTATCACCCTCATCCACGTAGCGAGCCAGCACGATCGGATGAACATACGACGCGCGGCAGATCGCGGGAGTGTTGCCCAGCTCCGCCGCAACCAGCCGCAGCGCCGTGTTCACATTCTTCGTGGCCTGCCCGGGAGACTCCGCGGGGCCGAGGTCTGCCAGCACGGTCGCTGCGCGCAGCGTGCCGCCCCAGGTGCGGAAGTCCTTGGCCGAGTAGGGGACGCCGAGCCTGGTGCGCAGGTAGTCGTTCACCGCGCGCGCGGTGATGTCGTGCCAGCCCTGCTCATCCCGGTAGCGAAAGAGGCGGGTGCCGGGTGTCGTCAGGCACTCGTCCCGGAGCCATCGAGCCAGGGTCTCGTCTACCACCGTCTGACGCTGCCGCTTCCCGAGCTTCCCGACGTAAGTGAGAATCACGTGATCCCCGTTCACGGCTGCATGACGCTTGCGCAGGGTGGTGATTCCGAACGTGCGGTTCTCCTTCACGTACCGCTCGCTCCCAACCCGGAAGAATCCCTGGCTGATGAGCCGCACGATGCCGGCCGCCAGCCTGTCGCGAGGGTGCTCCGCGTTCCGCATGTGATCGTCCAGCATCGCGCGAATGCGCGGCAGGTCGCGCGCGAGCTGCCTCACGCGGTAGTACTTCCGCAGCTCTCGCTGTCGGACTGCACGGTCGTGGTAGCGGTACTGCTTCCGGCCGCGCGCGTCGTACCCCCATGCCTGAACGGAAGCCCGCGCGCCCACTGCTATGTGGACGTCCGTCCAGGCCGGCGGAATGGCGAGCTTCCGGATGCGTTCGAGGGTACGCTCGTCCTTCACCCGCGATCCGTCGGCGCGCCAGTAGCTGAAGCTCGAGGGCGAGGAGCCGCGGCGGGAAATCCACGAGGAGGACATGCCGCGGGCGAGGGCAAGATACGGTCCGATGGATTATGGTTAAGGACTAGGCGTCTGTATGATGGTGTCGGGGGTTGGCTGTCGGGTGTCGGGGCCCAGGTCGGGATCTCGGCGCCGAGCGCACCACTTGGCCCGCAGCGGCGAGTCGGACGGTCGCGCATGGGAGCCCCTACACCCGACAGCCGACACCCTCATACATGCGAAGCGCGGAGCGTTTCGCACTCCCCAGCCCAAGCAGTCCCCAGTCCCTGGTCCCGAGTCCCTGCTTCCATGCCCGTCGCCCTTTCCGTCTCCGACCGCATCGCCACCATCACTGTCAACCGCCCGGACAAGCTGAATGCGCTCAACGCGGAGGTCATTCGCAGGCTGGGCGAGGTCATGGACGAGATCGAGACGCGTGATGACGTGGGCGGGATCCTCCTGGCTGGTGCCGGGCGGGCTTTCGTCGCGGGGGCGGACATCGGCGAGCTCGCGGATGCCGATGCGGTGAGCGGCCGAGCGCTGGCGGCGCGGGGGCAGCAGGTGTTCCGGCGGTTCGAGACCTCCCGGCGCCCCGTAATCGCTGCCGTGAACGGATTCGCGCTCGGCGGCGGCTGCGAGCTGGCCATGGCGTGTCACGTTCGCATAGCGTCGGAAGCGGCGAAATTCGGGCAGCCGGAGGTGAAACTTGGCCTGTGCCCCGGCTACGGCGGCACTCAGCGACTGCCGCGCCTGGTGGGCCGTGGTCGCGCCCTGCAGCTGCTCCTGACTGGCGAGATGATAGACGCACAGGAGGCACTGCGCATCGGGCTCGTGAACTCGGTCGTGCCTGCCGAAGAGTTGCTGCCGACGGCCGAGAAGATGCTGAGCGACATGCTTGCGAATGCGCCCCTGGCGCTGGCAGCCTGCATCGAGTCGGTGGACGTGGGGCTCGAAGCCGGGCAGGACGCCGGGCTGGCGCACGAGGCTGCGCACTTCGGGCTCCTGGCTGCGAGCGCTGACATGAAGGAGGGAACGGCTGCGTTCCTGGAGAAGCGTGCGCCGAAGTTCCAGGGTCGGTGACGGCAGTTTCGGAAGCGGTACTGCCGATGCCTGACGCGGCCGTCCGCCTCACCCGCCTTTCGACGCGCGGGTTTCGCAACCTCTCGCGAATTGACTTGCGCCCGCCGCCGGCGGGCGTTGTCATCGTAGGCGAGAATGGCCACGGGAAGACGAACCTGCTGGAGGCCGCGTACTACTTCATGCTGCTGCGGTCATCGCGTGGCGCGCGCGATGCGGACATGGTGCAGTTCGGGCGGGACGGCTTCTTCATCTCGGCAGAACTGGAAGGCGGAGGTGCGCGGGAAGTCAGCGTGGGGTTCGAGAAGCAGGGGAAGAGGAAGCGGGTGCGCATGGACGGGGCGGAGGTTCCGCGAATGTCTTCCGCGCTCGGCTCCCTGCCCTCCGTGATGGTATCGCCGCGCGACGTGTCGCTGGTGTCCGGCCCGCCCAGCGAGCGGCGGCGCTTCCTGGACGTGGTTCTGGCGGTGACGTCCCGGCGGTACCTGCATGCGCTGCAGCACTATCGTGGCGCGCTGGCAAGGCGCAACGCGGCCATTCGCGCCGTGCAGCGTTCGTCAGGCAGCGGCGGCGAGGAGAAGGCAGCCGTGTGGGAGCCTGCACTGGCGGAACATGGCGCCGTTCTCTGGCAGGAGCGTGCAGAGTGGGTGCGAACGCACCGGGCTCGTTACGCGTCGCTGTGCACGGCCATCGGAGAGCGAGGCGCGTCAGGAATGCGCCTGGTGTCCAATACTCCCGCGGTGCTGGATGCGGCAGATCGTCGTGAGGCGCTCGCGTCCGCGTTCGCCGCGCGGCGCGCGCACGACCTTCGCCGCGGGCTCACGTCCGTCGGGCCGCATCGTGACGACCTTGCACTCACGCTGGACGATCGCGACCTGCGACTCTTCGGATCGGCAGGCCAGCAGCGAACGGCTTCCATTGCGCTCCGTCTACTGGAGGCGGAGACCCTGCGTGCGCGGATCGGGGCGCCTCCGCTGATGCTGCTCGACGATCCCTTCGCAGAGCTCGACGCACGCCGCGCTGAGCGCATACTCGGGCTGCTTGACGAGTCGGGGCTCGGCCAGGTGCTTCTCGCGGTGCCTCGCGTGGCCGACATCCCTGCCGAGTTTACGAGGCTGGAGCGTGTTGGCATCCTGGACGGTGAGCTGGCTGCTGCTCCCGCGAACGAGCGGGTGGGCGGCGTGCTGCCGATGGAGGCTCCGTGAACGGCAGCGGCAGCAGGCGTCCGACTCCCGTCAGCGACGTACTCGCGGCGGTGATTCGTCAGGCGGGGATCGAGGAGCGCGTGGAGCAGGCGAGCGTGCTGCCGGAATGGCCGGAGCTGGCTGGGGAGCAGATCTCCACGGTGACGGCCCCCCGCTCCATCACCGCGGACGGCACACTGTTCGTGGCGGTGTCCACGCATGCATGGATGAGCGAGTTGCAGATGCTCGAGCGGGAGCTTGTGGGGCGCGTGAACGAGCGCCTGGAGGCGCGCGGGAGTACCGCGCGGGTGCAGCGGATACGCTGGGTGCTGAGGGCCTGAGAGGCACCGGCTGGAGGCGATCGGAGCCGGATGCGTAAGTGCTGGGAAGGCAATGGGTTACGCGAACACCCAGCAGTTGCTTTCAGGTCTCCCTGGGGGTATATTTAAAGGTCTGCCGCGAACGGCGCTTCGGCACCTGTTCGGGCGCTCTCATTTTGCCAAGGAAGCAACAGGAATGGCCAAGACAGCGGAAGCGAATTCCTCGTACGGTGCAGGTTCGATTCAGGTACTGAAGGGGCTGGAGGCAGTGCGCAAGCGCCCCGGCATGTACATCGGATCCACCTCGGAGCGTGGACTGCATCACCTGGTGTACGAGGTGGTGGACAACTCCATTGACGAGGCGCTGGCTGGTCACGCCGACTGGGTGCACGTCACCATCCATGCGGACAATTCCATCACCGTTGCGGACAACGGTCGTGGTATTCCGGTGGACATTCACCCCACCGAGGGGCTTCCGGGCGTGGAGCTCGCGATGACCGTGCTGCACGCGGGCGGCAAGTTCGACAAGAACAGCTACAAGGTTTCGGGTGGTCTTCACGGTGTTGGTGTTTCCGTGGTGAACGCGCTCTCCGAGTACCTCAAGGTTTGGGTCAAGGTGGGCGGGAAGGAGCACTACATGGACTTCTCCCGCGGCGAGACGACCACCAAGCTCAAGGAACTCGGCAAGGTGAACGCGAGGGACACCGGAACGAAGGTGTCGTTCAAGCCGGACCCGCTCATCTTCACCGAGACGGTCTACAGCTTCGAGACTCTCGCCAGCCGGATGCGCGAGCTCTCGTTCCTGAACAAGGGCGTGACGATCGTCCTGCGTGACGAGCGTCAGGGCCAGGAGGCGGAGAAGGTATTCCTCGCCAAGGGCGGCCTTCGGGAGTTCGTGCAGTTCCTGAACAGCAGCCGCAAGGCGCTGCACAACGAGATCATCTACATCGAGACGGAGAAGGACGACATCGGCATCGAGCTGGCCATGCAGTACAACGATGGCTATGCCGACAACGTCTTCACGTACGTCAACAACATCAACACGCACGAGGGCGGCACGCACCTTACCGGATTCCGGAGTGCCCTCACGCGCGTGATCAACCAGTACATCCAGAAGAGCAACCTTCCCAAGAAGGAGAAGGACATCGCGCTTACGGGCGACGACGTCAGGGAGGGTCTCACCGCCGTGCTGTCCATCAAGGTTCGCGAGCCGCAGTTCGAGGGGCAGACGAAGACGAAGCTCGGGAATTCCGAGGCCGAGGGTGCGGTTCGTTCCGTGGTGAACGACCTGCTCGCCACGTACCTGGAGGAGCACCCGCGCGTGGGCAACGTCATCATCGAGAAGGCGGTGTCCGCAGCGCGCGCTCGTGAGGCGGCTCGAAAGGCGCGCGACCTCACCCGCAAGAAGTCCGGCCTCGAGATCGGCAACCTGCCCGGCAAGCTTGCCGACTGCTCGTTCTCCGATCCCGCGCTCTGCGAGCTCTACCTCGTGGAGGGCGACTCGGCGGGCGGATCGGCGAAGCAGGGACGCCGCCGCGACTTCCAGGCGATCCTTCCGCTGCGCGGAAAGATCATCAACGTGGAGAAGGCGCGCATTGACAAGGTGCTCTCCAACGAGGAGATCCGCACGATCATCACCGCCATCGGCACCGGTATCCGCGACGAGTTCGAGCTGGACAAGGCGCGCTACCACAAGGTGATCATCATGACGGACGCCGACGTGGACGGCGCGCACATTCGTACCCTGCTGCTCACCTTCTTCTTCCGGCAGATGCCGGAGCTGATCGAGGCCGGGTACATCTACATCGCGCAGCCGCCCCTCTACCGCCTGGCACGCGGCAAGGAGGAGTACTACGCGTACTCTGATGCCGAGCGTGACGAGATCGCGGCGCGCATGAGCGGCGATGGCAAGGCGAACATCAACGTCCAGCGCTACAAGGGTCTGGGAGAGATGAATCCCGACCAGCTGTGGCGCACCACCATGGATCCCGCGACGCGCACGATCATGAAGGTGGACATGGACGATGCAGTGGCGGCGGACCAGACGTTCCAGATGCTGATGGGTGATGCGGTGGAGCCGCGGCGTCAGTTCATCGAGGCGAATGCGAAGTTCGTGACGAACCTGGACGTATGAGTGGTCTTGTCGGGGCTGAAGTAATTCTTCAACTTGCTGAGCGTTCTCTCGGCTGAGCTCTCTGAACCGCGTTTTCACGGCAGCATCGACATGCCGGAATCAAACAAGGGAGCAATCTCCAGCAGGAGAGCGCTCCCTTTCTTGGTATCTTGGCAAGTCAGAGATCAAACGTCACCCGCCTGTCGCGAACTCCCGATTGGAGAGTCAGGCGTAGGGGTCCCGTCTCTCCGGCACTTCACTCGTCCGGCGATGGGCGAAGCGGCTCGCGCGCAGGAATCGCGCATCCATGAACAGGAACCAGACTGCGCCCCCGAGAAGAATCGCTGTCGTGGCCGCTCTAACCGGACCATCGGAGATTACGAATGGAACGAGCGAAGACCCTCCGAGAAGAAGCAGCGACATCCCAAAGCACACGTTCGCTCGACGAGTCTCCTCTGGGAGGAAGAAGGCGACCATCAGCAGCATCACGCTGCCGATCACCACTGCCAGGGAGAAGAGAAGCTCTGTGGTCATGTAGAGGCGCACTGGATCTTCGGGAGGTTCTGCACGACGACTCGATCAACCTAACACCTCTTCAACGACCTGTTTCAACGACCTGTCCAGCAAGCGCGCTTGTGTCGTCGGCATACATGGCTCGGAGGAAGGCTCAATCCTTTCGCTGGAGAAGGACCGGGCGGACCAGCCGTTCTTCGACGACACTCGTTCGGCACCAGCCCGCGCCAGGGCAGCTTGCGCATGCATCCTTCTCGCCCCTGACCGACCATAACCGTCAGCCAGGTGCGGACGTCTCGTGGGACTCATGCGACAGCACCCGCGCCACCGCCTGTCCGCAGTGTGCCTTACCGCCCCGCCGTTGCACGATCGTTACCCGCCACTTCCGCCATTTCGTCGTTGCAACGACGATCTTTACTGGGCATGCGCGCTCGAGCAGCGCGCATTGAACCACATACAGGAGGTTGAAATGAGCGGGGTTCGCGGCATCGCTACCCTACTGGTAGCTGCCTTTACCCTGGGTGCGTGCAATTCCGCCAGCGCATCCGGAATAGACGACAGGCAGCTCGTGGAACTGAGGGGCACGGGCGAGAGCATCTCCAGCTGCTCTCAGGGGCTTACTGGGACGTTTGAAGACATCACCATCCGCCGCGGAGAGACCTGCACGGTGCGTGACGCGGTGGTGAACGGAAACATCAAGGCACTCGAAGGCTCGCGTCTTTACGTGATGGACACCCGCGTGCGCGGCAACATCCAGGGTGACGAAGCGGCAATCGTCCACGTGACTCGTGGAACCGTCAACGGCGACATCCAGATCTCTGATGGAAGGTCACCAGGAGCAGTTGGCGCCTCGGTAGTTGGAACCACCGTGACCGGCGGCAACATCCAGATCGAGAAGATGCGCACGGGCAGCATCGTCGTTTCCGACGCGCGCGTTCTGGAAGGAAACATTCAGGTGGTAGAGAACTCCACGAGCGACCGTCTTCGTATCGAGGACAACCGCGTTGGAGGCAACCTCCAGGTGTTCAAGAACGCCGGCGCCGGCAGCAAGACGGTGCGCGGCAACACGGTTTCGCAGGACCTGCAGTGCAAGGAGAACTCAACCCCCTTCACCGGCGGCCCCAATAGTGCCGGGGACACCGAGGCTCAGTGCTTCTGAGCTGAGTGAGGAAGCAGAGCACGGTGACCGTGTGCCCGAGCCGCTACGGCCGCACGGTCGCCGGGCACCTCACCTTCAGGTGCCGCCCAGGCGTTCGCTTCGCGCGGCGCTTCAGCCCTGCAGCAGCCCCCACTTTGCCCCGAGCCGCCTCACGAACCTCCACTCCGTGGATCCTCGTGAGGCATCTTCGCTCGGGAGCTCGGCCGAGACGGCCTCGAGAAAGGCGCTTCGAATCGAGCTGTCGTGCTCCACCAGCCCGCACTCGATCTCGCTCTCGTAGCCAGCCAGCCGGGCGATGGCGGAGGGACATCGCTCGTACCACTCCCCCGACGCGCGAACGAGCTCAGACCGCACCAGCGTCGGCATCTCGCGGCCCATCGTAACGAGGAGCGAGCACGCCGGAGACATGTACAGCATCCAGTCGTCCGATTCGGCATCCCCGACTCCATCGAGAACCTTTCGCGCGCAACGAAGCAGCAGTTCCTGATCCGGAAGGGCATCAATCGCGAGGAGCTCGTTCCCGCTCATGATGATCCAGTACAGCAGGTCGCCGAACGACTCATCGCCCGGTATCGCACGGGCATACTCGAGCGCCCACTCCATGGCAAGTTCGAACGCTTCAGCCGCAGTCGAACTCCTGCCCGTGTCTCGAGCCGCATTGGCCAGCAGCTCGAGCGCGAACAGTCCGCCCTGATACCAGTTCGCCCACTGTTCGGAACCGATACCGAGGGGTCCGATCACGGAAGACAGCTGAGCCTTCACGGAATCGAGCTCCGTGGCGCCATCCTCAACGGCCGCTCCACCCGCACGAAGTCGCTCGCGCAGCGTCAGCTGTCCGCCGAGCCTCCCGGCTACCTCGGCCGCCATCCAGCCGGTGAGTGCATCGGCGGAGTTGAGTCTCAGCAGTCCCGCCAAGCTGCGGCGGAGCACGCGATCGAGCCCGGAGTCCTCCGGCAGGCCTGCCTCTACCTCCGCCTGAGCGCCCGCCATCTGTCCGTACTCCGCCATCGTGCGGTACAGGTTCGCCTGGCGCCACGCATACACCGCGTCAGGCGGGGGCGAGAGGCCCTCCATTGTCGTCACCGCCTCGTCGTTCAGCGCGATGGCCTGCGACGAGTCGCCTGCGGACCAGGCAATGGTGCTCACACGCTCCAGCACCGTGCAGAGCGCCACACGATACTCCTTGCGAGGCTCCGCATCGAACAGCTCGCGCGCCGCCGGGATGATCGGGCTGGCCCAGTCCACGGCGAGGTCATACTCTCCCCTCTGCGACACCACTTCGGCGAGCAACAGGCGGATCGCCATGACCCGCCGCACGTCGTCGGACCTCGGCTCCGACAAGTCCGCCAGGGACATCTGCAGCTCGTAGGCCCTTACGAGCAACTTCTCGGCCTCCTCCAGGTCCGACCTTCGCGCCAGGAACTCCCCGAGCGAGAGGAGGGAATGCACGTGCGAGCCGACAGACTCCGGCACGATTGCATCTCCATGTGCGAGCCCCCACTCCGAAATCTCCAGCTCCTCGCGAAGGTTGCGCTCCGCCTCCTCGATCTCACCGACGATGCCAAGCATCGCTGCATGACGTTCCAGCGATGCCTGGAGGATCAGGCGACTCGCACGCTCCGGCCTGTCCTCATGAAGCGCACGAGCGATGGAAAGAGCCTCGGCAGAGGCAGCGATGGCTTCCTCCGCCCGTCCCGTGTGGAGCAGGCCCTCTCCCAGGCCCCACAACAGGAGGATGAGCTGCGTCCTGGCTTCATGATCGTGCTCCGTCCTGGGCCTGACGCGCTCCACCAGTTCCTGCGTCAGTCGCAGAGCAGCGCCGTCGCCCATCCAGTAGCGCAATGCGCCCTGTACCGTGGCAAGCTGGTCGTCGTCAAGCAGTGACGCCGACCATCGTCCTTCCTCCACTCCGGACAAGAACCGTTGCGACCAGTTCGCCGCGCGCGGCAGGTCCTGCGGTACCGTCTGCAGAGCACGCGAAAGGCCGAGAAGGATGGCCTTCACGGCCTGCCTGCGCACGTCCTCGTGAGGCGAGTGCTCGCACAGCGTCACGCGAAGCGAGATGACCGCATCCTGCTCCGCGCTATCGAGCGAGTTCCATCGGTCCTCATCTTCCAGCAGTCGCTCCGCTGCCTTCTGCAGGGCATTCACCACCTCCTCCTGCGAACCGAACTGGCCGTCCACCAGGCTCAGCGCGGCGTCGCGGTATGCACGCTGGAGGAAGCCCGCCACGCCGTGCGCCACGCCCTGCACGTACCGATGCGGGGACTCGGCCACCTCCAGTCCCTGCCTCACGCGGGAGGCGTGCAGCAGCTCGCCTGCGAGCTCGGCCACGGCGCACGAGAACTCCACTCCCTGCACCGACGACACCGCCACCGCCCTGCGCACGGTCTCCGGTGTATCGTCACTCTCCATGCGCTGCCGGATCAGATCGTGAAGCTCGAAGCGCGCGGTGGTGAGCTGGCGTCTTCCGGCATCCGACAGTCCGCCCCCGGGAGCCCGCCATGCGGGCGAACGGCGCACGCGATCAATGATCTCCAGCAGGAGTTGCGGATTCCCGTCAGCGCGCTCCAGAATGAGCGCCACGTCACCATCGTTCAGGTCACCGAGACCTGCACGCACGAGCATGGCAAGCTCGGGCTCGCGACCCAGCGGCAGCTGCAGCGCTCCCCGTCCCGACTCGGCGATCGGACGGAAGTGCGATGCGAATGAAACGGCGTCTCCGTCTGGTCCGTCGTTCCACCACTCGCGCTCCCAGTGAGTGGCTACGAGCATGAGCGGCCATCGCTCCGACTGGGCGCGCGACCACAGTTCCATGAGCAGTCGCAGGGCACTCTCGTCGCCGCCCGTGCGCGCGAACTGGGCGTCGTCCACGAAGAGCACGAGCGGCACGCGCGCCGAGCCGTCGTTCTCGTCAGGCGCCCCGAAATGCAGCGTCAGCTCCGCGAGAGTGGCGCTTATGAGGTCGTCCGTTCGCGCTCGCGAGAGGCGCGCCACCTGCTCGCTCCGGTGTCGTTCCATCAGCGCCTGCCGTTCCGCTCGCAGGCGTGCCACACGACGTCCGGTGAGCGCGCCCTCGATGAGCAGGCCGATCGCCGGTCCGGCGAACGGGATTGCTTCCACGAGCTTCATGGCGCCACTCTGCACCGTCTCCTTTCCCACCTGAAGCAGCTCAGCCTTGTTCGCAGCCAGCGCCCTCGCCTGGCGAAGCGGTTCCAGGTGCACATCCAGGAATCGGTGGTGCGTGGCCAGGTCCGTCGGAACGGCATTGCGGTCGTGCGGGTCTGCCAGCCGAATTCCCCACCACAGGAACGGCATGCGTCGTTCGCCAAGCTGGAACGAGGCGAAGTGCTCGCGAACTGCGGGGTCGCGCTCCACGTCCGGCCCCACTAGCAGGTTGCGCCCACGAAAGACGCTCACGTCGGGCCAGTAGTGCGCCGGGTCCCGCTCGCGCGTGAGAAAGGCATAGAACTCGGACACGAGCCGGGTCTTTCCCATCCCCCGGTCGCCGAGTATGACGACGAAATGCGGAGAGCCGGCCTCGGCGACATGGTCGTACGCCGAGCACAGCGCCTTCATCTCCGCGGCTCGCCCGCAGAAGACGTCACGCCAGTCGTGAGGGAGCGTGGAGGCAGTTGTGGCGGATGATTCCATGACGGTGTGCAGGTCTACGCACCGGAGCATCTCTCGAGCGACGCGCAGGTCGCCCGGCCACGACTCGCGATTCGCCCCGACGAATCTGGTTGCCGGTTGCCGCGCACGGAACCACCAGTGGCGACCTGCGACGCGGCTGTCGGACAGACGGGAATGGCGCCGTGTCCGGCGGTGGCGATACCTTCACGTCCATGGCAATCCGGCATCTCGTGGTCCTCGTCCAGAGGGCGGCAGCAAGGGTCTTTCATCGCGTGTCAGTCGGTGGACCGGCCCTTCCCTCCACGGGCCCGGTTCTGGTCGTAGCGAACCACCAGAACAGCCTCATGGACCCTGCGCTGCTGCAGCTTGCTGCCGGTCGGCCGGTTCGCTTCCTGGCCAAGGCCCCCCTGTTCAGCGACCCCATTGTGGGTCCACTGGTGCGTGGAGCCGGCTCCATTCCGGTGCACCGCCGGCAGGACGGTGACGTACCCGCGGGCGCGAACGATGACATGTTCCGATCGGTGCACGAGCGACTGGCGGCGGGTGACGCGATCGGGATCTTCCCGGAGGGGATAAGCCATGCGGAGCCGCGGCTCGCGCCGCTCCGCACGGGCGCGGCCCGGATCGCGCTGGGTGCGGCCGCGTCCGGCGTGCGCCTGACGATCGCACCCGTCGGGATAGTTCAGCGCGATCGCGGGATCTTTCGCTCCGAGGTGTACCTCGTGCGAGGCGATCCTGTGCAATGGGACGACCTGGCCGGCCGCGGTGCTGGCGATGCCGAGGCAGTGCGAGAGCTCACCTCGCGAATATCCGCGGCGCTGTCTTCGCTCATCATCAGCTTCGAGGCCTGGTCGGACCAGCCGCAGGTGGAGCTCATGGACGGCATACTGCGCGCGCAGGCGGGAGCGCAGCGCGATGATGCTGAAGAGCGGGTCGCGCGCTGGCGCGCGCTGGCGGACAGCTGGACTCGTCATCGGGAGGAGCGCCCGGAGGCCCATGCGCGGCTGGAACGACTCGTGAGGCAGCACGGGCGCAGGCTTCGCGTGCTGCGCCTCACGCCGCAGGACCTGGGCGTCAGTACCGACTGGTGGACGGCCGTGCGATGGGCCGCGCGGCGCGTTCCGCTCGCGCTGTTCGGATTGGTGACTGCCTCAGGTGGCGCGATCGCCTGGGTACCATACCGCCTCACGGGACGCCTCGTGGCAGGTCGCACAACGGACCGCGATGACATGACCGCTACCGTGAAGGCGATCGGCGGCATGATAGTGTTCACCGCCTGGACGATCGCCTGGAGCGTGACGGCCGGCCTGCTCGCGGGCTGGAAGGCGGCGTTACTTGCTGCCGTGCTGGTTCCGGTTCTCTCCGTGCTGGCGCTGTGGAGCGGCGAGGGGTGGGCCGCAGCGTGGAGAGATACGCGACGGTTCGTGCTCATCAGGCGCCACCACGCTCGTGTGGCAGCGCTCATGGAGGAGCAGGCGCAGCTGGCGGAGTTGCTGCGCACCGAACTCGGTGGGGCAGCTGCTGACACCGGAGCGCCGCGCGCCGCCCGGCGCTCGTGAGGCAGGCGCGCGGACACGGCAGCTCGGCAGCAAGGCTTCAGGGGCTCGTACGCACGAGGGGCCGCGAGATGCTCTCGCGGCCCCTCGGCCATTCGCACGTGCCGGAAAACAGCTCGCTCAGCCGCCTGACGACCGCGCGAGCATCAGCCGCAGCTCGTCACGATGCTTCGTCTCGTCCGCAATGAGCGTGTCCAGGTCCACCGCCAGGCCGTACTCACCGATCTCCTCCGCCTGCTTACGGCGCCTCACGTAGCGCTCGATCGTGTCCTGCTCGTCCTGGAGCGCGTTCTCCAGCATCTCGCGCTCGACTTCCGTGTACTTCACCGGCGCGCTCTCGGTCGTGGGCACTCCGCCCAGCGCGACGATCTTGTCGCAGATGAGCTGCGCGTGTCCCAGCTCGTCCCCAATCTCGCGCTCGAAGAACTGCCGCAGCTCCTGGCGATACGGACCGCGCACCGCACTCGCATACGTGCGATAGGTGATGACCGCGGCGTACTCGTGCCGCAGGTCGTCATTCAGGCCGTCAACGAGTTCGGCCAGCTCCTTCGAGAGTCCCTTCTTCGTCTTCGCCATGTCATCCTCTGGAACCTGTGTCGTCAGTCTCCCTGCGCGTCCGCAGGCGTCTCACCGTCCCTGTACGGGAGCTACGCCTCGCTTCCCTGCCAGCTGCGTGCCGCTCCGGACAGCTGCCGCGCAACCGAAACCAGCACCAGCGCGATCGCGAGCGCGGGTACGAAGGTCGTCAGGCGGATGAGCAGGCTGTGATCGAGG
The DNA here is from genome assembly GCA_964415485.1 of uncultured Gemmatimonadaceae bacterium. Lineage (GTDB taxonomy): Bacteria > Gemmatimonadota > Gemmatimonadetes > Gemmatimonadales > Gemmatimonadaceae > JBBQHX01. Next base: position 22,729 of record CAYQAO010000030.1, read on the forward strand.
TCCACTCCAGCCGTCGCGACTCGGGCGCCGGCCAGCCACAGGAACACCACTGCCCACAGGACCATCACGCCTGCTGCTATTGCGAGCGCACCCATGGCTCCCATGCGCTGCATCCGCGCAGTCTCCTTCATGCTCATTGAAGTATACTCTCCGGCCCAGGTTTCAGGTTTCTCCGGCAGTGCATGCCGACAGATGCAACATGGGAAGAGTGGGGCGAATTTGGAAGCGGCGGGCCTCTGTCTCCCACCTCTCAGGATGCATCTCCCATCCAGCGCTCGGCACCGGTATTCGTGACACGCCACGACACGAGCGGCAATTGACGTACACGCTCTCCCGGATGGCCGAGCCGTATGGCTTCCCGAAGTGTCTTCAGCCCACGCTCCAGCCCGGCTTCATCCGCTGCATGAACCGTGGCAAGAGGCTGCCCCTCGGCCACCTCCAGGCCTGGCTTCGCCGTTATCACGAAGCCCACCGCGGGATTCACCACGTCCTCCATTCGCGAGCGGCCGCCTCCGAGCTCGATGATGCCAAGACCGACGGCGCGCGGATTCACCTCGAGCACCACTCCGGCGCGTGCGGCCTCGAAGACCGCGGACACCGGAGCCTGCGGAAGCGCAGCAGGATCGTCAACGACGCCGGGGTTCCCGCCCTGTTCCTCGATGATTCGCTGAAACAGGTGCGCCGCCGCTCCCGACGCGATGGCAGCGTGGAGCCGTGTCCGCGCGGCTGAGCGGTCCTTCTCCACCCCGGCAAGCAGCAACATCTCCCCGGCGAGCGCGAGCGTGACTTCCATGAGGTCAGCCGGACCCTCGCCCTTCAGTGCATGAATCGCCTCCTCGACTTCCAGCGCGTTGCCGCATGCATGACCGAGCGGGCGGTCCATGGCGGTGAGCAGCGCGACAACCGGACATCCGTAGGACTCGCCTAGCGATATCATCGTACGCGCCAGCTCCAATCCGCGCGCCTCATCCGGTATGAACGCTCCCGCTCCCTGCTTCACGTCCAGAACCAGCCCGGTCAGGTCCTCCGCCAGCTTCTTGGACATGATGCTGGCAGCGATCATGGGAATGGCCTCGACGGTACAGGTGGCATCCCTCAGCGCGTACAGGCGCCTGTCCAGCGGCGCAATCTCCCTCGTCTGGCCGATGAGCACGCAGCCCAGCCTCGCCAGCTGGTCTGTCGCGCGCTCGAGCGAGAGATCCGTGCGGAATCCGGGGATGCTCTCCAGCTTGTCCAGCGTTCCGCCGGTGTGCCCCAGCCCTCGACCGCTGATCATCGGGACCATCACGCCGCACGACGCCACGAGCGGTGCCAGCACGAGCGAGACCTTGTCGCCGACCCCGCCCGTGGAGTGCTTGTCTATCCTGGCGGTACCGAATTCAGCGAGGCGCAGGCGATCGCCGCTCTCCAGCATGGTGCGGGTCAGCGAGACGGTCTCATCCTCGTCCAGGCCGCGGATGAAGGCTGCCATGAGGAACGCCGACATCTGGTAGTCGGCCAGCTCGCCACGCAGGTATGCATCGGCGAGCGCCTGCCACTCCTCCCTCGTGAGGCGTCCGCCGTCCCGCTTTCGTTCTATGAGACTTCGCGCGAGCATGCTTGCCGTTGTGAACGAGGAAGCCGATGAGGCAGAGTCACCACGATTCCACAGGCACGCCGGGACAGGCTGCATGACTGACGGCCCACTCGAGGCCGGCCGTCAGGTCGCCGACGAGGAACAGTATCATCGAACTCTCGACATACCGAAGGCTCGGGCAGGCCGGTGTGCCGGGCACCTTGCGAAGCGGCGTCCCCGCCCGGAGGATTCACGGATGTGATCCGAGTGGTCCGCCGAGGCATCTGCCCGGAAGCGGCGCCCGACGAACGCACTGTGAAACTATGACTTTCAAGCACTTGCGCCTAGTTCTTCTTGTCTTGGTTGCCTGCGCTCTGCCGTGGGCGGCGGGGGCACAGAGCGTGGCGCAGCAGATTGCCGCCGGGGATCGTGCAAGGGAGGCGCGGAATCCCACGCTTGCCCTGGCGTACTACGAGGCAGCCATAGCGTCAGAGCCCGGCAACTACGACGCCCTCTGGAGAGCCTCACGAGAGTCCGCGGATCTCGGCGAGGCAGAGCAGTCGTCATCTCGCCGGAGCGCGCTCTTCGCTGCAGCCGAGGATTATGCTCGCCGCGCGGTCGCGGCCAATCCACAGGATGCAGAGGGTCATTTCGCAATGGCCCGCGCCCTGGGCAGGACTGCGCTCACGCTGGGGAGTCGTCAGCGAGTGCGGTATGCGGCCGAGGTGCGGGATGCGGCGCTGGAGGCGTTGCGGCTGAATCCCACCCACGCGGGCGCGCTTCACGTGATGGGGGTGTGGAACGCCGAGATCATGAGGCTGGGTCGCCTGGAGCGCTTTTTCGCGAAGAATCTTCTGGGGGGCGGCGTGTTCGGGCAGGCGAACTGGAATGAAGCCGCACGATACCTGGAGCGTGCGGTTGCGCTCGAGCCTGATCGCATAACGCATCGGCTGGACCTTGCACGGGTGTACCTGGACCTCGACAGTGTTGAGCGTGCCAGGGAGCAGCTGCTCGCGATCGAGCAGCTCCCGCCTGCGGACTTCAACGACGACCAGTACAAGCGGGAGGCGGCGGCTCTTCTTGCCGAGCTGCCCTGAAGTTGAGATCAGGCACGGGGCAGCCGGCCGCGTGAGGCTGTCCGGGGCGAGGCCCGCCTGCCACACGCGACCACTGAAGGGTCCGTCAGCCCAGGTGCATGGCCTCGCGAGCGCGCCTCCTGGTGCGCCTGGCCTTGCGGCGCATGTCGTAACCCCAGTCATCCCAGGCGTCTGCGGCCCGCACCCGGGCACGGTTCGCACGACGGGCGATGAGGTCTCGCGTCTCCCAGCCACTGTAGGGTGCCGTTAGGAACGCTGTCGAGGCGCCGGCCAGTGCGCCCACCAGGATTCCGGCGGCGAACGCAGCCACGCGGCCCCAGTCCACCCCGTTTTCCTCGTAGACCAGAGTGGATGGATCGCGCCCGTTGGGCGCCTGGTAGTTGTCGGAGTCGGATGCCGCTCGAGTACCGCGTCCTCGACGGGAGCGGGAGCGAGAGGTTGTTCCGGCGTAGGACATGATGTGGTCTCCCAAGGATGCGTGGTAAGAAACTTGCGCTTTGCCGAAGAAACGTGGGGCTCGGTACATTGCGATCCATTCTTCCGGCCCGGGCACCTCCAGTGCCCGGACGCGCCGGCACGAGCGACCGATCTACGTTCCGTGTTGGCGTTCCGGTTCAATCCTGGATTCTGCTGCCGTATTACACTCGAGGGCGCGCATGAACGCAGTTGCCGAAAACGGCAAGACGGTGCTGCTCGTGGAGGACAACGAGGACAACCGCATTGTCTATTCCACAATCCTCCGACACTTCGGCTACACGGTTACCGAGGCGCTGAACGGTGAGGAGGGAATCACGAAGGCACGTACCGAGAGGCCGGACCTGATCCTGATGGACATCTCCATTCCGGTGATTGACGGATGGGAGGCAACGCAGGTGCTGAAGCACGATCCGGAAACGACGCACATTCCGATCATTGCGCTCACGGCTCACGCACTGGCGTCCGATCGGGAAAAGGCCATGGAAGTCGGGTGCGACGGTTACCTGGCGAAGCCGTGCGAGCCACGTGCGGTCGTGGCAGAGGTTCAGAAGTTCATCGGTAAGTGAGATGGAGCCGCGGTCAGCACGCATCCTCATCGTGGACGATCACGAGGACAACCTCGAGCTGCTTGGAATGGGGCTGGAGGCGCGCGGGTTCCGCGTGGAGAAGGCATCCAGCGGCCAGGAGGCGCTGGACAGGGTCGCGGAGAATCCTCCGGACCTGATCCTGCTCGACATCATGATGCCGGACCTCGACGGCATTCAGGTGGCGCGCCAGATCAAGGCGGATGATCGGCTGCCGTTCATTCCGATCATCATGCAGACGGCGCTGGACACTCCGGACGACCGTATCGAGGGCTTCGATGCCGGCGCTGACGAGTACGTGACGAAGCCGGTGAACCTGGCAGTGCTCGCGGCTCGCGTGAGGTCCCTGCTTCGGCTCAAGTCCTCGCAGGATGAGCTCAAGCTCGCGAACGAGCGCCTCAAGCTCATGTCCCGCACGGACAGCCTCACGGGGCTGGACAATCGCGGGCATCTCGAGGAGCGGCTGGTGGAGATGTACGAGCACTCCATGCGGCTTCACGAGCCTCTCTCGTGCGTGATGTGCGATCTCGATCACTTCAAGAAGGTGAACGACACGCACGGTCATCCCGCCGGCGACGCGGTGCTCCGCCAGGTGGCGGCCATCCTGCGTCGAGAGGCACGCGAGATTGATCGCGTGGGGCGCTATGGCGGCGAGGAGTTCATGTTCCTCCTCCCCGGCACGGTGCTCGACGCCGCCGTAACCTTCGCGGAGCGCATCAGGGTGGCCGTGGAGCATCACCCGTTCACGTTCAGGGATCTAACGATGAGCGGGACACTCAGCCTCGGCGTCGCAGCGCTGCCGCACCCGCGCGTGTGCGGGCCGGACGGACTGGTGAAGGCAGCCGACGACGCGCTCTACGCCGCCAAGACCCTCGGCCGCAACCGAGTGGTGCGATTCGACTCGCCGGAGTACAATCAGAGGGCCGCAGCGGACACGTAACGCAGCTTCCTGCCGCGGTCACCCACCGGCCCGCCCGGCGCTGGATGAACCCGTGGATCAGATGAGCGAACCGTCCGTACCCGCCACACCCGATACACAGGTAGACCTCGAGGAACTCGCTGCGCGCGCGGCCACGCTTCGCGAGCGCATCGAGCGTGCGAACCACGAGTACTACGTGCTCGACGCTCCCACACTGAGCGACAGGGAGTACGACGCGCTCTTCCGCGAGCTGCGCGACCTGGAGGAAGCGTATCCCACCCTGCGGACCGAGGACTCGCCCACGCAGCGAGTCGGTGTGGAGGCGCTCAGCAGCTTCGTCAAGCATCGCCACCTGGTTCCCATGCTTTCGCTCGGGAACGCGTTCGACGACGACGAGCTTCGCGAGTGGGAAGCTCGCCTGCTGAGGATCGTGGGTGCGAAGGAGCTCGAACAGTCGGGCTACGTAACGGAGCTGAAGATTGACGGCGCCGCCGTGAGCCTCACGTATCGCGATGGCGTGCTGGTGAAGGGTGCTACACGAGGGAACGGAAGCATCGGCGAGGACGTAACAGCCAACCTTCGCACGATCCGCGATGTCCCGCTTCGTCTTCACACGGACCAGCCGCCTGCGCTCGTTGAGGTGCGTGGCGAGGTCTACTTCCCCTTCTCGGCCTTCGAGCGCATGAACGAGGAGCGGGCGAAGAATGGCGAACAGCTGTATGCAAACCCGCGCAACTCTGCCGCGGGCTCCCTGAGGCAGCTGGACCCCGCCGTAACCGCGACACGTCCGCTGCACTTCTTCGCGTACGCGATAGCCGAGCCTGACGGGTCGCTGAAGCTGAAGGCCCAGTGGGAAGTTCTGGAACGGCTGGAGGAATGGGGCTTCCCCGTGGCTCCGCATCGCCGCCTGTGCAAGGACATGGACGAAGTGGTGGAGTGGGCAGCGGAGGTGGAGAACCGCCTGCGACCCTCGCTGGACTTCGCCATTGACGGTGGCGTGGTGAAGGTGAACTCCATCGCACTGCAGAACGAGCTGGGGGACGTTGGACGCGAGCCACGCTGGGCAATCGCACGAAAGTTCGCCCCCGACATCGCCGAGACCACGCTCGAGTCCATCGAGGTGAACATCGGGCGCACGGGGTCGGTGAATCCGTATGCCGTGCTCTCGCCCGTGGAGATAGGAGGCGCCACGGTACGACTGGCGACCCTGCACAACTTCGAGCTCATTCGCGACAAGGACCTGCGCGTAGGGGACATCGTGCAGGTGAAGCGTGCGGGCGAGGTCATTCCGCAGGTCATTGCGCCGGTGGTGGACCGGCGCGACAGGCACCATCCGCCCGAGCCTTACGAGCCGCCTGCCGAGTGTCCGTCCTGCGCGGCGCCGCTGGTGGCCGGGCAGGATCGCGGGATGCTCTACTGCCCGAATTTCGAATGCCCGGGTCGCCAGCTCGAGGCGCTGGTGCACTTTGCGTCGAGAGGTGCCATGGACATCCGCGGGCTCTCCTACGCGCGCATCAGGCAGTTCCAGGAGACGCTGGTGGAGATCGGCGGAGAGATGCGCCCGCTGGTGCGCGATCCGGCCGACCTGTACGACCTGACAGTGGACCAGCTGGTGGAGCTGGAGCGTTTTGCCGTGAAGAGCGCGGAGAACCTCGTGGACTCCATCGCTGCCTCACGAGAGCAGCCGCTCTCCCGGCTGGTGTTCGCCCTCGGCATTGATCATGTTGGGGAAGTCGGTGCGCGCCTGCTGGCCCGACACTTCGGCACCATGGATCGCCTCGCCTCGGCAAGCGTGGAGGAGATCGCCGCCATTCGCGGCGTGGGTGAAGTGATGGCCCAGGGCATCGCCAGGTGGTTCGCGGATCCCGAGGCGCGAAAGCTCATCGAGCGACTGCGGGAGCGGGGCCTGAACTTCACCGAGCCTGACGCGGCAGCCGGCACGGCGTTGCAGGGACTCACCGTGGTGATCACGGGAACACTGCCTACGCTGTCACGCGACCAGGCCACCGCCCTCGTGGAGAAGCACGGCGGCAGGGTTACGAGCAGCGTCTCGAGGAAGACGGACTTCGTGCTGGCCGGAGAGGCGGCGGGAAGCAAGCTGGAGAAGGCCCGCGAGCTCGGCATCGAGGTGCTCACGGAGGGAGAACTTCTGAAGCGCCTGGAGCAGGCCGACTGAGTATGCCGTGAGGCAGCCAACGAACCTAACGACCCAACGAGATGCCACTTCTTGCCCTCGCCCCTGCATCCCTGCAGTCGCTTCGTTCCGCCGTGCTCGAGTGTCGAGGTGGTGACGGAGTTCGAGTGCTGCAGGAGGCCGGCTTCGCCACGGGCGATGCCATGTACGATGCAATGGCCGGGGAGTTGGCAGCGGCCGGATCCCCGCCGCTGCACGAGTTGCCTGCCCAGGACTTCGCAGCGAGACTCGCTGAATTCATGCGCGGTCGCGGATGGGGCGACGTGAGCCTGGCTCCGGATGACGGCAACAGCGACGCGCGAGCGATAATGGTCACCGTCAGGAACGGTGCGGAGGCGCGTGCCGCAGGGGGATGCGAGGATGGCTGCCCGCTCACCACGGGCGTGCTTTCGGGACTGCTTTCGCGAGTGGTGGACGCTCCGGTAGCCGTCATGGCCGTGGAGACCGGCGGACCGGCCGACCCCCTGCACTGTCGCTTCCTGGCGGCCAGCCCGGCCGCCGTTCAGCTGGCATGGCAGGCCATGAGCGAGGGGCGGGACTGGCGGGAGGCGCTGAAGGGGTAAAGTTCGGCTCGCCCCTGTGTCATCCCGCGTGAGCG
>CAYQAO010000031.1:0-7170 GCA_964415485.1 uncultured Gemmatimonadaceae bacterium
TCGAACGCCGTGCCCGTTTTCAGGCGATCGGCTGGGGCAAGGTTCACCGTGACTCGTCGCGGCGGCACCTCCAGTCCCGCATTGGCCACGGCCGCACACACACGTTCCCGGCTCTCCTTGACGGCGCCGTGGGCCATGCCCACAATGGTCCACAGAGGCAACCCGCGGGCGACGTCCACTTCCACGGTCACCTCGTAGGCATCTATGCCCAGTACGGCTGCGCTGCGTATGGCTGCGAGCATGCCAGCATCTTGCCCACCGCAACACACTGCCCAGGCACCGATTTGCTTCGGACCGTATCGGCATCGCGCAGCGCCCCTCACCGCGCGAGGGTCCGGATCATGCCCATTTGGTCCGTTATCCCCGTAAACGACTGACCCATCATCAACGGCGGTTCCAAATGCGCTGGACACGAGGCGGGAGCAGGAAGAACCTGGAGGACCGACGCGGCCAGTCACCCGTCGGCATGGGCGGCATGGGCGGCATGAGCGTCGGACGCATGGGACTGGGCGGCATGGTCCTCCTGCTCGTGCTCAGCCTCGTCTTCGGGCAGGATCTGCTGACCGGAGGCGGCGGAGGCGGCGTAGCCCTGAACCCCCCGCCCGGCGGAGCCGCAGGAGGCCCCGTCACCGAATCGGCAGAGGAGGCGGAGCTGGTCGAGTTCGTGAACTTCGTGCTGAATGACAACCAGGAGGTCTGGGCAACCGTGCTGCCTCGCTACGGCGAGCAGTACCGCGATGCCCGCCTGGTGATCTTTCGGGGCGCCGTTGAGTCGCGCTGCGGCAACGCCAGTGCGGCGATGGGTCCCTTCTACTGCCCGCTGGACGAGCGCGTGTACATTGACCTCGGCTTCTACGACGAGTTGCACAGACAGTTCGGAGCCACCGGCGATTTCGCCCAGGCATACGTTCTCGCGCACGAGATCGGCCACCATCTGCAGCACGTTCTCGGCATCAACGGGCGCGTGAGGCAGCTCCAGGAGGCGAATCCGGGCCAGGCGAATCAGTTGTCCGTCAGGCTGGAGCTGCAGGCGGACTGCTACGCCGGCGTGTGGGCCAACAGTACGCAGCAGCGCCGCCTGCTCGAGGCAGGCGACCTGGAGGAAGCGCTGAGGGCCGCATCGGCTATCGGCGACGACAGGATTCAGCAGCAGATGACCGGCGAGGTTCGGCCCGAGTCGTTCACGCACGGAACCGCCCAGCAGCGCTCCGGCTGGTTCCGACGCGGCTTCGAGTCCGGATCGCCGGAGGCCTGCGACACCTTCAACAACCCGATCTGAATCGGTCGCGGCGCACGGGTTGCGGCGCCTGCCGAACGTCCGGGGCGCCCCAACGGCCAGAGCGAAGTAACCATCGGGTGACACAACCAGTCTCTGGGGTTGTACGGCATTCTCCGCACAACCCCGCCTTCCCATGATCCTGATCCTCGCCGCAGGAATCGCGTTCTCCGTGCTCGAGCCTCACGACGCCGCGGAGCGCAACGCCGCACCGGTGACGCCCCACGCGTCCGGAGCGATTCGTCCTCGGGCAACCGCGCCGGATTCGCTCGCCGCCCTGCTCGGAACCGGCATCTCGAGGGATCTTGCGAACTGGCGGGCCGAACGAGTCTCCAACGTCTCGTACGACCTGCAGCTGGACGTCACTTCCCGCGACAGTGCACTCGGTCGGGTCACCGCAGAGTTCACGCGCAGGGGCAGCGACGACGTCATACTCGACTTTCGCGGCCGGCACCTGACGAGTGTCTCCGTCGGCGGTGAGGACGTCTCGGCCTTCGTTTCGTACAACGGCTCGCACATCCACATCCCGGCATCGCTCGTCAAGGGTGGCCGAGCGAGTGTCTCCGTGTCGTTCGTCGCTGATATCGGTGCTGCGGGTGCAAGCATCATTCGGTACACGGATCCCGCCGACGACGCCGATTACCTGTACACACTCCTCGTCCCCGCCGACGCCAACCAGCTCTTTCCCTGCTTCGACCAGCCGGATCTCAAGGCTCGCGTGAAGCTCTCGCTGGTGATGCCGAGTTCATGGACGGCGGTCAGCAACGGCGCGCTAGCGGACACGGACCGCGCCGGAGAACGGGCTACCGTTCGCTTCGCGGAGACGAAGCCGATCAGCACCTACCTGATCGCATTTGCTGCGGGGCCGTGGACCAGGCTGGACGCGCCGCGAGGCACGCGTGCCATGTCAATGTACGTCAGGCGCTCGCGCGCTTCGGAGGTGGAATCCGATTCGCTTTTTGCTCTGAACGCGAAGGCGCTGGACTGGCTGGAGAGGTGGTTCGACTCTCCGTACCCGTTCGGGAAGTACGACTTCGTTCTGGCGCCCGCATTTCCGTTCGGGGGCATGGAGCATCCGGGTGCGGTGTTCTACAGCGAGGACCGCTTCGTCTTCCGCGAGCGGCCCACGCAGCCTCAGCGCATCGCGCGCGCATCCGTCGTCTACCACGAAGCGGCGCACATGTGGTTCGGCGACCTGGTGACGATGCGCTGGTTCGACGACCTCTGGTTGAAGGAAGGCTTCGCCACCTACATGGCGGCCAGGGTGCAGGAGGCGCTGGACCACGGCACGAATCCATGGCAGAGCTTCTGGATTCGCAACAAGCCGCCCGCGTATGCAGTGGATGTGACCGATGGAACCACCGCCGTGTGGCAGGAGCTCTCGAACCTGGACCAGGCGAAGAGCAACTACGGCCCCATCGTCTACAACAAGGCGCCTGGCATTCTCAGGCAGCTCGAGTACCTGGTCGGCGAACAGGACTTCCAGCGTGGAGTGCGTGCCTTCCTGAAGACGCATGCGTTCGGCAACGCCAATTGGGGTGATCTGCTGGAGGCGATCGGCAAGGCGTCAGGCAGGCCGCTGGATTACTGGGGCACACAGTACATGCTCCGGCGCGGGATGCCCGTGCTGGAGCCGTCGCTCGTCGTATCGCCAGGCGGCGCGCGGCTGTCCATCACCCAGCGTCCGGCTCGCGAGACGGTGTCTGGCGACGGTGCCTGGCCCATGCGGCTGGAGGTGGCGATCGGCCGCGCGGACGGCAGCGTCTCCTTCCAGGAGCTGGATCTCGAGGGCGCTGCGGCCACCATACCGCTCCGCGCCGGTACGGCCGCGCCCGCCTTCGCCTTTGTGAACGCGAACGACAGGGCGTACGCGCTGGCGATGCTGGACGACCGGACCCGTGCATGGATGCTGGACGGCGGACTCCCCCGCGTGAAGGACGACTTCCTGCGCGCGATGCTCTGGGGAGCTCTCTGGGACGAAGTGCGCGATGCTCGACTGGCGCCGTCCGACTGGGTTACCGCCGTGCTGTCGTACCTGGGGCGCGAGAGCGACGAGCAGCTGGTGTCCACCACGCTGGGCCGCCTGACGAGGGCCGTCACCACTTACCTGGACGACGCCTCGCGGGACGCGCTGGAGCCGCGCCTCCGGCACGTGCTTCGAGCCGGCATGGACGACAGCACCAAGTCCTATGGCGTACGGCGAGCATACCTGAACGCACACGTACGCACTGCGCGCACACCGGAGGCGCTGGCGGCCATTGATTCTCTGCTCGAGGCCGACTCGGTGGCGGGCGGTGCCCTTCTCGCGCCAACGCGTTGGGACATCGTGAACCGGCTCGTGGAAATGAACGCTTCCAGGTGGCGCACGCGACTCGAAGCGGAAGCCGCGCGTGACACCACGAGCGACGGGAGACGTCGCGAGTTCGTGGCGAGGGCAGGTCAGGCAGCTTCTGGAGTGAAGCAGCAGTACTTCGAACGCTACCTGCGCGATTCCACCCTGAACGAAGACTGGGCAACTGCCAGCCTGGGCGCCTTCAACTCGCCAGGGCAGTCGGAGCTGACGTTCCCCTACCTCACCCGGGCGCTGGACGCCCTGCCTTACATCCAGCGAAACCGCCGAATCTTCTTCCTCGGCGCGTGGCTGGACGCGTTTCTCGGGGGCCAGTCGTCACCCGAAGCCTTCGAAACGGTCCAGGCATGGCTGCAGGCACAACCCGGGCTGCCGGTGGACCTGAGGCGCAAGGTGCAGCAGGCAGCAGACGAACTCGAGCGGACGGTGCTCATCCGTTCGACCTGGCCGACGTCGCGCGATGGGTAACACCCATCCGTAGCTGCGCTCACGCTGCATCGAGGTTTACCGAGGAGCGAGTATGGCGCGCGTGGAGACACTGACGCACCGAAACCCTCCCAACCCTGCAGCCGTAGGGACGAGCACCCCTTTCCCCGTTCCCACCGCACCATGTGGCTGCTGCTTCGCGCCGTTCTCGCACGCTGGATCCTGGGCAAGCTCGCACTTCGCGGGCTTGCGTCCGTGCTGCTGCTGGCGCCCATCGCCTCGCTGCTGAAGCTCGCGGGGCTGCCGCTCCTCGCGGTGATCGCACTGGTGGGCGTGCCGCTCTTCCTTTTCCTGGCCAAGCTGGGCTTGCCCGCGGTGCTGGCACTCGGTACCGGTGCGGTGGTCATGCTGGCGATTCTGGCCGTACTGCTCGTGGGTGGGATCCTGCTGCACGTGGTGCTGGTGGGGGGACTGGTGATCTGGGGGGCACGTCGCCTGTGGCGCGCCATGCAGGGGAGCGACGGCAGCGGAACGGCAGCGACTGGCGACGCTCCCGGCTGACAGGGAGGCTGCCGGCTCGCGCGCTCGCGAGCCGGTCCGCAGTGAGCACGTGCGGTCGCACCGGCCGTTGGAGCCTCGCTGCCCGTACCGGGTGCCCCCCGCCGCGACGACCTCGTGCGCGATACTATTCTCGCATGTCATCGCAGTCGTCCAGGGCGCTCGACACGGGCATAATCCACCTTCCCGTCTCCAGAACCGCGCGTGTCGCAACCGCCGGCGAGCCAGGTGCGTCGGTGGAGGAGTTGTGGATAGTCGTCCACGGCTACGGCCAGCTGGCACCGCTCTTCATCAGGCACTTCTCACCTCTCGCGGATGGGACCCGCTGGATTCTCGCCCCCGAGGCGCTGTCGCGCTTCTACCACGAGATGCCTGACGCGGAGCGTCACCTCGGGGTGCCTCCGGAGCAGCGACGCGTGGGCGCAGCGTGGCTGACACGCGAGGAGCGCGACGCGGAGATCGAGGACTCCGTGCAGTACCTCGACGCCGTCTTCCGAATGGCGCGACTGCACGTCAGGCCTGACGTGAAGCTGGTGGTACTCGGGTTCTCGCAGGGCGTGTCGGTGGCAAGCCGCTGGCTGGCCATGTCCGAACTCGAGCCGATGGCGCACCACCTCATTTGCTGGAGCGGGTCGGTTCCGCAGGAGCTCGTGGATGCAGACCTCACGATCCGCGCCCGGCGTGCAACGCTGGTGGTGGGCGACGCGGATCCGTGGGTGAAGCAGGCGACGGTGGAGGAGCAGCGTCAGCGACTTTCGGTACTTGCCGTGGAGCCTCGTGTGATGACCTTCAGCGGAGGCCATCGCATGGATCCCCCCACGCTCGCGTCGCTCCTCGAGCGCCCAGCCGCAATGTAGGTCGGGCAGCGCTCGCACGGCGCATCGCGCCGGCGCGCCGGGTCGCTCGTGCGGCAGGCAACGACACTTCGCCCTTGCGACCCGCGCATACGCGCACCATCCTAGCGGCACTGGCCACTGGCGTGGGGTATGACTCCTGCGGCGGAGGATTCTCCTCCCGATGCGGATCTGGCCGGTCTGACCCGAAGGCGAGAACCATGGTGGTGTTCGACTGCAGGACGTTCACGACAGGCCGGCGTACCCTGGAATCCGGTTCCCGTCTCGCCGGCCTTCTGCTGCTGGGCCCCCTGGTCGCAGGTGACCTCGGTGCGCAGCAGGCGGATTCCACGTCCGACCTGGCCGCCTCGGTAGTGATCGCCGGCATCGTCACGGACCAGAACGGCCGTCCGCTCATCGGGGCGGAGGTGCTGGCTGGCGACGGACTGTTCACGATCTCGACCGGAGACGGCCGGTTCCTCCTGCCCGGCGTGCCGGCCGGTGAGGTGAACGTGCTCGTTCGTAGGGTGGGCTACAGGCCGGCGAGCCTGTCCATGGAGGTCCTGCCGGGACTCCGTGTTGACCTCGCGGTGTCCATGAGTCCTCATGTCGTGGAGCTGGGTGCGATTGTCGTCGAAGGAAAGCGCATGGACCTGCACCTCTGGCGCAACGGCTTCTACACTCGCGAGGAGCGCGGGCTGGGCACCTACTTCGGCCCCGAGTACCTCGCGCTGCACAGCGGCAGCATGACCAGCCTGCTCAGCGAGGTTTCGAGCGTGCAGGTGGACCGGGCGACCTTCGGTCGGGAGATCGTACTGGGACGCTATGCAGGCGACTGGTGCGAGCTGGACGTGTTCCTCGACGGCGCCTACGTGCGGGGCGCCAGCAGCTTCGGCGGACTGGACCGCATCGTGGACAAGCGCGACGTGCTCGGAATCGAGGTGTACCCGCGACGCGAGCTCATACCAACCAGCATCAGCCGCACGGCCGTGTCCGGAGTGTGTGGCGCCATAGTGATCTGGACGAAGCGCTGGCGCCAGTGACCTGGCGGCTGGCGCGTGGGCTGCGAGGCGCCGTGGAACGCGAATGACGGGCGGTTAGACTTCCTCCCTGTCCGCTGGAGGAACACCTTCACAAACTGCGACTGGGAGGATGACCGGTGTCACCGCCGGGGAAGCTGCCTGCCAGTGCGTTCGTTGCAGGCGCAACTGGATATACGGGCCGCGCCGTGGTCGAGAGGCTGAGGGCGGCCGGAATTCCGACTACGGCTCACGTGCGGCCCGACTCCGACCGCCTGGAGGAGTGGGAGCGCCGCTTTGGCGAACTGGGAGCTCGCGTGGACACCACCGAGTGGTCCGAACACGCGATGACGGCGACTATAGCGAGGCTCGAGCCCACTCATGTATTCGCCTTGTTAGGCACCTCGCGCAAGCGCGCTCGTCACAGTTCCCGGGAGGAGGAGCGGCGCGCTCCCTACGAGGCCGTGGACTACGCCCTCACCTCCATGCTGCTTAGGGCGTGCGTAGCGAGCGGCATCCGCCCGCGATTCGTGTACCTGTCGTCACTTGGCGCCGATGCCAGCGCGCGCAACGCATACCTGCGCGTTCGAGGCCGCCTGGAGAGGGAGCTCCGAGACAGTGGCATTGACTTCGTGGTGTTTCGCCCCTCGTTCATCACCGGCCCGGACAGGGAGGAGCGGCGCGTGGCGGAGCGAATAGGCGCGTGGG
>CAYQAO010000031.1:7270-25358 GCA_964415485.1 uncultured Gemmatimonadaceae bacterium
TGGCAGCTCTCGTGCTGCTCGCGGCCGCATTCTGGACAGGCATGCAGCTCGAGGGTCGTGTGTCTCCGGCGGCGCTCTCGTTCAACGACAGCGACAGGCCGGCACCGTCGCTCTCGGTTCGCGATGCGAGCGGCAACGTGGTGTCGCTCGTGGCCGAAGGGGAGCCCGCTGTCGTCATGATCAGCTCCACCTCGTGCGGCTACTGTGCCCGTTCCCTTTCGGACATTGCGGGCATTGCGAACGGCGACAGCCTGCCGCGCCTTCGTGTGCTCACCCTGGAGGGCACATCCGGCGGCCAGGCCATGGCACGTCAGGCAGGCGTGATCGGAGCCTGGCATGCGGAACCAGTCCAGAGGTCGGCAGCAGCACTCATCGAGCTGAATCTGCCTGGCACGCCGGTCTTCATGATGATTGACGCCGCAGGCCGGCTTCGTCGAACCATGCCGGGCTATCCGGGTCGCGAGGGGCTGCGTGCCTGGGTGAGCGTGATGAGCGGAGCCAGCGACTCCCTGGTTGCTCCGAACTGGCAGGAACTGCAGCGGTCGCCCCGTACGTCCGAATGACCCTGCTGGAGTCGGTCGGCCTCGTGGCCTGGGGAGTCGTGGTGCTCGCCGTAGGCGGCGAGATACTTGTGCGCGGCGCCGTGTCGTTGGCGAGAGTGCTGGGAGTCACGCCAGCAGTGATCGGACTCACCGTGGTCGCGATTGGCACTTCCTTTCCTGAGCTGGTGATAAGCATAACCGCGGCGCTGCAGGGTTCACCGGACATCAGCGTCGGGAACGTCGTCGGCACGAACATCTTCAACCTGCTCGGCGTGCTGGGGGCAGGTGCGCTGCTTTCGTCCATGGCCGTCGAGGGCAGTGCGGTTCGGCGGGAGTGGCCGGTGCTTCTGGTCGTCACGATCGGCTTCGTGGTCGTCTCGCTGGACGGTACGCTGTCCAGGCTTGAAGGGCTGCTGTTCGTCTGTGCGTACATCGCATTCCTGGTATACAGCGTCAGGGTCGCCCGTCGTGAGGTGGGTGGTGCTGAAGAAGCGGCCTACAAGGAGGAGATCGCGAGCAGGATCCTCTCCAGAAGCACGATGACCGCGATCATGCTTATTGCAGGGGGACTGGCGCTTCTACTCTATGGCGGGGACGTGATCGTGGATGGAGCGGTGTCCATCGCCCGAATTGCCGGAATGAGCGAGCGCGTTATCGCGCTTACCGTTATCGCCGTAGGTACCAGCATGCCCGAGCTTGCCTCGACCGCGGTTGCAGTACGCCGCTCGAGGAGCGAGGTTGCGGTTGCGAACATGCTTGGCACCAATGTGTTCAACATTCTCGGGGTGCTCGGCATAGGGGCGATGCTTTCGCCGACTCCAATCGCCCGGGAAGTCATCCGGTTCGACGGTCCCTGGCTGGTAGGCGCCGTTCTCATACTGCTGCCCGCGATGCGTACGGGATTCCGCATCAGCAGGCGCGAGGGCGTGCTCTTCCTGCTGCTCTACTCCACCTACGTGCTGCTGCTTCTGCGATACGGACCTGCCGGATAGAGGCACGTTGCGTGACAGTTCACGGGAGTCGCAACTCGATTGAAGGGCAAATGAGACACCTGCCTGACGACACGATGCTCGCGGTGAGGTTTCGCGGTTCCGTGCCCGATCGCGAGGTCGTGGTGGAAAGCTGTCCCGTGCCGGTGCCCGGCGACGGAGAGATCCTGGTTCGCGTGTATGCTGCCGGCCTGAACCGCGCGGACCTGATCCAGCGGAGAGGCGCTTACCCTCCACCGGGCGGTGCGCCGGATGACGCGCCCGGACTGGAGTATGCCGGCGAAGTCGTCGCTCTCGGCAGCGGGGTTACCCGATGGCGGGAGGGCGATCGCGTGTGCGGACTCACGACCAGCGCTGCCCAGGCGCAGTACCTCACGACGCACGAACTGCTCGCTGCGCCCGCGCCGGTGGAACTCGGGTGGGCGGACGTAGCGGCTATCCCGGAGGTATTCATCACCGCGGCTGATGCCCTCTGGGCACAGGCTCACCTTGGGCCGTCCGATCGGGTGCTGATCCATGCGGTGGCGAGCGGAGTCGGTCTGGCAGCGGTACAGCTGGTTCGTGCGGTGGGCGCGGTTCCCTATGGAGCCACCCGAACCACGGCGAAGCTCGAGATCGCACGCGACCTTGGACTCGAGGATGGCATCGCGACCAGCGACCCGGAGTCATGCGCCCGCTGGATGCGCGCGGTCACGCACGGTCATGGTGCGGACGTGTTGCTGGATCTTGTCGGCGGGCCCTGGACCGCGGCGGGCGTGGGCGCGCTGGCGCCTCGCGGCCGGCTGATCCTCGTGGGACTGGTTGCAGGGGCGTCCGCCGATCTCCCGCTCCGCACGGTGCTTTCGCGGTGCCTCACGATCCGGGGCACCGTGCTGCGTGCGCGCCCGCTGGATGAGAAGATCGTGGCGACGCGATTGCTGGAGCGACGCCTGCTGCCGCTGTTTGCCAGCGGGACGCTCGTACCGAACGTGTTCAGGGTCCTGCCCCTCAGTGAGGCAGCCGTCGCCTACGAGCTGCTTGCATCAAACGAAACTGCCGGCAAGGTGGTGCTGGACATGCAGTGAACGGCGCCACCACGACCGGGCCGTAGCCTCAGACCTCCAGCGCCCCCCTGAACCCTCGTGAGGCGTAGTAGGATTGCGCCCCGTTGTGGTAGGTGAACACGGCGCCATAACGCCTGTCGCAGAAGAGCGCCCCTCCCAGCTTCCTGATCGCGTCCGGAGTCGCGATCCACGTCGAAGTCCTGGTATCGAACTCCCCCAACTCCTGCAGCTGCCGATACTGCTCCTCGGTGAGAAGAGCGATGCCCATCTTCTTCGCCATGCCTGCAGCACTGCCATCCGGCTTGTTCTCCTTGCGTGCCTTGAGTGCCGCATCATCGTAACACAGGCTGCGCCGTCCTTTGGGACTCTCGGCCGAACAGTCCATGAACGTGAAGCGACCGTTCCTGGCCTTCCCGACCACGTCAGGCTCCCCGCCGGTCTCCTCCATCTGGAGCAGGGACTCGAGAGCCTGGCGCTTGCCTTCAAGCTTCGCCTGCACATCGGACCACTTCACTCCCTTGTGCCTCTGCATGTTCTTCTCGAAGCGGTCCTGAAGGGTCTCCAGCAGCTTCGCTTGATCCTTTGCGTTCATCGATCCGGGGTGTGGGCTGTCATGCGCGTCAGGCTGGCGGCCGTCGCAGCTACGTCGGTCCTAGGTCCCGGGATTCGGCTGGATGTACCCGAGAATGGCGCGGAACTGTCCGTTCTGGAAGCTTGCAGACGGTCCGACCGGCTCGGCACCGGAGTACGACGTGGCCTCAAAACTGAGTCGCCCGGTTATCAAGCCACCGGGACCATCGAATCCGGTGATCTCCAGGGTCACTGACTCGGGACCTTCTGCACGGTACGTGGAGGACACCACGTCACCGCCTGTGAGATAGAACACTACGCCGGCATCCGGTCCGTCCAGCACGTAGGTCCCTGCCCCATCAATCACTGCTACGACTCGGACCACCAGATCCGGAACACCACCCGCGGGGTGCGCTCCGAATACCACGAGCGTGTCTCCACCTGCATCTCCGGGCACCAAAACCGCCGACGCATCCCCACTGAAAGGCTCCCCAGCCCAGTTTCCGGTGAACGTAGGCGTGACGGGCCCGTCAGGACCGGTTCCGGAGTTGCAGGCACCGAGCATCAGCGAACCCAGCAGTACAGCCATGGCTGTCAACAGCCTTCCTTCCCGACGCATCAGGGTCATGATCACCTCGCGGACCTCGGATGGGAGTGAGGGTTTGGCACGCGTACACGGTCGAATACCGACGCACCGACAGTCGTCAGGGACAGCAGGCCTGGAGCGGAGTGCCACCGTACACTATCACCCGACCCGTGGCTTGCGGCAAGGCCATATGCTCATTCCACATTCTCCGCTCACCCCGAACCAGGAGCGCACTTGACCAGCCACGACGTAGTGATAGCAGGAGGCGGGCCCACTGGAATGATGCTCGCTGCGGAACTGGCACTCGCCGGCGTTGATGCAGTCGTCGTTGAGCGTCGCTCCAGTCAGGCACTCGTAGGCTCGCGCGCAGGCGGGCTGCACTCCCGCACGATCGAGATCCTGGACATGCGCGGAGTCGCCGATCGTTTTCTCGATGCGGGTCAGGTGGCACAGGTAGGCGGATTCGCAGGCATCCCACTCGACATCAGCGACTTTCCCACCAGGCACCCCTACGGTCTCGCCCTCTGGCAGAACCGGATCGAGGAACTTCTTGCCGAATGGGTACGGGAGTTGGGTGTGCGTACGCTGTACGCAACCGAAGTGACCGCCTTCAAGGAGGACGAATCGGGCGTGCATGTGTCCCTCTCCACCGGCTCGACTCTTCGTGCGCAACTCCTCGCCGGATGCGATGGGGGGCGAAGCCTCGTGAGGCGCGCTGCAGGGATCGGGTTCCCGGGCTTCGACGCCACCGTCAGCCACGTTCTGGCTGAAGTCGAGATGACGGACAAGCCGGAAATCGGCATGCGCCGCAACGATCGAGGCATGTACGGACTGAGTCGCGTGGACTACGAGATTCGGGACGGCAAGGTGGTATTCTCGGAAACCGGACCGGTGCGCGTGATGCTCACCGAGGAAGGCACCGGTCGAACCGAGGCGCCTACGCTGGCCGAGCTGAGTGCGGCGCTCATCGAGCTGTACGGAACGGACTTCGGGGTACACAGCCCCATATGGCTGACGCGATTCTCCGACGCGTCGCGTCAGGCCGCATCGTACCTGGCAGGGCGTGTGCTCCTGGCCGGCGACGCCGCGCACATTCACTATCCTGCAGGCGGGCAGGGCCTGAACCTTGGCATTCAGGACGCCGTGAACCTGGGCTGGAAGCTTGCGCAGGTAGTGAAGGGCCAGTCACCAGTCGAACTGCTGGGCACCTACCACTCGGAGCGGCATCCGGTTGGCGCGAAGGTACTGCAGAACACCATGGCACAGGTGGCGCTGATGCGCCCGGACGACCGCACGGCGGCACTCCGCGATACGATGACGCGATTGCTGGCGATGGACGACCCTCGCAGGGACATCGCCGCGATGATCTCCGGCCTGGATATCCACTACGACCTGGGCGAGGGTCATCCCCTGCTCGGTCGTCGAATGCCCGACCTCGACCTGGTGTCGTCAGGCGGCCGGTTCCGAGTGTATTCGCTCCTGAGGGACGCCCGGCCCGTGCTGCTGAACCTAGACGCGGGAAGGCGCTACGACGTGTCGCCGTGGGAAGGCCGCGTAAGGCACGTGCAGGCGGAGTTCGAGGGACGACTGCTACTACCCGTGATCGGTGCGGTCGCGCACCCCGGCGCCGTGCTCATCCGCCCCGATGGCCACGTGGCCTGGGTGCAGAATGGCGCAGGTGCGTCGCTGTCCGATGCGTTGAGCAGGTGGTTCGGTGAGCCTCACGACGGGCGGATGGGCGAGGAGTGAACAACCGTCACTCGTCGTCCGGAAGGGGCGATCGGCCCAGTACCATGCGTACGCAGCACACCACCAGGCCGGCGGCAAGAAGGTTGGCGAACAGGCTCGACGGGTGCACGCGTACCGTGTACTGCATGCCAGCCGATTCGATGGCCGAGGCCTCGAGCCTGACGAGCGCGAACGGCGCGCCGAATCGGCGGGTGACCGTTCGCATGGTACCGTAAGCCTGTCCGCTCGCGATAGCGTGCGGCACCGGCACGGGCACGTCCACCTCGGTCACGATGGTCCGCCGCGGCATGGCGGACAGGAGCAGCGCGGTGACCACCGCTGCGCACGCGAACCGGCGGAATGCAGTGCGACGGCGCGCACGCAGCCTCGAGAGGCGGCTTCTCTCCTGGGCCCTGACTCGCGCTGCATTGCCGATGGGCACTGCCTGCGCGACGCCGTCCAGCCAGCCTGGGGTGAAGCCTACATCAACCTCTCCAGGCGCCCCTTCCTGCGAACGAGGTTCTTGTAGTCCCATTGAATGTTCCGAGCCTTGGCCAGCCAACGTTCCAGATCAGCGATGTCCACCTGCTCAACGGTGGTATATCGCGCTTCGGCAGCCTTGAACCTGCCTTCCGGCGCCAGTCTCCATTCATCGAAAGACTGACCGCTCCAGAAGAGAAGTCGAACGCTGTCCTTCAGCTTGCTGTATCCCACGATCGGGTTGCCATTCTGGAACCAGACGGGATGCCCATGCCACACCTTGCCCTCCGCGTCCGGAAGGTTCCTGTCAATCTCCCTTGCCAGCAGGTCGCAGATCTCTCTGTCGGACGCGTCCTGTGCTTCGTTGTACTTACTGATGTCCGGATTCATAAGAGTGCTTCGAAATCTCCATTGAGTTCCATCGAGGCAGCGGCCGCCACCCTCCATGGCGGATGCGCGACGCGATACTCCACGGTCACCTCGTCGCGTTGGCGCGTGTAGCCCCAGTAATGCTCGGTGATGAACTCTGTCTCGCTGCCTGCCTCCGGAAAGGATGGTGCGGTGGCCGGAGTCATTGCCAGTCGGCCCACCTGCCGCGTGCCTCGCGCCATCCATAGAGGGATCCGACGAGACTGACGTAACTACGCCCCTGCCATGCGTCGAGGATTGTGCCGCGAGGCACGTGAGGCTTCAGGAGATCGTGCGACACCGCGAAGTTCAGCATGACCAGGTGGCGCCATTCAGCGGTCGGGAAAGCCGGCGATTCCGTCATCGTATATCGGCGTGAGGCGCCGCGCGACCTGGTGCGACTGCGTCTGCCGATACGGCCGTCGGCGTGGGTACCGTCAAGTCTCTTCCTCCCATAGGCCTGGATAACTGCTGACGAATCCGGGAGGACGCACGGCCAGCAATGCCGCATAGCCGAAGCTCGGCGCCTCGTACCAGTACCTGCTGACGGATCGCCGCTCGTACCGCTGCTCCAGCCGCCGAAGTGTGCCCGCCGATACGTCCAGCCATGCCGCAACGACGTCAGACGATTGATGCGGCTCCAGGTCGAGTCGCCGAATCGGCAGAAGATTCGTTGCCGGAGTGAAACCAAGGTCCAGATCCACGCATCCGTCCAGACCCGCTACCTCCATACCATTCAGCTGCCATACGCCGGATGGAGTACGCGATATGGCGAAACTGACTGTGTTGGGCCCTATCCATCCACGCAGAGTGGCGTGCAGCGTGTGCCAGGAGCCGTTGCACGTAACACGATACTCCAGCGCGGACGGCATACCCGCATGCCGGCCCACCGCCGTGCCGAGTAACTCGGAACCGGCGTCGCCGCTCGAAAGCCGACAAGCGTCCATACCAGGAGCGTCCACTCGACGCCACAGGATCAATTCACTCATGCCGTACGTGCTGAAGGCACGTTTCGCTCATCATGCTGCCACGAGTGCCAGGCACGCCCCCACCGGATCCTCGATGGCGGCATACCCGTGGCTGCCGTCAGCCATGCGAGTGGACTTGATTATCCTGCCACCTTCCGCTCCCACGCGCCGCAGGCTCTCATCCATGTCTCCCACCGGCAAATAGAGCATCCATACGTTTGGCAGCCCGACGTTGACACCGCGCGCGTGACAGACGCCGGCGAGTGGCGTTCCGTCGTCGGCAATCATGTTGAAGTCGGCGTACCGCGAGTCCCCATCCGTGATCTCCACCTCCTGCGCCGACCACCCGATGACTGCCTGATAGAAATCCCTCGTCTCGGAGGCATTCGAAACCGTCAGGTCCATCCACGCTATGCGCCCCATCGCAGGCATTCCACCATTGCCTGGCGGGAGCAACTCGGCTGGGACTATCGGAATGACCCCGAATGCAGCTCCCTGCGGATCCTGCAACACCGCCCACTGGCTTTCTCCCCTCTCGTCCCTGGAGTGCATCAACTCGCTACCTCCGAGCTCGAGGGCCATTCGAGCGCTGGCAGCGACGTCGGTCACCTGAATGTGGGGCATCCATTGCAACGGTAGCGATTCGAGCTCGGCGCTGCGCTTTCCGAGCCCGATGATTGGAATCCCCAAATTGTTCATCAGGTCTGCCTCACGCCAGAGCGGGTCGGCCCCGGTGGCGAGGACGCGCGAGTAGAACCGGACCTCGCGCTCGTGGTTGGGGACAGCGATGTCAGCGCTGAATACGGCACCTGCTCGTGGAATGAATGCCTGGGTCATACTCCTCTCCTCGGAATTGTCCGGGTGCGACCACATGTAGTGCCCACGCCTGGGAGCATCAACCAGGTGCTGGCGCCCGCTCCCAGCGGGCCACCGGGCCTTCCACGACCCTGAAGAGCGGGTGACACACGGGGATCGTGACACCGCTCCACTGCGCCAGCAATGCCGGGCTTCGAGCTTCGAGCTTTCTTCGCAGATGGTCCCACTCGAATTCGATCTGCCCCGAAGTGACTACCATGGGCTGTGCCTCGCCTGCGTACTCCAGTTTCGAGCGCTCGAATCGGTATCCTCGCGTGGACGATTCCTGGTGAACAGCCGCCAGGTACGCGTTGATCGCTGCCAGCGGGCTTGGGTGTTCGCGGAACCGCTCCAGCTGCGGATGCTGAGTGTACCCGCGAGTATCGCCCTTCAGGACCGCCCTTGCCAGCAGCGCTTCGCGCCAGAGCGCCACGAGGCCCTTCGGATCCAGATACCGGGGATGAATGGACCAGAGGCGCATCCGTGTGTCACCTTGTGCGCGAGAGGCGGGATTACCAGATGGAGCTTGGAGCCGCGAACTGCAGCAATGAAGCTCAGCAGCAGCTCCAAAGCGGTACGAACTGCTCGCGCGATGCGTCCCAAACGAGACGCACCATGCTTTCGTAGCCATAGGCAAAGGATATCAGATGCGTCGGTTGTGGCTGAACGGCCGCGAGTAGGGCGCTATCCTCTGCCATGAGCTGAACACCCGGTTCACCCATTCGCCTCACGCGTACTCCATCCAGCAGCGAATCGAGCCGGGCACGGAGCATCGTATCGGTTCTGGAGGCGGAGTCCCAGAGCGCCATCTCGTAGCTGCTGTGCCAGTGCTCGCGATGCTTCTCCTGGCCACCCACTACGAACGAGAGCGTCAGCTGGAGACTGTCCGCCCGCGCGCCCAGGGCGATGAGACGTACGCTGTCCGACTGGCCGTCCCCGGTGAGGTCGAGCGGTCGGGTCCGCTCGTACCACAGGGGACGCGAGTCGCCGGACACGACTTCGTCAGGCGCCGATGCGCTGTCGTCCATGCCATGTGAAGCCTCGGGCGAGGTGCAGGCGAGAAGGAGCGCCGACGTCAATGTGCCCGCGACGGCAATGGCCGCCATGCGCGACGCGGCCCTCCTCGTGAGGCGTGGGCTCATGAGCCGATGCCGCGTGCCATTGCCGTGGCAGCGAAGACCATGGCAACCACGAGCAGTGCCTGAACTGCGCTGATGCGGGCGAGAGCGGGAGCTGCTTCGAGACTCAATCGATTCCCCTTGGTTCGAGCAGCTCGCCATCGGATCAGCGTAAGCATTGGCCAGACCTCGAGAATCAGTATCAGCCCGAGGAGCGTCATCTTGATGAGAAAAGCCGTACTGGAGAGATAGTAGGCGCTTCCCTTCTCGAGCCCTCCGAACGCGCGCCAGAGTCCGGTCGAGATCCACAGGAGCGCCGCGACTCCCCACAGCGCATCCGCGATGAACACACCCGGCAGCCTGTTCTCCGAAACGGGAGCGCGCAGCCCGCGGGCCCGCGTCGCAATGGCGCCAAGTCCTATGCCCAGTGCGAGAAGGTGAATCGTGGCCAGCAGCCATCGAATCGTCATGATTCCGGATCGGTGCAGGTTGCAACTCGACGATCGCCACTGGCCCTGCAGTTATCGAACCGTCGCGAACTTCGCCGTCCTTCCAGCGACGAACGCGTTCGGTGAGCCACTCGTCTCAGGCCTCGTCCGGCACCAGTTCAACCAGCACGAACTCGTTTCCGTACAGGTCGTTCACGTGGGCGAAGCGAGATCCGCCGGCCGACGCGACGGGCCGTGCGACGGATCCGCCAGCCTGCTTCACGCGCCCGACCGCGCCGTGCACGTCGGTCGTGTAGAAGACGGCTAGAGGCTGACCGCCGGTCTGGCGTCCGACGCGAGCGTCATCCTCTCCGCGAGCAGCGAGTAGCCAGATCCCGGCTCCCTGGGAGGTATCGTCCTCCGGATCTCCGAATCCGAGATGGAGATAACGATCGCCGGAGGGACTCGGCGCATCGAACATCACTCGAGCGGCGAATGCGGCCTGGTAGAAGGCGAGAGCCTCGTCGTAGTCACGAACGAGAATGACGACTCGACCAAGGGTCAGTGGCGGAGCGCAAGTGGCAATGGCATTCGGGACGTGCATCTGCAGATATGGACTGTTCCTGGGTGGCCTAACGTGATCCGTACTGTCGTCTGCGTTACGCGGACGGTGGACAAGGCTCGTCCGGCTGCGGCTCGGCAGGGGGGCGAAGCGCTTCGAGTTCGCGGACCAATGTCATGGGATCCACTTCCTCGCGGGCGGGAACGACTGCGGGCGGGCTCGAGCCACCTTCGAGCAGCGCGAACAACAGGTGCTCCGGCCCGAAGTACGGCTCGCCCCATCGCGCGACTCGTTATGGGAAGGAACGATGTCGCAGTCATGTTCGTAGCGATTCGTTATGGCGCACCCGAAGCGCTGTCGGAGCGAACCTCACTCACAAGTCTATTGTAGGCCGCAGCATACACGCGCAACGAATCACGCTGAGACTCCCATTCGCTCTCGGACACTACGAGGGAGCTGGAAGAAATCATGCGGTAGCCATGCTCGGAGTCGGGGCTGAACTCCTCTGGCATTCCGGGGAACTCCAGGCTCGCGTGGCCCAATGCGATAAGTGACGAATCGCCCCGAGCGAGTGCGGCTCTGGCATCGTCAATCGGATTTCCCAGCGCCTGAGCCGGCGTCCTGGACTCTGGAACAGGACCACAGGCGACGCTCACAGCCACAACCGACGCGAGAAGTACGATTCGCACCATCCTGCCTCCCATGCGGGCGGTCCACCAGCGCTCCTCAGTAGCGACAGCAGTCACAATACTGCCGCACGAGCGAGCAGTGCGCCAGTACTCGCGGGGGGAAAGGCGCGAGAAACAACCCGTCCCCGCTCCGTCCCCGCTGCCCAGCGGGCCTGACAGCCCTGAGTGCAGAGGCCCTCGATGGGTGGCCGCGCACGATGAGAGCACAATTGTGATCACCTTCTCCTGAGCATCACGGCCAGCATAAGCATGAAGAGCGGAGCAGTGATTGCCCAGGGCAAACCGAGCAGAAGCAGCCGTGTCGAGAACCCCGGATAGAAGTAGACGACGGCTATAAGAGGGGTCACGACCGCATGCGCAATGAGCGACCACCTGACGAGCCGTTCGAATCCGACATTCGCCACAGCCGGAACGACGAGTAGCGCTGCAACTCCCATGGAGATGTAGCCGACCGCATCGAAGATCCAGAACATGGAATGCGGAGTCTGGTCCAGGACGGCAAGCGCTTCGGCACTCCCTCGCATCTTTGCCGGGATCACCGTCCCGAGCTGCACTGCGTAGTTGGCGATGACGAACACGGCGTACAGGATTGTGAAGACGAGGGCCGCATGCGTCCAGAATCGCCTGTCCGGCTCCGTCAGGTGGTGGAGTGCCACCATCTCGAGAACGAATGGCACGGTGATGCAGAGGGATGTGCCATAGATGAGGATCTCGGCCGCCGGGAACTCAAGTATCCCGACAAGCTGCAACGACTGCACGACGCCAAACGCGACGGTAGCCATGAAGGCCGTGACTCCGAACGCGAACCCGAGGTCGCTGATTCTCATTGGCGGGCGCCTCTTGCGCCATCCAGGAGTAGTCGTTCAGTCCCTGACCGGACGACCTACGACGATCGTCACAGGAATCGGCGCACGTGGAACCGGCAGCTCCTCAACGCGCCACGCATAGCCCGGCTTCTCGATGTCTCTGATGATCGCCCTGAGCTCCTCTGCGCGGTACGTCCTCAACGTTGATGCGAACCCGTCCCACCAGATGAGGATAGGCAGTATGGGAGGCACGTACGTAAGCATCAGAGGGAGGAAGCGCCGCGGCCGCACGCGCGGCATGAGCAGGAGAACGAGCAACGGAACGAATAGCGTCACCAGGATGCCGCGTGCGGAGCGATGAGTAGCCTCCCCTGCCAGGAACGGTACTCGCGCCTCCTGGGCCGAGCGGAGAATGGACCGCACCCCGGATTCGTCGAAGTGGTGCAGGCTGGTGAACATCGTTCGGACTCCAGCGAGGTCCCGGGGAATCTGAAGTGCAGACACCGGCTCACGCCGGTACGTGACACCTGGCAGCCGCTCCAGCTCGGCCGCAGCGGCCTCGTTAGGTTGGATGTCGCTGAGGACCACCTCGGGCGACCTGCCAAGCTGCTTTGTCAGGTCCGGAAGCAGCTCCGGCCACGGTCCGCCCCCTCCGGATGCCAGATCCACCACTCGACTCTGACCGCTCTCACGAACCAGTTCCGCCAACACCGGCGCGGTTGCCGCATATGGCCTGCTGAGCGCCGTCGCGACGCGCAGGTAGCCCGTGATGGCATCACGCAGCCACGCAGGCTGCCTGCGGCAAGTCCTCTACTTCGACAAGATTCCTTCGCTTCATTGATGGTCCACCGCTACGACAGCCAGGTGGCATGGAGCCAGTGCTCATCGGAGAGCGCCTGAACACTGGGGGCACGCACCTGCGGCCACAAGCGGTGGCAGGAACCGCGACCGAAGTTTGGCGACATCGGACAGCCTGTCGGACGTGCCGAGCTACACTTGGCGAATGGTGGCCCTGACGCGCAGGCTGCCCTTGAAGATCGCAGCCACCGGCTCACCGTCGCGGCGAGCGGGCTGGAATACGGCCTCCCGAATCCAGCGGGCGATGGGCTCGCGATTCTCGGCGGCTCCACGCCCCGAGACCTTCAGCGTCCGGAGGTCCGGCTGCCCTACGGCGTCCACGAGCACTTCGTAATCAATTCGAATCGGCTCATTGCCCGCGGCACTTCCGGAGGGAATTCGCAGTTCCGGCGCGCTGCCTCGCAACATTCGAGGCGGCTCGGTACGCGATGCTGCGGGCGTGGCACCGGCGCCGGAGTCCGTTGCGCCAGGCGCTCGTGAGGTGCAGGCGACCATCACGAGAGCTGCCGTGCCGCACATCGCAATGATCCTGCTGCGCATCCTAGTACCGCCCTCGTCCTACGCAGCGTCCCCGATCGGTATCGTAAGGCGGCCATCGGCTGGAATCCCGGAACTGACGGATGTCTTCGTCGTAGAACGAGCGCACGCGATTGCAGTGCGCAGACGCGCCGGGCGTTTTGATATCGTTGACACCCTGGTACGGCGCGAATGCCGTTCCCGACTCTCGCGCCACGCCACCAGACGCGCAGCCGGCGAGCAGCATTACGATAGCTGCACCAAGAAGAGGTCGAAGTGTGTCGGGCATGCGGACACTCCTGTCGAGAAGATTCAACCGCTTCCTCAACATGCGCCAATTTCAGACTTGCGCAAGAGCTGCCTGACGCATGGTCTCCGCCCGAGCGAAGGCGCCCTTCCGGGCGGTGGCCATCGCCAACCTCAGGGGGTGCTGCAACACGCGGCCGCGACTTGCTGCAGCACGTCGATTACGGCCTGTATCATCAGGTTGCGCTGCCTGGTGGCATCTATGGTCGGCCGGCCATCGCCGGGCTGAAATCCGTACCAGCCGAACTGCGAGTGGTTCCCTCCATCAATCCAGACCCATCGAGTCTGGGACGGCAGCTTGTCGCGATTGCTCTCGACCTCTTCCGGACTCGCCAGGCCGTCACGTGTGCCGACGATCTTCGTTACTGCCACCCGCAACGCACTGAGATCCACGTCTCGCGGATGCGAACTGCCGATCACCACGAGACCGGCGAATCCGGGCCTCTGGTCACTCGCGACCGCTGATGCCACCACGGCGCCTCGCGAGTGGCCGGAGGCTATCCAGGCCCCGGGAGCACCCGCTCCTGTTACGACGCGGTCAATTCGCTGCGCCAGTTCCGGGTCGTCTGCGCCGCCGAACGCGCCGCGGCGGGGAAGCTCGATCAGGTACGCAGGATATCCCGCGCTCGCAACCGCATGCAGCAGTGGAGCGTATGCCCTCGGATCAACGAGCGACCCAGGAAAGAATATCAGGGCGGGTACATCTGAACTTGGCGCTGGCACCGGCCGAAAAAACCAGACGCCGTCAGTCCGCTCGACCGAAACCACCGTGTCAGACGTGGTGGCCGCCAGCGCGATCGCGGACGGGCGGTAGGCAACCAGCGACCAGGCCACGAAGACGCCGGTGACGAGAAGGCCAGTGGCAATCCAGACCTGGCGTACTCGCCGCCAGACACGCTTACGATCCATTTGGGATCATGACAAGTGATCGTCGGGCAGGCGTAGCGATCCCCCACCCTGACCTTCGTATGCCTCACGGATCGTTCCGAACTCGTGTGTCACCTGCGACGGACAGCGCCAGCGCTGAGGCGAGTAGGCCTGGAAACCGCATGGGTGGGAGATCAGGAGTTTGCGCCACACGATAGTCGTTGCAGGCGCTTCTAGGCAGGCACGTAGGACAGCCTCATGACGTCTTCGTCTATCCGATCATGGCTCACGAGTCGAAGCGGGGGCCGCGGACCAGCGAAGTACGGGGTGCCGCCGCCCAGTACGACCGGGTGCAGATAGATCCGGTACTCGTCTATCAGTCCGAGTTCCGCAAGGCTTCGTGCCAGGTCCGGACCAGCGACTTCAATCTCCCCATCCTGCTCGTCCTTCAGCTGTCGAATGGCGTTCTGCAGGTCACCCTGAAGGAGTGTCGCGTTAGGGCCGACGGCAGTGAGCGTTCGAGAAACGACCCACTTGGGCTGCCGACGCCACGCCATGGCGAATGCGTGTTCGTCCTCATCCCATTCGGAATGTTCGTCGTCCCAGTAGCGCATGATCTCGTACATCTTGCGACCATACACGCTGCCAGCCTGCCCCTGAGCCTCCTGGATGAAGTGTCTGAAGAGCTTCGGGCCCGGCGCGAACTTCATGTGGTCCACGTAGCCGTCCAGGGACTGATTCATTCCGAACACCAGCTTGGCCATTGCTCGTTCCTCACGCTGCTCGTGCCACGATACAGGTTGACGTTCCACTGCGGCGCTCCTCGCCGGGGTGCGGCTCCGGGCGCGGCAGCTCTCAGTGGATTCTGATATCGCCCGCGATCAAGCCGCCTGGTACGCCTGCTCCAGCGCCGCCACGTCAAGCTTAACCATTGTCATCATCGCATCCATAACGGCCTTGACCTTGGCCGGGTTGTCGTCGGCCACCAGCTCCATGAAACGCCTGGGCACGATCTGCCAGGTCACACCGAACTGGTCCGTGATCCAGCCGCACTGCAGCGGCGTAGCTCCAGCAGCCACGAATCGGTCCCAGTACCCATCCACCTCCTCCTGGTCCTCGCAATCAACGTAGAGCGAGAACCCCTGGGAGAAGCTGAAGTACGAGCCGCCGTTATAACCCATGAAGGTCTGGCCCCCCACCACGAACTCTGCCGAGGAGACGGGGCCATCGTCTCCGGTGCGAGCGACGTTCCTTACCTCGGAATCGGGGAAGGTAGAGGTATAAAACGCTATGGCGTCTGCGAGCTGATCGTTGAACATCAGGAAGGGTGTCACCTTGCTCATAGGTCTATCCCCGCGCTTGAGGTTGACGCTCGGCACCTGGGCCGGTGAACCCGATCATCGAATCGGGCTTCACATGTTCGTCGTTTCAGCCGGCTCGATTTCGACATCGGCGGCGCAGGAATATCACACAGGCAAGCTCGGCAGGCTGACGGGCCCTCCTGATGCAAGGCGACTACGCAGCCGGCGTCGCCGACATACGAGGGATGCTGTTCAGCATCCGTCTCGCTTCCGCGAAGTCTCGCCTGTCCCTCCAGACGCGGACGACCAGAAATATTCCCCAGGCCATCATGAAGATTCCGATGATCAGTCCGACCAGAAGCATGCCCAGAACGATCATCAGGGCTGCAAAGCCATAGGACGACCGAACCTCCGCAGTACCTTCGAAGCCGCTCGTGTCGTTGCGGATGGCGAGCGGCATGATCTCGCCGTCGCTCAGCCTCCCCACGATGGCCACGTGGTCGCCATCCGCGGCCCAGGTGCAGGCGTCATCAATCTGGACCTGCCGCCCATCAATCCTCATCGTGGTCTTATACTCGGTGCCGAGTGAGGTGCCGTCCGTCGCGGACAACAGGCGATTGACGTGGCTCACCTTGCCTGCGATTGCTACGAGATCCATGGGCGTGTCTCCTCACGGTACGAAGCTCTGCGAAGCCTGACGACAGATCCAGCTGCCAGCGCAGGCGCTGCCACATGCCCTCCGCTTCGACGGGACTCGGAGCGCCACGATGCCGGTCGGGTTCGAACAAATTGCGGCGCTGCCGGCGGTGGCACCACCCCGTTCTTCGCGCAGATCCTCAATCGAGGGTCCTAGCCATGAAGCGGGAGCCGGCCACCGGATTGAACCGATAGGGCTCGACGTCCCGAAAGCCAAGCTTCTCGTAGAGCCGCTGTGCGCCGGTCATTGACGGCAGGGTGTCGAGGTACATGCTCTCGTACCCCATTTCGCGAGCCTCGGCGATCACCCGCTCCGCAAGGATTCGTCCTAGTCCCGTGCCTCGAAACGCCGGCCGTACGTACAGACGCTTCATTTCACACGCGCCGCCGTCGAGCGGGCGCAGCGCAATGCACCCCGCAACGACCTCGTCGTGCCGGGCCAGCATCAGTCGTCCCCGCGGTGGCGCGTACTGCCCTGGCAGGCTCGCGACTTCGGCCGAGAAGTCCTGAAACTCCAGGTCCATTCCCAACGCTGCCTGATACTCGAGAAACAGTTCGCGGGCCGCGTCCAGACTGGCAGTGTCACCTGCCTGTTCGATCTCGAACACTGTAGGCTCTCCTGATTCGGCCGCAAGCCCCGGCTGACCAGGTGGGGCCTCGAGAACATGCGCCTGTGCAGACGGGTCAATCCATCTCGGGATGCTCCGCTCCGGGTCCGCCGACAAGGTCGGCGTCAGGCAGCATACTGCACGTGGCTGGCGTCGCGCCGCCAACGAGCAGCGCCGCGAGCCGTTGCGGCAAGCGGGGCGTGGGTGGCCGCATCGCGGATCTGGATCACCACTCCCGGGATCTCAGCGCGTGTCCAGGCAATTGATGGTCCCGGTGCTCCGATCACAAGCGGAGTCGCCCACATCGTTTCGAACTGTCCATCGGGACCGTGAAGGCCGACCTTCATCATGCCATCGTTATGCGATCCGCTCGCGGCCATCGTCATGCCACCCGGTCGTGACGAAGGGACGTCTGCCAGTCCGCTGCACGGAGTGACCAGCCAATCACCGCGCACCATCCGAACCACGCTCCAAACAGGAGTCGTTGCGCCACCCCGATTCGCTCTTCGGTGAGCGCCCAGACCGCGTCCATCCCCAGCAAGGCACTCAGATTCGCTACGATTGCCAGCACGATCACGAGATAGAGCGCCCACGAAAGTGCGACCATTCGTCGCGCGCGCGGATCTCGACGCCAGAGCACGGCAAACACGAGCGGTGCCTGGTAGCCGACGAGCTCGGTCAAGCCGAAGACGTTGTGGAGCGGATGGGGATGGGCGAACAGGGCGACGCCGATGATTGACGCCGCCATGGCAGTGACGAGATGAGCGGGTGCCTGGGATTGCCCCCACTGTCTCGCGGCCCGCTTCATCGCGTGTGCGAAGACGAGGGTACATGCAGCCACGCTCAGCAGCAGAAGCGCAAACGGAACCTGAGCCGGCGCGCCCAGCTGTCCGATCTCACTCACCGTCTGTCGGACACTGCTGTAGCCGGGAGTGTATGTCGAGAGGAGCGCGATGCCGGCGGCGAGGAGTGCGAGAGCGAGCGGACCAAACAGCAAGCGCGTTCGAAGCTGCACGAGTCACTCCGGAAGGAATTGACGAAACAGTACCGAGAAAGCTGAAAGTCCTTGCCGTCCGCATAACGCCGGAGGGTCACCGGCGCGGCCTCGAGGGGGCCGCAACTGGCGCGACTGGCCAGGGTTGGCGCTGCGGAGCGCCTCCTTAC
>CAYQAO010000031.1:25458-29451 GCA_964415485.1 uncultured Gemmatimonadaceae bacterium
GGGGGCCGCAACTGGCGCGACTGGCCAGGGTTGGCGCTGCGGAGCGCCTCCTTACCATGTCCGAGTAAAGTGGCTACTCGCCGCCGGGCAGGAAGTCATTCGCCTCGACGAGTTGCAGCGCGGGATCACTCTTCACGAGCTCCCGAAGGATCGCAGCGTGCCCCGCTCCGAAAATGACCAGGATCCTGTCGCCCGGCTCGGCAAGCGCGCGCAGGTCGGCAAAGGTCCTGATGTTCCTCTCGTACCATCGAGAGAGCAGGTTCGCACCGACATACGTGTCACCAGCGCCGACACCGCCGAGTACCATGTAAAGGCCATGGCCCTCCGCAATGGAGGACGGGTCATTGTGTAGACGGAGAATCTCCGCCAGCGTGTTTTCGCGCTGTTGCCGAGCTGCCTCCTCACCGATGGCCGCGAGCTGCTGCTGGACCCACCCGACGAATTCGGGATCGTGCTCGCGGGCGTATGCCATCAGGGCGTCAAAAGGGAACTCGCCCTCATGGTCAATTCCGTACAGTCGAGTGTGTCCGAACCCGTCGGCCAGCCGAAAACCAAGCTGCTGAACTTCGTTCCTATCCAGCTCGTGGACTCCCGCTCGGTAAGACGTGTAGAGACTGTCCAGGCGATGCAGCGCAGGCGCTCGCACCTCAACCGCGATCTTCGTCGGACGGAATGCGGCGAGGGCCTCCACCACCTCCGCGACCTCGGCTTGCTTCCGGGGCGAAAGTATGTCCGCCACGTCCGTCTTGACCACGTCGAGTCCCGGATTGGCAAAGTGGTAGGTGCCGAGGATCATGACCTCAGCGGGCTCGCTAACGGGCGGCAGGAGCTGCTGGCCTCCTGCCTCGACCGCATATGCCGCAACGGCAAGCGCTATGACCGCGGGGAGAGTGATGGATTGCATGACGTTTCTCATTCTGGTCGAATGCTTCGGGAGCCGCCTAACGCCGACGACTGGCAGTCCCGCAGTCGCGTCCGCTGCATTGACGCGATGCGCGGCATCTCCGTGCAGCGTCAGAGCGGTCGATGGAACTGAAGGCCGTTCTGTCCGGGATCGCGGAGGTGAAACTCCCTCGTGCCCCACGGAGTCTCGGCCGGCGCCGCCCAGGGGCTGTCCTGGCTAGTGCCAACGTTGATCCCGCCGTTCTCGACGAACTCGTGGTAGATCGCATCAACGTCGTTGACGTCGAATCGGTAGACGGGGCGGTCGGCCGGATGCGCCCATTGATCCGGGCCCGCCCATTGAAGATGAAGTTCGATCCCGTCGCGCGAGACCCCGGCGTACTTCGGTCGGTCCGGATTGTCCGGGAACGAGAGCGCGAAACCAAGGCCGCGATAGAACTCCACCGAGGCCGCCACGTCGCGTGCCGCCAGAACGGGATGGATGCTTTGAAACATGGGTCTCATGATTGCCTCATCGGTGCGCATGTGCCTAACGCCGCTTCTCGCCGGCGGTCCCCCGGAAGTGCCGCGCCCGTGCCGCGGCTGCAACTGAGGCTGTCCGGTACCCCGCCTCTTACGTCGCCAAGCCGGCCGCTCGCGGCTCCATCGGTTGTACAGTACGGAGCGCGAGCCGAAGAGTGTCGAGCGTGCCCGGGGAATCCGCTATTCCTGTCGCCGAGCACCCGCGGCGATCGGCCGCTGGGCGACTGTCCGAGTCCCCGTAGACGTAGGATTGCGAGCCCCAGGCGCGCGCTCGACTGGCGCGCCTGTCAGCTGCAACGCCACGTCAGCCGGTGGCCGCCTCCCGCCCCTGTTCGGGGGCCGTGGGGCGCTGGAGTTCCACGGCCAGCCGATCGAAGTTCTCCTCGTTCGACGCGAGAACAACGTCGCGCACGCGCGCGGCTTCGGCCGCGGACGCAAAGCGCATGTGCCACTGGAGCCGCGTGTGATTGGCGTCGATCGCGGCCAACAGGATGGTCAGCGTGAAGTCATGTCCGGCCTGGTCGTGGGCAATGACCAGCCGCTCGGGCGGTGTCACCTCGAGGAACCGCTGCTGCATCTGGTAGGCGGCGCCATCCGGCATTCGCATCACGAAGTGCCAGCGGCCCCCAGGGTGGAACTCGAAGATCGCGAACTCGTTCACGGCTCCAGCCGGGGCCCACCACCGCGCGAGCCGCGTCGGGTCCGCGAACGTGGCGAAGAGCGCGGCCGGCGTCGCTGGAAACACCCGGGCCGACTGCACGTCGTGTGCGGACATGGCTTCCTCCTCGGTCATCATCAGATCCGGCTGGCGGCAGGGTTCACCCGACGGGTATTCGATGGCGCTGTCTTGCGCGGCGCATCATTCTTGAAGGCCCGTCCGGTGCAGCGCTCCATTATCCAGAAGCAGCATCATCCCCAAAAGTGCATTCCGCACCCAGGATCTGCAGTTCGCGCGCAAGTGCAGCTGCGGCCTCCGCAGTTCGCAGCTCGACCGTCACACGTTCGCCTTCGAGTACCCGATCAGTTACCGCTTTCGCAGCACCGAGGCCGAGTTCTGCGTGGGCTTGCAGGGAGTGCGTCATGCTGATCTTTCGCAGGCCGTGGCGCCACCCTGTGATGATTACCTGGGGCATGGAAACTCTCTCCTGACAATGGAAGGCTGCGGCAGGCTAGCGCCCGAAGTCGAGGTATGGAGCGACGCCGCCCCGGAGCCGATCGATGAGGTCCTCATCCATGTACTCGAACTCGTCAGGGATGTGGAGGCACACGACGCGCTTGCCGGTCAGCTCGGCACGGAACTTCTGTTGCAGCCGGGCGACGTGCCGCTTCTCCATAACGAAGATCAGATCTGCCCATCCGAGATGGCCTGCGGTGACGCGAACGCGTGCCCCTTCCTCGGTGCCGGCCGACCGTACTTGATGGGCACCCGCACCGTCGAAAATCGTTTGGGCCGTGAGGCTGCGGAACCGGTTCCGGCTGCAGACAAATTGCACTTTCACTCGCGGGGTGTGCGTTGCGGGCCAACGCATGCGCTCACCTGCCAAGGCGCGCGTGATCCGCGCCGCCGGTGTGGAGCGCTGCGCGCCGTCGTCAGGTGCAATGATTCGTTAGGTCGCAGGCGTAGCGTGCCGACAACTGCCGGTGTCCAGGTTTGCCACGGCCGCGGCGGCCTCGGGTGATGTCACTACGGTATGCACCTCAAACTCGACCAGATCCGACCAGCGCGCCATCCAGGTCTCCAGGAGCGCCCGCTCCGCGCACCGCACCACCTGGTAGCATCGTGTCAGATCCGCGACCACCCAGCTGGCCACGTACTCGAGCCCCGGTGGCGCCATCCGGCCCTCAGCCGCGAAGCGCGCATACACTGGCCGTGGATCGCCGCCTCGAAAGTGCTCGACCACCAGGTAGAGCATGAGTGCTCCAGACGTGGATGTGAGTAGATGCGGGTTGCGATCTAACGGCCTGGCCATTACCTGCGAATGGTTGCGTGACGGCCACGGTTCAAAATCACGAGCAACGATGCACGGAGCACGTCGGAAGGGCAAACGCTTGCGCCCTTCGTCAGGTGCATGGCCTTCTTATGACGAGTAGTCTGCTTGGAGTCGTCCGAAGATTCTGTCCCGCCGTGCAAATATCAGCGCCGACCCGACGACATACGGTACGCCCCAATACAGGCCGGCACGCGCCCAAGACGGCCACCCCGTCGGCCCGTACTCGAAAAGGTGGGACCCGGTCGCCATTACGAGGCCGACGTAAGAGTATGCGATCCACATGTAGTGGTGCACCATCCAATTCTTGTAGCGCTTGCGTCGGAGTGGAAAGTAAATGGCGATCGAGAGAGCACCGCCGCTCACGATCGACATGACGTGAAACGGACCGAAGCCCCCGAACAGCTCGACGATGCCGAATGAGGTGAGGAGGAGCCCTGTCATCGAGCCGACGTAGACCCACCCGACGAGGCGGTGCCGCCGCGTCCCCTTCGTGGTAATCAGGTTCCACGCGCCCGCGATGAGCGCGATGAAACCGAGGAGCGTGTGGATAGTGAGAATCATGCTTCAGATTGCGAGC
>CAYQAO010000032.1:0-29338 GCA_964415485.1 uncultured Gemmatimonadaceae bacterium
ATTCACCGCGAGAGAGCGGAATGAGCACGGACGACACGAGTGTTGACGAGGGAACCGAAGCCACCGAGGCACACGCCGGACGCAAGCCGGTCGGTGTCATCGGATTCGTGGCAGGCTTGATCGTGGGGAGCGTGGTGGGGTGGGCGATGGCCGGCCCGATGCTCGTGCAGCGTGCATTCCCCGGCGGAATCCCAGCTGCCATTGCGGCGCAGCCTCCCCGTGCCGCTGCAGGCGAGAGCATCGCCCTGCCGCTCGACAGCGCCGGCGCGCCGAGAAGCACGCACTCCATCGAGAACCTGATCATCAATCCGGCCGGGACGCAGGGCACGCGATTCCTGCTCGTCTCCATGGCCATCGAGGCGCTGGACGGGCCCACGCTCAAGCTCCTCGAGCAGCGCGACGTGGAGGTGCGTGACGCCGTCATTGACCTGCTCGGCTCGAGCACGGTGCCGGAGCTTACGGAGATGGAGAACCGGGAGAACGTGAAGACCGCCGTGCGTGAGCGTGTACAGCGTCTGCTCGGTCGGAACAAGATCGGTCGGATCTATTTCTCGCAGTACGTCATCCAGTGACGGGCAACGTGTCCAGCGAGACTCTCTCACAGGATCAGATAGACCAGCTCCTGGATCGCGGCGCCGATGCGCTTCGAGCACAGGATGCGCTGGCGGGCGACACGCCCGACATCCAGGTCTACGACTTCCGGCGTCCGCACCGCGTGTCGCGCGAGCGACTGCGCGCACTCGAGGCCATGTACGAGCGACTGGTGAAGTCGTTCGAGAGCTGGCTGCTTGCGCGCATGCGCGGCCAGGTTGAGCTCAGGCTGCAGGGGATCGAGACGATAGGCTTCGGCGAGTTCGCCATGTCGCTCCCTACACCCTGCGCGTCCTACCTGGTGACCGTGAAGGATTCGGGCGGCATGCAGGGCGTGATAGACATCGGCTACGAGTTCGCATTCACCGTCGTTGACCGTCTCTTCGGAGGAACCGGCGAGCCCTTGTTGCTCGAGCGGGGCCTCACGCCTATCGAGCGGCAGGCGGTGCGCGGGGTGGCGGAGCGCATTGCGCAGCTCCTGGAGGAGATCTGGGAGGATCACCTTCCGCTCAACCTGGACATCGCGGGCTTCGAGACGGTGCCTGACGTGCTCCAGGCGGTGAACCGCGAAGACCCGGTGCTCGTGGCCACTCTGGAGGCAACCCTCCCTGGCGGTACGCGCAGCCTGATCCTGATCTGCCTGCCGTTCGTGGTGCTGGACAAGTTCTTCGGCGGCGCTGCAAACAGGCGGGTCAGCATACTCGGTCCCGAGGCGGAGCGTGAGGCCAGTCGCGGACGCACGGAGGCGTCGGTGCGGAGCGCGCGTGTCGTGGTGCGCGCTCGCCTTCCGCAGTTCCGACTCTCGCTCGAGGAGATCGCCGCGCTGCGCGTCGGATCGGTGGTGTCCACCGGAATCGCGCGCGACGCAACGGTGCAGGTGCTCGTGAGCGGCCAGCACCGCTTCGATGGAAGCGCCGGACGCGTGGGCCAGCGCCTCGCCATTCATGTGCAAAGCAGTGCGGCTCGTCCTGACATGGCGGGCGCTGCAGCCGCAGGCGCCAGTGACAAGAGTGCCGGTGCGCCGGCGATAACCCCCATCTTCTGAATGACAATGGACGCAAGCATAGCAGCGAGGGCGAGCGAGGAAGCCGGCGCCGCCCAGGGAGGATCGCAGGGCTCGTACAACCCGATGTCGCAGGCCGCGTCAGGCGCTGCTGCAGGCGCAGAGGTGCCGATGGAGATGCTGTACGACCTCTCGCTCCCCGTGACCATCGAGCTGGGCCGCGCGAGCATGACGGTGCAGGAAGTCCTGCAGCTCGGCCGCGGCTCGGTGATCCAGCTGGAGCGCCTGGCCGGAGAG
Source organism: uncultured Gemmatimonadaceae bacterium (assembly GCA_964415485.1). Taxonomy (GTDB): domain Bacteria; phylum Gemmatimonadota; class Gemmatimonadetes; order Gemmatimonadales; family Gemmatimonadaceae; genus JBBQHX01. The sequence continues at coordinate 1,892 of CAYQAO010000032.1, forward strand.
CCGGTGGATATCTACGTGGGCGAGCGTCGTTTCGCGGAAGGTGAGGTGGTGGTCCTGGGCGAGCACTTCGGGGTGCGCATAACGCGGTTCGTGTCCGGACCCAACGCCGCAGAGTCTGACGCGTGACCTTCGTCTCCCTGCTCGGAATACTGGGAACGCTCGGGCTGGTGCTCGGGCTGTTCCTCGTGGCAGCCCGTGTGCTGCGTTCGTACACGTCCGGCACTATGGGCGGAAGCGGCGAGCGCATCCGGCTGGAGGTCGTGCAGCGCCTGGCGCTTGGGCCGAAGCAGGGAATTGCGGTGGTGAGGATCGGCGATCGCACGGTTGCGGTGTCGATGGGAGAGGGTGGCGTGAGGCACCTGATGGACATCGAAGAGCACGAGGCCGCCCACGCGCCGCCCGCGTTCGAGCTGCCGGCCGGAACTCCGTTGCCGGTGAGGCACGCGCCTGCTGCGGTGTCCGTGAATGCGCCCGTGCCTGTGACTGTGCCGGTGCCTGCGAAGGCTCCTGCTGCATCGCCGTTCCCGGAGTTCCCGCCGGCGGTGCTCGCGGCCGTTCGTGAGGCGGTGAGCGGCGTGAGGCGGGGAAGCGCGGCGATGGTTCTGGTCGCAGCGCTTGGCCTGGCCGCGCTCGGCGCGACTCCAGGGCGCGCGCTGGCGCAGGCTCCCGATCCCGCGGCGCAGGCGCCGGCGGAGGTAGCAGCACCAATGCCAGCCGGCGGGCCGATAGTCGCAGCACGGGTGGACACCATGATGTCGCGCCTCGGCCCACAGCTGGACGTGCGCCTCGGTGGCGGCAGCGGCGAAGGACTGCGCCTCAGCGGCACAGTGGGTGTCGTCGTCATGCTCGGCCTGCTCACGATGCTGCCGACGCTGGTGCTCATGATGACGGGCTTCACGCGCATCCTCATAGTGCTGCACTTCCTGAAGCAGGCGCTGGGGACGCAGTCAGCTCCGCCTGCGCACCTGGTGGGTGCGTTTGCCCTCATCCTCACGGGCTTCGTGATGGCGCCGACGTTTCACGAACTGAATACGCGCGCGCTGCAGCCGTGGATGGACGGACAGATGGAGCAGTCCGAGATGATGCAGGAAGGCGTGAAGCCCCTGCGTGCGTTCATGCTCTCGCAGACGCGCGACTCGGACATCGAGTCCTTCCTGTCGCTCGCGGATGCCGCCGAGCCTCAGACGGAGGACGATATCCCGCTGGTGGTGCTGGTGTCGGCGTTCGTGACGAGCGAGCTGCGCACCGCATTCCAGATTGGCTTCGCGCTCTTCCTGCCATTCATCGTGATAGACGTGGTGGTGGCGTCCGTGCTGATGAGCATGGGAATGTTCATGCTGCCGCCGACCATGGTGGCGTTGCCATTCAAGCTGCTGCTGTTCGTCCTGGTGGACGGTTGGACGCTGGTGGTGCAGGGGATGGTGGAGTCGTTCAGGTAGAGCTTCGCGTGAGGCGCGGGCAGGTTCGCGATCGGATGGGTTGAATGCAAAGGGGCGCGGCCGGATATCCGAGGCTGCGCCCCTTCTCCATTTGAGACAGCCAACGGTCGGTGTCCGCGGCACTCGCGCCCGAAGGCTGCCGGAATTCAACACCTGTTCACCCGGCAAGGAACGCCGGGCTTCGCGTGCCAGAAGCGGCAGGAAATGCCGCAGGCGCGGCCAGTGCCGGCATTGACAGCGGGAGCGTAAGTGGCTGACAAATATGGGCTTAGTTGTCCGTGCTGGCTGGAGGTCCGCATGGCATGAGCACTGCCTTTCCATGCTCGCGTCAAGTGCCGCCATCGCGCGTTGCGAACCGCAGCTCGCGCGGCAGAGAAATCGGATCAAGAACCGCTACCAGAGAGCCTGATGTCGCACGCGCTGGTCATGGACCTCGCCAGGAACGCTGCACTCACCGCCCTGCTGCTCGCCGCACCCATGCTCGTGGTTGCGCTGGGAGTGGGACTGCTTGTGAGCGTGCTGCAGGCGGTGACACAGATCCAGGAACAGACGCTGAGCTTCGTGCCCAAGCTGGTAGCCGTCGCGGTGATCTTCCTTGTTGCACTGCCGTGGATGATCCAGCTTGCCACGCGTTATGCTGGCGACCTGTTCCGCAGCATCCCCACGCTCGCCGCCTGACGACGAACGTGGCTGCTCCCGCTCTCGACCTCTTCGCTCCGGGCACCGCACCCGCGCTTGCGCTCCTCGGCACGCGCATCAGCGGCCTGGTGCTCATTGCGCCGACGCTCTCGGCGAGGACGGTACCAGCGAAGCATCGCGCGGTGCTCGTAATGCTGCTCACCGCACTGCTGGCGCCCGTGGCCATCTACTCCATGCAGAGTCCCGCGCGCATCACGCCGGAGACCATGCTCGCGGAAATGGTGATCGGCTTCTCGCTCGGACTCGGCGCAGCGGTGATCGTTGCGGGCGCCGAGGCGGCTGGCGAGTCCATCGCGAACCAGATCGGGCTTTCCGGTGCGGCCATCCTCGACCCGCTCAACAACACCTCGGTTCCGGCGCTCGGTCAGTTCATGCAGCTCGTGGCCGTGACGCTCCTGCTGGTGAGCGACCTGCACCTGGTGCTGCTCGATGCACTCGTCGCAAGCACGCGTGTGGCACCGCTCGGAGAACCGATAGCCATTGCAGGCGGACTTCGCGTTGCTGCGGACACCGCCAGCACACTGTTCGCGCTCGGGCTGCGCCTCGCTGCCCCGGTGATGGCGGTGGTGCTCATCGGCAACGTTGCACTCGCAGTCCTTGGACGCGCCGCACCGCAGCTGCAGGTGCTGGCGGTTGCATTCCCGCTCCAGATCGGCCTGGGGCTGCTTGCCCTCGCCGCATCCCTTCCCTACGTGCTCACCTGGTTCTCCGGGTGGGCGGGCACCTACGACGCGCTCACCGACAGGATCATGAGCGCCTTCCTGGCGGGGGGCTGACATGGCCGATACCGACCAGGAGAAAACCGAATCAGCGACTCCCAGGCGGCGTGAGGAAGCCTATCGCGAGGGTCGCGTGCCGCGCAGCCAGGAGCTGGGCACTGCCGCGCTCCTGCTCACTGCGGCGCTGAGTGTCCAGGTGCTCTCTCCGATACTCGGCGGCGCGGTGCGCGACAACTTCGGCGCCGGCCTCTACTTCGCCGGTGCCGGTGTGCGCGACGTGAACGGGGCGCTCGGCCTGTTTTCCGGCGTGATGCAGACCATGCTGGGCGCGCTGCTGGTAGTGCTTTCCGCTACCGTTGCGTGCGGCCTGATGGTCGGCGCTGCGCAGGGCCGCGGCGTGATAGCAACGAAGGCGCTGGAGCCCAGCTTCAGGAAGATGAACCCGATCGCGAACGTGAAGCGAATGGTCGGGGTGCAGCCGTGGGCAGAGCTGGTGAAGTCGCTGCTCAAGCTGCTGGTGATCGGGCTGGCAGTGTACTTCTCGCTAGGCGCGGCATGGTCGGACGTGCTCGCGCTTTCACAGGAGTCGCCCATGGCCATGCTGCAGGTGGTGAAGCGTTATGCGGCGCGCATGCTCTTCACCGCCGGCCTGGCATACCTGGCGCTCGCCGTTGCCGACTACCTGTACCAGCTGTGGTCGTTCGAGCGTTCCATCAGGATGACCAAGCAGGAAGTGAAGCAGGAGCACAAGCAGAACGAGGGCGACCCCATGGTGAAGGCGCGCCTCCGCAGCTTCGGACGCCAGCTCCTGCGCCGGAAGATGTTCCGCGACGTGCCGTCGGCGGACGTCGTGATCGCAAACCCCACACACATAGCAGTGGCGCTCCGCTACGACCCAACGCAGGCTCCGGCACCCACCGTTCTCGCGATCGGTGAGCGCAAGGTTGCCGAGCGGATAAAGAGAATTGCGTTCGAGAATGACGTGCCGGTGATCGAGAACAGGCCGCTGGCGCGCGCGCTTCTCGCCAGCGCGCAGGTAGGGAGCATGATCCCCGCCGAACTGTACGCTGCAGTGGCCGAGGTGCTGGCCTTCGTGTTCAGGCAGCGAGCAATGGCGCCGGGCAGGTGGAAGGGAGCGAAGGCATGAGCGCCACCCAGGCCTTCGACCTGCTGGACAGCAATCGCCGTCGCAATGCCGAGGTTGGCCTCGCAGTGGTGGTGGTGCTCGTCATCGCCCTGCTGGTGGTCCCGCTGCCTCCGGTACTGCTCGACCTGTCGCTGGCAGCCGTGATCGGCATCTCGATCGTGGTGCTGCTGGTTGCGCTGCAGATCACGACTCCGCTGGAGTTCAGCAGCTTCCCTGCATTGCTGCTGCTTCTCACGCTGTTCAGGCTGGCGCTCAACGTGAGCAGCACGCGGCTCATCCTTACCGACGGCCATGCCGGCGCGGTGATCCAGGCCTTCGGCGAGTTCGTGGTCGGAGGCAACTTCGCCGTGGGACTGGTGATCTTCATCATTCTCGTCGGCATCAACTTCATCGTCATCACGAAGGGTGCGGGTCGTGTGGCAGAGGTGGCTGCCCGTTTCACCCTGGACGCGATGCCCGGCAAGCAGATGGCGATAGACGCCGACCTGTCAGCGGGGCTCATAGATGAGGACGAGGCCCGCCGTCGCCGCGACGAGATCGCGCGTCAGGCGGACTTCTACGGGGCGATGGACGGATCGTCCAAGTTCGTGAAGGGGGATGCCATTGCGAGCCTGCTGATCACGGCGATCAACATCGTGGGCGGCATCTTCATAGGCGTGGTCCAGCGCGGCATGTCGTTCTCCGACGCGGGCGCCACCTTCACGATCCTCACGGTTGGTGACGGGCTCGTGACGCAGGTGCCGGCGCTCATCATCTCCACGTCCGCCGGTATCATGGTCACCAACGTGACCGGCGGAACGAAGATGGGCGCGACTCTCGCCAGGCAGGTGGGCGGCAGCCCGCGCGCCATCTGGGTAGCGGCCGGCGTGATGGCGGTGTTCGGGCTCGTGCCGGGGCTCCCCAAGTTCCCCTTCATTGCGCTCTCGGGACTTCTCGCGCTGCTGGCGTATGCCTCCACGAAGGAGATGGAGCGTCGTCAGGTATCCAGGCGGCAGCCCGCTCCCGCGGTGCAGGATCCGGAGCCCGGCAAGAACCTCATGGAGGACCTGCTCCAGATAGACCCGGTGGAGCTCGAGGTAGGCTACGCACTCATCCCGCTGGTGGACGAGCGCCAGGGCGGCGACCTGCTCGATCGCATCTCGCACCTGCGCAAGCAGGCAGCACTCGAGCTGGGTGTGCTCATTCCCCAGATCCGCATCCTGGACGACGTGCGCCTCTCCGCCAACGAGTACGTGATCAAGCTGCGCGGAGCCGAGATAGCGCGGGCGGAGGTTCTGCCGCGCTTCCTGCTTGCGCTCGACACGGGCGGCGTGGTCGAGGAGATGGACGGGGTGGAGACAACGGATCCCAGCTTCGGCATGCCCGCGCGCTGGATCGCTGCCTCACGACGCGCGGAGGCCGAGTCCTATGGCTACGTGGTGGTGGAGCCCACCACGATGATGGCGACTCACCTCATGGAAACGCTGAAGGCAAACGCCGCTGAACTGCTGGGCCGCCAGGACGTGCAGCAGATGGTGGACATGCTGAAGCGCAGCCATCCGGCGCTCGTGGAGGAGATCATCCCGGCGAAGGTGAGCCTCGGAACCCTTCACCGGGTGCTGCAGCGATTGCTGCGCGAGCGCGTTCCCATTCGCGACCTGGTCACCATCCTCGAGGCCGTGGGCGACAGCGCAGACCAGTCCAAGGATCCCGAGGTGCTCGCGGAGTCCGCGCGCCGCGCACTCGGCAACACGATTGCCCGCCTGCACATGGATGCGAGCGGCGAAGTTCGCGGCGTCACGATCGGCTCGAAGCTGGAGTCCGCGCTGACCAGCCTGTTCAGCCCGCGAGGCGCCCAGCAGAACACCGTCATGCTCGCGCCCGACACGCTGGGCAACGCGCTGCGCGACCTGAACACGCTCGCGTCCGCCCACGCATTCGAAGGCCGCTTCGCACCGCTCATCGTACCTCCGTCACTTCGCATTGGCGTGAGGCGCCTGATAGAACCCGTCATGCCGCAGCTGCCGGTGATCTCGCTCTCGGAGCTTCCTCCGAACGTGACACTGAGCAGCGTTGCAACCTGGGAGCTCTCCGATGCTGCTTGAAACCTTCAGGGGACCTGACCTCACAGCGCTCTTTCGCCAGGCGTGCGCCGAGCTCGGCGATGATGCGCTCATCGTGCGCACTCGCGTAGTCGGCGGCGTCAGGCGGCGCGAGTTCGAGGTGGTGACGACGACGCCACGCTCCGTGACGAAGCTGCGTGCGCGCATGCGTTCGTTCCCGCTGCCCAGCGTTCAGCAGCATCGCGTTTCCAGGCGTCCGCCGTTCATGGTGGCGCTGGTGGGGCCGGAGGGTGGAGCGCGCACCATGACGCTTGCAATGCTCGCATCCGATGTGGACGCCTTCGCGGAATGGAACTGCGGCGTTCTGGCCGTGAGCACCTCGCCGTCCGCCATGCTCGGCGCGATGGCCACCTCCAGCGTGCTGCGCGACCTTCCCGTGGAGGTGGCTTCGTCCGTGGACGACCTGGAGCCCGCGTTGAAGCGCCTCACGCGCTGCGACGCCATCCTGGTGCAGATGCAGGACGCCAGGTCCAGTGCGCGCGCTGCAGCCCTGGTGCGCGCTGCACTCGAGGCGCTCGCGCCTGACGAGACGCACCTCGTGCTCCCCGCTGCCACGTCGCCGCAGGAAGCGGCGAACGCGGTGGACGCCTACCGTGCCACGCGACCATCGCACCTGATGCTCGCCGACACCAGGGGTGAGCTCGACGAGAGCGCCATGCTTTCCGCGGTCGCGGCCGCGAAGCTGCCCATCCGCTGGGTCGCGCAGGCCGGCGCGTCCGGCATGGGGCTGCGCCCGGCTGCCGAACGGATTCTCGGTGGCCTGCGGCTCGATGCCGCGCCTGCCGCCGGCGGCGCTGGAGCAATGGCATGGTAAACGGCGCGTACTTCGACACATCCGTGTCGCGGTCCCGGCGAACGATGCTCGTGGTTGCGAGCGGTGAAGGCTCCACCGGTGCATCCGTGTCGGCGGCGCTTCTCTCGCTGGCTGCGAGCGCCTGGGGCCCTGCGCTTTGCGTGGAGGCGGGCAAGGCAAACGCAGGCATCCGCTGGACATCGGCCTCCAGGCCGGCCTTCGGATTCGTCTCTCTGGCGCGCGGAATCCCGGTGCAGGACATGGCACTGTCCGTCACCCGATCCCTCGACGCCATCCAGGCTCGCGGACAGGACGATGCTGGTGAGTCGCACCGTCCTGCACAGTCGTTCGCACGCCTGCAGGAAGTGCTGCGATTCTATGACACGGTGGTCGTGGATGCGTCCACGAGCATCGGCGCGCTGGCCGGTGCGTGCGAGGCCGCCGACCGCAGCGGAATGAACGTGAAGCTCCTGCTGGTCTCGGCTTCCGGCGGAGCCTCGCTGGCCGCGACGCATGCAATGCTGAAGGCGGCGCGGCGCATGGGCGTGAGCGCTCCCGCACATGTCCTGGTCGCTGCGGAAGAGCCCGACGCAGCCGCGAACGTGCACGCAATGCTCGACACGGCCGCGCAGCGCTTCCTGGGAGAGAGCCTGGGATTCGCAGGCGCAATTCCTCGTGATGCGTGCCTTGCCATGGCACTGCGCGGCGGCATGACGCTGCTGGATGCCGCGTCAGGCAGCCCCGCGCTGGACGTGGCTGCAGGGATCGCGAGCAGCCTGCCGGGTCGCCCGGACGGCATGCTGACCGATGCGCCTGCAGGCGCCGCGGTACTCCCGGTTGTGCCCGTGCCGGCTGCATACGGCGCGCGAGCGGAGGGGGAATCATGAAGGACTCACTCCTCCGTCAGCACGATGTCGAGGTGGACCGTGAGCGCGTGCTCAACGAGCACCTCGGCCTCGTTCACTACATCGCACGCCAGGTGCAGCGCGGCCTGAGCGCCGAGGCCGACTTCGACGAACTCGTAAGTGCCGGGACGCTGGGTCTCATGTCGGCTCACGACTCCTTCGAGCCCGAGCGGGGACTGGCCTTCAGCACGTTTGCCGCTCCCAGGATTCGGGGGGCGATCCTGGACGAGCTTCGCCGACAGGATCACGTGCCTCGATCGGTGCGTCGCAAGGCGCGCGAGCTCTCGAGGGCTCGTGAGGCGCTCGGCAGCGCCCTGGGCCGTGAGCCCACCGAGCGGGAACTGGCGGAGCACCTTGGCGTGGAGCTCCAGGTGCTGTGGCAGTGGGAGGCGGACGTGAACGCCGCGTCGCAGCTGTCGCTCGACCAGCCTCGCGGTGAGGAGGGCGAAAGCGACTTCTCGCCTGCCACGCTCATGCCGCGCAGCACCGGTCCCACGGTGGAGGATCAGCTGACGCAGGAGCGCGAACTCGAGCTCATGCGCGACGCGATTCTGGAGCTCAAGGACCAGGAACGCACGGTGCTCACTCTCTACTACTTCGAGGACCTGAGGCTGCACGAGATCGCAACCGTGCTGGGTCTCACCGAATCGCGCGTGTCACAGATCAGGTCCAAGGCCCTGTCGCGGCTTCGCGACAGGCTCAAGCGACTGAGGCAGTGACGGAGACGTGGTCAAACGTTCCGCATCCGGCAGAACGTGCCGCATCGGCGATCGGTCGCGAAACCAGGCGCCAATGCGCCAACACATTGCTGTACAAGCACTTGCGGTGCATGTGCATGGGGGCATGCCCGTTGCCTTGAGGGCCCTCGTCACAACCGGAGACCAACGCTAATGGGAATCAGCTTCAGGCCGACAGGCATGACCGCATCTGCGCATGCGCTCCGCTACTGGGAGCGCAGGCAGGAGGTTGCCGCGCACAACCTGGCCAACGTGAACACGGACGGCTTCAAGGGCGAGCGCGCGTTCGCGCAGATGGTGGAAGGTGGCCACCCGGTGATAGGAGCGGCTACCGACTTCTCGCAGGGGAGCCTTCGCCCAACTGAGTCGCCGCTGGACATCGCACTGGGCGGCGAGGGCTTCCTGGTGGTAAGGACTGCAGATGGCGAACGCCTCACGAGAGGCGGCAGCTTCCGGTTCAGCGAGACCGGCGTGCTCGTGGACCTGAACGGCAATCCATTGCTGACGCACGAGGGGCCGATCCACATGCAGCCGCGCGAGCTGACACCGGACGCAGTGGACACCGACCCGCTGGTTCCGCCGGACACCGGTGGTCCCGTGGTGCAGGTGAACCGCGACGGTCACGTGTACGTGAACGGACGCTCGTTCGGCATGCTGCGCGTGGAGCGGCGGCAGGCTGGCAGCACGCTCGAGCGCGAGGCTTCAGGGCTCTACCGCGCGGTCGAGGGAACGACGGTAGCAGGGCCGGATGAGCGGGACGTAAGGCAGGGAATGCTGGAGGAGAGCAACGTTACCGCTGTCTCGTCCATGGTGGACATGATCGCCATCCAGCGCGCCTATGCCAACGTGCAGAAGGCCGTAACGACACTCGACGCAATTCGCGGGCTGGTGACCACAGAGATCGGACGCCCGATCTGACCGCGGCAATCACGAACGAACCAACAACCGGCAGGAACTCTGACATGGATCCCGCACTTCGTACCGCCGCCACCGGCATGATCGCGCAGCAGACCCGCACCGAGGTCATTGCGAACAATCTTGCAAACGTGAACACCACCGGCTTCAAGCGCAGCCGCGCGGTGTTCGAGGACCTCCTGTACCAGACGGTGCAGGGTGCCACCATCGTGGGCCAGCCGGACATGACCACCACGCCCGCGATCCAGGTCGGGCGCGGCGTGAAGCTGGCTGCAGTCCAGCGCCTGCACGAGCAGGGCCCGCTGGAGCAGACGGAACGTCCGCTGGACATCGCCATCGAGGGAGACGGCTTCTTCCAGGTGCAGCTGCCTAACGGGCAGGTGGCGTACACCCGCGACGGCGGCTTCGACATCTCCGACGAAGGCGCGATCGTGACCAGGCAGGGATACACCGTCATCCCGGGCATCGCCGTCCCGCAGGACGCCACGCGCATCAGCATCTCCCGCACCGGCGTGATAGCCGCGCAGCAGGGCGAGAGCGGTGAGCTCATCGAACTCGGACGCCTGGAACTCGCGCGCTTCGCGAACCCGACCGGCCTCGTCACCATCGGCGACAACCTGTACCAGGAGACGCCGGCAGCCGGCTATCCGGTGCTCGGCTTCGCCGGCGAGGACGGATTCGGCAGCACCATCCAGGGACACCTGGAAGGAAGCAACGTGGAGATAGTGCGCGAGATGGTGGACATGATCACCGCCATGCGCGCGTACGAGATCAACTCCAAGGCGATCAAGAACAGCGAGGAGATGCTGCAGATCGCCAACAACCTCATTCGCTGATCCGGATGTTCCGCCCGGTTCGCGCGCTGCTGTACGCGTTCTCCATGCTGCTGCTGGCACCCGCTGCCGCGGCTCAGGAGCAGCACGTCGCGGGCGAGGCTCGCGTCGCAGCGCGCGATCTCCCCCGCGGGCACGTGCTGGAGCGCGCGGACATTGCGATCTCCGGCGCAGCCCCTGGCAACACGGCCGGGTCCGAACGCGCCGCTGTCCCCACTGGGCAGCACCACGCTGACTCGTCCGGCGTGTTTGCGGCGCCCGGCTGGATTACCAGGCGGGTGATACGCGAGGGCGAGCCACTTCGCTCACCGGCGGTCGTTCCGCCACCGCTCGTCGCCCGTGGAGACACGGTTCGCGTGCGCTGGCGCATGTCGGGTGTGGAGATCTCCCGGCCTGGTATCGCAATGGGCGAGGCTGCACTCGGTGAATTCATACAGGTGCGCGTGGGCGCCCTTCACAGGGTTCAGGCAGTGGCAACAGGACCTTCAACCGTACTGGTTCAATGACGTTCCATTCAGTTCCTGCGCTGCCTGCCTGGGCGCGCAGGCTGCGGGTCGCGCTGGCAGCGCTCTGCCTCACGACAATGCCGGTGCTCGCTCGGGCGCAGGCGCCGGCTGTGCAGCAGTCGGGCGTGGAATCATCCGAAGCCGCGGCGGTGCAGCCGCGCGGGCGCACCAGCTGGACGTCGTCGCGCAGCGGATTCGTGGTGGGCGACATCATCACGGTGCTCGTGGACGAAGCCACGCTCGCCTCCGCGAAGAAGGGCGTGACGGCGACCGACAGGCGGCGTCGCAATGCCGACTTCACGCTCAGCACTCCCGGCAGCACGGATGCCCCGGGCACCCGCATGGACGCCGGATTCGGCACGAGAAACGACGCCGAATCCGTGCAGCGCGGCGAGAGCACGCGGGGCACCGCGTTCCGCACGGAGCTCGGCGTGCGCGTGGTGGAGGTGTCGTCGTCAGGCATGCTGCGGGTGGAAGGCTCGAAGGCCGTCACCGTGGACAACGACGTGCAGGAGGTCTCGGTAAGCGGCTGGCTGCGCCCGCAGGACGTGTCACCTCGCAACGTGGTGGTGTCCGACAGGCTGGCCGATGCGGAGATCACGTTCGCGTCGTCAGGCAGCCTTGCGAAGCCTCGCGGCGGGATCATCGGCCGCATCGTAGGATGGATCTGGCCATGAGCGTAGCGAACGCCACCAGCAGGGGACGTGCGGGTGCGGCACTCGGGTGCCTGGCGATCGCCGCGCTTCTCGCCTTCGCCGCCGCCCCTCAGGCGCTCCATGCCCAGGAGGCCGCCATACGCGACCTGACCATCGCGGAAGGCGCCGTCCCCGTACGCCTCGTGGGCTACGGCATCGTCACGGGACTCGACGGTACCGGCGATCGCACCCTGGGCGGCCGCAACGCAGGACACACTGTGCAGTCCGTAGCCAACCTGCTCCGCCGGTTCGATATCGAGGTTCCCGCGGAGGTACTCCGCCTGCGCAACGTGGCCGCGGTGCTCGTAACCGCCGAGCTGTCTCCATACCTGAGAGCGGGCAATCGCTTCGAGGTGCACGTCTCCAGCCTGGGCGACGCACGCTCGTTGCGCGGCGGCGTTCTGTGGATGACGCCGCTGGTGGCCGAGGCCGGCGAGGCATCGGTGGCGACGGCGCAGGGTGCGCTGCTCGTGAGTGAGAGCGGCGATCGCATGCGCACGCGCACGGTCACCACTACCGCGCGAATCCCGTCAGGCGGCATCCTCGAGGCGCCGCTGCCTCGCATCGCTTCCGGCGACGGCACCACGCGCCTCCTCCTGCGCGAGCCCGACATCGGCACCGCCATGCGTATCGCGAGCGCTGTGGACGCGGAGTTCGGTGCGTCAGTCGCTACGGTCGAGGATCCGGGTGCGGTGGCGCTCGACCTCTCCAACGCGGAGGGCGGTCCCGCCGTGGCCATGGCACGCGTGCAGGAGATTCGCGTGGCGCTGAACCGCGCACCCCGAGTGATCGTGGACGGCCGCGACGGAACCGTGGTGGCAGGCGGCGACGTGACCGTGGACGCAGGGGTGGTCAGCCACGGAGAAATAACGCTCACGATCGGCGATGCAGCTGCCGATACTACGGGCATGACCGGGAGCGTGAACGTGCCGAGAGGCACCAGCGTGCAGCAGGTTGCGTCCGCACTGCACGCGGTTTTCGCCACGCCCTCGGAGATCGCCGTGATACTCACCTCGCTTCGCGATGCCGGAGCTCTCAACGCTGAAGTGATCGTCCGATGACCACTCCAATCTCCCTCGCTTCGCCTGCGCCCGCGGCCCGTTCCACCGACGCGGCCGCGCAGCTGCGCGCAGCGTCGCGCGACCTGGAGGCGGTATTCGTGGAGCAGATGTTCAAGGCCATGCGCGAAACGGTTCCGGAGGATGGCCTGATGAGTGGCGGAAGCGGCGAGGAGATGTTCACCACCCTCCTGGATCAGCACCTCGCAGCCGAGGTACCCGGTCGCAGGCACTCCGAGCTCGCCGAGGCTCTGTACCGGCAGCTGCGGGACCGGGCAGGAATCCAGGAAGTGCAGGCACGGCAGGACGCAATAGAGCCGGATACCACGGCGCCTCACGCACACGGCCTCGATTGATGCGCAATCCCGAAGAACTTCACGCCTCGCCGGCCGGGTCGCGTCAGGCGGTCCGTGCGCACCAGCACTCGTCTGCGCTTTCAACGCTGGCCGAGCTGTATCGCTCCGAGGCGCGCCTGCTCCAGAACCTCACGAGCGTGCTTGGCCGCCAGCAGCAGGCAATCGAGGCGGATGACCTGGACACGCTCGACGACACCGTGTTCGCCACGCACCGCGTGCTGGGCACAATCTCGGAGGCTCGCCGTCGCCGCAGCGCCGTGCACATGATGCTGGCCGGGGTGGAAGAACTGGACAGCGAGGACATAGACAAGCTGCTGGGAGGCGACCTGCCGGCTGAGCTGGTGGACGCCCGCGCGGTGCTCAGGGCGGCCGCGCTCGAGCTGAGCAGGCAGGTTCGCGAGAGCAGGACGCGCCTGGAAGGCGCGGTATCCAACGGCGACGCGCTGATCCGTTCCGTGTACGGCGATTCGGGTCAGCCGGCGCCGTCGGGGTGGCACAAGGCGGAGTCGGCGCACGGCGGCATTCTTCTCAACCGGACGGCCTGATGAGCAGCATCGCATCCATACTCGGCATAGCACGCAGCGCGCTATCCGCGCACCAGACGGCGATCAGCGTCACGTCCCACAACGTGGCGAACGCGGAGACACAGGGCTACACGAGACAGCGTGCGTCGCTGGTGGCGGGATATCCCGCTTCCATGCCTTACGGGCAGCTCGGCGGCGGCGTGAACGTGGAGCGGCTGGAGCGGATTCGTGACGGACTGCTCGACACCGTCTATCGCAGGGCGAGCGGAAACCTCGCGGCCGAGTCGCAGCGCCGCGACATCCTGCTGCAGCTGGAGGGCGTGTTCGGTGAGCCGAGCGATGCGGGACTTGGAGCCGCGCTGGACGCATTCTGGATTGCGTGGGACGAGCTTGCGGTGTCGCCGAACAGCGACTCTGCACGCGGAACGGTCAGGCAGCGCGGCGAGCAGGTTGCGCGCATGCTCAACGACCACGCGGCCCGCGTGAACGAAGTGGCCAGCGGGGCGCGCTCCCGCCTGGAGTCGTCGCTCCTGGACGTGAACCGCCTCACGAGCGAGCTGGGCCAGCTGAACAGGCAGATCGTGAACGGCGAAGTGAGCGGACGCGTGGCGTCCGACCTGCGCGACCAGCGCGATCGCGTTCTCGATTCGCTGGCAGAGCTGGCCGACATCCAGGTCGTGGAGCGTGGCAACGGCAGCGTTGGGGTGTTCCTGAGCGGAAGCATGCTGGTGGACGGGGCCAGCGTTCAGCAGCTCTCGGTGCTGAGCGGGCAGCCGGTGAGGTTCGCGGTGGCCGGCAGCAGCGAGCCGCTGCACAACGTGGGCGGCAGCCTGGGAGCGGTGGCTCGCGTGCTCAACGAGGACATTCCCTCGGTGACCCGCCAGCTCGACCTCGTGGCGTCGTCGCTGGTGCAGGCGGTGAACGAGCTGCACATGACCGGATGGAGCCCCGCCGGAGACCCGGCCGGCGCGGACCCCGCGTGGGCTGGCAGCCAGGTGGTGTTCTTCGACCCCGACAGGCTCACGGCGGAATCCATCATCCTGGCCGGTCGCGGACCGGACGACCCGCCTCACGTGCCACCGGGCGTGCGGAACGACGCGCGCTACGTGGCTGCGGGCACGCTTCGGTACGGCACGGGCGACAACTCCCTCGCGCTGGCGATGGCCGCACTCCGCGACAGGACGGACGTCGTCGTCCCCGACCCGTCCAACCCGGCCTCCACCCGCTCGCTGCGCGACGCGTTCCGGGACCTCGTGACCGGCGTGGCCCTGGAGACCCAGGCAGCACGAAATGGTGCCGTGAGCAACGCTACGATCGTCAATGAGGCGGAGCTGCGCCGGCAGAGCGTCGCCGGCGTGTCCACCGACGAGGAGCTGACTCAGCTCATGCGCCAGCAGCAGGCATACGTGGCAGCAACCCGCCTGGTGAGCACGGTGGACGAAATGGCGCAGGCGATACTGAACATGGTGTAACCCACGTGCTGATCCTGAGTCGCCGCCAGGGCGAAGCCATCCTGCTGGATGGTGGTATTCGACTGGTCATCGTAGCCTGTGACCGCCGCGGCGTGCGACTCGGAATCGAGGCACCGCCGGACGTGGGAATCGTGCGCGAGGAACTGGCGCAGGCCATCGCGACCGAGAACCAGCGGGGAGTTGCCGGAGACGAGGTTCGTGCGTGGCTGTCCAGGCTGCCGCCCCGTGCCGCTCAGTCCGCGCCGCCTTCCAGCGCCAACGGATAGCTCATCTCCACCGAGCTCCCGCCATTCCAGGTGACGCGACCGTCGCAGCGGTCGGCCAGGGGCTGAAGCGCCGATAGCGCGACTTCGGAAGGGGTCATCGGAACGCCGGCCGCGTCCGGCTCCGCCCGCTCGACCAGGTACCGCACCCGGTTCCCTGATCGCCGCGCCGAGATGGACACCGCCAGGCGATCGCCGGCCACGAGCTCGCAGGCGAGCAGCAGGGCGCGCATCACAGCTGCCGCATCAGACTTCTGGGCCGGCAGCCCATCCTCCACGCGGATGCCCACCTCGGGAATCCGTCGCCCTGCACGCAGCACGAAGAGGGCAGCCGCGTCCCGCACCAGGGTCTCCGGAGAACACGGCGACTGCTGCCCGCCGGGGTCCTCCAGGGTGCGCATGAGGCGCACCGTCCGCTCCAGTCGGAGAACTTCATCCTTAAGCAAGCCAATCACTTGCGCGTCCGGTGACTCCTCCAGCTCGGCGGCGAGCGTCATCAGCGCGTAGGCGCGGTTGCTCAGCTGGTGGGTGACGCCCCGCATCAGGCGATCCGCCAGCGCCGCCCAGCCGTTCCCTTCCGCCGCCCTGATCTCCCTCATTTCAGGCTGCCTCCCGGAATCCGGCGGACGACGGCAAGATCGCACTCCAGATTCCGCAGGCAGGAGCCGATACTGGACCCAGAGAGGCACCGCTCAGGTGAACTCCAATCCATCGGCAGGCGGTCGCATCGTGTTCCTGATCATCGGACTCATAGTCGTCTTCGGAAGCGTCCTGGCCGGGTACGTCCTGCATCACGGGAACGTACTCGTGCTGTGGCAGTGGACCGAATTCATCATCATCGGTGGCGCCGGAATCGGCGCCTACATCGTGGGCAACCCGCCCGCCATCCTGAAGGCGACGGGAGGCCAGATGCTGGCGCTCCTGAAGCCCACGCCATACTCGGACAAGGCTTACTCCGAGCTGCTCCAGGTGCTCTACGACGTGTTCCAGAAGGCCCGCAAGGACGGCCTCGTGGGGCTGGAGCCGCACATCGAGGAGCCGGAGAAGAGCGACATCTTCAAGAAGTACCCCAACTTCATGAAGCAGCATCACGCCATGTCGTTCCTCGCCGACACGCTCAAGGTGCTGCTCACCGGCACGATCGAGAATCACCATCTGGCGGATATCCTGGAGACGGACCTCGAACAGCACCACGAGGAAGCGCTTGCAGTGTCGCATGCCGTCAGGACCGTGGGAGACGCCATGCCTGGATTCGGCATCATTGCAGCCGTGCTGGGTGTGATCATAACGATGGGAAGGATCGGCGGCGATCCGTCCGCGGTAGGCGAGAGCGTGGCCGCCGCGCTCGTGGGAACCTTCCTGGGCATCCTGCTCTGCTACGGAGTACTGGCGCCCATGGCCAACGCCATGGAGATCCGCGCCCGGGCGGAACATGCCTACATGAACTGCATCCGCACTGCGATCCTCGCGTTCGCCCGCGGCGACTCCCCGATGACAGCGGTGGAGTTCGCAAGGCGGAACATCGAGCCGGCCGAACGTCCGTCATTCTCGGCGCTCGAACAGATGACTCGCAAGAGGGCAGCCTGACGTGTCGTCTCCGGCGAAGCAGAAGGAACGACCGGTCGTCATAGTAAAGAAGAAGCGTGGGAGCTCGCGAGGCGCCCACCATGGCGGATCCTGGAAGGTGGCCTACGCCGACTTCGTGACGGCAATGATGGCCTTCTTCATGGTGATGTGGCTCATCAACCTGGACCAGAGCACCAAGTCCGCCATCGGCGGCTACTTCTCCAATCCGACCGCCTTCCGCACGGGCGGCGCGCCGAGCATCGCGCCAAACCCGCTCTCGGCACCGCCGAGTACGGTGGACCCGGTGCCGATGCAGCTGGCCCTGCGCGCACAGGAGCGCTCACGGTTCGAGCGTGCGGCCGAGGCACTCCGCAGGCGTATCGAGGAGAACCAGGCGGAGCTCGGTCTGAACACGCTGATCGAGATCACGGTCACCGAGGAAGGCCTGCGCATCGAGCTGGTGGAGGACGGAGATGGAGACACGTTCTTCCCGCTCAGCTCGGCCGTCATCAGCGAGACGGGTCGCAAGGCGCTGACGCTGATAGGAGCCGAACTGGCCGAGCTGACCGCTGCGGTGGTGATCGAGGGGCATACCGACGCGATGCAGTATTCGCGTCAGGCGACCTACACCAACTGGGAGCTTTCGGCAGACCGCGCCAACGCGGCGCGACGCATCCTGGAGCGTGAGGGAGTATCCCGCTCACGCGTGGTGGGAGTGCGCGGGCTGGCGGATCGCTACCTCCGTGTGCCCGAGGAGCCTGACGCGGCAGCGAACCGGCGCATCTCCATCCTCCTGCCGTTCAGCGACGTGCTCGAGCAGCTGGATGGACGGCGGGACCGGGTGCTGGGGGCGTGAGGCAGGCGCCAACGCGAACAGTCGTTCCGCGCCGATTGTCCCGCTATTCCATCCTCGTCGCCGTCATCCGCTCGGACGCCCACTCCAGCGCCTGCGCGCGCAGCTCCGGCAGCGCGCCCACGTCAATCCCCAGCGCTGCCGCACGACGGTCCACGTCAGGCCAGTCCGCGCGCTCGTAGGCTTCAACGAGAAGCAGCGCCTCGCCATACGGACCTGCGCGCTCCAGGAGCGCGTGCCTCACGGGATCGGCCAGGTGCACGTGCTCCAGCACATCCTCCATGGGCGCGCGCAGCAGCGCATCCAGGTGCGAGAAGAGTCCGGCCATGAAGCCCTGCCCGGCCGCCGTGGTCATGCCCAGCGACTCGGCGATCAGCTCGCAGAAACGCGCGCGCTGCATGGCCGCCTGAACCAGCTCGGAGCCCACGCCGGTGTTCCGCGCCATGGACGATACCGCCAGAAGCGCCAGCCAACGCGAGAGCGGCTCGCGACCCACGAGTCGCAGCGCGTGTCCGATGCTCTCGATCCCTCGTCCGCCCACGGCAGCCGAGTTGACGATGCGAAGAAGCTTGTACGTGAGCGACAGGTCCGCACGGAACGCACTCTCGAGCTCCACGTCGGAGCTTTCCGGGTCGCGCAGCAGGTTCATGAGCTGCAGCGCGTTCACGTGCTCGATGGGAATCTCCCGCCCGCCGATGATCTCCGGCCGCGCGTAGAAGTATCCCTGGAACAGGTCGAAGCCTATCTCCCGCAGCGCGTTGCGTTCCTCTTCCGTCTCCACGCGCTCGGCCAGCAGAAGCGCCCCGTTGCGCCGGATGAGCTTCATCTCCGGCTCCAGCTCTTCCGCGGTGCGGCCGAGCACGTCCACCTTCACGATGTTCGCCAGTTCCAGGAACGGCTCCAGCGCAGGGTCGTACACGAAGTCGTCCAGCGCGATGGTGAAGCCGCGGTCCCTGAGACGCCTGAGAACTTCCAGCGTTTCCGGCATGCAGCGCACCGTCTCCAGTATCTCGATGACCACCCTGTCGGGATCGAACACGTCGAACGGATTGGCGCGCAGCAGGTCCTCGTCCACGTTGAAGAAGCCGAGGGTGCCGTGCGTGACCTGCTGCAGGCCGAGCCCGATCAGCGCGTTGAGCAGAGTGTCCACGGACATCTGCTGCGCCGTTCCATTGGCCCAGTTCTCCGTGGCGTTCCCGCGATATAGAAGCTCGTAGCCCACCAGTCCGTCCTTCTGGTCGAAGATGGGCTGTCGGGCGAGATAGATGTCCTGCATCGACTCGGTACGAGGTCAGCGATTGAGGAGACTTGCGTCCACTCGTGGGGCATCAGGAGCAGGACGACTGACCGGGAGACGCGGAAACGGGTCGGGTCGCGAACCGGTGTGTCGGTTCGACCGTACATGCCTGCCAGTCCGCTAGAAGTCCGCCGTCAACCTCAGAGCGAACGAGCGCCCCGGCAGGTTGTAGCCGCGAATCTCGTAGTAGTTCTCGTCCGTCACGTTCGAGACGAACAGGTCCGCCCTCACGCTTCTCGTGATGCGGGCACCTGCCGATACGTCAGCCACCAGGAATGCCGGGTACAACACGTCGTTCGTGAAGGTCGTGAAGTCCAGGTCCCGCCTCTCGCCCACATAACGTGCGGACAGCCTCGCACGGAAGCGATTCCGGTCGTCGAACGCCACGCCCCCCGTGATCGTGCGCTTCGCCACGTTCTTCACGCGAATCGCCGTCTTCTCGCCGAACGAGAACGTGCCGAAAGCCTGCTCCGGCGTGAAGTTCGCCGCATTCTCCAACCCGGACACGTCAGCCGTCACCAGCGGTACCAGTTCCTCGGCGTCCAGCATCCACGTGCCGCTTGCGAACAGGTTCAGCGACCATCTCCTGCCTGACGCCAGAGCCGGATCCCAGGACAGGCGCGTCTCAAGGCCTTCCAGGCGGGCGCTAGCCGCGTTCATTCGCGTTTCCACTCGCGAGACCCATTCGCCGCTCGGAGTGGTGGGCGCACTCGCCTGATCGAACGATGCCACCGCCGGCGTGATACGGTCCGTGACGCGCGTGTGAAAGTATCCGAGATCCAGCTCGAACATCCGGTCGGCCGACGACAGCACTATCCCGCCGTCTATCGTGAGGGAGCGCTCGGCGGATATGTCCGGGTTGCCGGCGGCGAACGCCACGCTCCCGTCAGGCTCCCTGGTGGTCGTGAGACCGGCCTTGGCGAAAGCGTCAGGCGCCACGAACGCCCGCCCCACGCTCGACCTCAGGGACACCGTTCTCGACAGCCTGGCGAGCACCGATGCGCTCGGCGTGATTACGTTGAAGCGCTCGGTGCCGGGCGTCACGTCGGGGCGCAGGGCCGTCTCCTTCAACTCCAGGCTCACCCTGTCCCCACGTGCTCCCACCGCGCCGCTGAGCCGTCCGTCCAGCGCAGACCAGCGCCATTCCCCGAACGCTGCCAGCGAGGTCATGGCTGCATTCGGCGAGTACGGAGCCGCCGCGGTGGAGGGATGCGTGCGGCGACGGGAGTCGGCGTCCACCCGGTTGAAGTCGGAACCGAACACGAGCGTTCCGCTGCCCAGTGCCATGGAGTTCTGCGCCTGCGCGCCTCGCGTGAACACGTCGGTCACGTAGTTCACGAAGCGGTCGTCGTCAGGCGAGTCGTAGTACTCGGCAGCGTCCTCGGCGTAGTACACGCGAACCATCGGCGAATGACCGCCATAGGTGCCGCCGATGCTCAGCTCCCAGTTCCAGTGCCTCTGGTTCTTCCGGCCGTTGCCGGGGAAGGGCGAATCGGCGAAGTGAAGGTCTCCGGGACTCTCGATGTCATCTGCGTTGAACACGCCCGCGCGCGCATCCGCGCGCAGGCCGTTGCCGAACGCCCAGCCAGCGCGTGCGCTCGCGGCCTCGTAGCTGAACGTCGTATTGCGCCTGCGCACGCCATCGCCGATCTCGGGCACGCGTCCGATCTCCTCGCTGCCTGACACCTGCACGGCCTGTTCGGAACCGACCATGTCACGGAAGAAGTCACCCCTGCCAATGCGATAATCCTCCGACTGCGCTGCGCGCCGCACACTCACGTCCGCATCGAGCTGGCGTCCGTCACCACCGCGCCACAGCGCGCCGCCGCCTGACGCGCGCAGCTCGCTGGTGCCGAAGCTCCCGTAAGACGCCTGCACCATTCCTTCCAGGGACCCGGTGCGCCGCCGGCTTATCACGTTCACCACCCCGGCCATGGCACTCGACCCATAAAGTGCAGATGCCGGCCCCCGCAGTATCTCCACGCGCTCCGCCTCCCCTACGTCCAGCAGGGCGGCGTTGATCACTCCCGAGGGCCGTCCGTCAACCAGCAGCAGCGTGCGCTGCGACGTGCCGCTGTACTCCGGCCTGAAACCGCGCAGGCCGATACCCGAGAGCAATCCGCCGAACTGGATCACGTCTGCGCCCGCCTCACGCTTCAGGAGATCCGTGGCATCGGTGTAGCTGGACTGCTGAAGTTCCCGAGCGCCGAGCACGTCCAGGCGCCTTGCCACCAGGCTCGAGCGAACGGGGGCGCGTGAGGCGGTGGTGACCACCGGATCCAGTCGCCGGGCCGAGTCTGCCGATGTGGAGTCGGCACGGACCTGCGCGAGCGCGGTCGGCGCAGGCAATGCGATCGCCAACGCCGCGAGCACCCCACCGGTCGCCATGGCGCGCGACCTCAGACGCACCAAGGCAGGCCGCCTTGCGCAAGAGATTCTATCAGTCATCGGTCATTCTCCATCCGTGGAATCGTCACGTCAGCCAGGGGAACCACCTGCGGTGCGCCGGCGTCCGGTCCGGGTCCATAGTGCGGCATGATGCGAACCGGCCAGCCGTACACGCGCTGCACGATCTCCTGCGTAAGCACCTCGTGAGGCGTGCCCTGCGCAGCAACCCGGCCTTCGTGCATCAGCACGATCCGGTGCGCGTACCTGGCTGCCAGGTTGAGGTTGTGCGTCACCAGCAGGACGGTGGCTCCCCCGGCAGCCAGCCTGCGAAGGAGCTCGAAGATCGCCATCTCGTGCCTGACGTCGAGCGCCGCGGTCGGCTCGTCCAGCGCGAATGCACCGGGCCGCTGCGCAAGCGCTCTCGCAAGGCGTGCCCGCTGCCGTTCACCGCCGGAAAGCTTCTGCATGTGTCGGTTGACGAAGCCGGACATGTCGGTGAGGTGCAGCGCCTCCTCGATTGCGGCGTGGTCGTCCGGCCCCTCGCGCTGCCAGGGTCCGAGGTGCGGGTAGCGCCCCATTGCCACGCACTCCCGAACCGTCATGGGGAAGGCATTCCCCTCTTCCTGCGGCAGGACGCCGATTCGGCGCGCAAGCTCCTGGCGCGACCACTCGTGCACCGCACGTCCCGCAAAGCTCGCTCGCCCCGCGTCAGGCGTGAGCGTTCCGAGAAGCAGGCGCAGCAGGGTGCTCTTGCCGGCGCCGTTGGGTCCCAGCAGCGCGGTGCAGCCTGACGACGGCACCCGCAGCGTCACGTCGTTCACCGCCGCCCGCGATGCTCCCGGCCACGTGTACACCAGGCCGTCCGCGCTCCAGCCGGACACCTCAGGCATCGCCCCCCCTGCGCCGCAGCAGCCACACGAAGAAGGGAACTCCCACGAACGCCGTCACCACTCCAACGGGAAGTTCAGTGGGAGCGGCCAGCGTACGCGCCAGCAGGTCCGCCAGTACCAGGAACGCGGCACCCAGAAGCGCAGACGCGGGCAGCAGGAAACGATGGTCGCTTCCCCACGCCAGCCGGATCGCGTGTGGCACCACCAGGCCCACGAAGCCGATCACCCCGCTCACCGCAACCGATACCGCCGCCAGCAGCGATGCGATGGCAAAGACGATCCGCTTCGTTCGCTCCACGCGAACTCCCAGGTACGCGGCCGTCAGCTCGCCCACCGAGAGCAGGTTGAGCGCGCGCGAAAGCACCAGCAGTGCGAACAGTGCCGGCAGCGTCCACAGCGCGAGCAACGCCACCGAGTTCCAGGTGGCGCCTGCATGGCTGCCCATCATCCAGAAGATGGCCGAGCGAAACGACTCCAGGTCGCTGAAGGTGAGCACGAGAAGGATGGCCGCATTGAAGAAGGCCCCCACCACCACGCCCGCCAGCAGCAGCACGCGCGAGTCCAGCACGCTTCCCACGCCGAGCGCGATCCGAAGAACCACGGCAACGGCAAGCAGGGCTCCGATGAGCGCCGCGGCCGGCACGACCCACGCACCCAGAGCCGTCAGGCCGAGCACCACCACGCCCACCGCACCCACGGCCGCACCGCTCGAAACGCCGAGTATGTACGGTTCGGCCAGCGGATTCCTCAGCAGCGCCTGGAAGGCGGCACCGCTGCCGGCGAGCGCGGCGCCGCAGAGCGCGGCCTGCAGCACGCGCGGAACTCGCAGCTGCCTCACGATCACCGAGGCGCCGTCCGCACCCTCGCCCAGCAGCGCCTGCCAGAACTCGGCGAGGGACATGTCCACTGCCCCCACACGAACGCCGGCGAACAGGGCCACGATCGTCGCGAGCGCGAGCAGCGTCAGGCGCACGAAGGCGCGTCCGGTTCTCGCCGTCACCGTCACTTCGCGTGCAGGCCGTCGTGGATCATGCGCGCCACCATCCCCATGTACGGGCCCGGCCTGTCCAGCAGGAGCGACGAAATCGCAATCACGTTCCGCTCCCGAACCGCGCGCAGGCCGCTCCATCCGGGAGTGTGCTCCAGCATCGCGATGCGCGCGTCCACGCTGGCCGAGTCGGCAGGGAGCAGTATGAAGTCGGGATCGCGCCTGACGATCTCCTCCAGCGAGATGCTCGGGAAATCGTTGCCCAGGTCCGCGAATACGTTGGCGCCGCCCGCCACGCCTATGAGTTCCGACACGTAGGTGCGCGGCCCGGTGGTCATGGGCGGGGCGATGCTCAGCGCGTAGAGCACGCCGGGCCGCCGCGTACCCTGCACGGACGCTGCGATTTCCGCGAACTCGGCGCTGATCGCCGCGCGCACGGAGTCTGCCTCACGAGCGCGGCCGGTGAGCGCCCCGAGTGCGTGCACGCTCCGGAAGACCTCGGTCGTGTCCTGCGTTCCCACGCCGAACGTCGCTATGCCCACGGAGCGAAGCCGCTCCCGAAGCCTGTCGTGCGCCGGGCCATGCCACGTGACCACGAGGTCCGGGCGCAGGTCGAGCAGCACCTCCAGTGACGGATCCAGGCCGCCGCCTATCGAGGGCAGGGAGGCGAGCTCCGGCTGAACGTCGTAATTCGTCCGCGCCACGATCAGGTCGCCCGCTCCCATGGCCAGCAGGAACTCGTTCACGCTGGGCAGCACCGCAACCACGCGTTCGGCCGGCCTGGGCAGGCGCACGGTATCACCGGCCTGATCCACCGCGACTACCGCGGTGCCGGATGCATGGGCTCCGGGTACGTCCTCGCCGGTGCAGGCTGCGAGCGCGGAGACCACGCAGATCACCAGTGCCTGAGGCGCTCCCGAGCGCACGAGGGCGCCGAGGACATGCGCGACCCACGCGTTGCGAGCAGTGCCTGGAGTTGTGGAATTCGCCGCCGGACGTGCCACTGGCCTTCCGAGTTGTCCCGGGGGCGGACGGGGCGACGGCTCGGGGAGCTCGAGACGCGGGCGGGAAGCTCCCGGCGTCAGGAAGGCGCGGCGTCGCCCGCGCCCCTCCCTCGAGGGGTTGATGCGGGCGCGGGCGAGGCCGGTCTCCTGGCTCGAGGCCTTCGCGTCCGCCTTCCCGCATGCATTCGCACGCAGTGGCTTCGTGGACGGGAAGCTCCGCTGGCGACTGCCAGGCGGAAATGCCTCTCACAGTGGCGGGGCCGCGCCGGTATTGCACCGGACTTCCGGGAGACCCCGCCCGCGATCTTGGTTGTCAAGGGTAACGTACGCCGGATCAGTCGAATTGGGAATGCCCGGTGGTCCACCTCACCATCGCATGCCAGACCTTGCTTGACACTGCGATCGGGATGTCGCGAGCTTCAGGAATCGTGGCGCATTCGGCAGCGGTCGAGCGCCAGTCGTCCATCCAGAATTCCGACAGAAAGTGTCCCATATGCTGAACCTCCTCGACAGACGCACCGCTACGGCCGCCTGCCTGGCGCTCGTGCTCGGCGTGGCCGGCTGCTCCGATGACGACGACCCCACCGGACCGGGCGAACCGAGCGAATACAGAACGGTCGAAGTGGATGCCTCCAACGGCTGGGCCTTCCTCAACCTCGAGACCGGCACCGTGACGAACGAGCAGGACTTCATGCTCACCACCGGCTGGGACATGGCGTTCAACGGCTTCTCGGTGATGCTCAACGGCGGCGCCGCCGGGCCCGGGAACGTGGCGGGCGCCTGCGACTGCTCCGACTGGACTCTGGAGGAGATCGAGGACTTCACCCCGCAGAGCGAGCTGCCCCGATTCGAGGCAGCGAGTGCGGCCACCATTCCGGCCGCGTCCGAGTTCGTCCAGGACGAGCTGCTGCCGGCTGTCGCCAGCTGGTATGCCGGCGAGCCTGGCGCCGCTGCCACGCCCAGCGAGAACGTGACCTTCATCGCGCGCCGCGGCGATCCTGCCAGCTTCGTGAAGTTCCATGTCACCGCCATCACGGGCGCCAGTGCAACCTCGCCGGGGGAGGTGACCATCGAGTATGCCGTTCAGGACGGGGAGAGCTTCGGCGCCCTGCAGTCCCGCACGATTACAGTAGGTGAAGACCCGGTCTTCGTGGACCTGTACAACGGCGGCGGCGACGCCACGTCCTGGGACCTTCGCTTCGAGGGGTGGACGGTTCGGGTGAACGGCGGAGTGAGCGGGAGCGGCGTGGGGGCCGTGGAGATCGAGGAACCGTTTGCCGGCATTGACCTGGCTACCGCCCGGACCATTCCGGCGAGCATCTATGCGGGCGATTCGTACGGCGGAATCTTCGCCGAGTACCCGTGGCAGATCTACTCGGGTCCTCCGCTCCACCAGGTGTTCCCCACCTTTGACGTTTACTACATCCGGCGGGGAGACGACGTATACAAGGTGCAGCTGACGTCCTACTACAGCTCAGCCGGAGTCGCGAGGCACATCACGGTGCGCTTCCAGTTGCTGGACCAGGGCGCGGGTTGAACGCCAGGCGCAGCCGGAAGCAGCTGCAGAAGGGAGCAGGTCGAGCGCTGTGAAGCACAGCCGGGAAGGCATCCTTCCCGGCTTCTTCGTCTCTGCACCGCGTCGTGGACCCTGCCCGCGACCGGGACCTCATCAGGCGCCCGGAAACGCGCGACTGCTGCGACTTTGGTTGCCGATGTCACATCCGGGTGACCTCGAACGACGAGACAGTGAGAGAATGGGGAGGCGCGTGCGCGGGAGTTGCCGCGTTGGAACTCGTGCACCCGCTTCGTCGTAGTCAACGACCTCAGGCAAGGGACCTCAGGCATTCGTTACGAGATGTCGCTCACTTCGCGAATTGACAGGCACGGTCAGCTGGCGGACTGCCTGGTGGCGGTGGTTTCGTGATGCAGGTTGCAGTCGCGCGTGGGTCGGCGCGGGGCGCCCTTTTTCCCGGAACCGGGCGCCGCTACGTTCAGTCGCGACCGAATGAACTGAACCGGAGACCCGTGCCCCACCTGGACCTCATAGAAAAACTCGGCATCCACTTCGAGCAACACGCCCTGCCACGCATCGCAGGACGTATATTCGGCCTCCTGCTCATATCCGCAGAACCGATGTCCCTCGACCAGATCGCCGAACGGCTCAGGGTCAGCAGGGCCAGCGTTTCCGTGGATGCCCGGCGCCTCGCCAACATGGGCATGATCGAGCAGTCCGCACTGCCCGGAGACCGACGCAAGTACTACCGAATCTCGGAAGACGCATTCGCCCGCGCCATGCGAATGCGTCTCCAGTCCATTAGAGATTTCCACTCCCTCATCGCATCAGCCACCGACAGCACCGACACCTCCGACCCGCGAATCCGGCACCGGCTCGCTGCATTCGAGACCGGAGCTCAAAGGATCATCCGCCTGCTCGAGCGGGAGATCGGAGCAGAGCTTACCGGGCCTGAGCCTGAAGCCCGGCACAGCGCCTGACGACCAGGGCGCCAAACGACACAGCGAACACCTTCATGTACTCGAATACCCGGCGCAGTAACGCCAGCATCGCACTCATCCTCGCAGCCATCACGGCCCTCTCCGCCTGCGGAGGCAACTCATCCGCTGCGGAAACCGAGTCGGAAGCCCCTGCGGTCGTCCTCTCTTCGAACGACCTCGCGGCGGCTCGCCTGGGCGACGTCACCAGTGGCGTGGTGCTCACCGGTTCCCTGGAGCCCGCCGAGCGCGTTGCAGTCGCCGCCCAGGTGGCAGGCACTGCAGGGCCGGTACGTGTGGATCGCGGCAGCCGC
This sequence comes from uncultured Gemmatimonadaceae bacterium, assembly GCA_964415485.1. Taxonomy (GTDB): domain Bacteria; phylum Gemmatimonadota; class Gemmatimonadetes; order Gemmatimonadales; family Gemmatimonadaceae; genus JBBQHX01. Next base: position 28,845 of record CAYQAO010000032.1, read on the forward strand.
GTATCCGCCGGCCAGCTGCTGACGACCATCGAAGCCGAGGGCGTGCGCAGCCAGGCCGCCGGCGCCGCCGCGAACGTGGAGGCCGCCCGCGCCAACGCCGAAGTCGCCCGCCGCCAGCGCGACGCCTCACGAGCGCTGTACGAGCAGGGCGCCATCTCGGAGCTGGAGTTCCGCCGGGCGGAAGCGGCCCTCGAAGCCGCGAACGCGCAGGTGGCGCTGGCCCAGGCGCAGGCCTCGGGCGCAACCGAACAGGCCGTCCGCACCAGGGTCACGTCTCCCATCGCCGGGGTCGTGAGCAACCGCGCAGTGGAGCCCGGCGAGGCGGTGAGCGTGGGCGACAGGCTCTTCGAAGTGGTTGACTCACGCACCCTCGAGCTCTCCGGCCGCATTCCGGTGGAGCTCGCCCAGCGCGTGAGTGTGAACCAGCCGGTCACCTTCACGCTCGACGCATATCCCGGCCGCACCTTCGAGGGCCGCGTCTCACGCATGGATCC
>CAYQAO010000033.1:0-8741 GCA_964415485.1 uncultured Gemmatimonadaceae bacterium
GTCTCGCTGCCCGCTTTCCGCTGGCAGGCAGCGTGAATGCCTTCCTCGATGCCGGTGCCTGCGCGGATTCCCCGGCGCGCGCGTTCCGCCCCCTCATCTCGCACCTTCCGCGTTGAGTACCATTGCCACCGCCTCCGTATAGCGCTGCCACCTCGAGGACTCCGCCACCAGCTGCCTGCGACCCTCCCTCGTGAGGCGATAGAACTTCGCGCGCCTGCCGCGCTCCGAATACCCCCAATCCCCCGCGAGCCAGCCGCGCTCCTCCATGCGGTGCAGTGCGGGATACAGCGCGCCCTCTTCTATCTGGAGCCGCTCGCCCGTAGCACCTTCAATGGCGCGCAGCACGCCCAATCCGTGCATCGGCCCCCAGGAGAGGGTCTTAAGGACAAGCAGGTCCAGGGTTCCGCGTATCAGGTCCATTCCTGGGCAGGTTCGGGAGACGTGATCCAGCTCGAGCCTGAGTACGGGTGAACGTGGCCTAAGGTTTCTAGGGGAAGCGTCGGCGGCAACCCGGCAGGACGCCGGCTCACGGCTCCCCCGACGTTCCGATCTCGAAGCGTCAGCAGACGACTGCTCTCCTCTTCACCTGTCGCCCGTCACAACCTCTTCACGCATATCGCCACAGCTGCAACCGCACCCCGAACCCGCTATTAGATTCTCCGTCATGCCCGCCCTCCGACGCAGCCGCCGGCACATCGCCGTACTGCTCGGCTTCCTCCTGACCCTCGTGGTCGGAGAACCGCTGAGAGCCCACGACTGCGCCATGCACCTCGGCGTAGGTGCGGCCGCCGCGGGCGAACAGAGCGGCGCTGCCGGCAGTGAAGAGCGCCAGCAGCATCACGAGGCGGGCAACGTCGTTGCCGGTGCTGCCGAGCACGCGGAAACCCACAGCGACGATCACGACCAGCATTCCTGCCAGTGCATCGGCACCTGCTGCACCGTGGCTGCCGTCCGCCTGCCGAGCGTTCCGGCACTGGAGGTCTCCGCCACCGGGCCGGCCGAGCCGCACGCCCCTGCCTTCCTGGTCAGTGCGCCGGCACCGCTTGCGCCGCGCCTCCTCCCGTTCGCGAACGGACCACCTTCCCCGTTCGCCTGAGCCGGCGTCCGGACCGTGCCGTAGCCGGTGCTGCTGACGATGCATTACCCTGGAATCGGCAGCGCCTGACGAAGACCGACACGAGCAGCGGCGCACTTCCGCCCTCACGGGCCACGAGGCGCTGCACGATCGCATACCGATCCCGGATGCCGCTCCCGAAGCCACGAGCTCACCGGTCGCGCGCCAGCACGTCGTGCGCGCGCACCAGAACCACTCGCTTCCGGAACGGTGAACAGAACAATGTCCATCCAGCGGGACCAGGCCGCGCGGCGTCGCCGCGTGAGCCGTCTCGTCGCGCGTGCGGTGCTTGCCGCCTTCCCCCTGTGTGCCGCCGCTGCGCAGGCACAGCAGCCCCAGGCCGGCACGATCGCCGGACAGGTTACCAGCGTTGCCGACCAGCGCCCCATCCCCGGCGTGGTCGTGCGCCTGGACGGCACCACGCGCGGCGCCATCACCGGCGAAGACGGCCGCTATTTAATCCACCCGGTGCCCGCGGGCACCGCGGCCGCCATCGCACAGCGAACCGGCTACGCCACCGCCCAGCTCGAGGTCACGGTATCGGCCGGTGATACCACGCGACTCGACTTTCGCCTCGAGCCCCATGCAACCGTGCTGTCGCCCACCGTCGTCAGCGCCACACGTGAAGTCCAGCGCCGCGACGATGCCACCGCGGCCATCGAGGTTCTCGACGGCGAAGAGATAAGACGCACCCGCTCCTCGCACCCCGCGCAGCTTCTCAACAGGCTCGCCGGCGTACACGTCTCCGAGCTGTCCGGCGAGGGACACTCCATGGCCATTCGCCAGCCGATCACCACGAAGCCCATGTACCTCTACCTGGAGGACGGCATCCCCACGCGCGCCACGGGCTTCTTCAACCACAACGCTCTGTACGAGGTGAACGTGCCTCAGTCCGGCGGGGTGGAGGTGATGAAGGGACCCGGCACCGCGCTGTACGGCAGCGACGCCATCGGTGGCGTGGTGAACGTGCTCACTCGCGGTGCGCCGGCAACGCCCAGCGCCGAGGCGTCCGTGGAGGGCGGCTCGGCGGGCTACGCGCGGATGCTCCTGAGCGGCGGCACCATGAGCGGGAGCCATGGCATTCGAGGCGACCTCAACGTCACGCGCAGCGACGGCTGGCGCGACGAAGCCAGGTACGAACGGCTAAGCGGCACCATCCGCTGGGACTGGAGCGGCGCCGGAGGCCTCACGAGTCGCACCGTCCTCACGGCGTCGGACGTGGACCAGAACGACGTCGCCACCATCGGCCAGGCGGCGTTCGACACGCTCCGCACGCTCAACCGGTCGCCCATCGCGTATCGAAGCGTGAGCGCAGTTCGGGTCTCGAGTGCGGTGGAGCTGGATCGCGGCAGCACGCTCTGGAGCATCACGCCATTCGCGCGCTACAATACGCTCGAGCTCATTCCGTCCTGGCAGCTGAGCTACGACCCGCAGGTCTGGGACACGCGCAGCACGTCGCTCGGCCTGCTGGCGAAGGTCCGCCATCACCTTCCGGCCCTCAACTCGCGAGTGATCGCCGGCGTGGACATGGATTACAGCCCGGGGAGCTTCACGGCGCAGCAGATAGTCACCTCGCCCTCCAACGGGATCTGGTCCAGCTACACGCCGGGGGAGATGCACTACGACTACGACGTCACCTACCGGGCGATGTCGCCGTACGTGCAGGTGGAGTACGCGCCCGCCTCACGAGTCACGCTCGAAGCGGGGCTGCGCTGGGACCTGGTGGGCTACGACTACTCGTCACACCTGGAACCGCTCTTTACGGGCGCCCATCGCCGGCCGGCGGACACCACGCTCAGCTGGTCGCACCTCAGCCCCAAGCTGGGAATCACGTGGCGCGCGGACGATCGTGCGGCGTTCTTCGCCTCCTACCGCCACGGGTTCCGCGCGCCCAGCCAGGGACAGCTCTTCCAGCAGAACAGTGCCGCCAATAGCGTGGGTCTCGAGCCAGTGAAGGTGGACGCTGTCGAGGCCGGAGTGCGCGGCGGATTCGGCGGTCGCGTGGTCTATCAGCTCTCCGCGTACGACATGTGGATCACGGACGACATCCTCACGTTCGTGACGCCGATGAACACTCGTGAGGCGACGAACGCAGGCAGCACGAGGCATCGTGGGGTGGAGGCGAGCCTCACGCTGGCCCTGCCTTCCGACCTGCGACTCGACGCGGCGTGGAGCGTGTCGTCCCAGCGCTACCGCGAATGGGTGCCGCAGGCAGCCCGCCCTGCAACCGGTACTGCGCCCGCCGTTCCCGAAGTCCGCTACGACGGGCACCGCATGGAGGGAGCTCCGCGCGACCTGGGAAGCGTGATGCTCACGTGGAATCCTGCCGTGCTCCGCGGCGGTCGTGTGGCGGTTGAGTGGACCCACACCGGTCGTTATGCGATGGACCCTGCGAACCTTCGTGAGTACGGCGGCCACGACGTCGCGAACCTCCACGCCAGCGGGACAGTTAGGCAGGGCGTGGAGCTTTTCGGGCGCGTCACGAACCTGTTCGACCGTCGCTATGCCGAGACGGCGGCATACGACTCCTTCCAGGGCGCGCAGTACCAGCCGGGCGCGGGACGCTCCGTGTACGCCGGCGTAAGACTCGACTGGAGACGCTGATGATGCGCCCATTTCCCCTTGTCGGCGCGAAGTGCACGCTGAACGTGACCATGGCGGCGCTGCTGGCATTCTCGGCCGCCGCTTGTCGTGAGGCTGCCGACGCCGACTTCGGGCCGGCTCGCGAGGTGCACGCCGGCTCCGGACCCGGCGCCACTCCGGTGGTCGCCGTCGCGCAGGACGGCCGCCGCGCCATGGCCTGGATCGTGGCGCCCGACGGCGGGAGTGACGGCAGGCTGGCCGTGAGCATTGACCATGCGGAGCCCATCCTGCTCTCCGATCCGCTGGGCCCCGCGTCGCCACACGGCGAGGCTCCGCCCAAGCTCGCCTGGGACGCGAACGGGAAACTGCACGCCATGTACGTCGTTTCGAGGCTGGTTCCGGGGCGCAGGTTCCCGGCCAGCGCCCTCCGCCTGACGAGTTCGAGCGACGGCGGCCTGACCTGGAACGACCCCGTCACCGTCACCGACGATGACGGTTCGGGTGACGACTTCGGATCGCACAACTTCCACGCCCTGCACGCCGCGAGTGACGGCAGCCTGTATGCCGCATGGCTCGACGGCCGCAGCGGCGTATCCGGCAGCTACATCTCGCGCTCCACCGACGGCGGCCGAACCTGGTCGCCTGACGTGCGCATCGCGGAAGGGGAAAGCTGCCCCTGCTGCCGGACCGCGATCGCCACGGCGCCCGACGGCACGCTGTACGTGGCCTGGCGAACCGTGCTTCCGGGCAGCATTCGCGACATAGTCGTCGCAAGCTCCATTGACGGCGGCGCAACCTGGCGCCAGCCGGTTCGCGTGTACGCCGACGACTGGATGTTCGACGCATGCCCGCATGCCGGTCCATCGCTGCAGGTTGACGACACCGGACGCCTGCACGCCGCCTGGTGGACCGGCAAGGAAGGGGTGGCAGGCGTCTGGTACGCCCACTCCGATGACGGCGCACGCACCTTCAGCACTCCCCTCGCACTGGGTGCTGCCGAGTTCTCGCGGCCCGCGCACGTGCAGCTCGCCCTCGCCGGCGCTGGACGCGTTATAGCCGTGTGGGACGACGGCACGGTTCGCGTTCCACGGGTGACGATGCGCATGTCTCGCGACAGCGGCCGCACGTTCGGGCCACCGATCGTCCTCAGCGACGAGGCCGTGGCTGCTACCTTCCCGGTCATGGGAGTGCACGGGGACAGCGTGAGCGTGCTCTGGGCACAGATGGGTGCGTCGGACCTGGAACACGCCGATCACTCGCGTCCGGACATGCGCGATCCGTCCGCCACCATGGGCCTGCCGACCGTGGGTGCCAGTCAAGTCATCATGAGGGAAGGTCTGATCCGATGAAGCTGAGCCGTATCGTGAGTACCGCGGCCACGGCCTGCCTCACGAGCCTCGTGCTCGCCACGGCCGCCTGCGACGCGAACGACCCGTCATCTCGCTTCGCGCCGCTCAACGTCGGCTCGCCCGTACCCGGCTACTCGGTACGCACCCTCTCCGGCGACTCGGCACACGTTGGAGGCGAGCAGCCCGTGACGCTCCTGAACGTCTGGGCCACCTGGTGCACGCCTTGCGAACGCGAGTTCCCGGAGCTGCAGCGGCTGCACGAGGCCCACTCAGCCAACGGCCTTCGCATCCTGGCCGTGAGCATAGACCTCGGCTCCGACCAGGCCGTGGCCGACTTCGCAGCCGAGCGCGGCGCGACCTTCCTGATCGGCCGCGACCCTGAGGGGCGCGTCCAGGATCGGTTCATGACTATCGGCGTCCCCGAGACCTTCCTCATAGACGCCGACGGCCGCCTGGCGTGGCGAAAGCTCGGCGAGTTGCCGGAGCACGATCCGGCGCTGCTCCAGAAGCTGAAGGAGTTGGGGATTTCCAGCCGCGAGGCCGCGGGAGACGTCGGCCGACCGTAGCTCCTGCCGACCGACGCTACGCTATAACCGTCAATCCATCCCCAGGCTGTCCACCACCGAATCCGCGCTCGGCCGCGGGTCCGGCTGGATGCCCCCGTCCATCGAACTGCTGCTGGCGCAGGCGGCTGCGAGCGCCATCGCAAGCAGCGCTGCCGGAATGATCATTCTTCGCGTGGTCATGCGCTCGCTGTCGGATCTCATGGGGCTACCTCCATTATTTCGGGCCGTATAGGACCGACGCGCAATTGCACCCGGCATGCCGTATGGCTGCGGGCCTCCCGGCATCGCCCGGGGCCACGCTGCGAGTCCAGCGCTCAGTCGCTTGCGGTCTCGATGGCGGTCCCTCTTAGGTGCGCAGTCGCTGTCGCTCACTCGCTTGCGGTCACTCGCTGGCGCGGTCAGTCGCGACCCGGATTCTGCGACACCGGCGGGATTCCCCTCCGATTTATCCGGTTTTCCCCGACGCTGCGACTCCCTCCGCCTGCCTACCCTTACCGGGTAACCTCCGGAGGCGGCCATGACACGCAGGATTCTCATTCTTTACGGAACCACGTACGGGCAGACCGCCCTCATCGCGCGGCGAATCGCCAACCAGCTCTCCGCGCTCGGTTACGCGGTGACCCTTGTCAATGGAGACGACCCCGACCCGCCGAACCCCGACTCGTTCGACGGAGTGGTGATTGGCGCGTCCCTGATCCGGGGACACCACCAGAAATGCGTCGAACGCTACGTTCGAAGGCACCTGAAGGTCCTCAACTCCAGGCCGTCCGCCTTCTTCTCGGTCAGTTCCTCAGCCGCCGCTGGCACGGCTGCCGCCCCCAACTCCACGGGCACCGGTCAGCAGGACGCGCTACGCGAACTACAGCGCTTCCTCACGGACACTGGATGGTCACCCGGCCTTCACGCGACCATCGCCGGAGCGATCATGTACCGGAAATACGGACCGTTCACCCGCTGGATGCTCCGGCGCATCTGTGAACGCGAAGGCGGGCCCACGGACACGTCGCGCGACCACGAGCTCACGGACTGGCAGCAGGTGGAGTACTTCGTGGACGAGTTCACTGAACTTCCCGGACTCCGGAACGGGCGGCCTGCGCCGGTGTCGCATGCGGCTTCACCTTCTGCCACGCCGTGCATGGCCGCTTCGGCACCCTCTCGCGCCGTCTGACAGCAGCCGCAAACGGCGCATTAATGCCGACAAATACGCTTGAAGGCCGTTTACGGCATATAGCGCCTGTTGCGTAGCGACTGGTCATGCAGTAGCTTCACCGGCACGGGTCGCCCCAGCGCGCGATCCGCGCAGCTCCGGGCTACCCGCACACGCATCCGCACGGGCCATGACCAGAATCTCTGCCACGCTCACCACCGGCGAGATCCTCGGCGAGCTGGGTGCACGACTCCGCGCCTACAGGCTCCAGCAGAACCGCACCCTCGAGGATGTCGCCGAGCAGGCCGGGGTCGGCTATCGCACTGCGCAGCGGGCGGAAGCCGGAGAGAACCCCACCCTCGCCACCGTCGTGAAGCTTCTCCGCGCGCTTGGCCGGCTGGACGCACTCGAGAACTTCCTGCCCGAGCCGCTGGTCTCGCCCCTGGAGATGGCGAGGCTGGCGGGCAAGGTACGGGAGCGCGCCACGGGTTCGCGCGGCTCGCGTGACGGCGACGGGCACAATACCAGCCGCGATGACTGAACCGGCCACTGCACGCCGGCGCACCCCGACGCGCGGTGCCGTCGCCACCGTCATGCTCTGGGGGCAGGAAGTGGGCGCGGTGGCCGAGGATCCCTCGAGTGGCACGGTGGTGTTCGAGTATGCGGACTCCTTCAGGCAGTCGGGGCTGGAGATCTCACCCATCCACCTGCCACTGTCCCGTCTCGGTCCGCAACGATTCCCGGAGCTCGCCCGATCGGCCGAGTTCGAAGGCCTGCCGGGAGTGCTCGCGGACTCCCTGCCTGACGCCTTCGGCAATGCGATCATCAGGCGCTACTTCGAGGAGCGCGGCACGCCGCAGCACTCGCTGAGTCCCGTGCAGAAGCTGCTCTACATGGGTCGCCGGGCGATGGGCGCGCTGGAGTACCATCCTCCCCACGACGGTACTCGCAGTGTGGCAACCGACGAGGCACTCGAGGTCGCGGCGCTCGTGGAGCAGGCCCGTCGCGTGGTGGAGGGTGACACCAGCGTCGCCATTCCGGAGATGATGCAGATGGGTGCGTCGGCGGGTGGTGCGCGGGCCAAGGCGCTGGTTCTCTGCAACGCCGACAGAACCCGCGTGCGCTCCGGCTTCGCCAGTCCGGAGCCTGACGAGCAGCACTGGATGATCAAGTTCGACGGCGTGACTGCCGGTGCAGGCGGACACGAGATGGTGCGCCAGTTCCACCCGACCCCGTGGGGACGCATCGAGTACGCGTACCACCGGATGGCCGTTCGCGCCGGCATCGAGATGTCCGAGTGTGCGCTTCTGTACGAACGCGACTATGCGCACTTCATGACGCGCCGGTTCGACCGCGTGAACGGAGCTCGGCTGCACATGCACAGCCTGGGCGGCATGCAGCACGCGGACTACAACGTGAGGCAGGTGCTGTCCTACGAGGACTGGTTCCGCACCATCCGGGCACTCGGTCTCGGTCAGCCGTCGGTGGACCAGGCCTTCCGGCGCATGGCGTTCAACGTTGCGGCCCGCAACCAGGACGACCACGTGAAGAACGTGGCATTCCTGATGGACCCGTCTGGCAGGTGGCGCCTGTCGCCCGCGTACGACGTGACCTGGGCGATGGGTGGTGTGTGGGCGCGCACGCACCAGATGACGGTAGCCGGAAAGGACGACCACTTCACGCGCGAGGACCTGCTCCGAGTCGGCGACGCCTTCGACGTGAGGCAGCGTGGAGCCTCGATCCTGGACGAGGTGCTCGATGCACTGACCACCTGGCCCAGCGAGGCGGCGGAGGTGGGGCTGTCGAAGAGGGAGATCGAGATGGTGGGGTCGAGCTTCAGGAAGCTCGGACGCGTGGAGTAGGAGGCCCATTGTCATCCCGCACTCGCTCTCCCCTCTCTGTCATCCCGCACGAGTCTTTCCTCCCGTGTCATCCCGCACGAGTCTTTCCTCCCATGTCATCCCGCACGAGCGCGGCGAGTG
>CAYQAO010000033.1:8841-28883 GCA_964415485.1 uncultured Gemmatimonadaceae bacterium
TGTCATCCCGCACGAGTCTTTCCTCCCATGTCATCCCGCACGAGCGCGGCGAGTGTCGGGATCTGCTTTCACGGCGTAGTGGCCGACTTCGCTGCAGGGCGAGCAGATCCCGACGCTTCGCGCGGGATGACAGAAGCCAGGGCAGCCCAAACTCCCCAGTCCCCCTTCCCTCCTCCATCCGGCTCTGGCGCCCCAGCGCCAGCCGACGTTATATCGAGTCACGCGTCCGCACCCGGCCTCCTGGTGCCAACGCCGCATCGAGGGTGGTGCGGCCGACGCCGGAATCTTCACTCCTGCCGAGCATTCCCTGCCACACCGCCGCAGGAAAGGAGCTCACCCTCATGGCTCGACCCCAGGCGACGCGCAGCGCCGCCCTCCCCGTGATCCTCTTCGGCGCGGACATCACCGGCCTTGGCGTTCTTCGCGCGCTCAGCCTTCGCGGAGTGGAGTGCCATGTCGCCGATGATAGCACGGACCTCGCCACCCGATCGCGCTGGTATCGTCCGGCCGAGCGGCTCATTCGGCTCACGTCGGACAGCGACGAGGTCGCCGCATATCTTCGCAGCCTCAGCCTTCCCGGCGCTGTGCTCGTCGCATGCAATGACGCCTGGGCCACGACCGTTGCGGGCATTCCCGACGAGCTGCGCGAGCGCTTTCCCATGTGTGCACCGGCGCGCCCCGTGGTGGAACAGCTCACCGACAAGGACCTGTTCGGGGCCCTCGTCAGGCGGCTGGACATTCCGCACCCGGCCACGATGGACGTGAACGACGTGTCGGACCTGGACAGGCTCACCGATGAGCAGCTCGCCAGCGGCTTCCTGAAGCCCACCAATTCTGTGCTGCACCGCCGGCACTTCGGCACCAAGGGCTCGTTCGTCAGCTCTCGTGAGGCTGCCGTGAAACGGGTGCAGGAGGCGTCGGCCTTCGGCATCCAGTTCGTCTTCCAGGAATGGATTCCGGGTCCCCAGTCCGCATCCATCCTCATAGACGGCATACGCGACCGCAACGGCAACATCCCGCTCTTCACCTCACGACGGCGCATTCGTCAGTACCCGCCCAGGCTCGGCACCACCGCCTCCTCCGTCGGCATCCCGCTCGAGGAGGTGGCCGAGGCGGTGGATGCCGTGAGCCGCCTCCTCTCCGAGATCTCCTACCGCGGGTTCTTCAACATCGAGTTCAAGTACGACGAGCGCGACGGCCGCTACAAGATCATCGAGGTGAACCCGCGCCCCTGCTTCTACACCGGCACGCTTGCCAGCGCCGGGGTGGACCTGCCGTGGATGGCATACCACGACGCGCAGGAACTTCCCATTCCGGCCATGCCCGGGTATCCCGTTGGTCGTTATGCGCTGCACGAGATCGGCGACGCTCGCGAGATCGCGCGGGTCCTGATGTCCTTCCGGGTGCCCGGGGGCCCGGTGCTGCGCACGTGGCTCACCGGCGACAGGGGCCTTTTCTGGTGGAAGGACCCGATGCCCACCTTCGGCAGCGCGCTCCTGGCGGTGGAGCGCCGCGTGAGGCGGATGCGCAACCTGCCGGCCCCTGCACGGAACGCCGATGCAGGCACTGCGCCCGGGGAAACCCAGCCTACCAGCAGCCCTCGCGCTGCATCTCGCTGACGCTGTCCACCAGCGCCGACTGGAACGCATCCAGCTCGGCGCCGGTGATGGCGGTCGAGAGCGAACCCACCCCCGCCACGCTGAGAAGTATGCCGCGCTCTCTCATGGCGTCGTAAAACCTGCGCTGCCGAACCTTCACAGCGCGATCCTCGCCGCACGCGTGCCAGTACTGGCGATAGTCGGTGAACCTGCGGTCGGTCATGTGAATGCCGAACATGGAGCCGATGCCGCTGGTGTGTGCGGCCACCCCCAGCTGCTCGAACGCAGACTCCGCCCGTGCGCGCAGGGACTCGCCCATGCCATTGATCCGCTCGATCTCCTGTGGGGTGAGCAGGCTCATGGCGGCAATTCCGGCGGCCAGCGTTAGGGGATTCGCGTTGAACGTGCCCGCGTTAGGTACGGCGGCCCGCGACGCGCTGCCGTCGAAGGCGGCCATCAGCTCGCGCGAGCCCGCAAGCGCACCCACCGGAAGTCCTCCGCCAATCGCCTTGCCCAGCGTGGTGAGGTCCGCGTCGAAACCATAGAGCGCCTGCGCTCCCCCATGATCCAGGCGGAACGACACCACCTCGTCGGATATGAGCAGGATGCCGAGTTCGCGTGTGAGCCTGCGAATGGCAGCAACCCACTCGCGGTTCGCGGGCGTGACGCCGATGCGCGATGGCAGAACGTCAATCACCACCGCAGCGACATCTGCCGCACGAGCGGGCAGTATGGCTTCGGCCGCCTCCACGTCGTTGAACGGCAGAACCGTCACGCTGTCCAGCAACCCGGCGGGAGTGCCACGCGTGTACTCCACGGTGTTCGGGGCCCTGTCCGCTCCCCACGCGTCCGGACCGCAGTCGAGACTCACCTCCACCGTGTCGGAGCAGCCGTGGTAGAGTCCCTCGAACTTCACTATTCCAGGCTTGCCCGTCACGGCGCGCGCGAGCTTCACGGCGAGCAGCACGGCCTCGCTCCCGGAATTGACGAACCTTATCTGCTCGGCGCTCGGAATGCGTTCGCAGAGAATGCCTGCCAGCTGGATCTGGCTCTCCACGGGAAGCGAGAAGGCCGTGCCCCTGCGTGCCTGTTCGGTAATGGCGGACACGATCGCGGGATGCGCGTGTCCGTGAATCAGCGAGCTGGCGTTGCCGAAGAAGTCGAGGTAGCGATTGCCGTCAACGTCCGTGATGACGCAGCCGCTGCCTTCTCGCGCGTAGATGGGGTGGGGCGACGTCTGGTGTACGGCGCGTGAGGTGCCGCCAGGCATGACGCGAAGGGCGGCTTCGTGGAGCTGGCGCGAACGGGACGTTCCGGTGGGCGTGAGGGCTTCGGTCGCGGTGAGCATTGGCACTCCTGCGGAGCATGCCGACTCGCAGCTGCGTCCGAACGACCCGTGACGGCTCGCTCGGCGAAGGGCTGAACTCGGCGACTGCGTTCTCGTGTGGCAGTTGATCGATCTGATTGGCGACCGAGCGCCCGGCCCCCTCACCGACACAATACATCGTCCTGCAAGTGTCTGCCACTGTGGGAGTTGCCGAACGGGACAAGAGCGCTCGCGAGGCTGCCGGGCTCGTCCTCGCGTCCGATTCTTGCATCTGGCTCCAGGTGTTGCGCATCCGAGAACAGCCCGTGGCCAGCTTCCCTTGTGGACCACTGGTTCTCCACGTAACATGGAAATCAGAGCGTCACGCAGCAGGTGCGTGGCATCGGAGGGGCCGCCGCGGGTCTCTGCACTTGGTGTACGTTGACCCAGCCGCAGGAGACACTGCCCCATGATCGCCCGGCCACACCAGGGCGTTGGCACTGCCGACCGCTTCAAGCTGTTCCGAAGGGAACACCTTGATCAGATCGAACCCCTCAGTCGCCTCCCTGGCAGCTACGTAGAGGCCATTCGCGCCGTATCGTACGTCCTGCCCTTCGCGGTGAACAGCTACGTCATGGACGAGCTGATTGACTGGTCGAGGGTCCCGGAGGACCCGATCTTCCAGCTCACCTTCCCCCAGCGCGAGATGCTCGCGCCGGCCGACTTCGATCGAATTCGCAACCTGATTCGATCGGGAGCGCCCAGGGAGGCGATTCAGGCAGCTGCCCACGAGATCCAGTTCTCGATGAACCCGCACCCTGCCGGGCAGTCCACCCTGAACGTGCCGGTGCAAGGCTGCCACACTCTTGCAGGCGTGCAACACAAGTACCGCGAGACCACGCTGTTCTTTCCCAGCCAGGGACAGACCTGCCTTTCGTACTGCACCTACTGCTTCCGCTGGCCGCAGTTCGTGGGGCTGGACAGCCTGAAGTTCGCCGCACGTGAGGCGGAAGGGCTCGTCGGCTACCTGCGCGAGCATCCCGAAGTGAACAACGTGCTGGTAACGGGCGGCGATCCGCTCGTCATGCGCACCAGGGTGCTGCGTCGCTACCTCGAGCCGCTGCTCTCGGACGAGCTGGAGCACGTCAGCGCGATCCGCATCGGCACCAAGTCGCTCGCGTTCTGGCCGCATCGCTTCCTCTCGGATCCCGATGCGGACGACCTGCTTCGGCTTTTCGAGCAGGTGGTGAAATCCGGGCGCCACCTGGCCTTCATGGCGCACTTCAGCCATCCGCGCGAGCTCGAGACCGATGCCGCCCGGCAGGCGATCGCGCGCGTGATTGCGACCGGCGCAGTGGTGCGCACGCAGGCTCCGCTCATACGCAGGATCAACGACGACGCTCAAACGTGGGCACACATGTGGAGCGAGCAGGTGCGACTCGGCGCCGTTCCCTACTACATGTTCGTGGAGCGTGACACGGGGCCGAGGAACTACTTCGAGGTGCCGCTGGAGCGTGGCTGGCAGATTTTCCGGGACGCATATGCCTCCATCTCGGGCCTCGCACGCACTGTTCGCGGGCCGTCCATGAGCACCACTGCAGGCAAGGTGGTGGTGGACGGCATATGCGAGGTGGCCGGCGAGAAGGTGTTCGCACTGCGATTCCTGCAGGCGCGCCGAACCGAATGGGTTGGCCGGCCCTTCTTTGCGAAGCTGGACCCTCACGCCACCTGGCTGGACCAGCTGCGGCCGGCATTCGGCGAGGACGAGTTCTTCTTCGCGGAGGGAATGCGTGAGATCGAGGCCGATCATGCGCTGCAGCACCTCAGCACCGCCGCGCAGCCCAGCCTGCCCGTGTCGTTGTCCCGGGCGGCGGCGCCGGTGGGATAGGGCGACTTCGATGGCGCCTCACGACGAAGGGCGGGTGCGCTTGCACCCGCCCTTCGTATTCCGGAACGCTTGGACGCAGCCCGCCCTAACGCTTCGGGAAACCGGGGTGGTCCTTCACCTGCTGCAGCTGCGCCGTATGCCTGATAGTATGGCCGGCAACGAACGTGAGCCACTGCACGGCGTCCCTGTCGGGGCCTCCCATCATGCTCATGGCATGCAGCCGAAGGTCCGGCGTGTTGCGTGCGAACTCCAGGGTGCGCTCCCGGGCAGCCACGAAGTGATCCACTGCCTCACGCGGAGTGGCGAACTCGCTGCGCGGCCTCACCACTTCCGGCGCCTGAAACCGCTGGCTTCGGTCGGTGACCATGGCCATCAGCTGGCCGTCCGCGGTCGCCGCGTCAGCGAGCGGCTCGCTCCGTCGCTCGGTCTTCATCACCTGCTGGGTGATCATCTCGTAGAACACGTCCTCGTTGAGCGCCAGGTGCTCCACGATCTCGTGCGCAGACCAGCGATCCTCGCTCTCCCGGTACTGCCACTGCTCCGGCGTCATCCCCTCGATCGAGGCCAGCAGGCTGTCACGGCTGGCCTCCAGCTGTGCTACCGCAGAGGCCGCCTCGGGGGACTGCGCAATCGCCAACACCGGAGCGGCCACGGCCGCCAGCACCATCGCCACACAAATCCTGTATCGCACGGTACACCTCACTGAAGAAGTCCGGCCGGGACCCTCGGTGAAAGGCTCCCGGCCGCCCCACTGTACGACCGCAACAGGCGGCACCGCAAGCTTGCGTCGCACACGACACGTCGTCACAATCGTTCAGCCCGTCGCGAAGGGAGACTCCGGATGAATGGTGGGGCAGGACCCGGTACGTTTGTGCTGATCGTCGAGGTTCGCCCCCGGCTCGTGAGGCGGGCCATCGCACTTTCCGTCGCAGCTGCCTCGGCAATGCTGCTCGGCACGTGGGCGTTCGCGCTGTACTACCGAACGCTGACAGTGCCATGGAACGAGGCGCACCCGATCCGGCATGCGCTCGTTCATCTCAACCTCGTGGCGGAGAATGTGGTGGCGGCGTGGTTCTCATCCATGCTCCTGCTGTCGGTCGCCGGAGCCTGTGCTATCGCCTTCACGGTAGACGGCACCGCCGGAGCCTCCCGCAGGATGCTGCGTGCCGGCTGGCTGGTGCTCGCCCTGCTGTTCGTGGCACTGTCGTTCGACGAGCTCGGCTCCATTCACGAGCGTCTCAGCATGGTGACCATTGGCGCGGGCAACGAGACGCTGATTGGCTGGTATGCCCTTATCGTCGGCCTGATTGCAGCCGTGTCGTTCATGCTTGCATTCGGCCTCCTGCACGTGAGGCAGGTGATGCCGGCGTTCCTGCTTCTCGCGCTCGGCGCAATGTGCTTCGCGAGCGTTCCAGTGCAGGAGCACCTGGAGGTGCAGGCCTATCGCGAAGCTGGGAATGGGTGGATTCGACCGATCGGCTGGCTGCTGCTGGAGGAAGGATCGGAACTGGCCGGGGCCATCTGCTCTCTCGCCGCGGCTCTCGTTTACTCCAGTACTCGACTCGCCAGGCTCTCGACAGGCGAAGGGTCCGTGAGCCTGGCCTTGCCCTGGCGTCGCACCGCATCGCTCGTGGTCCTTGCACTCGTGGTGCTGGGCGCCGGGCTCGCGGTGTCCCAGGTGCAGTTCGGCGGATCGGCGGGTGCGCACGGACACGGAATACCGAGGAACTGGTTCCCGGCCATGCTCGCGTTCACGACCGCGGCTTTCGCATGGTGGCTGGGCGGCGCCGGCGACGCCAGGGTGCTCAGGGCGTTCGCGCCGATACAGCTTGTTGCGTCGGCCTTCGTGGGGGCGGACCTCCATGGCTGGAAGTTCCTCGCCATGCCATCCCTGGGCGTGCGGATTGCTTTTGCAGCAACCATTGCGGCGGTCATCGGCATCGCAATGCTGCGCGCGTTCCGGGCAACCCGCCTCTCTGCCTCCCGGCCGGGCGTCGCGGCGTGGGGAGTTCTGCTTTACCTCGGCATGGCGACTACGTGGAGTGGTGCAGTCGCTCCGCTGGTGTTCGCATCCAGCGGCGTACTGTTGTTCGTGCTTCTCGCGCACCTCGCAGGCGAAACGTGCGCGCGTCAGGCGGCCCAGCACACAGGAGATCATGGTGGCACGGATCACCGGAGCAGGAGGCATGTTCTTCAAGCGCACGAATGACAGCGCCGGGCTGGCGGCGTGATGCGGGAAGAACGGGGCGAGCCGGGTTCGCCGCTCTTCGAGCTGCGTGGCGTGTCGCAGACCCGGGCGGAAACCACCATTCTCCGGGACCTGACGGTGGACATTCCGCGCACGGCCATAACAGCCCTGGTGGGGCCGTCGGGCGCGGGGAAGACGTCCATGCTGCGCCTTCTCAATCGTCTCGACGATCCCGCTTCGGGTGAGGTGTTCTTCCACGGACGACCGATAGCGAGCTATCCGGTGACTGCGCTGCGCCGGCGCGTGGGTTTCGTGTTCCAGCGCCCTGCGATGTTTCCGGGAACGGTGGCCGACAACCTTCGCATCGCGGTAGAACTGGGCGGTGAGGAGTCGCTGGCAGAGGCGCCGCCGATTGACCGCGTGCTTGCCGCGGTGGAGCTGTCGCCCGAGTACGCTGCTCGTGAGGCGTCACGCCTGTCCGGCGGCGAGCAGCAGAGGGTGAGCCTGGCACGCGCGATCATGACCCGGCCGGAAGTGCTCCTGCTCGACGAGCCCACCGCCGCGCTGGATCCCGAGGTCGCTGAGCGGCTGCTCGCGACCATCGCGCGCGTGCCTCACGAGTACGGCGTGTCCGTGGTGATGGTGACGCACAGGCTCGTGGAGGCACGCAGTATCAGCACGTGGACCATCATGCTGGAGCGCGGCAGCCTGGTGGAGGCCGGTCCAACCACGAAGCTCTTCTCGGCAGCCGCGAGCGAGCGCGCACGGGCCTACCTCACCACGGCGGAGTGACCTCATGACCCTCACGATGCTCGCCCTGCAGGCCGAAGCCGCCACGCCCGACGTAGGCACCATCGCCGTAACCTGGCCCGACCTGGCGCTCACGTTCGGCCTCGTCCTCGTGGCCATCGCCATCTCGCGCTGGCAGCGGCTTGGCCTGGAACGCGGCTTCCTCGCAGGCGCGGTGCGCGCCGTGGTGCAGCTCGTGGCCGTGGGCTATGTGCTGGTCTACCTGTTCACCGCGGACAACCCATGGCTCGTGCTCCTGGCACTCGTCGTCATGCTGGTATCGGCGACCTTTGCCGCGGCTCGCCGTCGGCGCGGACCTGACGGCAAGAGGGTGGCCGGCGAGCGTCGAACGCTCTTCGGCATCAGCGGAGCCGCCATGCTTGTCGGGTCGGGACTTACGCTGGCTTACGTCACCCAGGTGGTGCTCAGCGTGGAGCCGTGGTACGAGCCGCGTTACCTCATCCCGCTCTTCGGCATGATCGTCGGCAACGCAATGAACGGCGCCGCGCTTGCAGCGGAACGCCTGGCGAGCGAACTCGAGTCACACCGGGGGGAGGTGGAAGCCTACCTGGCCCTCGGCGCAACGCCGGCGCGTGCGGCCGCGGAGCCGGTGCGCCGGGCGCTCATAGCTTCCCTGATCCCAACCCTCAACGGCCTCACGACCGTCGGACTCGTGCAGCTCCCGGGCATGATGACCGGTCAGATCCTGGCGGGCCTGTCGCCGCTGCTGGCGGTGCGGTACCAGATCGTCGTCATGTTCATGCTCGCCGGCGCCACGGCGATGACGGCCATGCTCGTGGTATTCTGGTACCGGCGAACGTTCTTTACGCCGGCAGCTCAACTGGCGGCGCGGGTCTCGGTCTAGCGGCTCACCCGCCCTGCTTCAGCGCAGGCCGCCTCTGCCGCTGCCACCGCCGCACGAACCAGTCGGCCGCCGCGTACGGCGCAAGGCCGCTGACCGCCACGGCGGCAGAATCCAGCACGTCGGGCCACGTGTCCGTAACGGGCGACAGGAGGTTTGCCGCCAGATGCATCGGCGCCGCGAGAGTGCGCCAGGAGTAGAACAGCACCCTTCCGACACCTTCAATCGGCGCACCCACGGCCAGCCACAACACGAACAGCAGCATGCCGAGGATGCCGACTGCGAGAAAAGGGTGACGGTGGAGGACGGGGGGTGGCATGGTCGCGGGCGGAAACATATCCCGGCCCGCCGCGCCTGTCACGCCAGGCACGTTTCGCCGCACCGCGGCCCGCCATGCCTGCCACTCCGGCGGCGCCTCACGACACCTGCGCCTCGCCGCACCCACACCCAAATGCACTCGCCAGTCAGCGCACCACCGACTCCACCCGCACGTCACGCCCTCCCTGGCTCGCCAGCAGCTGCGCAAGCAGTTCGGCCTCCCTCCCGCTGCGCGCCGACACCGCCAGAACGATCGCATCCGCCGCTTCGGCCGCCCTCGCGTGACGATGGTCGGGCTGCTGCCTTCGCGTGGCGCCGATGAGCGCCCCGATTGCAGCACCCGCCACGGCGCCGAGGTTCGGCCCCGCGATCTGCACTATCGCGTAGCCGCCGGGCGCGTCAATGCCCGGCCATGCCACCATTACCAGCGAGAAGAGCGAGCTGACCACGAAACCGCTCAGGGCTCCGATGCCTGCGAAGCGCCAGGTCTCGCGACCCAGCGCGCGTGGGCGCTGTCCTCCGCGTGCGTCCGTGTAGAATCGCCTTGCGGCCGCTTCGGACACCACCACCTCCACCAGGTCGCGTGGCGTGCCCGCGGTGTAGAGGGCGTCGAGTGCGTCCTCCACCCTGCCCGCGTCATCGAACAGGGCAGTGACCGTGAGAGGCTCGAGCAGGCGTTCGCCGCTGGCGAACTCCGTCTCCACCACCTGCGCGTGCGTGGCGGCGTGGCGGGCGGGCTCTGCAGGTTGTGTCATGCGCCTCCTCCCGGGGTCGGCGCGCCGCCCGTCGTGTCGTCAGGCGCTGCGGGCTCATCTCCCGCCGGCGCGGGCGCCGAGACGGGCCCTGCCGCACGAAGCTCGGCCGCCGTCCACGGCCTGGTTCGTCCCTCATCCGCGGCGCGCACTGCGCTCACCTGCTCCGTGCTCACCACGCCTGCGTCGTTCTCGCCCAGCTGCCGGATGTAGGTGGCCACGGCCGCAACGTCCTCGTCCTCCAGCACGCTCTGCCACGCAGGCATCACTCCGTTGTAGGTGGCACCCGCCACCTCCACCGGACCCTCCATGCCGTGCAGCACTATTCGGATCAGCGTCGTCTCGTCGCCGACCACCCAATCCGAGCCCGCGACCGGCGGAAAGGCACCGGCAACGCCCTCACCGCTTCCCTGGTGACAGCTCTGGCAGTTCTGGTTGTAGATCGTCTGCCCGGCGGCCACCGGATCGGCAGCTGCGGTAGCGCTCTGGTCCGCTGCCAGGCCGGCGATGCCCGACTGGCGGCTCGCGTACGCCACGTGGGTGCCGAGCCCGAAGTCACCGCCGAAGCGCCCCAGGTACCAGCCGCCCCAGAACAGCGCGATGATGATGGAGGCCACGAAGAACCACGGCGGACGCTCGTGCCCCTCCACAGGGTCCTGCGGCTCGCGAAGTATCGCGCGGTGAATGCGCTCCACGTCAGGCTGCAGGTCCACTCCTCCGGCTTCAGGCACGCCGCCGTCTCCCACGGGAGCCGATGATGCGGGACCGTCAGGCGGCCTGCGATCGTCAGTGGCTGCCACCGCTCCCTCCCGTGGGCTGTGACACCGGGTACTGGCGCTTCAGCGAGAGCAGGTAGTCAACGAGGGCGATCGCGTCAGGCTTCGCGACGACCACCACGCCCTCCGGTGCGCGCGGGCCGGGGATCGTCACCACCCTGTCGTTGGGTCGCACGTCACCCGGTGCCTTGTGCTCGAAGAGAAACGGAAAGGTGGGCATGAGCGACCAATCCACGAGCGCGCGCGGATCGTACAGGTGGATCAGGTGCCAGTCGGGATCCGGAAGACGCTGCCCCACGTTTATCAGGTCCGGCCCCGTGCGCATCGTGCCGAGCAGGTGCGGGCGGTCGTACACGTAGTCGGCCGGCACGGTGCCTCGCGAGCCCCATCCCCTGTCCACGTCTGTCGTGAACGTGGGATCGCGCACCTGCTGCGTGTGGCAGTAGATGCACCCGTTCGCGATGTACACCTGACGTCCGCGCGCCTGCGACTCCGTGTATGGGGCCAGTCCGTCCGGAGCCTCCACGCGGTTGAGCATCGCTGCAGGCACCAGTATGAGCAGGCAGATGGCACCGGCCATCACGGCGAACGCGCCAAGCGCCAGGAGGGCTACCCGAGTCATGCTGCACCTCCGGCGTCAGCCTCCAGCCGGGCCTGCCCGGCTGCGGGGGACATCGCCTCACGACGCACCGCACCCGCCGCACGAGCCGTATAGAGCACAGGCTGCGCCTCGTGGAAGGGCGGGCGCAGCCTGTGCTGCGCCCCGCGCGGCATGCGCACCATCAGCCAGAAGTGGTACGCGAACACGCAGTGCCCCAGGGTCAGCAGCAGCCCGCCTAACGAACGGAGGTACAGACCAGGTATCGTACGCTCCATCGAAACCCTGAACGGCAGCTGCGGATCCAGCAGCGCAAGGCCCTGCGCCACTCCCGCCCACGTCAACGCCCCGATGTAGATCGCTATTCCCGCCAGAACAAGGTTGAAGTGCCACCGGATCAGCCTCGCACTCGGCCACTCGTGACCCGTCACGCGCGGCACCACGTAATACATGGCCCCGAAACAGACGAACGTCACGAACGCATAAAGCCCCACGTGCGAGTGAGCCACCGTCCAGTGCGTGAAGTGCGTCACCCGGTTCACCTCGCGAAGCGCCGTGAACGTACCCTGCAACGACACGGCCGTGTACGCTATGGAACCGATCACCACGAAACGAAGCGTCGGACTGTAGCGCAGTGCGCCGAAACGACCCACCACCGTCATGTGCAGGTTGATACCGGTCGCCACCACCGGAATGAACATGAAGACGCTCGCCACTATGGACGTGGTGATCATCCACGTAGGCAGCGGACCGCCCACAAGGTGGTGCATGCCGTTCAGCGAGTAGAACAGCGCCAGCGACCAGAAGCCGATGAGCGACAGCTGGTAGCTGTAGATCGGTCGGCCGAGGACCTTGGGAATGAAGTAGTAGGCGAGCGCGAGACTCAGGGCAGTCAGCCAGAAGCCCAGCGCGTTGTGCGCAAAGAACCAGTTCACCGCCCCGCTCTCCACCCCCGTCCACGTGGGCCACTTGCCCACCAGGTAGATCATCGGGAACCAGATGAAGGCCCCGAGCACGTACCAGATGGACACGTACAGATGCTCCGCCCGGCGACCGGCAACCGTGGTGAAGAGCGCGAGTCCCACCAGCCCGCCCCCGACCACCAGGAACGGCGACGCGACATAGCGCGGCATCTCGAGCCACTCCATGCCGTCGTTGAAGCCGAGCAGGATGGCACTGACGCCGATGACGACGCCGATGTTGAAGAGCAGCGTGCCGATGAGCGCCGTGTTTGCTCCGCGCAGCTCCGTGTGCACCAGGCGTGGCGTGAGCCAGAGTGCGCTGGCGATCAGTGCAGAGCTGGCCCAACCGTACACCACCGTGTTCAGGTGTGCGGTGCGGATGCGCCCGAAGGTCAGCCACGCCTGCTGGTTGAGCAGGTCCGGCCAGTGCAGCTTCACGCTCGCGAGCTCGCCGAACAGCGATCCGATTATCAGCCAGACCAGAGCGATTCCATAGATGAAGAGGACTACCGGTCCGCTCGACACGTCGGCACGCAGGCGGATGGAGACGTCGTCAGGCGTGAGTCCGCGCGCGGTGGTCACCGCCTGAACTTCTCCCGCGCTGAGGTGGCCGGGTTCCGGAGCGGTTGTGGGCGTCGTCATGCGGCGCCTCCCCACTCGCCGGGAGCCGGCTTTATCGGCGGGCCGTGCTCGGCCTCCCGCTCCAGGTGCTGCAGTGGCGTTTCCCACGGCCGTTCGAGCTGCCAGTCCCGCGGCTCGAAGATGATGCGCGCCTGAGCGTCGAGGTTGCGGAAGTAGCCTCTCCACCAGGCCCATGCCAGGACGGCGGCCGCCACCAGCGTGAGTGCAGCAGTAGCCAGTATTACCGGGAGCGACGAGGGAATCACTGCCACCTCCGTTGCGTGCAGAGACGCGCCCGCGGCCGGCTGGAGACTGCCACAGTATGCGGGTGACGCGTACGTATCGCCGGCTGATGTGAGCTCGCGGACGTCGTCGTCCCGCTACCCGGCGGCGCTAGTGCGGCCCCGCTCGCATTTCTGGTGCCCGACCCTGCGTTCGGGTTCGGAAGCCGAGTCCGGAAGGCCCGTGCCTGACGCGGACGAACGGGACCAGTGCGAGGCGGTCGGAACCGTTGCCGAGGGAATGGCGCGCGAGGGTTACTGACGGCGCCCTCCGCGCGAGTTCGCGAACAGGCGTGCAGTTCACTCACGATCCCTGCGTCTTCGAGCGTTCAGGGCACGCCGTCTGCCACCCGTTCCGCCAGTGCTTCCCGGAGGACAATCATGGGTGCAGGAATGGAATCGAACGAGTCGCGCGTCACTGGCGGTGAAGTGGAAGTGACCAGGAGGGCTTCCGTCGAGGCCGACCGCGCTGTTCCACGGAGGGTGTACCGAGAGGAGGCGCGCCCGATGATGCGTGCCACCGGTGGCAGGGGCCACTCGCTCGCCACCTTCCTTGGCTGGTTCAGCATCGGGCTGGGGCTCGTGCAGTTCCTGGGTCCTCGGCGCATGGCCAGGCTCGTCGGCGCGAACGATGATGAATCCACCGCGTCGCTCATGCGCCTGCTGGGCATGCGGGAGATCGCGTCAGGCGTCGGCATCCTCACCACTCCGCGACCGGACAGGTGGCTGCAGGCGCGATTGGGCGGCGACCTCATGGACCTTGCCCTGCTGGCACCGCTGCTCTCGAATGACAATCCGCATCGCGACAGGTCGGTGATGGCTGCTGCGGCCGTGATGGGTGCCGGTACCCTGGACGCCGTGTGCGCCATGCAGCTCTCGCGGGACGATGGCGAGCGCGGCCTTCGGGCTGAGGTGGGAGCCGCTGACGGCAATGCTGTGGAGCATCGCAACAGCGTTACCATCTCCAGGCCTCCGGAGGAGGTGTACGCCTTCTGGCGCGACTTCGGGAACCTGCCGCGCTTCATGCGGCACCTGGAGTCCGTGGAGGTTCTGGACGACGGCGTGTCGCTGTGGAAGGCGAAGGCGCCTGCCGGCCGCACGGTCGAGTGGAAGGCGGAGATGACGGAGGACGTTCCCAACCGGCGGATCGCGTGGCGTTCGCTCCCCGGGAGCGACGTGCATAACGAGGGAGTGGTGACGTTCGCGCCGGCGCCAGGCGGCCGCGGCACCGAGGTGCGCGTCCACTTTGCCTACGACGCTCCGGGCGGGGCCGTGGGCTCCGCGCTGGCGAAGCTGTTCCGCGAGGAGCCGGGGCAGCAGGTGGCCCATGACCTCCGGCACCTGAAGCAGGTGCTCGAGACCGGCGACGTGGTGGTGTCGGACGCCACGCTGCTGCGAGGTCCGCACCCGGCACAGCCCGAGGAAGTGCCGCAGCTTCACTGAAACTCGCAGGCGCGCGCCTCGTGAGGCCTGCGCCCGTCAGCAACGGATTCCCGAAGGAGAAGCGTCATGCAGGCAACCTGCTGGATGGGCAAGGGGAAGGTGGAAGTCCGCAACGTGCCGGACCCGCGAATACTGAACGAGCGCGACGCCATAGTGCGGGTGACGTCCACCGCGATATGCGGTTCCGACCTGCACCTCTACGAGGGCTTCATTCCCACCATGGAGCCCGGCGACATACTCGGCCACGAGTTCATGGGAGAGGTGGTGGACGTGGGGCGAGGCGTCGGCAACCTGAAGGTGGGTGACCGCGTGGTGGTTCCCTTCCCCATCTCGTGCGGCAGCTGCGACCAGTGTCGCCAGGGACTCTATTCCTGCTGCGAGAACTCCAACCCCAATGCGCACATTGCCGAGAAGATGTACGGCTACGCGGCAGCCGGCGTGTTCGGGTATTCGCACACGCTCGGCGGGTTTGCAGGCGGACAGGCGGAGTACGTGCGCGTACCCTTCGCCGACGTGGGCCCGCTGAAGGTGCCTAACGGCATGACGGACGAGCAGGCGCTGTTCCTGTCGGACATCCTCCCCACCGGATACATGGGCGCGGAGATGTGCGACATAGAACCTGGCGACGTGATAGCCGTTTGGGGGGCCGGCCCGGTTGGGCAGTTCGCCATGGCCAGTGCGCTAATGCTCGGCGCGGAGCGCGTGATCGCGATAGACCGGCTGGACTACCGCCTGCGCATGGCGCGCGACAAGGCAGGAGCGACGGACATCATCAACTACGAGGAAGTGGACAGCGTGATTGACACCATCCGCGACCTCACGGCCGGTCGCGGTGCCGACGCCTGCATTGATGCGGTGGGCATGGAGGCCCACGGCCACGGCGGCACGTACGCGTACGACCGGGCGAAGCAGATGCTGCGCCTGCAGACCGACAGGCCCATCGCGCTTCGTGAGGCAGTCCAGTCCTGCCGAAGCGGCGGCACGGTGTCAATCGTGGGCGTGTACGGAGGCGTGGTGGACAAGTTCCCCATCGGGACCGTGATGAACCGCTCACTGCGCATCATGACCGGCCAGTGCCACGTGCACCGTTACATGAAGCCTCTGCTGGAGCGAATCGAGCGCGGGGACATCGATCCCACGTTCATCATTACGCACACGATGTCGCTGGCGGATGCTCCCCTGGGGTATGAGATGTTCCAGAAGAAGCAGGATCACTGCGAGAAGGTCGTGTTGAAGGCGTAGGGGCGGCTGGCCGGTGTCTGAGTCCGACGCCTGGAGCATCCCGGACGAACCGGAAGGCTGACGCCGGCATCAGTCGCAGGGGCTGCACGCAGTGACCCCGGCAGCAGGCGGGCGTTCGAGCCGGACGCGCTTCGGCTAAGGCGACCGCGCTTGTACGTTGTTTCGCATGACCTCCCCACATTCACGCCGCGCGTTCCCCCGGGTTCGCGCCGCTATCCTGGCGCTGGCCATCCCGCTGCTTCCGCCGAACGCTGGCGCGCAGCAGACACCGGCGGTGCTGGACACGGTTCGCGTGAGCGGCCGCATCGGCGTGGAATCGGCTGCTCCCGCGCGCACCGTGGAGATGATCGGCCGAACCGAGATCGCCAGCTCACCGGCCCGAAGCGTCGCCGACCTCCTCGCGCTGCGGCTCGGCCTGGACGTGCTCGAGCGTTCGCCGGCGCAAGCCGACCTCGCCCTGCGCGGCAGCTCCACGGAGCAGGTGCTGATCCTGGTGGACGGCGTGCGCGTGAGCGATCGGCAGACCGGCCACTTTGCGCTGGACCTCGCGGTGCCGCTTGCTGCGGTGGAGCGCATCGAGGTGCTTCGGGGCGCGAGTTCGGCGCTCTACGGTTCGGACGCGGTTGGCGGCGTGATCAACATCGTGACGCGCCCGGATGGGGGAGACGCGAGTGCGCAGCTGCGAGGGGGCAGCTTCGGCACCGCAGCTGCAGCCGTCTCGCTCGCGGAGACTGTGGGACGCGTCCACATTTCTGCCTCGGGCGACTGGGAGCGATCCGACGGACATCGCGACGGAACGGACTTCGATGTTCGTCAGGCGCGTGCGCGAGTCGCTCACCGGGTAGGCGGCGGTTCGTTCGCGCTCGATGCCGGAGTGGCCGTTCGAGCGTTCGGCGCGGCTGACTTCTACGGTCCATACCCGTCGTTCGAGCGCACGGGCACGACCACTACATCCCTGCGCTGGACGTCCGACGCGAGCGCGGCGTGGGGAGTGGACGCAGTGGTGCATTCGCGCATCCACTCGGACCGTTACGTGCTCTATCGCGACGACCCGTCGGTGTACGAGAACCTTCATCGCACGCGACAGTCCGGCGCGGAGCTGACGGTACGCCGCGCACTCGGCCAGGGGCTCGGTATCGCGTTCGGTGCGGAGGGTGCGGACGACCGCCTCACGAGCGAGCGGCTCGGCGACCGGGACGAGCAGCGCGGTGCGCTGTTCGGTGAGCTCGCGTACTCCCACAGCACGGGTGCATCGGTGCAGGCCGGACTGCGGGCTGACCGCGCCACCGGCCGCGCGACGTTCGTGTCGCCGAGTGTGGCGGTCGCCATTCCCGTGAGGCGCGACCTCTCGCTGCGCGCCTCGGTGTCGCGCGGCCTGCGTGCCCCCACGTGGACCGATCGCTACTACACCGATCCCGCGAACGTGGGCAATCCGGACCTGGAGCCGGAGACGTTCTGGACCGGCGAGCTGGGCGCGCGCCTCTCCCTCGCGGACGGCGTGTCCATGGACCTCGCCGCATGGACGCGCGAGGCCCGCGACCTGATTGATTGGGGTAAGCCGTTGGGCGCGGGGGATGTGGAGCCCTGGCGCACGATGAACGTGAAGTCGGCGTCGTTCCACGGCCTCGAGACCGTGGTGCGCCTGAATGACGTGCTGGGCGCTGACTGGCGGGTGCGTGGCGGACTCACGAGAGTCAATGCGCAGGAGGTGGATGGCTTCGAGAGCAAGTATGCGCTGCGTCCGCTCGAGCGCTTTGCGAGCATCGGCGGAACGTTCGGGCTCCCGTTAGGCTTCGCCGCCGACGTGGACGTGACCCACGCCCGCCGAGTGAGCGATGACCGGGGCAGCCATACTCGCGCGGACCTGCGAGTCTCTCGCGCCTGGCGTGACATCACCTTCACGCTGGATGCGCGCAACCTCGGACATGTGCGCTACGTGGACGTGAGCGGATTGCCGGTTGCGGGGCGGGCAGTGTATGCTGGCGTCACGTGGAGGCGTTAGACACGGCCGGCAGGAGCACTTTGTACCGCTCAGTCCCCGAGCGCGCGTTCGATGGCCGAGACGAGAGACGTGTCGCCACGCATGACGGGGCCGATCCTGCGCCACCGCAGTATGCCGTCCCGGTCAATGAGGAACGTTGCCGGAACGCCGACCACGAGGAACCGCGCTGACACGCGTTCCGCAGGATCCAGCCAGACGGGGAAGGTCATCGCGAAGTCCTTCATGAATTCGCGAATGGCGCCCTCGGACCCGGCCGCATCAACACTCACGCCTACGAGTTCGAGCCCGCGAGGCTGGTAGCGGGTATGGATTGCCTGGAGCTCGGGAATCTCGGTGCGACAGGGCGGACACCACGTGGCCCAGACGTTCAGGAGGACAACCCTGCCCCGCAGCGCGTCCAGCGACACCGAGTCGCCTTCGAGAGACATCGTGCTGTAGGAAGGGGTCGGCGCACCGATCTCGACCACGCCGCTACCGCCCGGGCCATCCTCGATGCATGCTGCCAGGAGCAATCCGAAACCCAGGACGATTCCGCGTATCTGTCGCGTTTGCAGCATCACTGTATCTCCGCGATGGCAGTACGCGCGACGTTGACCGCCGACGGTCGCCCGGGCACGGTCCAGGCGAAGACTACGTCTGTACCGCTGATGGCCATGCGCGGAAAACCACTGGCGCGCGCTGCAGACGAACTGGCGACGGTGAAGGAAGTGCCAGCCTGCCCGTCCCGCCTGACGCGTCGCACCCGCACCGCTGCGGTGTCGCCTCCAACGCGCTCGATCCAGGTCACCAGCGCATCGCCGCCCTGAAGAAGGGCAACGTCCACTCGGCCAGCCGGTGCGCCGTCATCCGCGACTATCGGATCACCGAAGCTGGCGCCTGCATCGCCGGAGAACGCGACCTTCACGCGCGCGCTGTCATTAGCTGCCGTGAACCACGCAATCGCCACCTGATGGCCATCGGCTGCGAGCGCCGGACCATTCACCGGGCACCCGGATATCTCCCAGTTGTCGGCATGCACTGCCACACCCGGAGTCCATCGTCCGGCAACCCTGCGAGTGACGTAAATGTCGCGGATCTCATCCGGTGAGCGATCGCGGTAGGCGACGATCGGTCCTTCCGCCGTCACCGCCACGGCATTCTGGCAGCAATCACAGGCGCGATCGTCCAGCACCACTTCGTCACCCCGAACCCCGCTCGACCTAACGACTGTGGACACGAGCATCATCTCGTTCGGTGTATCGTGACCGGACGCGGCGAACTTTCGCCCGTCCAGCCATACCGCGCCGACTCCGTCGTCCTCGGGCCACATGGCCACGAAGCCGTGTTCGGTCTCCGAGCTGTCCCGGTGCGGCATCACGGGCTCACTCCATGTGCGTCCACCATCGCCGGATTGGGCGATCCGTACGCCGTACGCGTAAGTGCCGGCTCCGCTCCGTTGCAGCCAATGAACGGCAAGCCGTCCGTCGCCAAGGACCTTCATGGATGGGAAGTCCGCCCAGTTCACGAAGAAATCGGGGGCTTCGCGGATCGTCTGCGGCGCCGACCAGGCATCCCCTTCGAGTACGGAGAACCGTAGCGCATGTCCGGAGTCAGCGCTCTCGATCCAGCTCATGTACACGCGACCATCGGGCGCGACCGCGAGGTTGGGTTCGGCGCTCCCCGGCCCGGCAGGGCTCGTGAGGCTGTCCATCGCAAGCACTGGGGCAGCCCTGCCGGAGAATGGCTTTCGCCCGACGCCAAGGAATATTCCGCCGACAATCGCGATCGCGACGACGACGAAGAGCAGGGTTGATCGCGGCACAGAATGTCTCCCTGACGTTCAGTCCGGCGCCTCGCGATGACGGCTGCGTCCAGACACGAGGTGACAGACGAGGTGAACTACCCGAATTGCTGTGAGCGACGGGAAGTCCCCTTCGGAGGTCAGCACGTAGAAGATGCCGCTGACGCGCGTCGCTGCGATAGCCGTTCCGGCAGAAGCAGTGAATACTGATACGCGCCGGTTCGCGCATCGCACTGGTCGAGGAACCGCCCGAAGCAGTCTCCGCGGCGCCCTACGAAAAGACTAACTATGGTGTCCCGATCCGCGGACGCACCGGTGGTTGCCATCGCCGAGCCTCGTGCGAAGAATCGGGCACCCGCTCGTCCTTCGCCTTCGGTCCTGACCGTCTGTGCCAACTCGAAGTCCTCCAGGGCGCCTCGTTCATGGCATCGAACTGCCTCCCTGGAACGATCTGCGCGGGTGACCCCGGCCGACGTCGACGCGACGCTTCTTGTACTCCCTGTGGCTGAGACGGCGGTGGACCTGTGCAGGCACTCGCTGGACTCGCCGGTCACCCGGGACATGGGAGTCGCCTAGCACAACTACTGAACCGTACCGGGTTCTCAGGAGACTCGGTTACTTGAGTGCCAGCACTCT
>CAYQAO010000034.1:0-28248 GCA_964415485.1 uncultured Gemmatimonadaceae bacterium
AGTCGGGAGGCTGGTTGAAGGGGTAGGGGCGCTCGGGGATTAGGGACTCGGGACTCGGGACTGGGGACTCGGGACTCGGCGAGTTGCCTGGGAGTCTGTCATCCCGCACCCTGTCCTCGTCTGTCATCCCGCACCCGTCCCTCGTCTGTCATCCCGCGCGAAGCGTCGGGATCTCCTGTCCTTGCGCCGAGGCCGGCCACTACCAGTTGCAGGCAGATCCCGACACTCGCTTCGCTCGTGCGGGATGACAGGGAGGTAACGCGAGGGATGACAACGTGGACGCCCCCGACCCCCTATCCCAACCCTCAACCCCCAACCCCCTCCAACACGCGCCGCCGCTTTCGCGGCGGCGCGCTCCTCGACCCAGATCAGTCCCCCCTCAGCGCTCCCACGAACAGGTCGTACTTCGACCCCGGGTGCCACAGCACCCAGCCCTGGAAACCGCTCTCGCGCACGGCGCGGATCTGGTCGGCCACCTCCTTCGCACCGTACGGAGGCTGGCCGAGAGAGAACGCCTGCAGGTACGGACGGACTCGCTCGCCGCCCAGGCCTAACGCCTCGTTGCGCTCCCTCGCACGCGTGATCGCGGTCTTCACGATCTCGTACGGCTGCGCGTTGGGGCGGCTCACGCCGAACGAGCCCGGCGGATAATGGCTCGGATACACCATCGGAAGCAGCACGTCGGCCACCGGCGCCAGCTTCTCCCAGTGCTGGCCCACCTCGAGCGCACCGTTCACCGTGGTCACCAGGCCGAACACGTCCGCAGTGCTGCGCACCCCCAGTGCGTTCAGGCGACCCCGCGCCACGCGCAGGAAGTCGGCGATCGCATCGGGCTTCGAGACGCCGTCCGATCCCGGAAACACCTGCTTCGGCAGGCGGCTGTAAGGCTCCGGGAAGCGCACATAGTCGAACTGGATCTCCTCGAAGCCCAGCCTCACGAGCTCCTCGGCCACGCGAATGTTGTACTCGCGGATTGCGTCGCTGTACGGATTCACCCACGCGACTCCCTTCTCGTCCCGCCACAGGCTGCCGTCGGGAGTCCGGATCGTCTCGTCAGGGTTGAGGCGCGCGGCCACGGAGTCCTTGAACACCACGATGCGCGCGATAGGCATGATGTCGTGAGCCCGCAGCGTGTCCAGCAGCTCGCGCAGGCGCGGCACGCTGCCGGCGGTTCCCGCATTCCTGCGCAGCGTGCTGTCCTCGGACACGTAGTTCAGGCCGAACTCGTCCTTCATGTCCAGCACGAATGCATTCACAACAGTCGTGTCCGCCATGGCAATGAGCGACCGCATGCGGTTGCGGCTCTGGGCCGCCCACCGGTTCACGTAGAGCGCCCGCACGACCTCGGTGGAGTCGAGCCGGTTCACGCGTGCGCCGGCCGACGGACCGCGGGAGCCCAGGGAGGCGAGCCCGCCGCCGATGGCATCCGCATCATTCGTTGACGGCTCGCCCTGTGAGGAACTGCCGCGCGAGGCGGAATCGGCCGTCGAGTCGCCCGCCACCGGCGCGAAGGCCGCGTCTGCACCCGCTGCAACGCCGGAGTCCTGGACTCCGGATTCTGCCTGCGCCGTGCAACCGGCAATGAGGACTGCTGCGAGCAGGGGCAGTGCGCGCGAGGCGGCACCGATAACGGGCGAGCGGAGCATGGGGCGGTCGTTGCTGTGTGATACGGTTGTTCGAAGGGTCGCGCAATCTAGCGGTTGCGGGAACGGGAAAGGGAACACGGCCGGAACGCACTATATTTCGGGCAGAATGCGCCGCCGGCACATCACCTCCCCAGTCCGTTCGCGTAAGGACGCGCAAGCGCGCACAACGGGCACGACGCTGCTTCTGGCGGCCGTGCTCGTGGCGTGCAGCGGGGATCGTCCGTCGCCGGATTCGGACTTCGAGGTGCCGCGGGGACCGGTGCCCGAATCCGAGTTCGTGCTGTCTGCTGGCGATTCCACCTTCTGGGTTCGGACCGGGGCGCACGGGGTGAGCGTGCGCGGGTCGCCGCTGCTCCTCGCCCGTGCCGATGGTCGCTTCTACGAGCTCTACGTTACCGACGACGACCGCTCCTACCGGGACGCGGTCCTCGTCGGACAGCGTCTCTGGCGACGCGACCTCGTCACCAACGACTCGGCCGTCGTCTTCGCGGATTCGGCGGTTGGCGCGCTGGCCCGGCGCTGGGCCAGGGAGAACCCGCTGGACCGTCCCCTGCGGCCTGACGAGGAGGAGGGCGACGACCCGCTCGTGATCGCGTCAGGCGAGCTGGCCGTGCTGGACGTGGTCGGACCCTACGTGAGCTTCGAGTGGCTCGCGGACCTGCACCCGCTGGGGGAGCAGCCGACCCACCGCCTGCACAGGGGTGTTCGGGACGTGCGTTCCGGCCGCGCCGTGGCGCTTCGCACGCTGGTCGGGGACTCCGCCGCGGGCGCCCTGCTCAGCGAAGCGAACCGCGCGTTCCGCGCCGCCACGGACTCTCTCGCCAGGGGCGAGCTGGCCCAGGGCGAATACATCTTCGACGCCAGCAGCTTCGCGCTGGGCGTGGAGGGCGGCTCACCCGTCATCGCCTTCCTGGCACCCGCGCGCACGGGCAGTGCAGGAGAGCTGGCCGGCATTCCGCTTCCGTCGCTGCCCGTGAAGCCACTCGACTGGTGGAACGAGCACGTGCGCGCCGAGCGGTCGAAGTCCGTGGGACGGGTGATCGAGGAAAGCTGGAAGGCGGGCGCGGACCTCAAGCTGGTTGCCCGATACGAGAGCGGTGGCCTGGTGCGGCTTCTGCTTCGGCAGGAGGCCGGGAACGCCGGCGTGGGCGACGAGCGAGGCGCCGCGCGCGAATGGCAGCTCGGACGGGTGACACCGCCCGTGCAGCGAGTGTACTGGTTCGACCAGCCGCCCGTGGACTCCAGCACTCGTGCTGCGCTCGAACGCGCGTTCGACGACGCTGACCGGTACGAGCTCGAGCTTCCCGTTGCGCCGCTACCGCCGCTGCAGTTCGCGGAGCGGCGAGAGACCGCGAGGCCGGCCCCGGTTGTGGCCACCCTCTCGGCTCGTCCCTGACCCGATTCCAGAACCACGAGTGATGAACGAACGTTCCGAAACGGAGCGCAGCGAGACTGCGCCCGCGCAGTCGTCAGGGCGCGTCAGGCGGCCCGTGAGTGCGAGCCAGCACGAGACGTCGCAGATAATGATGCCTTCCGACGCGAACATCCTGGGTCACGTCTTCGGAGGTGCGGTGCTGTCAATGATGGACAAGACGGCGGCGGTCACCGCGATACGCCACGCACGCGCGTCGTGCGTAACCGTGTCCATAGATCGCGTGGACTTCCGGGAGCCGATCCGCGTGGGCGACCTGGTGATCATGAAGGCGAGCGTCAACTACGCGGGACGAACCTCCGTGGAGGTCGGGGTGCGGGTCGAGGCCGAGAACATGATCACCGGCGAGAGGCGTCACACGAACTCGTGCTACCTCACGTTCGTGTCGGTGGACGACAATGGACGCCCGATCGAGATCCCGGACGTGATTCCGGAGACGGAGGAGCAGAAGCGCCGGTATCGGGATGCCGAGGCGCGTCGGCGCGTGCGTCTGGCGGAGCGGAATTCGCGGTAGGACGGTCCTCAGTCGTCGGTAGCGGTGAGTGCGGCCGCCCGCCGACGCCACAACCTGCCCCGGAGCCAGGATCGCGATCGCAACAGGCGGCAGCGGCTGAAAGCCGGCCGCCTGCAGCTGACGGCCTTCTCCGCAAGGGGTGCATTGCCGCGTCGGGAGCAGTATTCTCCGGTAGCGGTCAGGCGGTACGAGCCGGGCCGCACCACCCGATCCCAAAGCAGTGACCATGCGCCGTCTCTACACAGTTGCACAGGCTAACGCGACGCTTCCCTATGTGGGCAGGATTGCTGCCGACATAGTGCGCACGTATGCCGAGTGGCGTCGTCAGGTGGGCGAGTTCGAGGTGCTGGCGCTCGAAGGGAGCGCCAGCGCGGCGGACGGGCGCGCCGAAGCGGCGCAGAAGCGAGTGCAGGAGCTTGCCGCGGAGATCGATGGGTTCACGGACGAACTTGCGGCGCTGGGCGTCGAGTGTCGCGGCCTCGAGGAGGGGTTGGTGGACTTCCCCGCCGTCATTGACGGCCAGGAAGCGTGGCTCTGCTGGCGTCCCGGCGAGCCGTCCGTTGCGTGGTGGCACGGACGGGAAGACGGGTTTGCAGGACGCCGCCCGCTGGCGAACGCCGAAGTGCTTGACCCGGAAGCGGCGGGTGCGGCCCGCGACGCCTGACGCGAACAGCGTCTCCCCCCATCCCAGGTACGAGATGGAGTACGAATCTCCCGACGGAACGCGCTGGACGGTGGAGGTCACCTCGCCCGGTGCGAGCAACGCGATCGTCGCCTTCAAGCATCCTGATCGCGCGACCTCGCGCCTGGATCGCTACGCCTGGTACCTGCATTCGGGTGAGAAGGCGAGGGACGTTTCCGCCCGGCTGGACCCGAAGAAGGTCCTGGAGTCGTTGACCACCGAGGAGCTGGCGCGGCTGTTCCGGGTCTCGATGCCGATCAACACGAACCGCGGACCATTCAAGGGTCTCTCCGACGTGGACGCCGAGCCCGAGGCGCTGGACGGCATGGGAGGAACGCACGCGCCGACGCAGCTGCGCAGGCATGACCATCCGCAGGTGATGGGAGTGGCGGCGTTGTTCCAGCGGCGAAGGGGCTAGGGACGGCATTGGGTGAGGAGGGCGAAGCGCTGTGCGCTTCGCATTATTTGGTCGATGCTCGGCCCTGGTGAAGGCTCGGGTGTGGCGAAGCGGAGCTTCGTCTGCAAGCGGAGCCAATGAAAAAAGCCTCACGCGGAGACGCGGAGCACGCGGAGAAGTGCAAGGCGATTGGAATTCCGTGCGCCAGGTTACTCTCCGCGGCCTCCGCGGCTCCGCGTGAGGATGCTGTTGTCATCCCGCACTCGCTCTCCCCTTCCTGTCATCCCGCACGAGCGAAGCGAGTGTCGGGATCTACTTGCAACTGGTAGTGGCCGGCTTCGGCGCAGTGTGAGCAGATCCCGACGCTCGCGGCTGCGCCGCTCACGCGGGATGACAAATGGAGTGAGACGTGGGATGCCTGAAGCGGAGGCAGTTCCCCTAGTCCCTGGTTCCTGGTCCCTCTTCCCTTCGCTCCTGAAGGCTCTCCACGAACGGCACTTCCACCTCCATCCCGTCCCGCGCCACTCGACTCTCGGGAAAGACCTCGCGGGCCTCGCGTTCCAGGATTGACGCGTCTCGCGAGTAGCGGGCGGAGATGTGCGTGAGCAGCAGTCGCCCGACGTTCGCGGCTCGCGCCACCATGGCTGCCTCACGAGCGGTGGAGTGTCCCGTCTCCGCTGCGCGTTCGGCCTCCTCGCTGTCGAACGTGGCTTCGTGGACCAGCACGTCCGCGCCCTCCGCCGCGTTCACCGTGGATTCGCACGGCCGCGTGTCGCCGGTGATCACCACCTTCCTGCCGGGGCGTTTCGGCCCGACGATGGTGGACGCGTCCACCACGGTTCCATCCTCGAGCACGACGCTCTCGCCGCGGTGGAGACGTCCCCAGAGTGGCCCCTCTGGCACGCCCAGTTCGCGGGCGCGATCGGGGTCGAAGCGTCCCAGGCGGTCGTCTTCCACGAGGGAGTAGCCCAGCGAGGCGGACCCGCGATGGTCCACCGCGAACGTGCGGATGTCGTAGCCCTTCCGCCTGACGACTGCACCGACTTCCAGCTCCTCGATCTCCAGCGGATACCCGAGGCGCTCGTTCGTGCCGGCGAAGATGTGCTGCTTCAGCACTCGCGTTGCGCCACGAGGGCCCCATAGCCGGAGCGGAGTCGTGCGGCCGCCGAGCTGAAATGTGCGCACCAGGCCCACGATGCCCAGCACGTGGTCGGTGTGAAAGTGCGTGAAGAAGACGTCATCGAGGGCGAAGGTGATGCCGTAACGCATCATCTGGCGCTGGGTTCCTTCACCGCAATCGAAGAGGAGCGTTTCGCCCTCGCGAATGAGCGCGAGGCTGCACACGCCGCGTTCCACTGTGGGACGCGACGCCGCCGTGCCCAGAAAGCGTAGCGTAAGCGACATTCGCCCAAGTATAGCGCGAACTCGACACTGGCGTGTCGCACAATTTCCACATCGGAAGACCGTGACGTTCGGGTCCCCTGTCCGTCCCAAGGTTGTGTTGACCACCACCGCCCAAGCCTCCGACTGGCGCCCGCTGCAGCGTGCTCTCGAACGTGAGCAGGGCGACTGTGCATCCGCCTCGCGAGAGTCCTTCCGCTTCATCGGACATGCGGCGGGTCCCGACGACGTCGGCGCGCTCTACGTGTACCGCCATCGCGCCACGCGACGCTACCTGGTGCTGGACGTGACCGGCCGCGCCTACCGCTTCGACCCGCGTGCGAGGTGCTATGGGTATGTGAAGTTCAGTGAGGCGCTGGAGAGGGCGCTGGGGGGCTGAGGAGACGCGGCGCGCTTCGCGCGCCCGGCGATTTGCGGGTGTCGGGGGTAGGTAGTGGGATGTTGGGGCTCCCATGCGCGAACGTCCGACTCGCCGTTGCGGTCTACGCGGAGCGGTCGGCGCAGAGATCCCGCACCCGACCCCCAGCACCCGACACCCCCGAATAGAGGCTATTCCGCTCCTTCCAGCCTCAGCGGCACGCCTCCTGCCGCGCTC
Source organism: uncultured Gemmatimonadaceae bacterium (assembly GCA_964415485.1). Lineage (GTDB taxonomy): Bacteria > Gemmatimonadota > Gemmatimonadetes > Gemmatimonadales > Gemmatimonadaceae > JBBQHX01. Next base: position 6,668 of record CAYQAO010000034.1, read on the forward strand.
GCCGCATCGCAGGATTCTCCATGGCGGGAGGCCGAATGTCAGAGTCCAGTCAGGCGTCCGAGGAGCCCCGCAACACCGAGCGGTATCCCGAGTCGCCCTTCCCCCCACAGCACCAGGAACCGCCCGGCCTGGAGTCCAGGCTGCGTCCGCGGCCCATGTACGAGGCCGCGAGTTACAAGGCCGCCGGCAAGCTGGAGGGAAAGGTCGCGCTGATCACCGGCGGTGACAGCGGAATCGGGCGCGCGGTGGCGGTACTGTACGCGCGCGAAGGTGCGGACGTCGCCATCGGCTACCTCCCTGAGGAGGAGAGCGACGCACAGGAGACTCGTGAGGCGGTGGAGGCAGAGGGGCGGCGCTGCGTGCTGCTGCCGGGAGACGTGGGCGACAGCGCCTTCTGCCGCGAAGCCGTGGAGCGCACCGTGCGCGAGCTCGGAGGCCTGGACATCCTCGTAAACAACGCGGCCGAGCAGCACAACGTGAAGAAGCTCGAAGACGTGTCGGAAGAGCAGTTCGAACGCACCTTCCGAACGAACATCTTCGGCTACTTCTACATGGTGAAGGCAGCCGTGCCGCACATGAAGCCGGGGTCCGCGATCATCAACACCGGGTCCATCACGGGGCTGGATGGATCGAAGGACCTGCTGGACTACTCGGCGACGAAGGGCGCCATTCACGCCTTCACGAAATCTCTTGCACAGAATCTCGTTGATCGGGAGATTCGTGTGAACTGTGTGGCTCCCGGGCCCGTATGGACTCCGTTGAACCCCACGGCGAAGCCTGCAGAGGAAGTTGCGGAACACGGGGCAGACCAGCCCATGAAGCGTCCGGCGCAACCGGAGGAGATGGCACCTGCATACGTCTTCTTCGCGTCCGAGCCGGATTCCAGCTACATCACCGGGGAGGTTCTCACGCTCCTCGGAGGAGAGACCCGCGCGGCGTGAAGTGTGCGCCCCGCGGCCGCATTCCGGCCGAGGCAGGCCGGTGGAGCGGTCAGGAGGACCGTTCCACGCGTTACCGGTGCAGCGGACCGGATCGCATGGTTCTGAAACGGAGGACAGTCTGATGTCAGAGCGAGGAAAGAGCCGGCGCGGCTTCGCGTCCATGGACCCGGAGAGACAGCGCGAGATAGCCAGCAAGGGAGGGCGGGCCGCGCATGCAAAGGGAACCGCGCACGAGTGGACCGCTGAAGAAGCTCGGCGAGCCGGGAGGAAGGGTGGCGAGACCGTGAGTCGCGATCGCGCTCACATGGCCGCCATCGGTCGCGAGGGAGGCGAGGCGCGTGGCGCAGGAGCCCGTGCCCGGAAGCTTGCGGAGCAGCAGGCCCGCGAGCGCTTCTCCGAGCGCGAACTCTCGATGCGCGTGGACCGCGAGGGCATGGACACCGAGCGCCGGGAGCCGCGGCGCGACCGTCCGTTCGGCGACGGCCGGGATCAGCGGCCGCAGATCTGACCGGCAGTCGTCAGTCGTCAGTCATCAAACACTGATGACTGACGACTGCGCTTTGCTCCCCTGTCGTCCCGCACGAGCGAAGCGAGTGTCGGGATCTGCCTGCAACTCGTAGTGGCCGGCTTCGGAGCAGGGTGAGTAGATCCCGACGCTGCGCGCGGGATGACAGCTTAAGAGTTAGTGGCCGGCTCCGGCGCGGGGTTAGCTGATCCCGACGCTTCGCGCGGGATGACAGCTGAAGAGTCAGTGGCCGGCTCCGGCGCGGGGTTTGCTGATCCCGATGCTTCGCGCGGGGTCATACGGGAGTGGGGCACGGGATGACAACGGAGTGCACTCACCGGCTGCTGAGTATCTCGTCCAGTCGTGAGGCATCTATGTTGCCGCCGCTGATCACCACCACGATCGGCGATGGAAGCTCCCTCAGCTTCCCGCTCAGCAGCGCAGCCACGCCCACAGCACCCGCCCCCTCGGCCTTCACCTGCTCGTTCGCGTGAAGCCAGGCTATCGCGTTCGCGATGTCCGACTCACTCACCGTGACTATCTCGTCCAGCGCGTAGCGGCCGATCTCGAGCGCTTCCTCGTCAATTTGACCGGCGAGACCGTCCGCAAGCGTCGGCGTAACGGTTACGTCCACCAGCCTTCCGGCCTCGAGCGCCTGCGACATGGCCGACGTCTCCACGCTCTGGGCTCCCGCAATTCTCACGTCAGGCGCTGCATTGCGCAGCATGATGCCCGTGCCGCCGAGCAGTCCGCCGCCGCCCACGGGCACCACCACGGAGGCGACGCCCGGAAGGTCCTCCAGGATCTCGAGTGCCACGGTGCCCTGACCAGCCAGAAGCGGGTCGCCCACGCACGGGTTGATGAAGCGCGTGCCGTGCTCCTCGGCATGGCACTTCGCGAGCACCATTGCGGCGTCATAGTCCGGGGCGCTGTCGTCCACCGTCGCCCCGAGTGCGGCGATGCCCTCCTTCTTCACCGAGGGCGCGGTGGACGGAACGAAGATCGTGGCGGAGACCCCGTGGTGTCGTGCGGCGAAGGCCACGCCCAATCCATGGTTTCCGGCCGACGAGGCCACCACGCCCGCTCGGCGCTCTTCATCGGTGAGTGTGGCCACGGTGTTCCCCGCGCCACGCAGCTTGAAGGAGCCCGTCACCTGCTCGCTCTCCAGCTTGAGGAAGACTTCCTTGCCGGTGGCATGGCTGAGAGCCTGGCAATGCCTCAGCGGGGTTCGATTCACGATCGGCCGGATCCGCTCGGCGGCCCGGAAGATGTCTGCGGTGGTGACGTCCCTGAACATGATGGCTGGAATGGGGTCGCGACAGGGGCCACAGGGCCCGTGCGGTGGTGGTGCCGAGTGAGTAATCTGGCAGTGGTGCGGATGCAACGGTTTGTGGCGGAGGTGTGGCGGTTTGTGGCGGCGGGTGAGCGTAGGCGGGCTCGGGTCAGTCAGGGTTGACTGGGCACCCGAAGCGGCTATCTTCCAAGGAGGCCGCCCGGAGCGTGTTACGCGTTCGGCGGCCGTTCGTCTTGCATCGGGTGCGACGATGCGGGTTTACCCGCCCGGCTCGGTGCTGAGGCGGGGCTGTAGCTCAGTTGGGAGAGCGCTGCAATCGCACTGCAGAGGTCAGGGGTTCGACTCCCCTCAGCTCCACTGAAAATCAGTGGCACACGAACTGCACACTTCGCTGGCGCCTATTGGAATGGGAGTTCAGAGGTCTGTTCGAGGCAGACGCCAACCGTCGATCCGTAGGACGTAGAGTTCCAAAGACGACGAACTGGCCCTGCCGAGAACGAGGCCCTGAACGGAAAGTGCCGGGTGGCTGAGCTGCCCGGCACTTCGGCGTTTCTGGACCTGTCATTTCTCGTGAGCGCGCTCACCCGCATCCGCGCGCGAACCGCCTAGCTGTACAGTTCCTCCAGAGCCCACGCTCCGTTGTTCCCGCATCCGCGCGCGAATCGCCTGGCTTCTTTCGAGTCGGGGCCCGCTGCCTCGACCTCCGTCCCTCTCCCCGGGGACGAGGCGCGATAATGGCAAAACCGGCGAAAGCCGGTGACGCAAAGCTACGAGGCTCAGGCACACCGTCAGTTGCGGTGGCCCTGCCGGTCGAGCTGCCGAACCCTGCACGAGTGATTGTCCATGCCGTCAATGCGATTCGCACGTTCCGGGCGTCGTCTCTTCGCCCTTGCTGCCGCTGCTGCCCTTCTCGCATTTGCCAGTTGCAGCGATTCAACGTCGCCGGCAAAGCGCGTCAACCTCTCGGTGCTGCTCACGGACGCCCCTGGTGACGTTCATTCGGCGGTAGTGACCATCTCGTCGGTGTACCTGCAGGGTGGACCGGGCGGCCGCACGGTGCTGGTGGATTCGCTGTTCACCACCGACCTGCTCACCCTCGCCAATACCACAGCGGACCTCGTGAAGGACGTGTCGGTTCCTGCCGGCAGCTACGGCGAGCTGCGGATCGTGATTGACGGCGGTTACATCGAGGTAGAGGGCGAGGGTGGCAGCACGAGCATCTACGCATCCTCGCCTGGCTACGAGGGCCTGCCTGACGACGCGACGCCTGACGGGACGCTCGTGATGCCCAGCCTGGCGCAGAGTGGCCTGAAGGTGAAGTTCCCGGGTGACGCGCGGATTGTCCTGGACGGTGAGGAGGCAGTCCTGCTCGTGGACTTCGACGTGTCGGAGAGCTTCGGCAGGCAGGCCGGCGCGTCAGGCAGCTGGGTGATGCATCCGGTGATACTGGGGACGGTGCTGGACGACGAGTGAGTCGAGAGGCAATCGGCACCCCACATCCGTCGTCCCGCGCTTCACTTTCCTTTCATCCCGCGCGCAGCGTCGGGACCTTCTCACCCTGCACTGAAGCCGGCCACCGCCTCCTTGGCTGTCATCCCGCGCGCAGCGTCGGGATCTGCTCACCTTGCGCCGAAGCCGGCCACTACGCGCCGGAAAACAGATCCCGACACTCGCTTCGCTCGTGCCGGATGACGGGGCAGCACTACCGCGCCACGTCCACCGACATCGCCCTGAACAGTTCGGCCAGGAAGCGGCTCTCCTCGTCTTCCACTTTCTGGAAGTCGTTCATTGCGGTGAACCCCAGGTTGCCGAGCCAGCGCACGATGGTGCTCTCTTCCACGGTAGTCGTGAGGTGGCGGGCTATCATCGTCTGGCCCGTTTCGCCCGAGCCCTGAACCGCGGTTATACGGAAGCTGGAACCCTCGTCCGCGAAGGGGCGGCGTAGTGACGTGCGGATCAGGCGATCCACGGCGAGGGGGAAGTCCCACCCCGGCTCTTCGCGGAAGCGGAACAGCCAGCCGCGCTCCACCGGCGACTCGATGATTGTCAGCTCGCCGCGCAGCTTCTTCACGCCTACCGTGAACATTCCGAACTTGGCGGACGCGTCAATCTCCAGCACGGTCTGGCGCGGGAAGGGAGCGGAGGTGCCGTCGAGCGGGAGCAGCTGGCCGTCCTTCACGCGGAACTGGAAGAGGAAGTGCTTGCGGTAGAGGGTGGCGTCCATCCAGCGCCTTCCCGAGCCGTTCGTGAGCGACATGGTGTAGCGCGCGTCGCCGAGGTACTTCTCCAGGTAGCGTCCGAAGGCGGGGAAGCCCGCCTGCTGCACCCTGTCCGGGTGCATGGTGGTGACGAGCCTGACGAAGCTGCTGCCGTCCGCCATGGTGCGAACGGAGAGCGAGTCCAGGGAGAGCATGCGTCCCAGCGCCTGCGACGTGCGGGGAAACGCGGCGCGGTAGTCGCTGCGCAGCGAGCTCTCCGAGCCCTTCTCGGCGGTCGTCAGGAGGGCACGCCAGACCGCGTGCAGTTCGTGGGGCGATACGGGCCCGATGGCCATGTCCACGCCCGTGTCCCAGCGATAGACGCCATCGTCCACCCGCGTGAGGCTCATGACGTGGCGAGAGTCGCCAGGTTGCGCCAGGACTATCGGTTGCGTCGTAGCCGAGAAGCGGTAGCGGTTCTTGAGCGACTTGCCCTCGACCATGAGGGTGCGCATGCGCTCGGTGCCGCCGTTCCAGACGGTGGTGTCGCCGTAGATGCTGCTCGGGTTGAGCGCGTAGCGGGACATTCGCTGCCGGGCATGGTCGAAGCGGGCGTCGCGCTCCGGATTGGTGAATCGGGCGGCGAAGGCTTCGAAGAAGGCGGTGGAGTTGCGGCGGGCTTCGGCGGGTGAGGAGCCGAATGCCGGACCAACTGCCTGGCAGGCGGATAGGGTGAGGAGGGCGGTGGCGAGGGCGAGGGATCTGGCTCGGGCTCGCCGGAGCGTTGGCAGAGGCGGGGGGTTCAGTGTAGTTTGCTTCGGAGGGATTCCGGGTGGGTACGGGGTTGCCGGACTGGTCGGAATCTGGTTAATTTTCGGGATTAGGGTGGTGTTGAGGTGGGGAAAGTTCGCTGCCCCTTGGTGTAACTGGCAACACGTCTGACTCTGGATCAGAAGAGTCCTGGTTCGAGCCCAGGAGGGGCAATAGGTAAGTGGATGGCCCGGCTGCGTTTAGGCGCAGTCGGGCGTTTTTGTTGCTACACCGTTTGTGTAGCACACTGTAGCCATTCTGTAGGGGACTGTCCAAATAAGTGTGTAAATGGCCATGGTTGATCACCCTCACTGTCGGAGTGGACCATGGCGAGGAAGAAGGAACGCGTCGACGAGCTGTTGGACAGTCTCCTCGAGGGGCGAAAGCCTGAGGAGATCCTTGGTCGTGAGGGGCTGCTTGGCGAGTTGACCAAGCGGCTCGTGGAGCGGACGCTCGAGGCTGAGATGACCGAGCACCTCGGCTACGAGAGGCACGCCCCCGAGGGCCGGAACCGCAAGAACTCGCGCAACGGGCACGTGGCCAAGCGCGTGAAGACCGACACCTCGGAACTGGAGATCGAGGTGCCGCGTGACCGCGAGGGGACCTTCGAGCCGCGCCTCGTGCCCAAGCGCCGCCGCCGCCTCGAGGGCTTTGACGACAAGGTGCTCTCGCTCTACGCGCGCGGCATGAGCACGCGCGAGATCCAGGGTCATCTTAAGGAACTCTACGGCGTCGAGGTCTCGGCCTCGCTCATCTCGGTCGTGACGGACGCCGTGCTGGAGGATGTCCAGGCATGGCAGTCACGGACGCTGGATCGCTTCTACCCGGTGATCTTCCTCGACGCCCTGCACCTTAAGGTCCGCCGGGAGCGGCATGTGGAGAGCTGTGCCGTCTACGTGGCGCTCGCGCTCAACGTCGAGGGCCACAAGGAGCTGCTCGGCCTCTGGGTGGGCGAGAGCGAGGGCGAGGGGGCGCGCTTCTGGCTCGGCATCCTCACGGAGCTGAAGAACCGCGGCGTGGAGGACTTCCTGATTGCGGCCGTCGATGGCCTGAAGGGGTTCCCGGAAGCCATCGCCGCTGTGTACCCGCGATCGGTCGTGCAGCTGTGCATAGTGCACATGGTGCGCAACTCGCTTCGCTACGTCAGCTGGAAGCACCGCAAGGCTGTTGCCCGTGACCTGAGGAAGATCTATACGGCTCCGAGCGCACAGGCGGCGGAGCAGGAGCTCCGTGCCTTCAGCGAAAGCTGGGACCCGGTGGTGCCGCTCATCGGCAGGCTATGGCGCACGCACTGGGCTAACCTGATCGCGTTCTTCGATTTCCCGCCCGAGATCCGGCGCGTGATCTATACCACGAACGCGATCGAGTCGATACAGTCCCAGCTACGCAGCGTGACGCGCAAGCGCGGCGCCTTCCCGAGCGAAGCCTCGCTGCTGAAGGTCTTGTATCTGGCACTCATGAAGGCCCAGGAGCGATGGACGATGCCGGTAAAGGAGTGGCAGCCCGTGCTGTACCATTTCTCACTTGCATTCCCGGGGCGTGTGCCGCTCGGTGCAGGAGAGAGTCGTAAGGCCATTTACACACTTAGGCTGACACTCCCTTCTGTAGCAGTTCAATGCTCGACAACCTCAGCCGAGTACTGCCGGCCCGTCGCCCACTCGCTGCCCATCCGCGTCGCGCATCCAACCATCGCTATGCAGCTTCCTGTCGTGGGTGAGTACACTCAACATCGTGTTCGTGTCAGCGATCTGATAACCGAGATAAGTCCTTACGTCCTTCCAGCCGAGGGCGTTCATCGCGTCGCCGATCGGGAGATCCTTCCGCTCGGTGGCCCACTTTCGGCGGAGCGAGTGCCAACACATCTCGGGGATTGGATCAAGTCCTGCGAACTTCTCGACTTTGTGCAGCATGTCGATCAGCATGTCAGTCGTGAGCGGCGTCTCTCGGCCTGGCTTCCAGAACAGGTAACCGCTCGACGGTAGCGGCATTGTCTCCAGATACTCGTCGATGGTCTCCGCGAGGTCAGGAGGAATCGGGATCAAATCTTCCTCCCCAGTCTTGTCACTTCCGAAGCGCCACTTTACGAATGCACCCTGGTACTTGTTCTCTCGATTGAGCGTGAAGTCCGTCCTCTTCAGCTGGCGGATGGCGCCGGCCCTACGACCAAATACTTCCCCGATCGGCAGTGCCATGGAGAGCTTCATCATCTCCTCGCGTACCTCAGAGGATTGAGATGGTGAAATCGCTGCTGCCCGAGCCGCGTCGTAGATCTTCAGATATCGATCATGCGGCATGACCGGCTTGGAGGGGTTTCGTTCACGTGGCATCGTGTACGAATCCATCGGATTTGATGGAAGAAAGGCATTGCCAACGGCCTTGGGGTTATTCATTGCCCAGGTAATCATCGAACGCAGGAACTTGAGATCGGATTGCACCGCACGGGCCTTTACCGGGTCCGTCAATTTGGCTACCGCGAAGAGGGAGCCGGTTGGCGTGGTATCGTAGTCCGTGTACTTGATACCGCCCTTGCGCCTCGCCAGCTCGTACTTCGTACACGCCTCCGAAGTCAGTTCCTCCATAGGCTTCGCGGGTCCAAAGAACCCAAGCAGAATTCGAGCGGCGGATGTCTTCGTCGCCTTCGTGGCTTCTTTGTTCTTCTCGAATGCCGCACTGTCCCAATAGGCGTCGATGAGGCGACCCAGCGTTAGGGTTCGGTCTTCGGGCTGATTGCCATCTCGGTCGGGTCGCAAGGATTCGAGCGAACTTGACTTCGCCGTCTCGCGGGCGGTGTCCCGCTTGCTCTCGGCGGTACGCAATAGTGCGATAGCCGCCTGAATCGCCCCATCCTTGTCACGAGTGCGGAGCGACTTCCATACGTCCTCTCCGTTAACCGTTCGTCGCAGAGAGAAGGGCCCATCTCTCTTGCGCTCCCTGATAATTGCAGAATTCCCTCCCCATGCTATGGTGCATGCCCAGAGTTCTGATGGTGTCTTCCGCCATTCCCCGACTACCAGCGTCTCAGGATTCGCCATATCGTCTCCGTTGAGCGCGGGCACTGCGGAGGCGGTCGGATTATCGGCGATCCCATCGTAAGGCAACGAGTTCGATGTAGCAATCCCATCGAACCCTTGCTGTTGGCAGGCCTGGAGAACTTCGTCCAAGTCTGCGAGCACCTGAGTGGCGATTCGAGCTCCACTGATATGAGCCCCATCTGCTTGCCATCCGTCATGCTTACTCTCCCAGAGGACGCGCTTCTCACGAACTTTGGTCTCGATTTTCCGTGCAGGCATGGGGCGACAGGTGCGGGGCTACCGTAGAGCAGGGCAACCAACCCCCTGCCGCACAGCCATAGGGGGCCTCAGTCGCGTTTGCCAACCCCCCGCCCATTATCACGAGAAAACCGCTGTCTCGCGGCGCCCTCTCGTCAGCACGTCCTAGGGACTGGCTTCCGAAGCACGAGCCACTGTCGCAGCATTTCGCGCCAATCGCGCGCTTGCAGAGAGCATTCAGTCCCGGAGTCCCGTCCATTCCGCACGTGTGGCGGCAGCAGCATGCCGCGCGTGTGAGTCGCCTTCATCGGACCCGACCCGGGGGTCGCTGTGCTCATCCGGGTTGGAGACGAGTACCGACATCTTGGGAGTGGCCGTAGGCCTCGGCGCTCCTCCACGCTGTTGAGGACACTGACGACATCACGCTTCGACGCGAGTCGTCATCTACTCACGGCCTCGAGGACCAATGCGCTACGCCTTGTCACGATCACGCCTTCGCGCCTTGCTGGGAAACCTGGGCGCGGCGACTCCCCAACTGCTGGCGGCCATTGCCCTGCGTGTGAAGATCGGCCAGCTGCCCGTCGAGAGGATTCGGCACGTCACCAGCCAGATGGAAGCCGAAGCAAAGTCGGGGCATGTTCGGATCTCTCGCGTAAACGTGACCCATAAGCTGCTGAGGCCGACGGAGGGCTATCAGTATCGTGTTCCGGCGTGGGTTATAGCGGGCACTCCCAGCATCCGGCCGACATTCCGCGAGGCGGTGACTGCTGTGGGCAACCTGATGAGTACCTCACGCGACGGGTGGGTCGAGGAGAGCGAACTGGTCAAGCATGTCTATCCAGGCATTGTTAGGCCGGCAGAAGTACGCCATCGGCTGAAGAAGGTTGTCAAGGCCGGTTACCTGGAGCGCCGGCAGGCGGAGCGGCACCTGGGGGCCGTGCCCGTGGTGGAACTGACAACCAAAGGCGCTGAGACTCTTAGTTCGCCACGCATCTTCCACCTTGATGGCCACACACCTCGCCTCACTCGAGCACCGAAGCAGCGGAACGTTGTACATCATCTGCTCCTTGTGCTTGCTGCGAGCGAGATCCTGGTAGAGCAGGGTGCCAAGCTACAGCAGCTCTTCGCGGACGAAGACCTCCGCAGCGAGAAGCTCAAGGGTCGACAGACGACGGCAGGCGATGCTTCGGCACCGCTACCTGACGGGAAGCTGCTTTACGAGCTGCCATCGGGCGAAGTGGGGAGCCAGGAAATCGAGGTGCTCGTCAGCAAGTACACGACAGCGGATATCAGGAAGAAGTATTCGGAGTTGGCACCCCATGGCACTCGGTTCTTCACGATTTCCAGGCGCCTGAGGAAGCGTGTCGTCGGCCTCGGCCTGCCAGCTCCGGAGCTACTCCGGTAGGGAATCGCCATGCCGAAAAGCTCACTTTCAGGTTCTCCGGTGAACTCGCGACCTGTGTCCAATGGGTCGGGCTCGCCAGGCTCACGGGCTCGAGGTCGGCCTAGGGATCACGACTTTGCCGTCCTCGCCTACCTTGGACGGGAGCAGCTGGCCACCCTCGATCAGGTCATCCTCCGCTTCTGGGTGTACCGCGGAAAGGGACCGCGCAACGGCTATCGCGTGGTCAGCCGGCTGGTTGAGAGCGGGTTGATCGAGGAACTGCTGCTTGATGAAAAGCGTGGTGGAGCGTCACAGAGGGTGCTCCAATTGACCAACGCAGGCTGGGAAGCAGCGGGATTCAAACATCGCAAACGTCTCCGGAAGTGGATTAACCGGGACGCTCAGTGGGATTTCCTACTGCAGCAGACCGAGGTCCGCCTCACCCTCGAAGTTCATGGCTGGAGCCATGTGTCACCGGATACGGCGTACTCCGTTCTACGCGGATGGGCGCTCGATTCCTATCGAAGGAGACCGCTGACCGATACGGAGAGAGTCGAACGTGGATACCTCGAGAGGACGGCTCCGTTCGACTTGGCCCATCGAGTAGTCCGTCACGAACGTACTGGGGATGTCCGGATCCTGGTTCCGATACGAGACGGCGTCTCATATCAAAAGACCATCGATCAGCTCCCGCACTTCCGTCTATTTCCTCCGGTAACCCTGCACCTTGTGTCTCAGAACGATGCTCTGAGCCGGCGGGCAAAGGATTACATCAAACGTTGGGAGCGCGCCCGCAGGCTGCGTCTGAAGCGTATTGCGGAGACGACCAATTTCAGGCTCCGGCCCCCTGCTTATCTGGCTCGACCTACCGCTGACCTGTATGCGAAGTATGGAGTCAAAGCTCCGCACGCACTCATCCGGCCAGGCACGCTAGAGCCGTAGCTCGTCCGAACCACGCTGTATTTAGGTCAAATGGGTACGGGGGTGCATTTGAACACTTATTGAGCCAAGAGCGGGTTGGTGATCTGCAGGCTATCTCGTTGTTATGCATGCGCTTCGGTCTTCTGGTGCGAAGTCAGTCAGGCCGTGACGAAAGATGCCAGTAACCGGTAGTCAATCCGTCGTCCTCGTGCGCTCGGCAAGGTTTGGCTACGCAGATTCCGGAGTGTTCGAGGAGCAGATGATCTCGACCGATGAGGGGCTGCCGACCCGACTCCATGCCTCCAGGTCATCCCAGACAATCAAACTGGCTTACCTCTGGGCATCCTGCTGCAGGTGCTTGGTATGCGAAGCAGGCACGCCATACGCCAGTCAAATGTCGCAGCCAATCCGACCTCCTTTGCGAAGGCGACGGGTGGCCAGTCGCAGCCGAGATAGCTGACAAGGACTGGATGAGGTAGTAGTCGCGGCAGCTTCCGCACACCGGGCACGTGCGGGCGACAGAGCTAGCTCTCCTCGTGGAAGCGGGTCAGATGTTCAGCAAGACCTCACTCTCATCTGGTCCCGCACTCCCACCTCCGACAGCGACTCAATGCGTCGGGAGCCTTCTTCAGTTCCCGAAACCGAATTTCGGCGAACACTTGCCGCGAGCGGGTCAGGTCCCGCCATCCTGTCGATGGGTGCTCGGCTGACCTGTTGAGCACAATGGACCTATAACCCAGACTCCATCTACAAAATGCATCGTCGATACCAGACTACAGAGCAGGTTGCGGCTTCGAACAACATCCGGTATCCCACCCTCGAGAGGTGGCATAAGAAGGACCACCTTCTCGCACCCATTCAGTGTTGTCCCAGGCATCGTGGAGCTTATCTGTGGTCCGACTGTGAGGTGCAGCTCGCGCAGCTCGTCGCTGGGCTTCGCGACCTAAGGTTCCCGATTCCCGTCATCCGAAAGATTATCGACCGGCTTAGAGAGACTACGCCTACCCGGTCTGATGCGTGGCACGAGGCGCAGGTTCGCCTGTCGGTGCATGTGCGCGATGCCGTGAATCATCGGTTTAACAAGATTGCAGAGACGAACGTTTGGGCGATGAAGGAAGTCGGGGGCTGTCCTACCACGCGAGTCTGCATCGAGTGCGCAGGTCGAGTCCGCGCCGAGGACGAGTCTGCAGCGAAGTCTCGGTGCTGTCGTCAGACGTATCGCCTGTCGTCACAGTCGAGGGAAGATTGCGCATGTCATATGCATCGACGCATGTGCTGCGGATGACAGTCTGCCATGCCGCGGGTGCCCTACCTCAGAGAGCGACTTCGGTGTAGCTCACGAGGGAGTTTGCTCTACAGAGGGCGCCCCACCTGGGGTAGAGAGCGAGCAATTGCTTACGGCCCGAACACGCTGAGTTGCCAGACATAGCTCTGCATTTTCCCAAGACAGTTTGTTCTCCCTCTGCCGCGCGCGACGCTGAGCTGATAGAGCGACTCCGCGATGCCCGCTGATGCTTCAGGCGGCATCAGTCTCGTAAGGCGAAAGCTCACCACGTCGCAAACGTGCATTTCCACCGTGCCCAGGGTGGAGTGAGTTCGGATTTCATCCAGTAGCGCCGATACATCGCGCTCCCGCTCCAATCCTCTCACAGGTTGGAGCCTCCTGCGAACGCGGAACGGTTCAGTGTGTGTCGGGCTCGACCCTGAAGATTGGTTCTCCGCCGGCTCGCCAGAGGAGCTTGTAGCGACGACGCTCGCTGCCCTCACGTTGAGCGAACTAACGAATCTCCTCGCATGCCCGTTTGCGAACATTCGTTTGGCGGCCATGCTCCAGCTCTCTCAGTGGGCGGCGTCAGCTAATGGGAACTCGGACTCGGGAGACTAACAGCGCAGGCGGGGCTTCGAAGGGCCTTTGTTGCGGCGGGACCGCGCGTTGGGAGCAGGCGAGAGTCTAACGGACAATCCGGGTCAGCCCGATCAGCCAGCACATGACCTGATGCCCCGGGCCCTGGCTTCCGCTCCCCAGACATCCCAGCCCTCCACCGCCCCACGAGCAAACAGCTCTACCCGCGGCACATCAGGAAACATCCTCTCAATCTGCTGTCGCACCGCCGCCGGCTTCGCGCTGTGCCGACCGCGTGGCGACTTGATGACGGAGGATGATCGATTCCTGGGGGCAGGTGCGGGCATAGCGCCGCGGGTCGCGATGAGGAGCAGCTCATGCTGCTGACGGTACCAGGAGCCCAGCCCCGGAATCCCCTTGTCCCAAATGGCGATGGTCGTGTAGCGGAAGCCCCAAGCGTCAATCAATGCAACCGCCTCTGCGACCTTGGGTGGAGTTGCCCAGAGGAATAGCACCGATGACCGGGCAGCAATCTCGCCCACCGGCAACGCCAGGAGCTCCTCGTGCGACATGGTCTCGTAGTGGTTTTCGGCCACTCGCGTCGGATCACTGGCTCCTTCGTATCGCCATGGCGGATCAGCGTATATCACGGCGTAACGCTCTCGCCCCAAGCGCGTGAGCGGAGCAGGCTCCCGAAGTCCCTTGATCCGCTCTTCCCTGCTCGACTCGCGTTTAATCACGCGGGCGATGCTTCTCGCATCTGAAGCAGTCAGCATTTCGGAGGGAAGCGCAGACACCGGTAGTTCCTTGAGAGCGTCGAGAGCTCGTGACGCGTCGGTACCGTTCGCTGCCAACAGGGCCCGAGCCGTCGGCATTCGTCTCCGCTTGCCGTCCAGTCCGATGCGCGATTCCAACTGTCCATTCTGGACAGTCGATGAGGCGCCCTTTCTCTGACGCCGAACGCTGCCCACGGTGGTTGGTGACACTGAGAGCGCGGCGGCGATTGAGCGATCGCTGACATCCGGTGTCTCAGTGAGCTGCTCTGCGATGACTGCTCGCCGCTGGGCCGCTGTGAGGTGGCGCCGATTCAGGTTCAAGGACCGTACGTGCGCCCGCTTCTCGGCCTCGTTCATGCCGAGTCGAGCTATCACAGGCGGATCGGGAAGCTCGACTCCTTCGTTCCTCAGCTCTTGGATTGCCTGGAGCCTGTGGTGTCCATCAAGCACCTGTCCGTGCTCATCAAGCTCAATCGGTACCTGAACGCCTCGCTCAGCGATGTCGCGCTTTAGTCGGGCAAAGTCCTCTGCCTGGAGCGGGGGGAGGAGTTGGTATTTCGGTAGAGTTGCTGATTCGTTCATCGGTCGGGTGGTTGCGACCGAAGGACGACTCAGCCGCCCGTCTCGTCAAGCAGTCGGCAGCCTGACAGCGATCCTCATCAACGACGACACGTCACCAATGTGATCCAGAAGCATGGGTCCCTCGGTCACCGGGAGACAGATTGACGGGAGATACTGCCGCGTTTCGTCGTCTTCCGAGTCAGAGGACCGCCTTCCTCCTGGAGCCCAGCTAGCTGACTCGCTCCGCAGATACCGCGAAGTCGAATCTCGGCGCTGCTGCTGGAAAGAAGCGTCGGAAGGAGTTCAGGCGTCACGTAGTCGACCACCCGCGGGCCAAGCAAACCCACTACCCTCTCACATACCTCCGGTGCCAGCGTACTGCACGAAGCCAGAAGCCGCCTTCCGCGCTCTATACTGCCCCGGCAGGAGTCCAGAACACCTTGTGTCAAGAGGCTCGAGCTCTTGAGTACCAATCTCCTGCTCACTCCAGTATCCGCCCACGCGCCGGGCGTTCCGGCGACTGCAGAGAGACTCTCGGCCCCCCCCTTGTCAAGCATGTAGTGCCACACGCGCGGTGTGGCGGCGTGATGCTGGGCGACGGGCCGAGCGTCCATTATCGGCCTACGCATAAGATGGTAGGCGCGCAGGAGTTCATCCTCTGTCCGGGCTACGGTGGCGTGTAGCAGCGAGAAAGGGTAGAGGTCGTACACGAACGGTGGCACCTCTCGGATAGCGCCGAGAATCCTTTCCGCGAACTCGTCCTGCCCCGGCCCGAAGTAGGTTCTCGGCAAGAGCTGGATTGCGAGTGAGCTACCCAGAGTGACGTAATAACGGGAGTACCGCTCCAGTCCGTGCTCGATCGCCCAGAGGCAGAGCGTCGTGGCCGCTTCCACCGGCAGGTCCGTTCGCCGCGCAAGCCGCTCGAGGTATGGCGAGTCCACCATCACCAAACTCTCGAGGATCTCGTCGCTGAGAACCTGAGTGTAGTCCACAATGAGAAGCCATGTCGGCGAGCCGTTCCATGTATCGATCTCCTTCCTGACCTCCTCAAGTTCCTTAACCGTCGACGCTGCGCGTATCAGCGGCGCGGCACGAGCTCGATTGCGATCCGGATGGAGTAATGGAAACTCTTCGTGGTCTGAGGCTTCACTCATCGGCATGGCAGCGAGAGGTATCGGTGGGTGGAGGGTGCATAGGCTGGCTCTGCCACCCTACCCCACGCG
Organism: uncultured Gemmatimonadaceae bacterium; assembly: GCA_964415485.1. Classification (GTDB taxonomy): domain Bacteria; phylum Gemmatimonadota; class Gemmatimonadetes; order Gemmatimonadales; family Gemmatimonadaceae; genus JBBQHX01. The sequence goes on from CAYQAO010000034.1 coordinate 22,393, forward strand.
CGGATCACACACCATGTCTCACGGTGCATCACACTCACATCCTGCCGGAACGACCTCTCGTGGAGCAACGAATCGTCTCTCGAGCACGCCCACCGACTTTGGCTGCGACCCGGATGGAACAGCTTGTACCAGGGGAGCCGTACGCAACGGTCGACCACGATCGCACGCCGCTCTCGAGCTCCAGGATATCGGCAAACTGAGTGACGTAGCCGACAGGAATCTCGGTTGGGAACCCGGTGGCTTCGCTGTACCCAGCGGCCATGGCATCGCTTAACCGACGGAGGTCGTACACGATCAAGCGACGCTCGGCGACATCAGGGTGTTCGCGGGGACCCTTGCCAGCAAGCACGATTGCCGCATTGACCACCGCGCGCACCAGACGTCTGGGGATCGAGCCATTGAACGCACCAGCGTACCACATCGAGAGTGCGAGAAGCGCGGTCACATATCTCATGCGTCGGCCAAAGAGAAGTGTCCAGCGGATAGACTTGCGAGGAGTGGACGGGGCGCCCTGAGCCTGAGTCGATGTGTCGTCCTTGGTGCTGCCCCTTCGCTGCTCGGCTTCCGTCGCCGATTCGTCACGCCTCCCTTCACTCTCCTCCGCAGTTCGCTCCGAGTTCTCCTCCGAGGCGTAGCTGCGGCGCGACTTCGCCCGGAGCATCGCTTCCGGTGATCCGTACTGCCTTCTCTCCTCTCGCGAAGCAGTCAACCAGCCACTGTTGCGAAGCACGGCATCGTAACGGCTGCGCCGAGTCGAGTCTCGCAGGGCTTCGTACGCCGCGTTGATGCGCTGCGCTCGCCTCGTTGCCCCCGCGGGGTCACCTGGATTGAGGTCCGGGTGAGCGAGTCGCACGAGAGCGCGATACGCACCCGTTATGACCTCGAGCGGCGCGTTGGGAAGTACTCCCAGCGTCTCGTAGTGGGTCATGCGTAGCCCTCATCACGATATCGGCGCCTTTCGCCGCTCGGATTGGCAAGCCCCAGGGGGACGTCGTCGGGTGTGATGAGGAGTGGGGTATCAGCCGGAAGCCGCTCCTCCATCGCCTCGAGCAAGGCAGCGTTACAGGCATCGACAAGCAGGTGCATCCCGGCGCGCAGGGTGAGACCATTTCGCTCTGAGGCAACTGCGGCAGCGACATGCCGGAGAGCGGCCTCGGTCACGTTGAGTGGGAACCCGAATGCCGCACAAACGCGCGAGATCGCGGGTATCCCGTCTCCGTCTGAGCGAAGAATCTCGAGAACATCGTCCACCGAGCGTGGCGGCATGACGAGGTGCGTAGTGAAGCGTGAGGCCAGCTCTGGGATGAAGCCATACTCGATGAGTTCTGCCTGCGTCGGTTGCCTGCGTTCACGTCCGAACGCACTGTCCGCGAACGCGCCACACGCCACCACTATCCAGCGATCCGTTCGGCACTCGAGGTCATACTGGCTAGCATGTCCAAAGCGGATCGGTGTCCCGCCCCAGATGAGCTGAAGTAGCGCTGCCTGACGATCGCGACGTACAGCTGAGCCGTAGCGATCGTCCCTGGTGCGGCGAACGGCCTTGTCGATCTCGTCCAGGACCAGCACAACTCCATCCTGCATCAGCGACATGCGCCTGCCGCACTTCTCGTAGGCAGACGTCATGACGTCGCTGACTCCTGGCCCATTCCATCCCTCCGGGCTCAGCGCGCTCGCGTCGACCTGAACGAAGGGGAGCCCGGTGGCAGTAGCGAACGCGCTGAGCAGAAATGTCTTCCCCGCTGACGGCGGCGCCGTCAGGAGTGCTCGCACCCGCGGGCCGCCACCGCGATACGGACTACTCCCCATCAGGGAGAGAAGTCGGACGATGTGGTCATTGCCGCGCACGCCTCGGAGCCGCATCCGGTACCTGGTGAGCCGCCACGAGCTCATCGCCCGCCGCTGGATGAACTCGGGCGAGAATTCGGAAAGTTCGGCAAACGGATCGAACTCACCTAGGGAGCTGTTATCCGGTGGCGTCTCGGACGCTCCCCAACCGACCGGAGCCCGAATTGGTGGTTCGATCGCATCGGTATCTGGCTCTTCCATGGCGATGTTGTCAGTAGCCCGTTCGGGAGAATAGGTAGAGCCGAACAGTTCGAGCTGACTCATGGTCCCCCGTACGGAAGTCTGTACTGCGATAGGCTCAGCTACGCGTCAGGCGCCCCGCCTCCACACGAAGCAGCATACCGGTCGGAGGCGACAATCCCGGATGGGTGTTTTCGACGAGTGAAATGGCGGGCGGGATCCCGTCTTGATCAGATCGATCGTTGACCCCTATTCTCGCCGCTACGGCACGGCATTGCACGCGGAGTTTGCACGAAGTGCGGCCGGGTACTCTGGCTCATTCTGACGCAAAGTGCCCATTGTACCCTCACCAGAACCCATGGCTCGAAGACGCGTTCTGAATCGACGGAGTAGGCTGAACGCAGCAGCGGTGCATTCGGCTCCCATGCGCGCTGCTGGATACATCCGTGTTAGTACCACCGAGCAGGTGGAGGAAGGAGTGAGCCTTGCAGCGCAGGAGCGAGCGTTACGCGATTACGCCACTCGTGTGGGATTCGACCTTGTGGTCATCTATCGCGATGAAGGCGTGTCCGCGGGCATTCCACTGGCGCAGCGAGCAGGGGGTGCTCAGCTCGTCTCTGCAGTGCAGCAGGGCGACATTGCTCATGTCATCGCCGCGAAACTTGACAGAGCGTTCCGCAACGCCGGTGACTGCACGCATACCGTAGAGCAGTGGGTTCAAGCTGGTGTGAATGTCCACCTCCTCGATCTCAATGTGGACACCGGCACGCCAAGCGGCCTCTTCATTCTTCAGGTGATGGCAGCGTGCGCGCAGCTGGAGCTCAATCAGATCCGTGAGCGCACGTGCATCGCGCTCGCACACAAGAAGCAGCAAGGTGATCGGCTAGGAACAACCCCGCTCGGCTACGAAACGCCGGCGCCTGGCGAGATGATGATTCCCAATGAATCCGAGCTGGAGATCGTGTATTGGATCATCGATCAATGCGACGCCGATCGGCCGTTCACGGACATCGCTCGTGAGTTGACCGCCCGAGGTGTTGCTACCAAGCGAGGCGGGAAGTGGCATGCATCCACGGTTCGTGCAATCTGGCTCAGGAAGCGCACGTATGCACGCATGGAGCGCGTTGGAGTTGGTGCTCCAGGGCAGTCATCCACGAAGGCCGCTTGACTCTGGGGCAACGTGAGGCAATGTCGTTCGGGGGTCGAGGGCCAGAGGCGCACTGTGAGATACACAAAACAGTCGAATTGTGTAAGTCGCACGGAGAAAGCCTCGACAGAATCGTGCTCCCTAACAGTACTTCGTCGATCCTCTATCAGGTGGTGAGCATGTATGTCCTGAGGTAGTTGCCCATTGGTACGGTTCAGCTCCTCGAGAGCTGGAGCCTCTTGTAGCGACAGGTCGAGGCACTGGAAACTCGGCTCGCTAAACTGGTGGCAGAGCATCCTGGTGCGCGGGCCCTCACGACACTCCCCGGCGTAAACGTGGTGTGTGCGACCACGCCGGTCGGTGAGCTCGGCTCACCGGAGTCGTTCGTCTCGCCGGCCAGGTGCTGAAGCTGGCGAAGATGGACCTGGTGAAGACCCGCGATTCGGGGCTGGCAGTTTACGGAAGGCCCAAACAATCCAAGCGCGGACGCTCCTTGCTCCGGCGGCAGCTCTTCCTCCTCGCCGGCCGCTGGTGCCAGAAGCGCGGGCTCTACCGCGCTAAATACGAAGCATCTGCTGGCGCGGAACGGCGGCCGTCGGGTGAGCGCTGTGTGCGCCATAGCGCGGAAGCTCGTGCCGATGCTGCTCCACATCATGCAGACCGGTGAATCGTTCGACGAGGCCCATTGGCGGGCAGCGCATGGCCTCCACGTGGCAGCGTGAGGCATGACGCGGATAGCACTGCAGTGATAGTACAGCTGTGAGTGTAAGGCTGTGGAAGTGGAGCCGAGCGTGGGGAGAGGTGTCTTGACCTCAATAGGAACGTAGCTCGCCTGGAGCGTTGCGTTCCAGCTTCAGCCGGTGGCCTCCGCAGTTACTTACGTCCGTGGTCTCTCCAGGCACTGAACCGTCAGTGAAGGTGTGTAGCGCGAGAGAGCGGCGTTGTGCGTGAGGCGCGAGAAGCCGATTCTGGAGCGTCGGAGACGTTTGATCGTAGCGGAACGGGCCCGTGATGCACGCTTCAGGTCGGCGCTGATTGACAACCGAAGTGGTGCGGGGTGCGGAGAGTTGGCTCGTGAGGCTCGAGCCATCCTCCGTGCCGGCGGGAGCATGCGCGGAAGCGGAGACTGGAGGGGGATACAGATTCGAGTATCCTTCGAACCCGGTGCGGTTCAGACCGGCTGCGGTCCCTAATTCTTCCAGCCAGACGAAGCGCCGGCCTCCAGATCATTCGTCCCTTGTCAGTCCGGCGGCTGCGCGTCTCCCTGCACTAGACTATCCAGTTCTGAGCGATGCATGCGAAAGAAGTTTATAAGCCGTGGACTCACGTTGGCCGGTAATTCGCCGGGCCCGAGCGAATCCTCCATGTACAGCGCGGCATGACCCACCGCGAGTGCTACGGTGACCAGAGCGAAGTCCCGGGCTGACATCCCGCTTTCTTGCAGAGGCTGCGCTAGCAAAGGGTGTGAGACAACCTCATCCTCGAGGCTACTAATTGGTACCTCGAGTGACCGAGCAGTTATGAAATCGACGCGTTCGTTGCCGTCCATTGATGCCTGCACTTCGCGCATTATGCTGTACCATGCTCGAATACGATCCATGCGGAGTTCGTAAGAGTCGAGCTCTGCTCCGAGCGAACCTTCAGGATACGAACCCACAACCACCGTGTGCCCCAAAGACGGCTCGTCATCCAATGACGCGTCACGCGACTCGCAGCCGAGTACAACCATTCCAACTAGCAAGGAAGGTATTATCGCACGTCTCATATGCCGGGTACACCGATGGGTTATCACTGCATCATCTGCGCGAGAGCCAAGTCAAGACGATCATTAAAATGACGATCGCTATTGATGCTCTGTTATAGAATCTCACTGCTCTTCGGCGCAGCGCTTCACCTTCCGGCTTAAACGCCTCACGATCAAAGATTACCGAATAGAAGTACGTCTTATTCGGGTCGTGCAGATACTTTAAGGCATCGTTTGACAGCTTCGCTCCAATAGCTCCGAGTACAAGCACGGAAGCAATCAGAATATAACCCTCCATAGCATCACCTCGGCCGCCCCTGCGATACACGCCGAATCGCAGGGTGAGCATATAAACTGCGCTACCGGCAGCCCGGTCGATCGCCTTTGCATCCAGCAGCGCCACCTGGCACCTCAACACCTCCACTTATCGCACGGAATGCCTCGATGCGGGCTGCTGCTGCTCCGCCATGAGCGTCAATGCTCGTCCAGTAGAGTTTGCCATCAGGTCCTCTGGCAAAATTGACCGTCGCGCCGATGTCCGCTTTGCCAAACCTAGTTCGAACTCCTCTAGACAATGATATCTCGAAAGCGTTTGATCCCGCCGGAGCCGATTCAAGATCCATCCTGAGCCCGACCTCAGCGCTCACCGCATCCGTCGTGAACTCAGGACCATAGCGGGCTGCGGAGCGACCTGCGAAGTCTCGCTCCAACTCTCCACCTAAAGAGCCCGCATTACCACGTGCGAAGATGGCTACTCGACCAGCCAAGTCGTGCGCTTTATTTGAGACTCTATTCCAAACAGCCTCGGCCGAGGCACGAATGTAGGCACTCGCGTTGAGGCAAACTTGCGGACGGCAGGACTTCAAACCAAACGGGTCCGTGTAGTTCACCGGATCGCCCGCCGCAAACCCATACACATTGATCCCGCCTGCGATCC
>CAYQAO010000035.1:0-28165 GCA_964415485.1 uncultured Gemmatimonadaceae bacterium
CCCCCCCCCCCCCCCCCCCCCCCCCCCCCCCCCCCCCCCCCCCCCCCACCCCCCCGCGCCGGGCCGCCCCCCCCCCCCCGCTTCCCGCTTCCTCATCCCGCCCGCTTCTTCTCCGCCCTTCGCTCCGCCCGCGACGGACCCGTCACCACCGGCGCCGGACCGGTTGAGGCCTTCCTCCGCTCGCGCGCAATGAGCCACTGCTGCGGCAGGGCCGCCAGGTTCTGCACGGTGTAGTACAGGTTCAGGCCCGAGGCCATGTTCAGCAGCACGAAGGTGAACGTCACCGGAATGACATACATGATCATCTTCTGCTGCTGCGGAATCTCCTTCTGTCCGCGCATGCCGATCCACGACACCAGGAACGTCGTGAGACCCATCAGCAGCGGCAGGATGTAGTAGGGATCCTTCAGCGAGATGTCCTCGAGCCAGAGGAAGGGCACGCCCCGGAACTCGATCGTGTTCCTGAACACGAAGAACAGCGCGAAGAAGATCGGCATCGGCAGGAGCATCGGCAGGCACCCGGACAGGGTGCTGAACGGACTCATGCCGTGCTCCTTGTACACGCGCATGATCTCCTGCTGCTGCTTCTGCGGGTCCTTGGGATACTTCTTCTGCGCGGCCTGAAGTTCGGGCTGGATGCGCTGCATCCTGAGCTGCGCGCGCATGGCCTTCTGGTTGAGCGGCCACATCACGAGGCGAACGGCCACGCCGAAAATCACCAGCACCCAGCCGTAGCTGATGCCGAACGTTCCGCGCATCCACAGCAGGACGTTCATCACTATCGTGGCGAACGGCTGCACTATGGGCTGCATGAACCCGCCGTACGGGTTCGAGTCCTTGAAGTCGCGGCCGAGCGCCACGAGGCGGCGCCACTCCTGCGGTCCGGCGTAGAGCTCGAACGAAGCGTCCCCGGCACCCAGGGACATGAGTGCGGAGCCGGTGGCGTTGGTCGCGTACTTGCTGCCGATTCGCGGACCACCCACCACGCTGAACTCGGCGAACGGCTCGCCGTCGTCAGGCGTCAGCAGTCCGACGATGAAGTACTTGCTCTTGGTCGCGACCCAGCTGTGCGGTCCGTTGAGGATACGGCGCTCGCCTGGATCCAGCTTGCCGAACCCGATGCCCTTCGCGCCATCGCCACGGGGCTTGTACGCGAATGCGAGGTGCTGCTGGTCGTCCGCCGTGTCGGACTCGAAGGATGCCAGTCCCTGCGGAAGTCCGACCATGAGGAAGCTCCGCGCGGGCGCGCCCTCCACCGTCGCGTTCACGCGCACGAGGTAGCTGTCTGGCACGAACGCGTACCGAATTGCCAGCGCAATGCCTTCCTGCACGGCACGGTACTCGAGCACCGGCGCGCCATCGGTGCCGGAGGTCTCGCGCACGTTGAAGGGAACGCGGCTGAAGTCCACCGTGTCGCCGGGCACCGCTATCGCGAAGGACAGCAGCGACTCGTCAGGCCTGACGATCTGCACCGGCTCGGCATCGGGATCGCGGGCGCCGTTCCTCAGCGAACGATGCTCCTGCATGCTCACGCCAACCGGCGTCGCGCCGATGTTGCTCATGGCCCAGGTGGACACCGGCGTCGTCACCAGCGACGTCTCGGCACGCACCACCGGAATCGCTTCGACCGAATCCGCAACGGGGCCGCCGGTTATCGCATCCGGTACGCCGGGCGCCGGCTGCTGCGGGGAGGGTGCACCCGCGGCCTGCGGCGCCGCCGGGGAAGAGCCGGGGGCGACGACGGCGCTGTCCACGCCCTCGGGCGGTGGTACGGGCGGGAAGATGAGCTGTGTCAGCGCAATGACGCCGACCGACAGCACTATCGCCAGGAAGATTCGCTTGCCCATGAAATTATGGAACTCGTACGCGCTGCCGCGCGATCAGGGTACCGGGTCGAAGCCACCCGGTCGGAATGGATGGCAGCGTGCGATTCGCCGCACGGCCAGCCAGCCGCCGCGCAGTGCCCCGTGGCGCTGGAGCGCCTCCACGGCATACGCGGAACAGGTGGGATAATAGCGACACGAGGCCGGGAGCAGGGGCGAAAGGATCATCTGGTAGGCACGCACGAAGCCGATGAGCAGGAGCCGGGGGAAGGCACGCCAGCCACCCGGCTGCGCCGGCGCCTCGACCAGCGAGGCCCCTTCAGCGCCTGCGTCCGCTTCGTCGTACGAGCCTATGCCGGTTCGCGTGTCGAGGTCATCGTTCATCTGTGCCGCCTCGCGCTCCTCCGAATCGCTTGGAGCCCCGGCATCCCCGGAGACGCCGCGCCGATTGTCTCCGCTCGTGGCGGCGGCGCGAACGTCGTGGGCTCGGGCCTCGTCGCCGTGGAGATGGTCGCCCTCAGGCATAGCGGCGCTGCAGCTCCCTCACCGCGCGTTCCAGCTCGGCACGGAGCTCGTTGAAGCTTGCCGAGTAGGCTTGCGGGGATGCACGGACCACGATGTCCACCGGTGGAATCTGCGGCAGCACCACCTGGCGAAGGAGTTCGCGGAGGCGGCGCTTCAGGCGGTTGCGCGCGACTGCGGTGTTGCGGTAGCGCGGAACAATGATGCCTGCGCGCGGGAACGCCGGCGTTGTTTCGGGGGACGCTGAAGGGGAAGCGATGGCCCGGACCTCGAGTTTCCCGGTCCGGATTCGCTTCCCCTGTCGCCGGACCCTGTCGAGGTCCTGCGCTGTGGTCAGCCGCTGGTGCCGCGGGAAGCGGCAGGGCTGCTGCCGGTGCGACGGCGGAGTTGCCGTGTCAGACCCCCGTTACGTACTTGCTGGGGATGCGGACCGTCAGGTGCTTGCGCCCCTTCTTGCGGCGACGGCTGAGGACTTCGCGCCCCCACTTCGTGGCCATGCGTGCGCGGAAACCGTGATTGCGGATGCGCTTCTTGTTCCGCGGGCGATATGTGGGCTTGCCCATGAGTGCTCCAAACCAGAATTCGAGGTATCAGGGTACAGATCGCGAAGTGTAGTTGAGCCGGGGTGGATGGTCAACAGGAGCTACCAGGGAAGAGGGAACAGGGACTGGGGAAGAGGGACTGCCTCCCGGCCTGTCATCCCGCGCCCGCGCTTCGTTCCCCTGTCATCCCGCGCGAAGCGTCGGGATCCGGTCACCCTGCCGCCTCGTTCGCGTCTGTCATCCCGCGCGAAGCGTCGGGATCTACTCACCCTGCACCGAGGCCTGCCACGGTGAAGTGAAGGCAGATCCCGACACTCGCTTCGCTCGTGCGGGATGACAGGGGAATGAGACGCGGGATGACCGGGGAATGAGACGTAGGACGCCAGCCCGGGCGGCAGTTCCACTGGTCCCCGGTTCCTCCTCCCTGTTCCCTGCCTCTGGGACGCCGAGTCCTAGGCCCATTTGACTTTTCCACATTATCCGGCTTACCTTCGCGCCCCCACTCCTGAACAAGCCCGCGCTCCCCGGTCCGACTGCTGGTCCGCTCATCGCGCGTTCGCCAGTTCCACAGCTCCATCGCCGTTCGCGTACACTCGATGAGTCTCTCGGTCGTCGAAGTCTGGTCCCGACTGCTCGATCGCGCCCGCCAGGAAATTCCGGAACAGACGTTCCGGACCTGGCTCGAACCGACAGAACCCCTAGGCCTGGAAGGCGACACGATCATCGTGGGCGCCCCGGACCAGTTCGCCGCGGACTGGAACGAATCCAAGCACGCTGACCTTCTCTCCGGCTACGCCCCCGTAGCACTCGGCCACCCGATTCGTGTGGTGTTCCGCGTGCACGAGGAGCGGAAGACGCGGCAGCAGATGGACCTTTTCGTCGCTCCCCCCGCCGACGAGACGCCGGCGCAGAAGCCCCAGGCGGGGAGCAACCCGTCCGCCCCGCTCAACGAGCGCTACACCTTCGACCACTTCGTCGTCGGCAAGTCGAACGAGCTGGCCTATGCAGCGGCGCACGCCGTCGCCCAGGCGCCCGGCAAGTTCTACAACCCGCTCTTCATCTACGGGGACACCGGACTGGGCAAGACGCACCTGATGCAGGCCGTCGCCCACGAGATCCTGCAGCATCGCCCGCAGACGCGCATAGCGTTCGTGGGCACAGAGCAGTTCACTAACGACCTCGTGACCGCGATCCAGGGGCGCACGCAGCAGGAGTTCAAGCGGCGCTACAGGGAGATAGACTTGCTGCTGGTGGACGACGTCCACTTCCTGAAGGGGAAGGAGGCCACGCAGGAGGAGTTCTTCCACACCTTCAACGCGCTTTACGAAGCCGGACGGCAGATCATCCTCACCAGCGACCGGTCGCCGTCGGAGATAGCCGGGCTGGAGGCGCGCCTCGTCAGCCGCTTCGGCTGGGGCATGGTGGCGGACATCGAGACGCCGGACCTGGAGCACCGCATCGCCATCCTGCGGAAGAAGTCAGAGATGGACCACCTGGAGCACACGATACCGGAACCGGTGATCCGCTTCATTGCGGAGCACATCCGGTCCAGCGTGCGCGAGCTGGAGGGGTCCATCATCAAGCTTCTGGCGTATGCCTCGCTGAAGCATCGCGAGATCACGGTCGAGCTGGCGCGCGAGGCGTTGCGCGACAAGCTGAGGCTGGCCGGCGAGGACGGACCTGCGTCCGGCGGTGCGGACGGGAATTTCGGCTTGACGATGGCGCTGATCCAGGACGTGGTTGCGCGCGACTGGGGAGTCACGGCCGATGGCCTGAAGTCGAAGACGCGTACCAAGGCGCTCACCGCTCCGAGGCAGGTTGCGATGTTCCTCGCGCGAGAGCTGCTGGGGATGCAGCTGGTGGAGATCGGTGCGGCATTCGGAGGGCGCGACCACTCCACCGTCATTCACAGCCTGGACCGGGTTACGGAATCCATGAAGCAGGACGCAGCTTTTTCCGCCCGTGTGGGAAAGTTGCGCGAGCTGTTGGAAACCCGCCGTTCGTGAACACTTCTTCACTTTCGTCCACACGATTCCCACCGGCTCGCGGCGGTTTTCGAGGGGCCGACGTGGATTCAACGTGGCTTCCACACTCGGCCCGACATCAGGTGGGGTGCCGGAAGTCCCGAAGGGGGCGTAGCTTGCGGCGTTTGTCCACGCATCCACAGCTTCTACTGCTACATCTGCCTTTCAATACAAATAGAACTGCAGAACTGCAGTACGCACGAAGCTGTGAACATTCGGTTCGACTCGCGGAAAAGAGATTGCGCACCAGCCGTCCCGTCCGGCATTGGATGTCGCTATGTTCGGCATGTGCTCACGACACGTTGCCGGCCACACGAATAACTGAAGACCGACGAATCTCATGCGCCTGACGATTTCGCGTGAACAGTTGCAGGAAGGGCTGGCGGCCGTGACGGCAAGTATCCCGGCAAAGACCACGTTGCCGGTGCTTGCCAATATCCTGCTGGAAACGACTGACAAGGGAATCCGCATGTCCGGTACCGACCTGGACATCGCCGTGAGCACCGAGGTTCAGGCGGACGTGGAGGCCCAGGGGGCCATCACGATCCCGGCGCGAAAGCTCTCCGAGATAGCGCGGGAGCTGCCGCCCAGCCCGGTGAAGGTGTCCACGTCAGGCGAGCAGCGCATAACGCTCGAGTGCGGCCGTTCGCGCTTCAAGCTCCTGGGGCTTCCGCGCGACGAGTTCCCGAGCTTCCCGGCCGTGCGCTTCGACGAAAGCTGGCGCGTGAAGAGCGGCGCACTGCAGACGCTCATCGCTCACACGAGCTTCGCCGTGAGCACGGAGGAGAGCCGCCCCATCCTGAACGGTGTGCTCTGGGAGCTGCGTCCAGATCGCATGCGCATGGTGTCCACCAACGGACACCGGCTGGCTCGCATGGAGCTGCCGCTTGCGTCCGAGGGCGCGCCGTCCAGCGACCTGATCGTGCCGCCCAAGGCGCTGGAGCAGGTACGCCGGCTCTTTCCCGCGGAGGAGGAGCTCGAGATCGCGCGCGGGGAGAACCACATCGGGTTCCGGAGCCCGTTCACGGCCGTGTTCACGCGGCTGATCGAGGGGCCGTACCCGAACTACGAGCAGGTAATCCCGAAGGACAACGATCGCGTGGCCATCTGCGACAAGGCGAGCCTCATGGGCGCGCTGCGGCGCATGTCGGTGATCGCGAGCGACCAGACGCACCGCATCAAGCTGTCGTTCAACGCCGGCATGGTGAAGTTCGCCGTGACCACGCCGGACCTGGGCGAGGCAGCGGATGAACTCCCCGTGCGCTACGACGGCGATCCGCTGGACATCGGCTTCAACGGTTCATACCTGCTGGAGATCCTGCGCTACATGCCTACCGAGGAGGTGAAGATGACCTTCAAGGCGCCCGAGCGTGCGGCGACGATCGAGCCGGTGGACTGGAAGCAGGAAGGCGATTACCTGTGCCTGGTGATGCCGCTGCGGATAACTGACTAGGGAAGAGGGAACAGGGACCAGGGACTGGGGGAACTGCCTCCCTTTCTGACATCCCGCTCCGCTCTCCCCTGTCATCCCGCGTGAGCGGCGAAGCCGCGAGCGTCGGGATCTGCTCACCCTGCGCCGAAGCCGGCCACTGCCAGTTGCAGGTAGATCCCGACACTCGCTGCACTCGTGCGGGATGACAGTGAAGGAGAGTCTGTCATCCCGCGCGAAGCGTCGGGATCTACTCACCCTGCGTCGAAGCCGGCCACTACAAGAAGTAAGCAGATCCCGACACTCGCTTCGCTCGTCCGGGATGACAGTGAAGCTGCGAGCGAGTGCAGGTTGACACAGAAGGTTCCTACCGCAGCCGCCACGCGCTCACTCGCGCAGGTCGCGGATACACCGCCAGCGCTCCCGCGTAGCCGTCAGGCAGGCGCAGGTCGTGAAGCGCCCATTCATCGGCAGCTCCGTACTCCGGCGGCACACTCCTGACGCGAGGCTCTCCGCGCAACTCGGTGCTCACCTCCACGAGCTCGGGCGATACGCGCAGTCCGCGGCCCATGGCCTTGGTGAGTGCCTCACGCCTGGTCCAGGTCGCATGGAAGGCCGCAGGGAGATCAGCGTCAGGCACCTCCGCCAACGCCGAACGCTCGGCGGGCGCGAAGGCGGTGTCTGCCAGGCTGTGCAGGTCGGCTTCGCTGCGCACCAGCTCGACGTCCACGCCGACCATGTGCGCACGCGACGTCGCCACCAGCACCCACTCCCCGGAATGTGAGACGCTGAAGTTCACTCGTTCGGCATCGCCGGAGTGCTTCACCACCGGCCGGCCGGCGTCGTTCACGACTATGGGTACCTGCGCAGGCTCCATAGCCAGCTCTGCGCCGAGCAGCGCGCGGGCGAGGCCGCGTCCTGCGACGTAGCGCTGGCGGTCGGCATCCTGGCGGAAGCGGGCCGCACGAGACAGTTCTTCCGGGGAGAGCGAGGCCTCGAAACGCGCGAACAGCTCCGGGGGCAGGTGCACGCTCGAGAGCCAGACTTCCACGTCAGGCAGGTGCGATCCTTCGAGTGGCGCGGATTCACCGCGGGAATGCGGCATTGCTGCCGCGCCCTCGTGCCCGGAACCCGAAGAACTTCCCGGCGCCGGCAGCTCGGAGCGCCGCTCGAAGCTCAGCACGACGGTGCGAGCACCGCCCGCAGCGCGCGGCTCAGCGCTATCGGCACCACCGACGAATGGTCCTCGCCAGGCACCAGGTCGAACGTCACGTCCAGGCCGTGCCCGGGCTCTCCTCGCAGCACATTCGCCACGTCTCGGGCACCGTCCACCATTCGCCGCGCGGCGCGGCGCCTTTCGAGCCGCTCCTGCTCCGCCGGATCCAACCGCCGCTGCCACGGCGCGATCTCCTGCTCGTACTGGCCCACCGCGATCACGACCTTCGCCGGCGAGCCTGTGTTCGCCAGGGAGGCCGCATCTGCGAGCAGCCTCTCGCGAGCCCACCACACGGACGGGCTGATTGACACAAAGCTGCCGAACGAGTCAGGCGCACGAACGAGCGACTGCACCACGAAGAGGCCGCCGAGCGAGTGGCCGAAGAGTGTCTGGCGGGCTGGATCGAGCGGGAAGTCAGCGGCGATGGCCGGTCGCACGGTACGGTCCAGAAAGGCCTGGAATGCGGCGGCACCGCCCGTCCCGCTCACCGGACGCACGTCGCCGGGCTCCTGCTCCGGCGGCGCTTCGGTGAAGTCGAACGTGCGGCGCTCGCGGTCGTACGGACCATCCACCGGATAGCCGATGCCCACCACGACGGCGGGCACCACTCCGGTGTTCGCGGTGCGGCTGGAACGCGCCCTCACCATCTCCACCAGCGTGCCGAACGAGGCGTTGGCGTCCAGCAGGAAGATGGCCGGGTAACCGGAAGGGGGCGGCGGCTCCGACGGCCACGCAACGAGCACGCGGTACTCGCCGCCATCCTCCGCGCACATTCGGCGCTCCTCGCTGCGCGGCAGCGCCACGGGACGACGATCGCTCATGCGCCCGGCTCTCCCTCGTTCGCGATACCATCCACCATCACGTGCAGGCGGCCTCGTGAGCAGCGCTCCACGCGCGCATCAACGCCGTAAACGTCGCGAAGGACTTCAGGCGACACCGCCTCCTCGATCGGACCACTCGCGCGCACGGCACCGCCGTCCAGCACAACCACGGTATCCGCCCAGCGGATCGCCAGGTTCAGGTCGTGCACCACGACCACCACCACCCTTCCATCCCCTTCAGCAGCCAGTTCCCGCACCAGTGACATCACCGTCACCTGGTGCCGGAGGTCCAGAGCGCTGGTCGGCTCGTCCAGAAGCAGCAGGCGAGGCGCCCGCGCGATGGCCTGTGCAAGGCTTGCAAGCTGGCGCTGGCCGCCCGAAAGACGGTCCAGCGGCTCCAGGGCCAGATCCGCCACGCCGACGCGCTCCAGGGCCGCCACGGCCTGATGCTGCACGTCGGGGGGTGCGTCCAGTCCCGGATGCCCCAGCGGCGATGCGTGAATCGCGCTCATCACACCCTCGAGCACCGTGAGGGCCACGCGCTCAGGCAGCGATTGCGGCATGAATGCGATCTTCTTCGCACGATCGCGCAGACGCGCATGCGCCAGCTCGGAGCCGTCCAGGCGAATCGAACCGGTGGCGGGAACAAGCCCCGCAAGCGCACGGAGCAGCGTGGACTTGCCCGCACCATTGGGACCTACCAGCGCCACAGTCGAGCCAGCAGCGCACCTTGGCAGCGTCAGGTTCCGCAGCACGGGACGCCGCGGATAGCCGGCGGTGAGGTTCGAAACCACCAGGCCGCTGCCGTCGCCAGGCGCGGTCGGGC
Source organism: uncultured Gemmatimonadaceae bacterium (assembly GCA_964415485.1). Classification (GTDB taxonomy): domain Bacteria; phylum Gemmatimonadota; class Gemmatimonadetes; order Gemmatimonadales; family Gemmatimonadaceae; genus JBBQHX01. Next base: position 9,204 of record CAYQAO010000035.1, read on the forward strand.
GAAGCCCCGCCCGGCTCCCCATCGTCATCGTCGCCTGATCCGGCATCATCCGCGCTCCCGTCGCCCGATGATCAGCGACACGAAGAACGGCACGCCGATGAGCGCCGTTACGAGGCCGATCGGGATGAGCACGCCGGGGATCAGCGTCTTGCTCGCCACGGAAGCCAGTGACATCACCAGGGCTCCGGCCAGCGCACTGGCAGGAAGGAAGAAGCGGTGGTCCTCACCGATGAGCAGGCGCGCCACGTGCGGCCCCACCAGGCCCACGAACGCCACGGTGCCCACGAAGGACACCGCCGTCGCCGTGAGTATGCTCACGCGCAGCAGCGACACGAGCCTGAGTCGGCTCACGTCTATGCCCGCGCTCCTGGCCCGCTCCTCGCCCAGGCGCAGCGCCGTCAGGCGCCACGATGCCGCGAGCGAGAACGGCAGCACCAGCGCGAGGACGATCGCCAGGATCTGGAGCTTCGGCCAGGTGGAGCGGCCGAGGCTGCCCATGGTCCAGAAGACGAGCTGCTGCAGCGCCTGCTCGCTGGCAACGAACTGGAGGATGGCCACCAGCGCGTTGAAGGTGAAGAACAGCGCGATGCCGAACAGCACCAGCGACTCCACTCCCGAGCCTCTCATCCGGGCCAGTCCGTGCAGGATGAGCACGGAAATGAAGGCGAGAACGAACGCACACACCGAGATCGTCCAGCTCTCGGGAATGCCCGGGATGGTGACGCCAAGCACGATGGCCAGCGCGGCGCCGAAGGTGGCGGCCGAGGACATGCCGAGCGTGAACGGGCTGGCGAGCGGGTTGTCGAGCGTGGTCTGCATCTCGGCGCCCGCGAGCGCCAGCGACGCGCCGACAAGCACGGCCATCAGCGCGTAAGGCAGACGCACGCCGCGGACTATCATCGCGGTGGTGCCTGACGCGGACTCGGGATCCACTAGCGCGCGCACCACGTCCGCGAGCGCCAGCGACGACGGTCCCGTGGCCACGTCCAGGCAGAGCGCCAGGGTGATGGCGACGCCAAGGGCGACGAGCACCGCCACGCGCCGGCGGACCATGCGCGCGTAGTTGGCAAGGACGGCCTCCGCCGCGGCGGAGCGTCCGGAGATGGGCGTGGCGTCAGCCATGCCTTGCCAGCACGGCGGCGTTCCCTGCAGCGTGCTCGCGCGCCTCACGTCGCGCCTGTGCCAGCTGCTCGATCGCGTGCGAGGTGTCGTCCAGTCCCATGCACGGGTCGGTGACACTGAGCCCTGCACGGAGCGGACAGCCGGGCACGAACGGCTGGCAGCCGGCGATCAGGTTGCTCTCGAGCATCACGCCCATGATTGCCTCCGAGCCACCGGCCACCTGCGCCATGACGTCCTGCGCCACAGCGTACTGGCCGCGTCCGTCCGCCCTGGCATTGCCATGACCGCAGTCCACCATCACGCGGGACGGCAGTCCGAACTCGGCCAGCTGACCCTGTGCTACACGTACGGATTCGGCATCATGGTTCGCGGTGACTCCGCCGCGCAGCACGAGGTGCACGTTCGCGTTCCCGGGTGTCTCAACAGCGGCCAGCTGGCCGGAGTCCGACACGCCGATGCCGTGCTGCGGCCTGACGGCTACGGACATGGCGTTGACCGCGACACCCACGTCGCCGCGCGTGCCGTTCTTGAATCCCACCGGACACGGCAGGCCGGACGCCATCTGCCGGTGCAGCTGGCTCTCCACGCTGCGCGCGCCGACCGCACTCCAGCTCACGAGGTCGCCGAGCCATGCGGGGGTGGCGACTTCCACGAACTCGGTGGCAACAGGAACACCCAGAGAGTTCACGTCGAGCATGAGCTGCCTCGCGATGCGCAGGCCTTCATCAATGCGGCAGCTGCCGTCGAGATGCGGATCGTTCACGAGGCCCTTCCAGCCACCGCGCGTTCGGGGCTTCTCCACGTACACGCGCATGACGAGCAGCAGCGCGTCCGCCACGCTCTCCTGCAGCGGCTTCAGTCGGCGGGCATAGTCCATCGCCGCGCCTGCGTCATGCACCGAACAGGGGCCGAGCACCACCAGGAGGCGTGGGTCGCTGCCCGAGATGATGCGCCTGACGCTTTCGCGCGTGTTACCGACGAAGGAGGCTACGTCGTTCGGCAGCGGCAGCTCGCGGCGCAGTACGGCCGGGGATGGGAGCTCTCCAGCGACTCGCGCGCCTGCGGGAGCTGATGAATCAGGCATGACGGAGGGGAAATCGGGCGGCATTCTCGTCAGGCCCTCAGCGTGGCGCCGCCGTCCACGTACAACTCGGCCATGGTTATGTGCGCCGCAAGGTCCGACAGCAGGAAGATCACTGCGTCGGCCACGTTGCGCGGCTCCGCGATCCGTCGGAGCGGAATACCCGTGCGGTAGGTCTCGAGCGAGCCCCGGATCACCGACTCCTCACCGAGTTCGTCGGTCCACATGGACTCCTGCATGCGCGTGCGGGTGGAGCCGGGCGCAACCACGTTGCAGCGAACTCCGCTGCCGGCGAGCTCCAGCCCCAGGCAGCGCGTGAACATCGTGCACGCAGCCTTGGACGCCGCATATGCGGACATTCCGTGTCGCGGGATGCCGGCGGCGTTCGAGCTCACCGTCACGATGCTGCCGCGACCGCGAGGCTGCATGCGCCTGGCGAGTGCACGGGAGACGTGAAAGACGCCGTCGGTATTCACCGCGAACATCCTCCGCCACTCTTCGTCGTCCGTCTCGACGACGGTGCCCATGCCGAGTACTCCGGCAACGTTCGCGCCGAGGTCAATGGGGCCCCAGCTGCCTTCCACGCTGGCGACGACGCGTTCCACATCGCTGCCGGACCGCACGTCGGCCGGCTCGGCGCGCACGGAATGGCCTTCGGCTTCGAGGCGGGCGACGAGGCCGGCGAGAGCGTCGGCGTCCACGTCGAGCGCTGCTACGCGCGCGCCTTCCTCGCACAGCGCACGCACCACCTCGGCGCCGATGCCGTGCGCTGCACCGGTTACGAGCGCAATGCGCCCGGCTATTCCGGTCGGCCGCATGCGAGGTCTCCGGTCATGCGATCCTCTCAGCCAGCACCTTCGCTACGCGTTCGGCGGACTCGGGTGCGGTCATGTGGGCGTGCAGCGCGGGCACGTTGAACGACTCCACTGCGGCGTAGGGTTTCCAGTCGTGAGCGCTGAGGTCTTCGCCCTCGTGGTCGAGTGCCGCGCGGAAGTGGAGCACCGGCAGGTCGAGCGTGCGGTGGCGGTGTCCGCGAACCAGGCGGTTGCTGCTCTCCACCACTCGTACGATGCCGGTGAGCACCTCGTCAGGCAGCGCGCCCAGCGGGTGGCCGCGCTGGCGGAGGAAGCTCGTCACCGCCTCACGCGACAGCTCGGCGCCCAGCTCGGCGGGATCGTGCCCCGCGATGTGCATGAGCGCACGGAGGGCTGCGTGCTCGTCAGGCTCCGGCTGGTCGCGCCAGCGGTCGCTGGGGTAGGCGTCGAGCAAGGCGACGATGCCCACCTCCTCGCCCTGCTCGCGCAGCTGCACGGCCATGGCGTGCGCGATGATTCCGCCGGCGGACCAGCCCAGGAGGTGGTAGGGTCCATGCGGCTGCTCCGCACGCACCAGCTCCACGTACTCGGACGCCATCTCCTCGAGCGAGGCGGGCGGCAGCCGGTCGGGGTCGAGTGCGCGCGCCTGCAGGCCGCACACGTTGCATGAGGAGCCGAGTGCCCGCGCGAGCGGCGCGTAGCACCAGGCAATGCCGCCTGCCGGGTGCACGCAGAAGAGCGCGGGCGCGTCCTTGCGCGTGCCTGACGACAGGCTGATGACCTGGCCGAGTCCGAGGTCCTTCAGGCTGCCCTTGCGGCCGGCCACGGACTCCAGGTGTGCCGCCAGCCGCGCCACGGTCGGGTTCGCGAACAGGGCGCCGAGGCCCACGTCGCGCGATACGAGCGAGCGGAGCTGCGTGGCCACTCGTGCGGCAAGCAGCGAATGTCCACCGATGGCGAAGAAGTCGTCGTCAGCGCCTATCGCGGAAACCGGAATGCCGAGCGCATCTGCAAAGGCGGCGGCCACCCGCTTCTCGGTGGGTGTCTCCGGAGCACGCCCGGTGAGTTCGGCCGTGACTTCCGGAGCCGGGAGCGCACGCCGGTTCAGCTTGCCGCTGGTCGTGAGCGGCAGCTCGGGCAGCCATACGTATGCCGACGGCACCATTGCCTCGGGCAGCATGGCTGCGAGCCGTGAGCGGATCGCCAGGCTGTCCGGCGACTCGTCAGGCCCGGACGGCACCATGTAGGCAACCAGTCGCGCATCGCCAGGACGGTCCTCGCGAAGCAGTACGGCTGCCTGTGCAACGCCGTCGCACGTGAGCAGCGCGGCCTCGATCTCGCCTGGCTCGATACGCTGCCCGCGCAGCTTCACCTGGTCATCGGCGCGACCCAGGAACTCCACTGCTCCATCCTCGCGCCACTGCGCCACGTCGCCGGTGCGATACATCCTGTCGCCGGGCTGGCCGAACGGGTCGGGGACGAAGCGCTCCTCGGTGAGGTCCGGCCTGCCCAGGTATCCGCGTGCGAGCTGGACGCCGGCGAGATACAGCTCACCAGGCACCCCCGGCGGCACCGGGCGCATGCGATGGTCCAGCACGTAGAGTCTCGTGTTCCACACAGGGAACCCGATGGGTATCGGATTCGAGTCGTCGCCGGCAGAGGCATCCCAGAAGGTGACGTCAACCGCCGCCTCGGTGGGGCCGTAAAGGTTGTGCAGCTCGGCCCTGATGCGCCCGTGGAAGCGGTCGCGAAGCGCCGCGGGCAAGGCCTCGCCGCTGCATATCACGCGACGCACCTCCAGTCCCTCGGATGCCGGGTCGTCCAGCACGGCCGCGAGCATGGAGGGCACGAAGTGCATCGTCGTTATGCGCTGCTCGCGAACCAGGGCGCAGAGGTGCGCCGGATCGCGGTGCGCGCCCGGAGGCGTTACTACAAGCGTGGCACCGCAGGTGAACGGCAGGAAGAGCTCCCACACGGACACGTCGAACGTGGTGGGCGTCTTCTGCAGGATGCGATCGTCGGAGCCGATGCCATAGTGCACGCGCATCCACTCGAGTCGGTTGACGATCGCGCGGTGCTCGATCATCACGCCCTTCGGGTCGCCCGTGGAGCCCGACGTGTAGAGGACGTACGCCAGGTCGTCTGGCGTCGGCGAGTCGTGCACGATCGCCGATCCGTGGGCGGTGCCGGTGGCGTCGCCGGTGTCGTGGGCTTCGAGAGCGCTCGCGAAGCGGCTTGCCGTATCCCGGCTCGAAATCTCCAGCACGTTCTCCGCGTCCGCTGGAAGGGCGGCGCGGCCCGCGCAGTCCGCGATCACGAGCCTCGGGTTCGCGGACTGCAGCACCCGAGCGTTGCGCGCGGGCGGATGCTCGGTGTCGAGCGGCAGGTAGGCCGCACCTGCGCGCAGGATCGCCACCAGCGAGATCAGCAGCTCGGCCGAGCGCGGGATGGCAACCGCCACGATGTCGCCGCGCCTGACGCCGGCCCGGTACAGGCGATGCGCTAGCGCACCGGTGAGCTCGTCGAACTCCGCGTACGTGAAGGTGCGCTCACCGTCCACCATTGCGGTGGCTTCGGGCGCGCGCTGCATGGTGGCTTCCATGAGCGCCACGAGCGTGGTGTCGGGCACCGGATGCTCCGTGGCGTTCACGTCAACGATCCAGCGACGGTGCTCGTGAGGCGTGAGGGTGGGCACGTCCACCAGCCGTTCGGCACGCGCAGCCGCATCGAGGAAGTGCGCGAGACGTTCGGCGTGCGCCTCCAGTTCGGATTCCGTGTACAGCGCGGGATTTGCGTCAATCTCCAGGCGCATGTTGCGCCCGGTGCTGTCGCCGCGCAGGCTGATCGTCAGGTCGTCCACCGGGCCGGTGGCGAGTGGGTGCAGCTTCGTGATGAGGCCCGTGAGCACCGGGTCCACGTCGAACGGCACCACGTTCACGATCGGTCCGTGCAGCCAGCGGTCGTAGCCCACGAGTCCCATGTCGCGCCGGATCTGCTCCGCACGGTAGCGGCCGTGTCGGCGCGCCACCTGCATTCGCCGCGCGAAGCCGGCCACGAACGACGTGACCGACACGTCCTCCTCGATCGTGGCAGGCACGGGCAGAACGTTCATCATCATAGTGGGCACGCGCGCGGCCGCGCTGCCCAGGCGGTTCATGGACGGCACGCCGAGTACCACGGTGTTCGACGCGACGTGCCGCGCGATGTAGGCAGCCGTGAGCGCAACGAGCGCGTCGGGCCATCCCACGCGCGCCTCTGCCGCGAGCGCGTGCAGCGCGGGAGCGACCGACTCCGGAAGCTGCGCCGAATGCTGCAGGTACTCGTGCGCCGATACGGGAGCGCCCGTGGAGAGGCGCGGTGCCTCACGATGCTGCTCCAGCTCGGAGAGCCAGTAGCTCCGGTCTGCCTCACGGCGGCCCGACTCGCGGTACTCGGCGTCCTCCTTCACCACCGCGGAGAAGGGCGGCAGCGGCGTTCCGGCCGTGGCCCGGCCCGCAACGTGTGCCGCGTAGAGTTCGCTCACGCGATAGGTGAGCAGCGCGCTGCCGTACGCGTCCACCACCAGGTGGTGGATGCGCTGGTACCAGAAGTGGTGATCGGGAGCCAGCACGAAGAGGCGCTGGGCAACGAGTCCGCCGGCAGTGGGGTCTATCGGGGTGCGCAGGTCGTCGCGCATCAGCTGCCGCGCGGTGCGCGCCGGATCCGGGGCGCCGCTCAGGTCCATGACCTCCAGAGTCGCAGGGCCGAGGGGATCGGGCACCAGGCGCGGGTCGCCGGACGTCTCGTCCACGCGAACCGCCAGGCCGTCGGCCTCGCGCATGGCGTCGCGAACGGCGCTCGCCAGTGCAGCGACGTTGAGCGGGCCGTGCAGCTCCACGTACTGCGCCGTGTTGAAAACCGGGTTCGACGGGTCCAGCCGCTGGGCGTACCAGAGCCCGAGCTGGGCCTCCGGCATGGGAGCGCCCCCGTCAGGCATCCGCTCGGTGCCGGGCGCCTGCGGGTGATCCTGCAGAACGTCGAGAACTGCGTCAGGCACTTACGCTACACCCTTCTCGAGAGCCTTCGAAACGAGACTCCACCAGTGCTCCACCGTGGGGTTCTCAGCGAGCGCGGCAAAGTCCACCGTCGCGCCAGCCTTGCTCCATCGGTCCACGAGGATCATCAGCCTGATGGAATCGAGACCCAGGTCGAGCAGGTTCTCGCCCAGCGGTATCTCGTCAGGGTCCATCTGGAGCGTGGATGCGATGTCCGCACGCACGCGCTCGATGGTCAGTGGTCCATCCGGACCGATGGGTGAATCCGTCACAGCAATCTCAGGAGACAGTCGGTAGTCATTGGTGCGGCACAGCAGCCGGCCGTGTAGGCAACGGCGTGGTCGTGCTTCTCGCGGGAGAAGTCCGCCACGGCGTCGGCCACGAAGAACGGCTCGAAGTCGTGCATGAACGCGTCGGCGGAAGTGAGCAGGCAGCCGATGTGCGCGTACACGCCGGTCACCACCAGCTGGTCGCGCCCGCGGGCGCGCATCATCGCCGCGAGGTTCGAGCGCTGGAAGGCGCTGTACCTCCACTTGGTCAGCACGAACTCGTGCGGCAGCGGCGAGAGTTCGCCAACCATTGCCTGGTGTTCCGGGTCGCTGCTCATGCCCGGGCCCCAGAAGTCGCGCTGAAGGCCGCGGTCGCGCGGGTCCTGCTGGCCCGGCTGCGCGGTGAAGAACACCGGTGCGCCGATGTCGTTGAAGCGGTCGCGCAGCGCACGGATGTTCGCCGTCGCCTGCACTATCTGCTCGGCACCGGGCTCGAAGGCGTTCACGAAGTACCGCTGCATGTCGTGTATGAGCAGCGCCACGCGATCGCGCGATGGCTTCCACGATACCCGTGAGGGCGGCAGCTCCCCGGCTGACGGGAGGGGGTAAGGCTGAATTCGCGGGATTGCCATCGTGGTCTACTGGTGCGCGATCGGCTCGCGGGGGGCGGAGCCGCTCGACGAAAGGCGCTCGCGAAGCGCGGCGCGCAGCTGACGACGGCTCACCTTTCCCACACCGGTGGTCGGGAAGGCATCCATGAACACCACCTGGTCGGGAATCTTGTATGCTGCAAGGCCGCGCGACCTGATCCACTTGCGGATCTCGACTGCACTCGGCGCAGGATCGCGAGGCACCACCACCGCACAGGACTTCTCGCCCAGGTACGGATCGGGTACCGCGATCACGGCTGCGTCGTGCACCTGCGGGTGTGCCAGCAGGTGATCTTCCACCTCGTCCGGAGACACCTTTTCGCCACCGCGGTTGATCTGGTCGGTGGCGCGGCCTTCCACTACAAGATAGCCGTCAGGGCGTCTGACAACGATGTCGCCAGTGCGATAGAAGCCGTCGTCCGTGAAGGCGCGCTCGCTCGCTTCGGGGGCGTTGTGGTAGGCGCGAATGGTGTACGGGCCGCGCGTCTGCAGGTGTCCCGCAGTGCCATCCGGCACCGGCACGTCGAAGTCATCCACGATGCGGACTTCGTCATGTGGACTCATGGGACGCCCCTGGGTGTTCAGGATGACCTCTTCGGGATCGTCCAGGCGGGTGTAATTCACCAGACCTTCCGCCATGCCGAACACCTGCTGCAGCCTTGCGCCGAGCGTGGGCTGGATGCGTCGAGCCACTTCGGGGGTGAGCTTGGCGCCGCCAACCTGGAGAAGTTCGAGGCTCGACAGGTCGTTCGTGGCGCTCTTAGCGGCCTCCAGCCACACCAGCGCAACGGGCGGTACCACGGCGCTGACGTTCACGCGTTCGCGCTCGATGAGCGGAAAGGCGAACGCCGGGCTGGGCGAGGGGCTGAGCACCGTGGTGCCGCCCGCGTATACCACGCCAAGCCAGCCCGGGGAGCTCATGGGGAAGTTGTGCGCGATGGGAAGCGCGGCGAGGTACACGGTGGACTCGTCCCACTGGCATACCTCCACGCTGCGCCTGACGCTGTACAGGTAGTCGTCGTGGGTGCGCGGGATCAGCTTGGAGAGTCCGGTGCTGCCGCCGGAAAGCTGCAGGAAGGCCACATCCGAAGGGGACGACGAGTCCGTCACGCTGCGTTCCGGATCCAGCGTCTCCAGCGCGTCCAGCGAAATGAAGCCCGATCGCGACGAAAGGTCGGCTTCCTCGGCGCCGGCCACGACCACGTTCCGGATGTTCGGCTGCTGCTGCACGAGGGTGTCTGCCAGCGGCAGGAACTCGAAGTTCTCGTGCGAGACCGGAATGACGTAGGCGGAGGCTTCCGCTGCCTCGGCGAAGTGGACGATCTCGGTTTCGCGGTGGGCGGGCAGTGCGAAGACCGGGAGGATGCCGGCGCGGAACATCCCGAAGACGACGCTGAGGAACTCCGCCACGTTAGGCAGGTGCACGATCGCGCGGTCGCCGGGCTGCATGCCGCGCGCAAGCAGGCCGGCTGCGATCCTTGTCGCGCGGTCGTCGAGCTCGCGATACGTCCAGCGTGTGTCGCCGGCGACCACCGCGAGCCTGTCTGGTGTGGAGGCCGCGCGCGCGCGGAGCATCTCGCCAATGGTCTCGCCCGTCCAGCAGCCCGCCTGACGATAACGCTCTGCGAACTCGGGCGGCCACACCTGCTGTACCTTCATCATGGCGACACGCCCCGCATCAGCTCACCGCTCACATCAATGCCGAGTGCGTCGAGCATTGCGCTGAACTTCAGGGACGTTTCCGCAGCCTCCGCCTCCGGGTCGGAACCAGCCACGATTCCGGCACCCGCGAACAGCTCGGCGGTGTTGCCCGATATCACCGCACAGCGAAGGGCAACCATCCAGCGGCCGTCACCGCGTTCGTCGCACCAGCCCACTGCACCCGCATAGTAGCCGCGGTCGAATGGCTCGAGTTCCTGGATCAGCTCGCGCCCCTGCTGCGTTGGCCAGCCGCACACGGCGGGAGTGGGGTGCAGCAGCGACGCCAGCTCCAGCGACGAGGTGGAGTCGCTGCGAAGTTCGCCTTCCACCTTCGTGGCGAGATGCCACAGGCTCGCCGTTGACGCCAGCGAAGGCTCGGAGGGCACGCGCAGCTGTCGGCAGTAGGGCGCAAGCGCGTCCGCGATGCTCTCGATCACGTACGCGTGCTCGCGCCTGTCCTTGTCGGAGCGCATGAGCGATTCAGCGGCAGCCCGATCGGCCGAAGGATCCGCATGCCTGCGCGCAGATCCCGCAAGCGGGTGCGACACGACACTGCGTCCTTCACGCTCCACCAGAAGCTCCGGCGTAGCACCGACGAACACCGCGTCGCTCCAGTCGCCGACCTCGCCGGATACGGATGCAGGCAGCGGAACGCAGAACGTAGTCGCGCTCCCGTCCGCCTCGAGTCGCGCCAGGACGCCGTCAACGTCAATGCGCTCGGCCGCGCTGAGCATGAGTCGGCGCGCCAGCACCACCTTGAGCAGCTGCGGATCGGCCTTCAATGCGGCGAGCGCGCGAAGTACGCTCTCCGCGTACTCGATGCGCGAGGGCATGGCCCTGATAGTCCCTCGATCCATGGAGACGCGTGGATCGCCGTCGCTTGCGGTCGTGGCGCCGAGCTCGTTCACGTCCGGTGCCCCGCTGCGTGAGGCGGCCCACTGCGCGGCCGGCACCCTGTCCACGATTTCGGGCGTGTACAGGTGCACGGGTGCGCCGCGGTCGAACGGCAGTGCGCCCACGATCGTGCGGGGCTCGGCACCTTCGGCAGCCTGGAAGTGCGTGGACGCTGCAGATGCGGCTTCGTCAATCGTCACGGACGGCATCCGCCTGACGGCGCCGCGCGCAGCCAGAACGATGTTGCGATCGGCGAGCAGGAAAGGATGCCGCGGCGCGGACGCCGCGGCTCCGGTGCTCGCTTCCACCGAACCGATCGGATTGACGACTGCCATGTTCATCACGGCGTGATGAGCGTGACCGTGTCTCCGCCCGTGTCAGCCTCCATGGGCTGGCCCTGCGGTGCACGTGCCTTGTTCGTGACATACACCCTGTGCGACTTCGCATCTATCGCCACGGTGTTGGGCAGCGTGCCCGCGTCTATGCTGGACACGATGCTGTAGCTCGTGGCGTCCACCACGGTGACGGTTCCGGCGCGACGGTTGGCCACGTACACCATGTTCGTTCCAGCGTCGAAGCCGACGCCGAGTGCTCCTTCGCCGGTCTTCACCGTGGCGAGCAGTTCACCGGACTTCGTGTCGAGTACCGACATGGCGCCCGTGACCTGGTTGGTGACGAACAGGCGTCCGCCCGCCGTATCCACCGCGAGCTGTATGGGCCCTTCGCCGCCGGAAGGCATGCGCGACACCACCTGGCGAGTGGCGAGGTCCACGACCACGATCTCGTTGGTGCCGAGGCTCGCGGCGTAGAGCTTGTTGGCTGCGGCGTCGAGGGCCAGGCCGGTGGCGCGCGTACCGACGTTCTCGATCACGTGGGCGAGCGTGTTCGTGTTGCCGTCTATCACCCACACCCGACCCGGCGTATCGGCAATGGACACGTAGACAGTGTTGGATGCTTCGTCCACCACCACACGGTACGTGTGGGCGGTGGAGTCGGAGGGGTCGGCAATCCTGGCGATCGTCCTGCCGGTCTTCAGGTCTATCGCCCACACGCTGCCGTCCCGGGTGTTGCTCGTGTAGAGCATCTGCGTGCGGTCGTTGAGTCCGAGTCCGTAAGCGGGTGCGCTTGAGACGTCTATGCTGTCACGGATTGCGAGCGTGACGGGATCCAGCACGTAGATGGTTCCACCCGGTGCGCTGCGCGTGCCGGCGCTCGCCACGTACACCGCGTTGCGCGCGTTGCTAGCCACGATCTCATACAGGCCGGGTCCGATTCGGCTCGTCGTGATTGCCTCCATTGCTGCGCTTTCGGTGCGCGCAGCGGCGGGCTGCTGCGCAGGGGACTGCGTGGTGATGAATGCGGATGCCAATGCGCAGCCCAGCATGGCGCGACAGGCGTGAACGTAGCGACGAGAGTGCGACAGCATCGTTATGCTCCGGTGAGCGAGGGCTTGGGTAGGTGCGTTGTCAGGTCAGCGCAGGTCGATCCAGTGGGTGCCCTCGAGAGGCACCACCAGGAACTTCTCGTTTATCTCCGCCATGGTGCGCTGCGGATCCAGGTCGCTGAAGAGCGCGGGATGAATCCACTTCGCGAGCACCTCGATGGCCAGGATGTCGAGCGGCGAGTTCAGGAGCTGGTGAGCCAGCCCGTGCACGTCGCCGCGCTTCACCGCGGACAGCAGGGAGATGCCCTGTCTCTGGCTCATCCTCGCGAGCGACGCGCGCGCCGCGGCGGGTGTGTAGCCAGTTCCAACTACGAGTCCGCCTGCTCTCTCCAGGTGTGGACCTCCGGTCGCGATGTAGACCGCGGGATCCTGCGAGAGCACGAACTCCAGGTTCAGCCGACCGCTGGGGCCGGGAAGCACGTCAGCGCCGATGTTGTGTCCGCCGACGAAGTTGATGTAGTCGCCGATGCTGCCCTTGCCCGGGGAGTTGCAGCACTCGTCGGACATTCCGGCGTGCGTTTCCAGGAACACTTTCGGGCGGGCGACCGTCCTGCTGGACTGCAGCCGCTCCGCAATGAGGCTCATGCGCGAGCGGCGCAACTCGATGAACGCCTCGGCCGCCGCCTGACGACCGGTGATCTCGCCGAGGATGCGAAGGCTGGGCTCGAGGTTGGTGAACGGACGCCCGACGAAGTCAATGAAGACCACGGGAACGCCCGCGCGCTCGAGCTGCCGCACCTGTTCGTCCGATGGTCCGGTTCCGGCGGTGAAGACGGCGATGTCAGGATTGACCGCCAGCGCCTGTTCGAGCGAGAAGGTGCCCGCCGAGCTGGACGTCTGCGGAACCTGCTCGATGCGCGGGAAGCGCTGGCGCAGCTGCGCGTAGTTGCTTGCGCCGATGCGATTGATGTCGCGCGGCCAGCCGGCGAGCAGGCTCACCGGATCGGGATGAATGAGGGCGAGCGCCGTGAGGAAGCGGCCGTCGTCAACGAGAATTCGCTTCGCGGAGCGCGGCACCGCCACCGTGCGTCCGCGCACGTCGGTGACGACCGTGGTGTTGGCTGGCGTCAGCCGCTGCGCATGTGCGATTGCCGGTGCCGCGACCACGCTGGCCGTGAGCGCTGCGAGGGCGTACGCGAGCCGAAGTCGCGCGACGAGACGGGAGCAGGTGCGCATCTGTGGTACTAGGCGGGGCGCGAAGGAGTGGACGCCATGACGAAAGGCGGCGCGTCGCCGGCGTCGGATTCGGCGGGCCGGCCAAAGGTTGCGCGGCGCAGAGCCGGGAGGCTCGTGGCGACGGCCACGGTGCCGGCAACGCACAGCAGGCCCCCGGCGACCAGGGCGCCGCCGGCCGGGAAGACGCGGGACAGCAGACCGGCGTTAACGTTGCCCACCGCGGGGCCGGAGATGGCCTGCATGGCCCACAGGCTGCCGACGCGCCCCTGGAGCTCGTCCGGCGTGTGCACCTGCAGCAAGCCGCGGCGAAGGATCTCGGAGCTCGACTGGCCGAATCCGGCGACGGCGAGCAGGGTGAGCGTGGCAGCCAGCCCCGCACTGGCGCCGGCTCCGATCATGCCCACTCCCCAGAGGAGCACCGCCCCTATCAGCGCCGCACCCGGCCGGTTGACGCGACCGGTCCAGCCGCTTGCGACGGCGCCGATCAGCGCGCCTGCCGCCGGCGCGGCGTACAGCCAGCCCACTATCGTGGCGTCGCCGCCGAAACGCCGCGCGCCCAGCTCGGGAAAGAGCGCGTGCGGCATGGCGAACATGGTGGCCGCGAGGTCCACCAGAAGCAGGCCCGCGATGAGCTGACGGCTGACGATGAACCGGAAGGCGTCCGCGAGGGAGCGCAGAGGGTCGAGGCGCTTGGGCGCGGCCGAGCCCTCTCCGTTGCCGGAAGCAACGGGCAGCGCCCGCACCCGGGCGAGGAGAAGCGGGACGAGGACGGCGCCGGCGAGGATCACCGTGTAGCTGGAGGCAAAGCCTCCGGTGCTCACTATGACTCCGGCCATGGCCGGCCCGACCACCGCGCCGAGCTGGGTGGTGACGGCGGTGAGCCCTGCGGCGGCAACTACCAGCTCGCGCCCGACGACTGCGGGCATGGCGGCCATCAGGGGCGGAACGCTGAGCCCGTTCACCAGGCCTGCTATCGCAGCAAGTGAGTACATGGCAGCCACTTGCGGCTGCGGTGCCAGCGCGTTGGCCAGGAATCCGGCCACCACGATCACGTACGCGCCACGCGTGGCCACCATCAGGATTCGCCGGTCGTGCCGGTCGGCGAGCACGCCGCCCACGAGCAGGCCGACCACCATGGGTACCGCGAGGCATGCGCTCACCAGCCCCACGTTCAGCGAGGAGCCCGTGAGCGAATACATCTGCATCGCGACCGTGGCGCCGATCAGGCCCACGCTCAGGAGCGACACCACGCGCGCAGCGAAGAGCCACCGGAAATCGCGGCTCACTCGCAGGGGGGTGACGTCTACCACGAGCTTTCCCAGTTTCACGCCAACCGGGAAAGCCTGAGGTAGTGCTCCGACGAAGGCGGAGACGTGAACATGTGAGTACCGATGGTGCGGGCCAGGGGTAAGTCCGTTCCTGCAGCTGTGGTGGCCCACCGGCGGATACCGAGGGCGCAGATCGCGTCTTGGCCGCTCGATGGTCAGTAGCTATCTTGACTTGCGCGACGTTCTCAACATGCGATGATATCCGCCTGAGGCTTTTCCGACAAGACCTGTCGGGATTATGCGGGCATCGCTGGTCCGCCGCTGGACCTCGGCATCAGAGCCCGTTCCCGGCCCGGTGGAACGCATGGGCCAGCCATCCTGCACCGGCCAGCGCCTTCCCGGCGCTACACGCGCTCGATCAGCGGCGCCCGGGCGGCAGCGAGCGGTCCCAACCCAGCACACCGTAGCGGCGCAGGATCTCCAGCGTCTCGGCCACCGGCAGCGCCTGGACCACGGTGCCGTCCCGGCCGCGAGTGGTGGTGGCCGCGAAGAGCGAGTTGTAGATGGCCTCTTCGGTGGCGTCTGCCACTGCCTGGAACAGCGGGCTGGCGGCCTCGTTGGACAGAACCTGCAGCTCGTGCCGGCTTTCTCCCGCGCGCCGTCGCACCGATTCGGCCGTTGAGAACGCAATCACGTAGTCGCCCGATCCGTTGCTGAAGTTGCTGCCGGTGCGGGCGAGCCCGGCCGCGGCGCGCGAGGCCAGTCGCTCGAGCGCGCGGTCGTCCATGGGGGCGTCGGTCGCCACTACTATCATGATGCTGCCGTCGCCGCGCTCGGGCCCGGTCTGCAGCGAGCGCTGGTAGGAGAACTGGCCCAGTTCCCGACCGACCGGTGCACCGTTGATGGCGAGCACGCCGCCGTAGTTGCTTTGCACCAGCACGCCCACGGTGTAGCCGCCGAGCGAGGCGGGGAGCACCCGCGAGCTGGTGCCGATGCCGCCCTTCCATCCGAAAGCGACGGTGCCGGTTCCCGCGCCTACGGCCCCCTCGGCCACCGGTCCTCCGCTCGCGGATTCCAGCGCCCCCACCACGTGCTCCGCGCGAATGGGGCGGCTGCGAATGGCGTTCAGGCCGCCGTCGTTCGTCTCGCCGACCACCGGGTTGATGGAGCGGACGTTCTCCATGCCCGGTTTCGCGAGCATCCACTCGGTCATGGCGTCAGCGGCCTTCCATACGCAGAGCGTGCACGTGAGGAGCACCGGCGTCTCCAGCTCGCCCAGCTCACGAAGCTGGGTGACGCCGAGGAGCTTTCCGAAGCCGTTGGCCACATGCAGCGCCGCCGGCACGCGGTCCAGGTAGGCGTTGCCGTCGTGAGGCAGGATGGCGGTCACGCCGGTCCTCACCGAGTCGCCTTCCGAGACCGTAACCTGACCTACCCGAACGCCGGCAACGTCGGTGATCGCGTTGTGGGCACCGGGCTCGAAGATGCCTACCACCACGCCCAGGTCGCGCGCGCGCTGCGTCGCCTGTGCGTGTGCCTCACCGGGCTGCTGGAGGAACACGACCGCTGCTGCTGCAACTGCGAGGATGCTTCTCATTCGAATGCTCCGTGTTCACATGCGGGGGTGTGCGGCACAAATCTGGCTTTGGGATTGCACTTTCCGGTTCCGGTCGCCTCGTCAGGCAGTCATGTTCGGCAGGGTGTAGCGACCGCGACGCTGCCGGAAGGACCGCTTCTTCCACTGCAACAGGTACCGACAAATGTCAGAAATGCAGATACGTCTCGCCACCAGGGCAGACAAGACGTCACTGCTGAAGCTCATTGATGCACATGCCGATTTCGAGCAGATGCCGCGCCCTACTGCCGAGGCACGCGAACGGCTGATGCGGCATGGCTTTGGAGACCGGAGAAGGTTCTCGCCCTTCATAGCCTCCATGGACGGCAGGGACATCGGCTACGCGATCACGTACGAGGGATACTCCTCCTTCCTGGCGCGTCCCACGCTGTACCTGGAGGACATCTTCGTGTACAAGGACGCCCGCGGAAAGGGCTTTGGCGGAAAGATGTTCCAGTTCCTCGTGGATGAGGCCGTGGACCGCGGTTGCGCTCGCATGGAGTGGATGGTGGTGGACTGGAACGACAACGCGATCGGCTTCTACGAGCGTCGTGGCGCCGAGCAGCTGTCCGAGTGGCATACGTACCGGCTGGAGGAGGAGCAGCTCAGGGAGCTTGCGACGACGGACGGGAGTGACGAGGCCGCGTCTCGTGAGGCAGCGGGCGGTCAGGTCGCAGCCGACTCCGGCTCGGACGCCGGCCTCATGCGCGAGAACGGGTAGCCGTTGCAGCCTGTACGGAGCGAGTCGCGCCGGGCCACGGTGCTCCGCTCCGCGTCCTCTCGTGAGGCCGCCTCGTACTCGGAAAGGCAGTACGCCCACTCGTAAGGCTGCATCCCTTCCAGCGGCACCCAGTCAATGCGCGTCCACAGGCCGGGCGCGTGCGCGTTGAGGGAGTCGTTCTGCGCGATCAGGAACCGCCCGGCTGCATTCCAGGCGCGAACGTGGAGGTGTCCGTGCGGAAGCTGCACCCAGGATCCGGGCGTGATGTCGTAGCTGTTGCCGTAGTCGTCCTCGAAGGCGCCAAGCAACCCGGCGGGCGGCGCGGAGCCCCCGGCGGCGTCCGGGCCGGAAGCGGCGCCTGGCGCGGGAGCCCCCGGGGCGCCTGACGCGTCGGTTCCAGTCTCCGTGGACGGCCCCGGCGCGCAGGCAACGGACGCCGCCAGCAGCGCCACGAGTTGCCAGGTCGACCTCACCCGCAGCAGTTCGGGCGTCAACCCACTGCCGCGAGAAGCAACCCGGCTGCAGCGATGGCCGAACCCGTGAGGCGCGCCCAGGTCAGCGCCGGCGCACTGCCCGCCGAGCGCTTCACGAAGATCACTGCGGCCGCCCCGGCGGCGTGCAGCGTCGCCGTAACTGCCGTGAAGCCGGCCGCGTACATCAGCCCCGAAACTCCCAGCGGCATCTCCGTGCCGTGAGCATGGCCATGGAACAACCCGAACAGGGCAACGAGTAGAACGCCGGCCACCATCGGGGGACGAAGCGCCAGGGCTATGAGCGCGCCCAGCAGCACCACCGACATAAGGATTCCGGCTTCCACCGCGGGCAGGCCCATGCCTGACATGCCCAGTACGCCGCCTCCGACCATTCCCGCAACGAACGCCAGGGGCAGCAGCCACACGCGCCGCCCGTCGCCCTGCGCCGCCCACAGTCCGACAGCCAGCATGGCGAGCAGGTGGTCAGCTCCAGCCAGCGGGTGGGCCAGTCCATGGAAGACGCCTGCTCCTTCACCCGGGTGCGCCCAGAGCGGAGGCGCCGCCAGCGCCAGCAGCAGGGCAGTGGCACCGAGAGTACGGGGAAGATGGAGCTCGATCGCTGGAGCAGCTGGCATGTCCTGACCTCCGGGCTGTCACTCGTTGGGATTCCTGGTACCCTGCGGCAGCAATATACACAGCCGGGCCATGGCGGCTCGCGATGCAACCTTGCAGACTGTCCTCCCGTACGGTGAATTGGACAGTACGCACTCTGGAGATCCCGTTCCGATGTTGACCGCTACGCTTATCTGGCAGGAGTCGCAGCAGCCCGCGCCGACGCCACCCACTCCTCCGGCGCCGCCCGTGCCCACGCCGCAAGCGGGTGAAGTGACGGTCACCCTGAACGATGCCCCCCTGATGGCCGGGGTGCCCCAGACGGGGCAGCAGGTTCAGGCGATGCGCGCCCGGCGCTCCGAGTTGTCCAACCAGCTCACCTCCGCGACGAGTCGTCGCGACAGGCTCGTTCGCGACCTGGAGAAGCTGCCGGCCGAGCAGCGGGAGGGGGTGCAGCAGCGCATTCAGCTGCTGGACCAGCGCATCCTTAGGCTGGAGACGGAGATAGCGGAGACTGGGAGCCTGCTGGCGGCTTCGTCCGCGATAGCCGCACCGGACGCCCGACCGCCGTCGGATGGCCCTCCGGTAGCGTTCGTGCTGTCCATCCTGATGATCATCTTCGTGGCGTTCCCGCTGGCGATGGCATGGGCGCGAAGGATCCTGCGGAAGCCGCTTCCGGCTCCGCCTCCGAGTCCGCTGCTCACGGAATCAGCCGAGCGCCTGGAGCGGCTGGAGCATGCGGTGGACGCGATCGCCATCGAGGTCGAGCGAATCTCGGAGGGTCAGCGGTTCGTGACGAAAGCTCTGGGGTCGAAGAACGCGGTCTGAGCTGGGGAGCAGGGACTCGGGACTGCCTAACAACTGTCATCCCGCGTGAGCGGCGAAGCCGCGAGCGTCGGGATCTGCCAACCCTGCACCGAAGCCGGCTGCTACGCCTGAAAGCTGCAAAAGCGGTTTCACGCGGAGAACGCGGAGGGACGCGGAGAACTGCAGGGCGATTGGGATTCCATTCGCCAGGCTTCTCTCCGCGTCCTCCGGTGCGTCAGGCTAAGCCTGATCTCTCTTGTAAGCTGAAAGGTGCTTGCCA
>CAYQAO010000036.1:0-27387 GCA_964415485.1 uncultured Gemmatimonadaceae bacterium
CCCTGCAAGGCCGGGGACATCCTTTACAGATTGTCTGAAGACATCCTTTACACATTCTGTTCTCCGGCCGGGGGGTCAGGAGGGACGCCCCGCCGGTGCCACTACAGCTGCCTGCTTCGCGTTGAACCTCCCCTCTCGCAGCGTCCCGAGACGCAGCTGCGTGAAGTACACCGCCCATACATCGTCCTCGATCTCCTCCAGTGCGACCGGCTCTCCCACCAGCACCTCCGAGAGAAAGACGCGCCCGCCGCGCCACTTGATCGTACCATCCAGCCGCACCTGACGACGCTCATAGTGCGAAGGGTAATCCAGACCCGGGGTCTCGGAGCTGAACGGACGAGCCGACGCCCGGTACAGATCAGCGGGACACGAGCCGCCCAACGCCTCGTGCGGCCGCTCCTCGTTGTATTCCCGACGAAACGCGTCGAAGCGCAGCTGCTGACTCGACATCAGTGCCTCCACGGGACGCGTCGTCTCGTCCTTCAGCGTCCGGTGCATACGCTCATGCCGCCCATTGTCCTGCGGCTTGGCCGGCCGCCCTCGCTCCACGCCAATACCCAGCTTGAGCCACCACACCGAAAGCCGCGAGAGTCCACACAACGCGTGCGTACCGAACGGCGCACCGTTGTCCGAGCGAATCCGCTCCGGCAGCCCGTACTCCTCGAACACCCGCGTGAACACGGGCCGGGCGAGCTGATAGCGCGTAGTCGTCAGACCCTGGCAGGCGACGAGAAAGCGGCTCCACCCATCAGCTATCGTCAGCGGGTAGCACAGCTGTCCGCTTCCCAAGCGGAACTCCCCCTTGAAGTCCGTCGTCCACACCTGGTTCGGCCCCTCGAGTTCGCCCAGGGGCAAGACCAGCACGCGCTCCGCCGGACGCTGACGCCGTCGACGGGGCTCGACCAGGCCCCGACGCTTGAGGATCGCGCTCACCGTGCTCGGCGCCGGAAGCGTGAGCTCCGGGTGCAGGCGGCTGAGCCGGGCCAGGAGCTTCTTCGGGCCCCAAGTCGGTTTCTTCGCGCGAAGCGCGATGAGCTTCTCGACCACTTCGGGTGGCGTCTTGCGGGGCGATTCCAGAGGCCTGCGTGAGCGATCGAGGAGCCCGTCCATGCCCTCGGCCCGATAGCGGCGTATCCACTGATACCCCGTGGGCCGGCTGATCCCGTAGCGCCGGCAAAGCTCGCTTATCGAAAGTCCACTGCGCTCGTGTTCCAGTACAAAACGTGTTCGCTCCAGCACCGGATCGGTTTGCCTCCATGGCATCGGCACCACCTCCTTGGTGCCAGCCAACTTGGCGTCCGGTGTAAAGGATGTCCCTAGAACGAGGTGTAAAGAATGTCCCCGGGTCGTACCCCCCAGTCCCCAGTCCCCAGTCCCTAGCCCCTGGCCCCTCTTCCCTTCGCCTCTCCCACCATCACCCTTACGTCGTTCGTCACCATCCCTGCAGCACCGCGATCCCACAGCCGCCTCGCGAGCGCCGGGTCGTCCACCGTCCACACGTGTACGGAGGCGCCGACTCGTGAGGCGGCGCGGATGAAGGTCCGGGTGGGAACCTCGAGGCCCCGCCAGCGGTCCGGCACCGCCAGCAACCCGTACCCGCACCTTGGCAGCGGCGCGCGCAGGAGGGAGCCGAAGAACAACCGGGCTATGTCCCGACCGCTCGCCCCGCATCGGAACGGCGCCTCACGAAACGCCACGAGTGCGTCGTGATGCGCCGAAGCAGGCACCACTCGTCCCTCGGCCCCGTGGTGCCTCACGAGACGCTCCAGCGGCCGCATCGCATCGGGCGTCTTCACCTCCACCAGCAGCGGCGTGTCGGGAAACCGCTCCAGTACCTCTTCGAGCGTCGGCACGTACACGCCGCGCTCACGAAAGGGGAACGTGCGTCCACCGTCAGGGGTGAAGTTGTAGCCGGCATCCACGCTCCTGAGCTCTTCCACGGTCATGGCGGACACGCTGCCGGACGCACTCGTGGTGCGCTGCAGCGTGGGATCGTGCAGCACCACCACCTCGCCATCCGCGCTCAGTCTGACGTCGAGCTCGAGAGCATCGGCGCCGAGCTCCAGGGCGCGCGCAAAGGCCTCCAGCGTGTTCTCCGGAGCCTCGCTGCTCGCGCCCCTGTGACCGATGACCAGCGGACGCTCGGGACGCAGCAGCCTGTCTGCAGGTCCGTCGCGCCTCACGCGGACCCCACCGCTCCCGGCTCCGTGCGCTCCAGCACCTCGCCGAGCCACTGGGAAAGCATGAATGCCTCGACGAGCGCGAACGGAATCGCGGCCGCGATCGCCACGGGCCAGCGCCAGGCTCCAAGCGAGGCTTCCGTGAACCATGCTACGCCGGCTGCAACGGCGCCGGGCAGCAGAAGCAGCACGAGCAGCATGATCAGGGTGGCGAACAGCGTGAGGTACAACTGTCCCATTGCCTCCAGTCCGCCGGGGCGCTCGGGGCCCAGGTGAACCCAGGCGGGAAACAGGATCGCTGCGCCGTTATGCACCAGCGAAGCCAGGAGGTTCAGCACAGGCAGGCCCAGCACGAGAGAAGCCGCAGCGGCCAGCACGGGCGAGTACCCGAACTTCCCGAACAGCGACGGCGCGGCCGCCGAGAAGGCTGCAAGCGCCGCCAGCAGGTGCACGACGGACAGGGCGAGTGCCGAAGACAGCGCTGACGTTCCTACGATCGCCGAGCCTTCCACGGGCCACGAGCGCAGGAGCTCCAGCCGCTTGAGGTCGCGCCGCAGGTCATTGCGAACCCAGTTGGGGCCGGCCGCCACGGTGACGACAACCCACGTGGTGAGGCCCAGTGCGGCAATTTCCCGCACGCGTTCCGGAAGTGCGTTGCCGAAGAGAGCCATGCCGATGGCGATGAGCGGGAACACGACTACGGGAACGATGAGTCGTTCGGCGCGTGCTGCCGCGAGGGTGTTCTTCCACAGGAGCGCCGTGGCGGGAGCACCACGCGGCGCCAGCGGCAGACGGGCCGAGATGCGTCTGGCGAGCGATCCCGGGTCCGGCGCACCGCTGGCGCGGTCTCGAACTCGTGCGGCCCGCCATGCAGCGGCGCTGACTGCCGCCTCCTCGAAGGCCGCGTCCGCCCTGACCACCCAGAAAAGGTGGGCGCCGAGCATGAGCAGCGCGGGTATCATGGCGCTGAACCACTGCAGCACGGATTCGGCGTAAACGGGCGCGACGATCACCGTCGCGGGCCACAGGGCAATTCGTGAGGCAGCCGATCCGGTGGCATCCCGTATCCAGGTGCCCACGTCCGAGAGGGACGTGATTCCCCCCGTCGGCCACGTGAAGAGAAGGCTTCCCGCCACCGCTCCCGCCGCAAGGCCGAACAGCGTGAGGGGAACGGCCATGCGCCTCAGGCCGAATCGGCCGTGCCCCACGGCGCCCAGCCTGACGAGCGTGGCGCCAAGCCTGTGGAGGTGCAGGGTTGCCAGCAGCACCCAAAGCGAGAGCGGCCGCAGCAGCAGGTCCACGCCCGTCGCGTCACCTCGACGCAGCAGCAGCGTCCAGATGACGACATTGATGAAGATGGTCACCTGCGCCCGCAGCAGCTTGTACAGCACAAGCTGCCGGCGCGTGAGGGGTGCGGGGAAGAGGAAGTCCACCTCCGCCGGCGTGAAGGTGAGTGCCCTCTTCTCGCTGCCGATCAGCCAGTAGAAGGCGGCGCCTGCGAAGGTCCCGAGTACCACGAGGCGGAACACGGTGTCCGTCGCGAGGAACTGAGAGGGGCGCCCGCCGTCCGGGTCCGGTCCCATGAAGAGGGACGACACCCATAGCGCGACGAGCGCGAGCGCCACGATCACTCGCGGCGACCTGAGCCTCCTTACCTGCCTGACGATCCTGTTCCGCGCGCTGCGAAGGGTGAGGTATGCAACGGCGCCGGCAACGTGTCCGCGATCGTGGCGCGGAGCAGGCGCGTCCCCCGGCTCGAGCTGCCTCAGGGCGTCCGGGCCTGCGTAGTCACTCATGCGGGCCCACTGCCGCGGCGTCGTCAGGCACGGCTGCGCCGTTGCGCGCGTCCGCTTCGGGCTCTCCGGTGAGCGCAAGGAAGACCTCCTCCAGAGACATCCCCGCCAGTTCCGGATGATCCGCCACGATCTCCTCGATGGTGCCGAGGGCAACGCGCCGGCCGGCGCGCAGCACGAGCACGCGGTCGCACACCTCCTCCACCAGGTGCAGCAGGTGCGAGCTCAGGATGGCGGCGCATCCCGCGGCTGCACGCGCGCGGATGGTGCCCTTCATTCGCCGGATGCCGGCGGGGTCCAGTCCCGTGAGCGGCTCGTCCAGGATGACCACCGCGGGATCGTGCAGCAGCCCGCATGCGATGGCCAGCTTCTGCCGCATGCCTCGCGAGAGCTCGCCGGGCAGCGCGTCCTTCTTCCCCGCCAGCTCGAGCTCCGTCAGGAGCCGCTCCGCTCGGCCATCCGCATCGGGAACGCCGTACAGCCTGGCCACGAACGTCAGGTGCTCGCCGACGCTCAGGTATTCGAAGAGGTGTGGCTCATCGGGAATGAAGGCCAGGCGCCTCTTGGCCGCGACCGGGTCCGAGTCCATGGAAACGCCCGCCACCACCACGCGCCCCTCGGTGGGATTGATGATGCCGGCGAGGCAGCGGAGGGTCGTGGTCTTGCCGGCGCCATTGGGACCCACAAGCCCAAGCACCTCGCCGGGAGCCACGGTGAAGTCGAGGTCGCGTACGGCAGCCAGGTCGCCGTAGAACTTGGAGAGGGACTTTACCTGGATCACGCGTGCGTCGGGTGGGCGGGTGGATGCGGAGGGGAGCGGCGGGAAGCGGGGACGTCTGTTGCGTCGTTACAACGACCTGGAGAATTCAGCGTGGCGCTGGCGCCACGGATTCGCCATACTTTGGTACCGCCGAGCACGGCAGGGATTCGGGAGGGGTATCCGGATGAGGGCTGGCCGGCGTTTCCAGTCATCCGGTAAGCTGTTGGAAGTGTACAGTTTGCGCACGTCTTGGGCGTACCGAAAGGCGTAAGTGTCATAATGTGTCTTTCCGGTACACAGCTGCGCTCGCTGCGGGCCCGCTCTCTGCGGACCGGAAACGAGCGCGTGGATGCGCAACCGGTGTCGCCGACCGGATGAAGTTCCGGCGAGTCGTCGTTACACGGAGGAGTACGGTGGTACGATCGCCTGGAGCACGGACGCTCCAAGGGACTGGACGATTCATCCGGTCTGCGGGAGCGGGCAGCAGGGTGCTGCTCAACGGATTGAACAGGATCATCGCGGCCTGCCTGGCCGTTACAATGGTCGCGACCTCGCCCGGGTTTGCGATAGCCCAGAGTTCCGGAGAACTGGCGCCCGGGGCGCCGAGCTGGTGCCGTGCTTGCACGCCGCCGCCCCCATTTGTGCCGCCGATCGATCCGCCGGGTGACCCGGACGATCCGCCGCCGCCGGGTGGCCCGGATGATCCTTCTCCGCCACCCTCCGGACGTCGCGGCTGGGCAGCCATCGGCGCCGCTGGGCTGGCACTGGCCGCCGGCATTCCGCTCGGCGCAGCCTTGCAGCCCACCATGCCGTTCCGTCCCGTGGTTGCGGATGCCGGCACTCCGTCAACGCCCGCGGGAGGCGCACCGGCCGCGGACCTGGCTCGGGATGCCGATCCCGTGATTCCGGGTGACGCTCCCGGAATCACGCAGCGGGAGGCTCCGGGCGTGCTCGCGCCTGACACGGCATCGCACCTGCCGCTGCTGCTCGCCATAGGCATCGCGGCCATCGCCGGCGGCGTCGCGCTGCTCAGAGATCAGCGCAGGAGACGCAGGCGCAGCATGCGCGCGCGCTACTGACCTTCGATTTCCGCGCGCGTAGCTCGCGCGATCGTGACGTGGGGCGCCACCGTTCCGTACCAGTGGAACGGTGGCGCTCGTCCGTTGCAGGGTCAGGCTATAGAGTTCAGGTGCGGATATCGGCACCATTACGCGAGCGTGGAGGTTGATCGGAGTGAGCAGCAGCGTGAAGCTGAGCCGTCGGCATGCACCCTGCGCGAGCCGTTCGGCATGACTGACGGACGTATTGCAGGCGCATCCACCCGAGCAACTGACGCGAGTGCGTCGGGTAAGAAGCCCGAGAGTCGCGGAGTGAGGCTGCCGAAGCCGGAAGCCATCGTAATCGAGCAGGTGTCGCCCGTGGTGGACGCCGGACGCTACGCACCCAAGCGGGTAGTCGGCGATACATGCGTGGTGGGTGCGGCGATCTTCCGCGACGGACACGACCTGCTCTCCGCCCGTGTTCGCTACAAGGCCCCGGGCGAGCGCGCGTGGCGGTCCGTACCGATGGAATACGACTACGCAGCGGACCGCTGGGCGGCGACATTCCCGCTCGATCGCGTGGGCAGCTGGCGATTCACAATTGATGCATGGACCGACGTGTTCGGTACGTGGAGACGCGGAGCGCGCGCGAAGCTGGAAGCCGGCCAGGATATTCGCCTGGAGCTGCTGGAAGCCGCCGAGCTGCTGGAGCGCACTGCACGACGCATGCGCTTCGGTGCGGGACGTACGCACCTGACGAGCACCGCGGCCGCCATGCGCGACGACGCGCTCTCGGTGGACGAACGCGCCAGCATGGTGCTGGCGGTGCAGGTGGAAGAGCTGATGCGCGACAACTGGAATCCGCCGGACCTCACGAGCCTTCCGGCGCCGTTTCCGCTTCGCGTGGATGCTCCGCGCGCTGCATTTGCCGCGTGGTACGAGTTCTTTCCCCGCTCCACCTCGCGGGTGCCTGGCGAGCACGGCACGTTCCGGGATGCCGAGAGGATGCTCCCCCGAATCGCGGAACTGGGCTTCGACGTGGTCTACCTGCCGCCCATCCACCCCGTCGGGGAGACGTTTCGAAAGGGGAAGAACAATTCGGTGGCCGCGGAGCCGGGCGACATCGGGAGCCCCTGGGCGATAGGAAGCGAGCACGGCGGACACGACGCCGTGGCGCCGGAGCTGGGCACCCTGGATGACTTCGAGAGCTTCGTCAGGCGCGCCGGTGAACTCGGCCTGCAGGTGGCGCTGGACTACGCGCTGCAGTGCTCCCCCGACCACCCGTGGGTGAAGGAGCACCCGGACTGGTTCGTCATCAGGCCCGACGGCTCCATTCAGTACGCGGAGAATCCGCCCAAGAAGTACCAGGACATATATCCGCTGAACTTCTGGACGGAGGATCGTGAGGCACTCTGGACGGCCTGTCGCGACCTGTTCCTTTTCTGGATCGATCGCGGCGTGACCACGTTCCGCGTGGACAACCCGCACACCAAGCCGTTCCAGTTCTGGGAGTGGGTGATCGGCGAGGTGCACGCGCGACACCCGGACGTCGTCTTCCTGTCGGAGGCGTTCACGCGTCCCAACAAGCTTCTCGCTCTCGCCAAGCTGGGCTTCACGCAGTCGTACACGTACTTCACCTGGAAGAACACCGACCATGAGATCCGCCAGTTCATGTCGGAGTTCAGCACGCCCGAGGTGCTGGAGTACTACCGCGGAAACTTCTTCGCCAATACGCCCGACATCCTGCACGAATACTTGCAGAAGGGCGGTCGTCCTGCGTTCAGGGCACGTCTGCTCCTCGCGGGTACGCTGAGCCCGCTGTACGGTATCTACAGCGGTTTCGAACTGTCGGAGAACGTGCCGGTTCGCGACGGGAGCGAGGAGTACATGAACTCGGAGAAGTACGAGCTTCGGCAGCGCGACTTCACGCATCCTGATGTGCTGGACCCGGACATCAGGCGGCTGAACGAGATTCGTCGCGCGGAGCCTGCGCTGCAGCATGCGGACAACCTGCAGTTCCATCACTCCGAGAACCCGGCCATTCTGTGGTACTCGAAGCGGGGCAGGGATGAGGGATCCGACCTGCTCATCGCCGTGAATCTCGATCCCGCGAATGCACAGAGCTCCACGGTGCATGTTCCGCTGCAGGAGCTGGGACTCGGTGCGGACGAGCCATTCGAGGTGCAGGATCTCCTGACCGGCACCAGGTACACCTGGCGAGGGCCGCACAACTACGTGAGGCTGGACCCGGCAGTGGAGCCCGGACACCTGTTCCGCGTGCTGAGATGACCGCTGCAGCGCACCCCGTACAACACGGAAGCCCATCACCCCATCACGCTGAGGACGCGCGCGTGAGCGACGATGCTCTCTGGTACAAGGATTCAATCATCTATCAGGTGCACATCAAGTCGTTCCGCGACAGCAATCGGGACGGCTACGGCGACTTCCCCGGCCTCCTGGAGAAGCTGGACTACATCCAGTCGCTAGGCGTGGACTGCATATGGCTCCTGCCGTTCTATCCGTCGCCTCTCAGGGATGACGGTTACGACATAGCGCTCTACGAGGCGATAAACCCCACGTACGGTACGCTGGACGACTTCCGTCGCTTTCTCGAGGAAGCGCACCGGCGCGGGCTGCGAGTGATAACGGAGCTCGTCATCAACCACACGTCGGACCAGCACCCCTGGTTCCAGCGCGCCAGGCGAGCGCCGAAGGGTTCGCCCGAGCGCGATTTCTACGTGTGGAGCGACGATCCTCACAGGTACTCGGAAGCCCGGATCATCTTCACCGACACGGAAACGTCCAACTGGACCTGGGATCCCATAGCCGAGCAGTTCTACTGGCACCGTTTCTTCAGCCACCAGCCCGACCTGAACTTCGACAATCCGGCGGTGCTGGAGGCGGTGAAGGACATCATGCGCTTCTGGCTGAACATGGGAGTGGACGGGCTGCGCCTGGACGCCATTCCGTACCTCATCGAGCGCGAGGGGACCAACTGCGAGAACCTTCCGGAAACGCACGCGGTGCTGAAGGAGCTTCGCACGACGCTGGACGCCGAGTTCGAGGGAAGGATCTTCCTTGCGGAGGCAAACCAGTGGCCACCTGACGTGCTGCCGTACTTCGGCGACTCCGACGAGTGTCACATGGCGTTCCACTTTCCGCTGATGCCGCGCATGTACATGGCGCTGCGGAAGGAGGACTACACGCCGATCACCGATATCCTGCGTCAGACGCCCCCCATTCCGGACGACTGCCAGTGGGCGATCTTCCTCCGCAATCACGATGAGCTCACGCTCGAGATGGTGACGGCGGAGGAGCGGGACTACATGTACAACGAGTACGCGAAGGACCCGCGCATGCGCATCAACGTGGGCATCCGGCGGAGGCTCGCCCCGCTGCTCGACGGCGGACGCAGGCAGATTGAGCTCATGAACGCACTCCTGCTCTCGATGCCGGGCACGCCCGTGATCTACTACGGTGACGAGATCGGCATGGGCGACAACATCTACCTGGGCGACAGAAACGGCGTTCGCACTCCCATGCAGTGGAACGACGGCAAGAACGCCGGCTTCTCGGAGGCTGACACGGCAATGCTGTACAGCCCCGTGGTGACGGACATGCCGTTCGGCTACCAGAACGTGAACGTGGAAGCCCAGGAGCGGGTGCAGACGTCGCTGCTGCGCTGGATGCGTCGCATCGTGAGGGTTCGTCGGCAGCTGAAGGCGTTCGGCCGCGGCACCTTCACGCCGATCGAGGTGCACAACCGCAGCGTTTTCGTGTTTCTCCGCGAGTGGGAGGACGAGCTGGTGCTGTGCGTGAACAACCTTTCGCGCTGGGCACAGCCCGTGGAGCTGGAGATTCCGCAGTACGATGGCTGGACGCCGGTTGAGCTCTATGGCGGAACGGCTTTCCCGAAGATCGGCCAGCTGCCGTACTTCCTCACGCTCGGTCCCCACACGTTCTTCTGGTTCCGGCTCGTTCCGCCGGGACACGAAGCGGCCGGCGGCCTGCGCTGATGCCATCCACAGGCACGGTTCCCGGGATGCAGGTGGCCGGCGGCGTGGAGTCTGCCCTGGAGCTGGAGCAACTGCGCTCCATAGCCGGTGAACGTCTTGCCGAGTGGCTGATGGGTCGCAGGTGGTTCGGCTCGAAGGCGGGTGCACCGCGTCGCGTGCGGGTGCTGGACTCCGTGAGGCTGCCTGACGCGGGTGGCGCCCCCGCCGTTCGGGCCGCGCTGTGCCGTATCGAGGTGGAACTGGCCGACGGTCGAGTGGAACGTTACCAGTTGCCTCTGGCACTGCTCCAGGAGGAAGGGGAGCCGGGCGCTGCGCTGGCGCGAGTGGAGTCAGGCGGTGCCACGGCGTGGCTCTGCGATGCCGTTCACGACGACGCGTTCGCCCGCGCACTGCTGCACGCGTTCGCGTCAGGCGAGTCGGTGAGCGCGAACGGGGTCACGTGGAAGGTGGCACTTGAGGACGGAGTTGACGGCGCCGCTCTCGCGAGCGCGGAGCCCGTGCCGCTCAGGGCAGAGCAGAGCAACAGCTCCATACGCTGCGGCAGCGTGGCGATGCTCAAGCTGTATCGCAAGCTCGAAGCGGGGCCGCACCCCGAAGTGGAGATGGCGCGCTACCTCACCAGGGTCGCCGGCTTCGCGCACGTTCCCGCGCTGCTTGGCGTAGGCAGCGTGAAGGACAGCCGCGGCAGCGAGGTGACGTGCATCCTGCAGGCGCTGGTACCTCACGCGTCCGACTGCTGGGAACTGGCATTGAAGGCGGCGCGGAACTTCATCGGGGCGCGCGGCAGCCAGGACCCGCCGAACACCTTCGAGGAAGCGGCGCGCGAGCTCGGCAGGGTGACGCGGGAGATGCACGAATCCCTTGCAGCGGCAACCGACGACCCGGCTCTCATGCCCGCAGATACGGATGTGGCAGACGTCATGGCGTGGGCGGGACGGGCGAGGTCCATGATGTTCGATTCGCTCGACCTGCTGGCGCGCGCCCGGGAGGCCGGTAAGGTGGAGGGGCCGGCGGCAGCCGCTTCCGACGCGGTGCTCAGGCGGCGGCGAGAACTGCTCGCCAGCCTGGATGATGTCGCGAGCGTGGTGAAGGGGCACGCAGGTCTCTGTATACGCATCCACGGCGACTATCACCTGGGCCAGGTACTGCGCGATGACGAAGGCCGCTATTGGATAATGGACTTCGAGGGTGAGCCCGCACGACTGCTGGCCGAGCGTCGTGCACGGCATTCGGCTTTGCGGGACGTCGCGGGCATGCTTCGCTCGTTCGCGTACGCGGCCGCCGTCGCCGCGCATGATGTGGGCGGCGTGGGCGTGAAGCCCGTGGTGGAGCTGCGACTGTCGCGCTGGGAGCGTGCGGCACGCGCCGCCTTCCTGGCAGGCTACGAGAAGGCGGCGCGCAGTGGCAGCACTCTACTTCCGCGCGACGAGCAGTCCCGGATGCGGCTGCTCGAGATGTTCGAGGCCGAGAAGGTGTTCTACGAGCTTGCCTACGAGCTGAACAATCGCCCGGAGTGGACGTGGATTCCGCTGCGGGGAGTGGGACGCCTGCTGGGACGCTGAGGTTCCATGGCGGTCGGCGCAGGTGCAGGGCGAAGCTGGCGACTCCTGCGGTGATCGTCGCCGCTGCAGGATCCTGAGGGAAGGCACGCTGCCTGACGAACCGGGAGGACGAGCACATGAGAATCTGGCCGGGTAGGCCGTATCCACTGGGGGCAACCTGGGACGGTGCCGGAGTCAACTTCGCGCTGTTCAGCGACGATGCCACCGCCGTGGAGCTGTGCCTGTTCGATGCACCGGATGACGGCAGCGAGGCGGCAGTCATACGCATGCGCGAGCGCAACGACCAGATATGGCACTGCTACCTGCCTGACGCGCGCCCCGGACAGCTGTACGGCTACCGGGTGCACGGACCGTACGAGCCGGAGAAGGGCAGTCGCTTCAATCCGCGGAAGCTTCTGCTCGATCCGTACGCTCGCGCCATCAGCGGCACGATCAAGTGGAGCGACGCGCTCTTCGGCTACGAGATCAGCGGTGACGCCAACGACCTCGTGCCATCCTCGCTGGACAGCGCCGGCGGCATGCCGAAGTGCGTGGTGGTGGACTCTGCCTTCACGTGGGGAGACGACAGGCCGCCGCGCACGCCGTGGAACCGCACCGTGATTTATGAAGCGCACGTGAAGGGCATGACGATGCTGCACCCCGACGTGCCTGAGCACCTGCGCGGCACCTACCTGGGGTTTGCCTCCGAGCCGATACTCGAACACCTCACGGCACTTGGCGTCACCGCCGTTGAGCTTCTGCCTGTCCATCACTTCGCGGTGGAACGCCACCTGGCAGAGCGCGGCCTCACGAACTACTGGGGATACAGCAGCATCGGATTCTTCGCACCGGACGTGCGCTACTCGTCCGGTGGACCCGCCAGCCAGGTGGGCGAGTTCAAGTCCATGGTCAAGAAGCTGCATGAGGTTGGAATCGAGGTGATCCTCGACGTGGTGTACAACCACACCGCGGAGGGGAACCACCTGGGCCCCACACTGAGCCTGAAGGGCATTGACAACAACGCCTATTACAGGCTCTCACCGGAGAACCCGCGCTACTACGTGGACTACTCCGGCACGGGCAACAGCCTCAACATGATGCATGCGCGGTCCATCCAGCTGATAATGGACTCGCTCCGCTACTGGGTCACGGAGATGCACGTGGACGGCTTCCGCTTCGACCTTGCTCCCGTTCTCGCGCGCGAGCTGCACGAGGTGAACCGCTTCGCCACGTTCTTCGACACCATACACCAGGACCCGGTGCTCAACGAGGTGAAGCTGATAGCCGAGCCGTGGGACGTGGGTCCGGGCGGTTACCAGCTCGGCAACTTCCCGATTCGCTGGGCCGAGTGGAACGGCAAGTATCGCGACACGGTTCGAGGGTTCTGGCGCGGGGATCCGGGCCTGGTGCCGGAAATGGCGTCGCGCCTGGCAGGCTCCAGCGACATTTACAGCTGGAGCGATCGTGCCATGTACGCCAGCGTGAACTTCATAACGGCGCACGACGGCTTCACGCTGCGCGACCTCACCACCTACGAGCAGAAGCACAACTGGGACAACGGCGAGGACAACCGCGACGGACACGACCACAACCTGAGCCGCAACTGGGGTGTGGAAGGCGAGACGGACGATCCCGTCATCCAGGAAACGCGCCGCCGGGTGATGCGCGCGATGCTTGCGACGCTCGCGTTCTCGCAGGGCGTGCCGATGCTCTCGCACGGAGACGAGCTCGGGCGGACGCAGCGAGGCAACAACAACGCATACGCGCAGGACAATGAGATCTCCTGGGTGAACTGGAACCTGGAGCCCTGGCAGAAGGAGCTTCTGGAGTTCACTCGTCAGGTGTTCGCGATACGCAGGGAGAGTCCCGTGCTGCGCCGGCGCCACTTCTTCAAGGGCCTGCCCGCGGAAGGAGGGGTGCAGAAGGACGTCACCTGGATTGGCGTTGACGGGCGCGAGCTCTCCGACGACAGGTGGCACGACGGCAGCCTCAACACGCTTGGAATGCTGGTGGACGGTGACGCGACGGACGAAACGGATGACCGTGGACGCCCGATTCGAGGGAACACCGTGCTCCTGCTGCTCAACGGCGCCGATCGGGTCAACAGGTTCACGCTGCCGCGGCTGGAGAAGGAGGGGCGCTGGGTCGTGATGGTTGACTCGGCTACAGGGGGATGGCGTGAGACACAGGGCGACGGGCTGCCGATGGCGCCGCACTCGGTGGTACTGCTGCAGTGGACGGCCGAGCGCCGCATTCACACCGACCGTCGCGTTGCCGCGGTTCGCGAGTCGGTGACCGAGCCTGCAGGACAGGGAGGGTGAGCGACGGCATGGACAGCGGGTATCGTCATCATACCTGGTCCGAGCCCACGCCGGGGCCCATACCGCCGCCTGACGAGCGCGTGCGGCTCGCCAGCGGACGCCACGCAGATCCCCACTCGCTGCTCGGTGCCCACCCGACGCCGCGAGGCGTGGTGGTACGCGCTTTCCATCCGGAAGCCACCAATTGCGTCATCGAGCTCGGCGACAGCTCACGCCAGATGGCTGCGCTGGGCGACGGCCTCTTCGCGCTGCTGCTGCCCGATGCGTCGCTTCCTCTGGCGTACCGCCTGCGATTCCACTTCGCGAACGGTGACATCTGGGAGCGGGACGATCCCTACCGGTTCGCCCCGACGGTGGGCGAGCTGGACCTGCATCTGTTCGGAGAGGGTACGCATCGCCGGCTCTGGTCGGTTCTTGGCGCACGCGTGCGCGTGGTGGACGGAGTTCGGGGCACGAGCTTCGCCGTGTGGGCGCCGACCGCGAAGCGTGTGAGCGTGATCGGCGACTTCTGCGGTTGGGACGGGCGCATCTATCCGATGCGCTCCATGGGAGGCGGCGGTGTGTGGGAGATCTTCATTCCCGGCGTGAACGAGGGAGAGCTCTACAGGTACGAGCTCGTCACCTCGTCAGGCGCCCTGCGAGTGAAGACGGACCCGTTCGCGCGCCGGTTCGAGGTTCCTCCCGCGCACGCGAGCATCGTTGTGGCCGATTCGCCGTACCAGTGGGGCGACGCCGAGTGGATGGGGAAGCGCAGGCATCGGAACCCGCATCGCGAGCCGATGTCGGTGTACGAACTGCATGCAGGCTCCTGGGCACGCGTGCCCGAGGAAGGAAACCGGTCCCTCACGTACAGGGAACTTGCCCCCATGCTCGCCGAGCACGTTCGGTCGCTCGGATTCACGCACGTGGAGCTGCTTCCGGTGATGGAGCATCCGTTCGGAGGCTCATGGGGCTACCAGGTGTCCGGCTACTACGCGCCGAGCTCGCGCTACGGCCTGCCTGACGACTTCCGCTACCTCGTGGACACCCTCCACCAGGCCGGACTCGGCGTCATACTAGACTGGGTACCGGCGCACTTCCCCAAGGATGACTGGGCGCTGCGACGGTTCGACGGCAGCGCACTGTACGAGCACGAGGATCCTCGCCTGGGCGAGCACCCGGACTGGGGCACGCTGATATTCAACTTCGGGCGCAACGAGGTTCGGAACTTCCTCATCGCGAACGCGCTGTACTGGATGCACGAGTTCCACGTGGACGGACTGCGCGTGGATGCGGTGGCGTCCATGCTGTACCTGGACTACAGCCGCAATCCCGGGGAGTGGCTGCGGAACAGGTACGGCGGTCGCGAGAACCTGGAGGCCATCGAGTTCATCCGTGCGCTGAACGAGGCCGTGCAGGCTGATGCACCTGGCTGCATCATGGTGGCGGAGGAGAGCACCGCGTGGCCCGGTGTAACCGCTCCCGTACACGAAGGTGGGCTCGGCTTCACCTTCAAGTGGAACATGGGCTGGATGCACGATACGCTGCGCTTCTTCGAGCAGGATCCGCTCTGGCGCGGCAGCCACATGGACAGCCTCACGTTCGCGATGGTGTACGAGTACAGCGAGCGTTTCACCATGCCGCTCTCGCACGACGAGGTGGTGCACGGCAAGGGCTCGCTGCTGGAGAAGATGCCTGGAGACGACTGGCAGAAGTTCGCCAACCTCAGGCTCCTGCTGGCGTACCAGTACACGCGCCCGGGCAAGAAGCTGCTGTTCATGGGCAGCGAGATTGCCCAGCGCAGGGAGTGGGACCACGACAGCAGTGTGGACTGGCACCTGAGGGATGCTCCCATGCACGCAGGGATGGAGAACTTCATGCGTGCGCTCGGCCGCCTGTATCTCGAGTTGCCGCCGCTGTGGCGCCTGGATCACGAGCCCGAAGGCTTCAGGTGGATAGACGCGTCGGATCGCGCGAACTCGGTAATCGCGTACATGAGGCAGGACGGCGAGCGGCAGGTGGTAGTGGTTCTGAACTTCACTCCGGTGCCGAGAAGCGACTATCGCATCGGTGTGCCGGGCAGTGGCCGGTATCGTGTGGTGCTGAACTCCGACGACGGCGCGTTCGGCGGAAGCTCCTTCGTCGCTCCGGTTGAGGTTCAGGCGGAGAGCACGCCGTTCCACGGATTCGAGAACAGCGTCGCGCTCGTTCTGCCCCCGCTGGCGGCACTGTTGCTGGTGGAGGACGCTTGAGCTCACCGCTTCACCGCCTGGCGGCCCGCGTCGGCATTCTGGACGGGTACGCGAACCAGGCCGGCGAGTGGCGCGCAACCGATCCCGATACTCGAATCGCACTGCTGCATGTGCTGGGAGTGCCGGCGTCCACTGACCGCGAGGCCGCGGAGCTGCTGGCGGAGCTGGACCGGAAGGAACGCGAGTCCATGCTCGCGCCCTGCCGCGTCGTGAGGCAGGACTCGCCGGAGCGAGATTCGTTTGTAGTGCAGCTGCTTCCCCATGAGAGGAGCGGCTTCCGCTGGCAGGCCACGGTGCGGGCGGCACTCGACGCATCACAAGGCCGATCGTCGCCGGCGCGCGGGGGTTCGCCCGGCCGGGCGACGGATTCAGTCGTGCTCGTGCGTGTCGAGGGCAGGGAGCACTCGAGCGACGACGGCGTTCGGCGCATCACGATACCCGTGCCGCGTGAGGCAGGGTGGTACGAGGTGGAGCTCGTGCTCAGTGCCGGCGGCAGCGAGCGGGCTGGCCGTCAGCAACTCGCCGTCGCGCCGACACGCTGCCATCCGCCGCCAGGGACTCCCGCCTGGGGCATCACGGCCAACCTCTACACGGTCCGTTCGAGTACCAACTGGGGGTGCGGCGACCTCGGAGACCTGCGCGACCTGGTGGCGGCCACCGCCAGGGACGGCGGAGCGTTCGTTGGCGTGAATCCTCTCCATGCGCTCAGGAACCAGGGCAGCGAGGTGAGTCCGTACTCGCCGGTGAGTCGCCTCTTCCGCAACCCGATATACCTGCGAGTGGAGGAAGTCCCCGAGCTCGCCGCCTGCCCGGAAGCGCTCGAACTGCTTGCCAACGCAAGCTTTCGTGAGGAGCTGGTGCGCCTGCGTTCGGCGAATGCGGTGGATTACGAGGGCGTGCTGCGTCTGCAGCAGAAGGCGCTGCGCCTGCTTCACGGCGCCTTCCTGGCGCAGCAGCGAGATGGAGACACCGAGCGTGCCACCGAGTACCGGGCGTATCGCAGGGAGATGGGTGGTGTGCTGGAGGACTTTGCCCTCTTCCTCGCCCTGGACGAGCATGTTGCGACGAAGGCGGGACGGACGCTGTGGTTTCGACACTGGCCCGATGGGTTGGCGGACGTGCGCTCGCCTGCAGTGCGGCGTGCTCGTGAGGCGCTGGGCTCCGAGGTGGAGTTTCACTGCTGGGTCCAGTTCGAGCTGGACCGTCAGCTGGGGCGCGTGGCTGAGCAGGCGTCAGGCTCGGGCATGAGCATCGGCCTGTACCACGACCTGGCCATCGCCTCGTCAGGCGGCGGCAGCGACGCGTGGGCCTTCGGCGACATCTTCACGGACGGCGTGAGCATCGGGGCGCCGCCGGACCCGCTCGCGCCCCAGGGACAGGACTGGGGCATGCCCCCGCTCAACCCGCTCAGGCTGGCGGACAGCGCCTACGGATACTGGCGTCACCTGCTGCGGGCGTCATTCCGTCACTCGGGCGCGCTTCGCATGGACCACATACTCGGCCTCGTGAGGCAGTTCTGGATTCCGCACGGCGCCACGGGCGATCGCGGAGCCTACGTCCGGTTCCCCACGAATGACCTCATGGGCATCCTCGCGCTCGAGAGCTCGCTCGCGAAGTCCGTGGTGGTCGGCGAAGACCTCGGCACCGTACCGCCGGAGCTGCCGGCCTTGCTCGCCGAGTGGGGCGTGATGTCTTCCAGGGTGCTGTACTTCGAGCGGGATGCGAGCGGCGGGTTCGCCTCACGCCACGGGTATCCGCGTGAGGCACTCACCTCGGCCAACACCCACGACCTGTCGCCGCTTGCCGGATACTGGACCGGGCGCGACATCCGGCTGAGGCACGAGCTGGGGATCCTCGACGACGACGGTGCGGCAGCCGCCCGCTCGGAACGAAGTGCCGACAGGGCGAGACTCCTGGACCGGCTTGCGGCCGACGGCTGCCTGGACTCGAGTGAGCGCGAAATACTGGAGCTCGACAGGGATCGCCTCGAGGACAGCAGTCGCGAAGACGGCGCGGACATCTCCGCGGACGAGCGCGCCCTGGAGGCCCTGTGCGTGCTCGCCGATGCCGTGCACGGGTTCCTTCGCGGTACACCATCGCTCATGGTTGGCCTGTCGCTGGACGACCTGGTCCTGGAGCAGGATCCGGTCAACCTCCCCGGTGTATCCTGGGAGCGGTACCACAACTGGACCCGCCGCCTGAGGACTCCATTGGAGGATCTGGTGAGTCGCGGAAGCATTGCCCGAGTCAGGAGTCCGGACCCGTCCGCGTCACGGACCACCATCCGTTAGGCAGCGTGGCGACCCAGGGCTTGGTGGGTCGGAGCCCGGCCATCGGAAACGGTCTCGAATACCCTGGGGAATCCCGTTACAGTCCACTGATCCTGCAACGGCAGCCAGGCGAGGGTATGCCGATAGCGCACTTCAGCGCGGTCACTCGCAACCTCCAGCAGCGTGAGTCGTCGGGAGGATGTCGGCCGCGCATCTGCCCCAGGCCGGATCGTCCCGCGTTCACGGGCCGCAATCAAGGGCGGTGCTTCGAGATCCCCGAGCTCGCACGCATCTTCGTCTTCCTCAGTTCCACCAGCCGTAACCAAACATGACGTCGTCAGCATCAGTCCCCTTCGTCGCCTACTTCTCGATGGAGATAGGTCTCGAGCAGGCCATCCCCACCTTCAGCGGCGGACTAGGAGTCCTCGCGGGCGACACGCTGCGTTCAGCCGCCGACCTGGAACTCCCGGTGGTGGGAGTGACCCTGCTCTATCGCAAGGGCTACTTCCGCCAGCACCTGGATGGCAGCGGCGAACAGACGGAGGCGCCGGTGCAGTGGGACCCGGCGAACGTGCTGGAGCAGGTGGACGCCCGCGTCTCCGTGGAGATAGAGGGCCGCACGGTGCAGGTGGGTGCGTGGCGCAAGGATGTGGTGGGTGTAACGGGCCACGTTGTGCCGGTGTACTTCCTGGACACGGCGATAGACGGCAACTCCGATTACGACCGCACGCTGTCCGAGGTGCTGTACGGAGGAGACTCGCGCTATCGCCTCTGCCAGGAGGTAGTGCTGGGCCTGGGCGGCGTGGCGATGCTTGGCGCGCTGGGAATGGATTCCTCGGTGATGCAGCACCACATCAATGAGGGTCACGCTGCCCTGCTCACGCTCGGCCTGATGGAGCGCGAGCTGGACGGTCGTCAGGCGTGGGAGGTGAACGAGGCCGACATGGGGTCGGTCCGGTCGCGGTGCATCTTCACCACGCATACACCGGTGCCGGCGGGGCACGACAAGTTCGAACGTCCGCTGGTGGAGGGCGTGCTGGGCGAGGATCGCTCGGCCCTGCTCACCGCCGTGGGCGGCTGGGATCACGACACGCTGAACATGACGCTGCTCGCGCTTCGCCTGTCGCACTGGGCGAACGGCGTCGCGAAGCGACACCAGGACGTGTCGCGCGAGATGTTCCCCACCTACGATATCCACTCGGTGACCAACGGCGTGCACGCCGAGACGTGGACGTCCGCGCCGTTCCGCGCGCTGTTCGACAGCCACCTGCCCGGCTGGCGTGCGGACAACTTCCTGCTGCGTCAGGCGGTGGACATCCCGCTGGACGAGATTCGTGAGGCACACGCGCAGGCCAAGCATGCGCTGCTGGATGAGGTGAAGCGCAGGACTGGCGTGGTACTGCAGCCCGGGGTGATGACCATAGGCTTCGCGCGCAGGTCCACGATGTACAAGCGTGCGGACATGGTTTTCTCGGATCCGGAGCGGCTGCGCTCGATAGTGAGGCGAGTGGGGCCCATCCAGTTCGTGTATGCCGGCAAGGCGCACCCGCGGGACGAGTACGGCAAGGCGATCATCAAGCGGATCTTCGACGCCGCGCGTGACCTGGGTGATGACCTCACCGTAGTGTATCTCGAGAACTACGGCATGGACCTGGGTGCCCTGCTCACCTCGGGTTCGGATCTGTGGCTCAACAACCCGATGCGTCCGCTCGAGGCGAGCGGCACGAGCGGGATGAAGGCGGCGCTGAACGGCGTGCCCAGCCTTTCAGTGCTCGACGGCTGGTGGATCGAGGGTTGCTTCGAGGGCACCACGGGCTGGAGCATCGGCGAGGATGGCAGGCTGCCGACCGATCCGGAGCGTGACATCGAGGAGCTGTACCTGAAGCTCGAGCGCACGGTGGTGCCGATGTTCTACGGCATGCCTTACGCGTACGCCACCGTGATGCGGAACGCGATTGCGGTGAACGGCAGCCATTTCAATACGCAGCGCATGATGCTGGAGTACGTGCGCAACGCGTACACGCGCGGGCGTGTGGTGAGGGAGCGGGCGGAAGTCTGATAACGGCAGGAACTGGGGACTAGGAACTGCACGGGGGACCTCGGACGACGGACGTCCGGGGGTGAAGGCTCGGGTGCACCCAGGCTGTCATCCCGCGTGAGTGCCGCAGGCACGAATGCTGGGATCTACTGTCACTGCACCGAAGCTGGCTACTACGCCCTGAAAGCTGAAAACGACGGTCTCACGCGGAGACGCGGAGGGACGCGGAGAACTGCACGGCGATTGGGATTCCATGCGCCAGGCTTCTCTCCGCGATCTCCGCGGCTCCGCGTGAGGCTTCTTGATTGGCTCCGTTTGCAGACGAAGCTTCGCTTCGCCACGCCCGAGCCTTCACTAGGGCCGAGCGCCGAGCCCCG
Source organism: uncultured Gemmatimonadaceae bacterium (assembly GCA_964415485.1). GTDB lineage: Bacteria > Gemmatimonadota > Gemmatimonadetes > Gemmatimonadales > Gemmatimonadaceae > JBBQHX01. Next base: position 20,568 of record CAYQAO010000036.1, read on the forward strand.
GCCGTTTCTAGTCCCCAGTCCCTTGTCCCTAGTCCCTTCGCAGTTCAGACGTAGCCGGACCCGCGATCACCTTGCCCGTCGCATCGAAGCGCGACCCGTGGCAGGGGCAGTCCCACGACTTCTCGGTAGGGTTCCAGTGAACCGTGCATCCCAGGTGCGTGCACGTGGCGCTTCGCTCGTGCAGCAGGCCTTCCTCGTCGCGATAGCACGCCACGAGCTTCGTCCCGCGCCTCACGAGTGACGCCTCGCCAGGCGCAAGATCCTCCTCCGTCGCTTCCGGCGTGGCCAGCCTGTCGCCCACGAAGCGCTTCACCACGTCCGCCTGGCTGGTGGCGAACTCCCGCAGGGTCTCCAGAGAACCGACCGGCTTCCGAGACGGATCGTAGAGCTCGCCCCAGCGGGCCTCACGACCGAGCACCAGGTCGCTCACCGTCATCGCCCCGATCATGCCGTTCGTGATGCCCTGACCCGAGTCACCCGTGATGAGCCACACCGGCCCCTTGTTCCCCGGATCCTTCCCGGCGAATCCGAGGAAGTCCGCGGGCTCCTGCACCTGCCCCGACCAGCGGAAGGCGACATCGCCCAGCGTGAGCCCGCCCTTGCCGAAGCGTTCGCGAGCCCAGCCCTCCAGACTCTCGAAGCGCCTGTCGCCGTCCTGCGCCTCGCCGGTCCGGTGGTCGGCGCCGCCCACGAGCATCACGTCGTACCGCTCGTCGCCCGTCTCACTGCCGGAGACGAGCCGCACGTAGTGATAGGGCTCCTCGTCGTCCCAAAGCAGCACGTCAGGCATGCTCCCGCTCGGGACACGAATCCCCACCACGTACGTGCGATACGGCGCCTGCTTCGTGTGCATCGCAGCCACGTCCAGCACGGGCGAGTTCGTGGCCACCACCACGGCGTTCGCGCGCACCGTGGCGCCGTTGGCGCACTCGAGCAGCGGACGGTCGCCGTCCTGCATGGACGTGACACGCGTCCTGTCGTGAAGCCTCGCACCGCGCTCACTCAGCTTCCGGGCGAGCGCAGCCAGGTAGCGCGGGACGTCGAGCCGGGCCTGACGAGGGTAGAGGATGGAAGGAACGTTCTCAAAGCCGGGAACGGGCGTGCCCTGCAGCAGCGCTATGTCCCCGAGCCCTGCCTCACGCGATGCCTCCGCCTCTTCCTCCAGATCCCGCAGCGACGTTGAACCGTGGCTCACCAGGTAGCCGTCCAGGCGCGTGAAGCCGCAGTCAATGGCCTGCGAACGCACGATCGCCTCGATGCGGTCTATCGCCGCCGCCTGACTCTCGGCCACCGCGCGAGCCCCATCCTCGCCGTGCGCGCGCCTCACCGACGTGTACCTGTCGTCGAAAGCCGTGGTACAGTGCGCAGTCGTCCGGGCACTCTCGCCGCCCGCCACGCCCTTCATGTCCAGCACCATCACCTCCCGTCCGGCTTCGGCCAGAAGCCACGCGGTAGTGATTCCGGCCATGCCCGCGCCGATCACGCAGACGTCAGTCTCGGCACTGCCCTGCAGAGGCGTGTGAGCGGGAATGTCGGCGGTGGTGTGCCAGATTGATTTCGTGGGCATGATGGCGCGTCGGTGAGGGCGGACGTTGCGCTCGCCGGAAGCCGCGACCAGCGCGATCGTGCGCTTCATTCGCGATCCCCGTGCCCGCAGACGTATCTTCGGGCACCTTGCTGGGCGCAATTGACACCAGGAGACACGAATGCACGAATCCCGGCACATCTGGACGGTGGATGCGATCGAGGACGACTCCGCCGCAATAGAAGTGGACGGCCGGCAGGTCACCACGATCCCACGCTGGCTCCTGCCGTCGGCAGCCATGCAGGGAGACGTGCTCGCGGTGCGCCACGAGCGAGGCGCGGCGCGCTCGATTCTCACCATCGAACTGGACGAGGAGGCGACGCGCACCGCGTTCGAGACGTCCTCCGATCAGGTGGAGACCATGCGGCAGCTGATGGAGGAGCGTCGGCGTCGGGATTCCTCGCGGCAGAGAGACACCTGATTCCGGAAGCCCTGCAGAACAGTGCGGCCTGCATGACGAGCTGAGCAGCATGGCCGCGATGACGACGCCAGCCCTTCCGGTGGGGGATAGACTTCGGATCGCCTCGAGCAATCCCGGGTCAGCCTCCTGATGAAGTCTTCCTCCTCAGCGCGTCTCCAACTGCTGTTCGCAGCAGCGCTTTTCTCTACCGGCGGTGCTGCCATCAAGGCGAGCGCACTCACCGGCTGGCAGGTGGCGTCGTTCCGGTCCGGCATTGCAGCGCTGGTAGTGGCGCTGCTGGTTCCGGCTGCGCGGCGCGGCTGGTCGAGACGGACGCTCGTGGTAGCCATCGCCTACGCGTGCACCATGGTGCTGTTCGTCGTCGGCAACAAGCTGACGACGTCGGCAAACGTCATCTTCCTGCAGTCCGCAGCGCCGCTTTACATCCTCACGGCGTCGCCGTTCCTGCTCAAGGAACGGGTGACGCGCACCGACGTTGCGGTGATGGCTGCCGTTGCCGCTGGGCTGGCTCTGGTGCTGACTGGTGGCGTCGCCGCGAGCGACACCGCACCGAATCCCGTGCTGGGGAACCTCCTCGGCGCACTCAGCGGAGTGTGCTGGGCCCTCACCGTGATCGGACTACGCTGGCTGAGCACGGGCGACGAGGCCGCGACCGCGCCGCTCGCGACGGTGGTGCAGGGCAACCTCTTCGCATTCCTGATATGCCTGCCCATGGTCTTCCCCATGACCGCGGCGGGCACGCTCGACATCGCCCTTCTGCTCTACCTCGGCATCTTCCAGATCGGTCTCGCGTACTTCTGCGTGGTTCGCGGACTTAGCGGAGTCACTGCTTTCGAGGGATCACTCCTGCTGCTGGCCGAACCGGCGTTGAATCCCGTCTGGAGCTGGCTGGTGCACGGTGAGGAGCCGAGTGGGCGGGTGATGGCGGGTGGGCTGGTGATCCTGGCGGCGACGGCGTTCAGGGCATGGCTGGGATCGCGCCCCGGCCGAGCGGCGTACGTGGCGGCGGAGGCAATGCCGGACTAGGGAAGAGGGACTGGGGAACAGTGGAACTGCCTCCCGTGCCGTCGTCCCGCGCGCCAGTTGACTGACATCCCGCGTGAGCGGCGCAGCCGCCACTAGTCCCTGGTCCCTGTTCCCTCTTCCCTGGTCCGGCATGCGCGCTGGGCGGAGTGTCGGTCCGACAATCCCGACTCGTCAGGCCCGCCGCGGCTCGGCGTGATCGTGTAGCCGTCGTTGTCAGCCACGATCGTCACGGTGCCGTTCACGTCCGTGCGGTACCAGCGGACGTGGTGCTTCCTGAGCAGTGACTTCGTCTGCTCGTGCACGTATCCGTAGTCGTTGCGCGAGGCCAGCTGGATGATCATCCACTCCGGCCTCAGAAGTGAGAGCAGTTCGTCGTTGATGCCGTCGCAGCTGCCGTGGTGGTTGGCGGTTGCAACGTGGACGCGCATTCCAGGTGTGCGATCGTAGCGGGCGCTGCCACGCATCCAGCGGATGGCATCGTGGCCGGCATCGCCGGAGAGCCACATGGAGAACGCTGCGGAGTCCGGCGCCATCAGCCTGACGATCGCCGACCGGTCGTTCGGGTCGGATACTCTCGCGGGTGGCCGGAGGAGCTGCAGTCTCGAACCTCCCGCCAGCGCGAACGTGCAGACGGACGACCCACTCGCGCAGGGGTCGTCCGTGTCAATCAGTACCGTCTCGTCTCGAGCCATGCGCGCGAGCACCGAATCGCGCAGCCGCTTCAGCCCCGCGTTGGGCGACACGTCCAGGTTCTCGGCAAACCGGCTTACGCGAATCCCGCGCCGGGTCTCGAAGAGCGCGAGCAACCCTCCGTAGTGGTCCGCATGCTGGTGCGTGGCGATCACCAGGTCCACCGTGGTATCGCGGATGCCTAGCGAGTCCAGCAGGTGTCCCAGTCGCGAGGCATCGGGGCCGCCGTCAACCAGCACGATGCTCGCGCCATCAGTGACGAGCGTGGCGTCTCCCTGGCCGACGTCGAGTACCCGCACGACCAGCGGTGCCTGGTGGCCCGGGGCGACAGGCGTGACAGGCAAACCCTGATTCGGCGAAGCACGCGGACCTTCGCGGCTGCCGGCACGGGCGGAATCGCGCGCTGCCCCAGTGCCGGCCAGCGCCCCCTCGCGGTACGCAACTGCGGACTCGTCCGCCACGTTGGGTGCGCCCGGCGTGCCGCGATCGCCCGCGCCGAACAGCGGCACCTGCGCCGCCCACGCGCGTCCGTCCGCGTCAGGCAGGAATGGTGCGTCCGGGAGCCTCCCCATCGCGACGCCCCGAAGAGGGCGGTGCCAGGCGACCGAATCCACCCTCTTGCCGTCAGGCGCGGCGATCACCAGCCAGTCGGAGCCGTTTGCGAGTGCCACGTCGGAGCCCCAGGCGTACGACACGGGGGCGCCACCGTTCAGCGACCTGTCTGCGCTCCTGCCAAGCACCACGTAGCCGTGAGGCGGCATGGAGACGTCTTCCAGCACTCGGTGCGGCCGGTCGTTGGCGGACCGTATGGTCCAGCTGCGAAGGTTCACGGCCGAACCCGTGTGGTTGCGGAGCTCGATCCATTCGCCCGTGGAATCGGGTGCGGCGTGCGGATCGGCCAGAATCTCGGATATGGACACCGTGATGACGGTGTCGGTCGCGTGTGCACGGTAGTCGTCAGGCGGCCGGCCGGTCGCCGCGGCAGCGTTCGCGCACCCTGCAACCAGCATCACGAACGCTGCCGCCGGCATCAGGCTCGCTGCAGCCAGCATGGGGCCGACGATCCATCGGCATCGCGAGCCGCCGATCCCGACAGGCTGCCGATGGAGCACCGCTACGACGAGCTCTGTCGCCTGGCCGCCAGGATCTGTGCGACTGACGGAGTCGGTGACGCTTCGGGCGTCCGGTCGGCGGGCGATGCCGCCGGAAGCACGCTCACCACGCCCACACCCAGCTTGGGGAGGGAGTTGTGCCACCTGACGGCGCCGGTGGCGGCGTCCAGGCAGAAGACCTCGCCGCTGAACGTGGCGAAGAGTGCGTCTCCGTCCTGTGCCAGCCCCACGAAATCATTCATCTTGAACCGCACCTTGGGCAGCTTCGTCCGCCACACCTCCACCCCGGTTGCGCGATCGAGAGCCAGCACGGTGTTCTTCACGCCCACGTATACGAGACCCTGCTGCCTGCGACGTGCCATCGTGTCGTTTCCAGGTGTAATGGAAACCCGATACGGCTCTACCGAATTTCCACCTCGTCAATCAGGAACCTGAACTCCCCGGCGGGTTGTCCGGCAGTGAAAGCTATACCGCGTACGAGGGTGAGGTCAGCGCCCGGGAAGGCAGCGAGCTGCAGCGTGACCTCCTGCCACTCGGGGCCCGCGACGAAGGTCTGGATGCTGGGCATGCCCGACATGCTGGGCCCCGAGAAGAGCATCACGTTGTACGTGCGACCGTCGCCGCGGGCGTGGAACACGAGTTCGCGCCGGCTGGACAGGTCAATCGGCTGCATCGGTGCGGACGAAGGGAAGTAGATCACGCCGGACCAGGGGAAGGCGAAGCCGGCACGAACCTCACCGGACACTTCCAGCGCGCCTGACGAGCCCTGCGCCCCTCCCTGCACGAGCCTGTGAGCGTCCACGGACGAGCCGCCCGCCATCTGGTCGTTGGTTCCCATCCATCCGGCGCCGAATGCGGCGTCCACTGCGTCACCGTCGAAGCTGCTGACGAGCGTGGCGTCAGGCGCCTGCTCGGCATTCAGCGCGACTGCGGTGATTTCCCGCTGCACGGGGTAGCCATTCTTCCAGACGCGGGCAACGGTCCGTGTCGCGGTGATGTCCTCCAGCGGATTGCCGCGAACCAGGACCAGGTCCGCCCGCGCGCCGGGGGCGATTCGGCCCCGGTCGGGCAGCGAGAAGCGTGAGGCGGGGACGGACGTTGCCGCCGCGAGGGCTTCCCGGTTCGACAGTCCGGCCCTGACGAGCAGCTCGAGTTCATGGTGGATGCTCACACCATGGGCGGTGCCGGGGTTCGGGGCATCGCTGCCCGCAAGGATGCTCACTCCTGCAGCGTGCAGCCTGCGAACGCTCTCGATGGCGTTCTCGAGGTCCCGCTGCCGTGGCTCGGCAGGGAAGGAGGCGGAGAGGCTGGATCTCTGCTCTGCGCTCATGTACGGCTGAAGCGCGGGCGATTGCGCCAGCTGCCGTGCCTCGCCCGATCGGGCAATGCCGGCTATGACCGTCAGGGTCGGGATGACGAACGCATTGCGCCGGGCTACGAGCGACACGAAGTCGTCGTCAGCCACCTGATCCGCGAAGATGTGCACGAGTCCGTCGGCGCCGGATGAGATGGCATGACGTGCGTCTTCCTGAAGCGAGACGTGCGCCACTGCCATCAGGGACTGCTCGTGCGCGGCGACGATTGCGTCCCGCACCTGTTGCGGCGTGAGGCGGGGGATGAGCTGCGGCACGTCATACGCGCTCATGTCCTCCACGATGATCTTGACGTAGTCGGATCCCTCCGCCGCCAGCTGTCGCACCAGCTCGCCGGCATCGTCGTCGGCGTCCAGGGCGGGTACGTCCATGCCGTACTGAGTGCCGTGTCCGCCCGCAGCCGTGACTGCGGCGCCCGCGGACCAGAGATCGGCCTCGCCGGTTTCTCCCACTTCTCCGCGCTGCCGTTCGATCGCTGCGAGCCGAGTGCGGTCTCCCAGCATGTCGAGCTGGGCTGTGACGCCGAAGCGGACGGCGTCCTGGCTTGCGCTGCCGAAGCTGTGGGTGTGGGAGTCTATGAAGCCGGGGAGCAGCGTGTGGCCGGTGCCGTCAA
>CAYQAO010000037.1:0-6445 GCA_964415485.1 uncultured Gemmatimonadaceae bacterium
GAATCAACGCTCGAGCTCATTCATCTTCGCGTCCACGTCCGTACGAACGCGGTCCCGGGTGGAACCGCCGATGCCCGAGATCACACGCGTATACGCGGGCTCGTCGTGAGCCTGCGCATCGCGCCAGCCGTACAGGTAGCCGATCGCTACTCCAGCCAGAAGGATGAGGAGAACGCGCGCCATGCGCCTCGCGGACAGAAGTGGGGAACGCCGCCCCGCCGAACGCGCGGGGTATGGTCCACGTCAAGGACGCCCCGCGGGGACCGTCGGTAACCTTGGCGCCGGCCGGAACTCGTGATCCTGCGGGAACGGCGAGAGGTCGCCGCTCGTGATCGCCTTGCCGGCGTGCGCCGCCATCCACTCGTCGAATCCGCTCTCCACCAGCCCGCCCGAGTCGGACAGCTCGGCCGCCGCCCGGGTGGCGAGGTGGTTGGCGTACTCGTTCTGCGGGTGTCCCGCGTGTCCGCGGACCCAGCGCCACTGCACCTCGTGCGGGGCGGCAGCGCGCACCGCCTCCTGCCACAGCTCCAGGTTCTCGATCGCCCCGCCCGCCCTGCGCCAGCCGCGCTTCGCCCAGCCATGCACCCAGCTGGTCATGCCGTCCACCAGGTAGCGGGAGTCGCTGGTGAAGACCACGCGGAACGTTCGGCCGCGCGCGGAGATCGCGTTGAACGCCTCGATTGCCGAGCGCAGCGCCATGCGGTTGTTGGTGGTGCCGGGCTCGGAGACCCACAGGTCCCGCCTCACGAGCTCCCCGTTGGGCCGCTTGTACTCCACCAGCACGCCCGCGCCGCCGGGATTGGCTCCCTCGCGGCCGTTGCCCAGGCAGCTCTCGTCGGCGTAAATGGCCACCAGCGGTGCAGCCCTGGTTCCGTTCTCGCCGGGCACCCGTCCCTCTTCTGCGAACCCCGCCGATTCACCGCTCACTTCAGCACCTCGAAATCGTCCACCTCGTCCAGGTGGAACTCCATCAGGTCGCCTGTGGTGGGATGGACGGCGTCCAGGACCTCCCTGCCGAAGCTCGTGCGCAGCCTGCGCGGCGTCACGACTATCTCGGTCCCCCGGCGAACGAGCGCTATGCGACGTCCCTCCATTACCGCGCGCTCGAGCGCGTCGTACTGCGAATGTGAGAACTGCGCCATCAATGCTCCATGGTGCCGGCTGCGCGGCACCGCTCAGGTAATCGGTCGGCGGGAAGCGTCTTCAGGAATGCACCTCATGCCGGTGCCGGGAACGCTAGTGGTCGTCAGGCACGCGCTCGATGCCAGCTGCCGGCAAGGTGCTCCAGCACGGCGGTAGCGCGCTCGATCTCGTCCACCGGTACCCACTCCTCCGGCGAGTGCGCGAGTGCGATGTCACCAGGGCCGAAACATACGGCGGGAATGCCCGCCTCGTTCAGTAACGCCGCGTCCGTCCATGCGCTGATCCCTTCGATGCGCACCGATTCGGAATTGCTCGTGAGGCTGGACTCCAGCGCCCGAACCACGGGCGCGTCGGGCGACACGTCCGAGGGGTTCTGGGCATTGAGGAGCTTCACGTCCACGGAGATGTCCGGAATGGTGCTCCGTGCACGAGCGATGGCATCCTGCACCTCGCGCAGCACCATGTCGGGACTTTCGCCCGGAATCGTACGCCGCTCGACGCGCAGCACGCAACGATCGGGGTAGGTGGTCCACCCGGCACCACCCTCGATGGTCGCAGCGTGAAGGGATGCACGACCGAGCAGCGGGTGCTCGCGCTTCACGAGTTCGACGCGCTCGTGGCGATCCAGCTCCGAAAGCACGGCGGCAGCGTGGCGAATGGCGTCAATGCCAATTTCGTAGCGGCTTCCGTGTGCCGCGCGGCCACGGAACTCCAGCTCCACCCATACGAACCCGCGATGCGCGGGGCAGATTGCCAGGCACGTGGGTTCCGTGACCACGGCCGCATCTGCACGAACGCCGGCGTCTATCAGCGCACGCGTACCCATGCTCTCGTACTCCTCGTCGGCCACGCACGCAACCACGATCTCGCTCTCCAGGCCGGAGCGTGTCGCACGAGCGGCCGCTGCGCACATGGCGGCCACGCCGGCCTTCATGTCCGCGGAGCCGCGTCCGTACAGGCGACCATTACGCACTTCCGCGCCGAAGGCGTCGTGCGTCATCCCCTCCGCTTCCACCACGTCCAGGTGCCCGTTGAACATGAGCACGGGGCCGCCGGCGCGGCCGATGCGCGCGACCAGGTTCGCGCGACCGCTCTCGATGTCCTGCACCTCCACGCGGAATCCCCACTGCGGAAGCAGCTCCGCGAGCAGTCGGACTGCCGGCATCTCGCCGGGCGCGCCGGGAACGAGCGAGGGATTGCGGGTGTCGAGCCTCACGAGCGCGGACGTGAGGGCAACCGCGTCGAACTCCTGGATCGTCATCTGTGCAGGTGTCCTTCAGGTGTTGTGCGCGGCGTCATGCCACCGTGTCCCCCGGAACTCCGCCGATCGTGACCTGCACGCCGCGGTGGTCGAACCCGAAGGGGAGGGCGGTCGCGATGGGCTTGCAGGCATGCTCCACGGAGTCCAGCGTCTCCGGCTCCCCGAGTACGAGCACGCATCCGCCTCCGGAAGCGCCGAGCGCCTTGGCTCCCCACGCTCCCTCACGAGCGGCGATGGACATCACCTGCTCGATCTCAGGCGTGGAGATGCTCGCGTGGAGCGACCGCTGGTGAATCCACTGCTCGCCCACCAGGGCGCCGAGTTCGGCGATGCTTCCTTCCTGCAGCGCAGTCACCATCTGCCGCGCGAGCTCCTTCATGCGCTGCAGTGCGGCAGTCACGCGCTCGTTGCCCTCTCGATAGGCATCCATCACCGCCTGGATGGTCGCACCCGACACGCGGGCGCGTCCCGTGTACAGGATGAGCATTCGCGACTCGAGTCGAGTGGCGACGGTCTCCTCCAGCGGAATGCGCTTCACGCTTACGCCGCCGCCGAACTCCAGCCCGAGGGCACCGCCGAACGCCGCGGCGTAATGATCCTGCCTTCCACCCGCCACGCCCAGGTCCTCCACCTCGATCGCGCGACTCTCCTCGGCAAGCTGCTCGGGAAGCACTTGCCTGCGCTCGTGCGCTGCGAGCGCCGCCAGTGCGGCGACGCCAGCCGCGGACGATCCGCCAAGGCCCGCTCCTATCGGATAGTCGCTGGTCATGTGCAGCCGCAGGTCGCAGCTGGCACCGACCGACCGGCGCATGGCTGCCACGGCAATCGCGCTCTCCGGCGCATCCGCGGAGGAGTCCACGCGCCCGCCGCTCGCGTGCAGCGTGGCCGTGGCATAGCGGGCAACGGCTATGTTGCATACGTAGCCTCCCTTCTCCTCGCAGTAGGGAGGCACGTCCGTCCAGCCGCCGCCGAGGTCCACCCGTACTGGGGCGCGCGCGCTCAGCAGTAGGGGCATCCCGGTGTGAAGCTGCGATTCGGCCGCGCGATTGGCATTGTGCCGAACAGGGCTGAAAGGAAGATTGAGCGATGAGGGATCAGGGCCGATGACGGTCCTATGCGGCACGGCCGCACGGTCGCCGATGCATTGCCAATCAAGGTAGCCGGTAGGCGGCGACAGGGAATCATGTTGCAGGCGCAAGTGCCGCCATGGGGGCGACGGGCACTTCGGCGCCGGCGGTTCGGCCCTCCCCGGGCGGCGCCTGGATGGACACCTCTCGTCCCCCGTTCGCTTCGTGGCTGGCAGTCTTCCTGCACTGAGGCTCACGCTCGAAAGCTGACCCCTCGAGCCCGGCCTGCTCCAGCTTCAATCGGCAACCTTACGTCCCCTGGCATTCCGCATGGCACGAATGGATGACCTACTGCAGGATCGCACCCTGATCATGCTTTCGAACCGGGAGCCTTACGAGCACACGCGGCGCGATGGCAGCATCTCGGTGCGGCAGCCGCCCGGTGGGCTCGTGTCGGCGCTCGACCCGACCATGCGGCGTACGCACGGCACCTGGGTGGCGTGGGGGTCCGGTTCGGCGGACCGCGATACGGCGGATGCCAGCGGGAGGCTGCTCGTTCCGGAGGACGAGAAGAGCTACACGCTGCGCCGGGTATGGCTCAACGATGCGGACGTGGAGGGCTACTACCTGGGCTTCGCCAACGGCGTGCTCTGGCCGGCGTGTCACATGCTCATCCAGCACATCGTGTTTCGCGACGAGCACTGGATGCGCTATCGCGACGTGAACGATCGGTTTGCCCAGGCCGTGCTTGACGAGGCGCGTCGCGCGGACCGCGAGCCGATGGTGTGGATCCAGGATTATCACTTCGCGCTGGTGTCTGCGCGGCTGCGAAAGGCCATGCCGTCGCTGTTCATCCACCAGTTCTGGCACATCCCGTTTCCGCCGCTCGACATACTGGGCGTGTTGCCGGGGGAGGTGGCGAGGGCCGTGGTGCGCGGCCTGCTCGGCAACGACCTCCTGGAGTTTCACACGCGGCGTTTCGTCGCGAACTTCCTGAGCTGCGTGGAGCACTTCGTGCCCGATGCAGTAGTGAGGCGCTCCACGCAGACGGTGGAGTACGAGGGTCGTGTCATCACGCTGGGAGCATTCCCCATCAGCATAGACGTTGAGCTCTACGAGTCGCTCGCCTCGTCGCCGGAGGCGGAGGAACGCGTGAACGAGCTCCGCCACCGATACGCGCGCGACGGTCGCAAGGCGCTCGGCGTGAGCGTGGACCGCCTGGATTACACGAAGGGAATTCCCGAGCGCCTGCGCGCGCTGGAGACGCTGTGGGAGGAGGACCCGGTGCTGCGCGAGCGCTTCACCGTGATCCTGGTTGCAACGCCCTCGCGGACGGACCTGGCGGCGTACCGCGATCTGGAGGCGGAGGTGGTGTCGGCGGTCCATGAGATCAACGAGCGCTTCGGCACGGACGAATGGACTCCCATCGTCTTCATACACGACAACGTGAGTGCGGAGCTGCTCGCCACGATCTATCGTGCGGCGGACCTCTGCATGGTGAGTTCGCTGCAGGATGGCATGAACCTGGTGGCGAAGGAGTTCGTTGCATGCCAGGTGGACGAGCGCGGCGTGCTGGTGCTGAGCCGCTTCACCGGTGCGGCGGAGGGGATAGACGGGGCGGTGCTCATCAACCCGTTCAACGTGGACGGGTTCGTGGCCGGAATTCGCACTGCGCTCGAGATGCACCCTGACGAGCGCAGGCTCCGGATGCGGGCGATGCGCGAGCAGCTGAAGCAGACCACCATCTTCGACTGGCTGGACTCGATCCTGGAGCGTGCCGACCGGCTCATGCGGGAGGGTCGCACGGTGGAGGAGCGGGAATCGGCGAGGCTGCTCGACGAGGCGGGGGCGAGGCGCGGGCGACCTGGGTCCGTGCCTGGCGAGGACGTGGAGGTCGTCACGTCAGGCGGGGAGGGCCCTGCCGCAGCGCGCGGGCGTGACGAAGGCAGGGTTTCGCGTTCCGGGGACGATCCCTTCCCGCGGCGCGAGAGCGACGAGACCAGGGCGAGGTGACCGTGGTGCCTCGCGATGGTGACCGACCCGCGCCGCTCCTCCCGCTCGGTGCGGAGCTTCGGGAAGTGCTGGCGCGCGCGCCGCTGCTGCTTTTCCTGGACGTGGATGGTACCCTGGCCCCGATTGCCTCACGACCCGAGGAGGCGGTGGTGCCTGCGGAGACGAAGCGTGCCGTGACGGCGGTTGCTGCGCTGGACGATACGCGCGTGGCCCTCGTGTCGGGACGCAGCGCCTCCGATGCCCGTCGCATGGTTGCGGCAACCCACGTGTGGGCCGTGGGCAATCATGGCTCGGAGGCCGTGGGGCCGGATGGCGAGGAGATCGTGGACGACCGTGTGGCGCCTTACGAGGCCGTGCTCGCGCAGGCTGCACGGCGACTGGAGGCGCTGCTGCGACCGGTGCCCGGCGTGATAGTGGAGGACAAGCGCTGGTCGCTCAGCGTGCACTACAGGCTGGCCGATCCCGCGATAGTGCCCGGCGTGCAGGCGACGGTCACGCGAGTGGCAGTGGAACTCGGGCTCACTGTGCACGAGGGCAAGAAGGTGTTCGAGGTGCGCGCTCCCGTGAGCGTGGACAAGGGCACCGCCATCATCTCGCTCGTGGAGCGACTCGGAGACGACGGGGCGACCATCGCCTTCGTGGGCGACGACCGGACGGATGAAGACGCGTTCCGCGCCATGCGCGAGCGCTATCCGGACGGCGTCACGGTGCGGGTGGTGCACGGGCAGGATGTTCCGACGCTCGCGCGCTACACGCTGGAGGACACGAACGAGGTTCGGGCCTTCCTGGAGGAGCTCGTCAGGCTGCGGAACGACGCGCGTCGCTAGGGGGCAGGCCCGGAGGGGCGGAGGGGCAGAGGCCCCGGGGGCTCTGCCCCTCCGGCGCGCGCGCAGCGCTACTTGCCGCGCGACTTCCGGGCCGCAGTCTTGCCCGCGGCGGCCTTCCCGGCGGCCTTCCCGGC
>CAYQAO010000037.1:6545-26579 GCA_964415485.1 uncultured Gemmatimonadaceae bacterium
CGGCGGCCTTCCCGGCGGCCTTCCCGGCCGCGGGCCTGGAGGCCGCGCGGCTGGCGGAGGCCGAGGACCTGGAGCCGGCTGTGGTGCTCTTGCGGGCAGAGCCCTTGGCGGCCGACTTCGTTGCGACAGCCTTCGATGCGGACCTGGCCGCAGACTTCGCAGCGGTCTTCGCCGCGCCCTTTGCGGCAGCCCTGGTTGCAGTCTTTCCGGCTGCCTTCGTTGCGGCCTTCGCCGGTGACTTCGAGGCGGCCTTCTTCGCAGTCTTCGAGGCGGACTTCGCTGCGGACTTCGCTGCGGATTTCGCGTCCGACTTGCCGGAAGTGCTGGGGGCGCTTTCGGAGGCGGCCTTCGACGCTGCCTTCTTCGCAGCGGTCTTGCGGGTCTTCGTTGCCGCGCCCTTGGCGGCAGGCGCCGGTTCGGTGGAAACGGCCCTGTCCACCGCGGCGTCGGGCGCGGTGCGTTGCGGAGTGGCGGCGGTACCGGTTGCCGCCGTCTTCTTCGCTGCAGGCGCGGAGGACCTGGTCGGCGCCGGTGGACGAGGCGGATTGAGCTTCCGGGCGGCCTCTTCGGCTTCACGGATCAGCTTCTCGCCTTCGTCGGGCGAGATCTGGCCGCGGCGAATCATGTATTGAACGAGCTCGCGTGCGCTCTCCACGGCGAAGCCGGCCAGGCCGGCGGCGGCGTTGATGAGGTCCCGGAGCGCGCCGCCCATCATGTTGCCGGCGTCCTGCGAGATTTCGTGAGCGCGGGCGGTGAGCTCGGCCACGGTGTCGCGCAGGTCAGCGGGTCGCTGCCCCTTCCGCGGTGCGCTGGCGCGCGGCGCCGCGTTGACGGTGTCTGCCGCTTCCGCTTCGCGTTCCGGCGTGGTGGTCTGATCCCCCTCGACAAGGCTGGGGTCGTTCGTTGTGTCCGGCATGAAATCCGGCTCCCGCGCTTGGCGGGGCCGCTCCTGGGCTGAAGTTGAACCGGCTGGAACGACTCGGTAGCTTGGCGCCGCGTTGAGCAGAGCCCGGCTGGCCGCTGCAACTATATGACTTATCGTGATGCATGCAAGCGTCAGGTGCCTGACGCCGGCGCGGGGCGCTACATTGCCCTAGGCCGAATATAGCGCCAGCGTCACGTCATCATCAGAACATAATGGCATTGTTACCACTGGAAGGCGTCAGAATTCTCGACCTTTCCCGCGTTCTCGCCGGTCCCCTCTGCTCCATGATACTCGGCGACCTCGGAGCCCGGATCATCAAGGTCGAACGACCCGGCACCGGCGACGAAACCCGGGGCTGGGGACCTCCATTCGACCGGAACGGCAACGCGGCCTACTTCCTCTCCGTCAATCGCAACAAGCTCTCCCTCGCAGCGGACCTGAACGACGCCGGCGATGCCGAGCTCATCTCCAGCCTCATTGCGGGCGCCGACGTGGTGCTGGACAACTTCCGGCCGGGAACCCTCGAGCGACGCGGGCTCCACCCCGAGGTCTTCCTGGAGCGCTACCCAAGGCTCGTCTGGTGCACGATCTCCGGCTTCGGGCTCGAGTCCAGCCGCCCGGGCTACGACTTCGTGGTGCAGGCCGAATCCGGGTGGATGGCCATCACCGGCGAGGAGCACGGCGAGCCCATGAAGGTGGGCGTCGCCCTCGCGGACGTGGTCACCGGCAAGGACGCCGCTGCCGCCATCCTCGCAGCCCTCTTCGGCGTCTCGCAGGGGCGCCTGAGGGACGCCGCCTCCCGCCGTCTATCCATCTCGCTCAGCACCAGCGCCGAAGCAGCGCTCGTGAACGTGGCGCAGAACGCGCTGGTTACGGGCGAAGACGCACGCCGCTGGGGCAACGCACACCCGAATCTCGTGCCCTACCAGCTGTTCCGCACCGCCGACAGGCCGCTGGTCGTGGCCGTGGGCAGCGATCCGCAGTGGAAGGCTTGCGCAGGCGCCATGGATCTCCCTCACCTTGGGGAAGACGAGCGCTTCCGCACCAACGCCGGGCGGGTCACCCACCGCGTGGAACTCGTGGAGCTGCTGCAGGAGCGCTTCGTGGAGCTGCCGGCCACCGAGTGGCGCGCCAGGCTCGAACGGGTTGGAGTTCCCTGCGGCGTCGTTCGACAGGTGGCCGACGTGGTCGAGTCGGCCGGAGGTTCTGCCCGCACAGGAATGCCTCCGGCCACGCCCGGCAGCGTTCGTCTCGAACCGCCGCTGCTGGACCAGCACGGCGCGGCCATCCGGAATCTGGGCTGGGAGGTGTTCGATCAGGATGACTGAGCACTGCTCAGGTCGCTTCAATCCGATTGTGCGTCGGGTCTTTTCCGCTCCCGTCCCGACCGCTATTTGTGAGCGCATGCACGCGTATCGCGTGATCAGGCTTACGCTTCGTGCTTCACGAGGGAATATTGTTGGGTCGGCAACCGTCCGGCGGCCGGCCGTGACGCCTCATTCATTCCGATCGTCCCAGATGCGAACCAGCTCCAGCTACGGCTGCCTCGTGAAAGGAAGGCGGACCGTGCTTCCTCTGTGCACAAGGGAGTGGCAGTCTTGAGCTCCGCGGCGCAGCAAACGGCGGCGGTGGATCAGGCCGCGATAGATCAGGAGATCATCGCGCGCGTGCTCTCCGGTGAGCGAGAAGCCTTCGCGTCCCTCATCCGGCGATACAGCGATCCACTGTACAGGCACGCCCTGGGTATGACGGGCAGCCCTGATGTTGCGGAGGATATCCTCCAGTCGTCCTTCATCAAAGCGTACGAGCACCTCGCTGAGGTACGCGGGCGCTTCGACGCCTGGGTGTTCAGGATCGTGGCCAATGCCTGCAAGGACTGGCTGAAGAACATCCGGCGGACACACGTGAGCTACGACGAGGATGACCAGCCCTCCGGGTACGCCACCCCGGATGAGGAACTGGACCGTTCGGAGCTGCGTGATGACCTGGACCGTGCATTGGCGCAGCTGGCGCCTTCGCTTCGGGAAGCGTTCATCATGAAGCACGTGGAAGGACGGTCGTACGAAGAGATGGCTGACCTGCTTGGAACAACCGTTGGGGCGTTGAAGATGCGTGTGCATCGTGCCCGTGAAGCGCTCCAGGGCCTGCTAGAGGAGAAATACGCCTGATGCTGGATGACCTGAACAGCCGCAGTCGCGGCGAGGATCTGAGCGGCGAGTCGTGGGTGCCGGGCGCTGACCGTGGCACCGATCGCGAGGTTCCGCTCTCGACAAAGGCGCAGGCGGCCGTGCACCGTTGGCTCGACGGTGAGTCTTCGGAGGACGACGCCGTCCTTGCCGACACCAAACATGTGGAGCTCTGGCGCCGCGTGAACGCTGAGACGGCGCGTCGCCGCCAGGTGATGACGCCGGCCTACGTGGAGACGCGCATCATGCAGTCGCTGCCGGCCGGAACGCCGGCGGTGAAGACCGACGCCACGAGGAACCGCGGCATAGAAGTGAAGCTGTCGCCCGGCGTGGCGATCGCTGCAGCCATCGGCTTCCTGGCCCTGGGCGCCCTGCTCGGCGCACTCTTCGCAGCGCTCTGACCCCTGCCTGACGCGGGTGCGTGCGCACCCGCGGCTGCAGACAGCGAACGGCCCTGCGCGAATCACGTGATTCGCGCAGGGCCGTTCGTCTCTTCCGGGATCGTCAGGCCGAGCCTGGGAAGCCGTGTCGTTCGGCCGCAGCCCGCTCGAGCAGCGCCGCGAACTCGGCCAGGATCGTCGCTCCGCGATCCCTGGCGTACCAGCGACGGACTTCCCTGTAGCGGTCCTCCTTCGCGAGCTCCATTCCGGGGCCGAGTACCCATTCCTGCAGCTTGGCAGGTCGTGGACCCCACCAGCCATACGGGCGGAACTCCTCGTCGAACACCATGACCACGGGAATGGACCGCGATCCGTTCGTCAGGTGCGCGTCCATGAGGTCCGGGTTGTCGTCGCGTCCCAGAATGCGGAGCTCCAGGTTCGGAGCCAGCTCGGCGAGCCTTGCGATGTACGGGACGCTGTTCACCGCGTCTCCGCACCAGTCCTCATTCAGCAGGAGGAGCCTCCACGAGCCTCCCAGCGCGGTGACTCGCTCGAGCACGTCATCGGGAACGAGGGCGCGGGACGCGACGGCGCTCCACAGCTCCGCGTTCTTCCGGGCACTGGCCAGGAATTCCGGGAAGGTTTGCGCTGCCTGAAACCGCTCCCCCATCGGGGCAGTGCTGAGCGGAAGTGCCTGCGTAGTCATGCCCGAAATCTAGCAGCCTGAGCAGTCAAGGGCGGCGCGGACAGTGCAGCCGGTGGGGAGAAATGCCTTTCCCGTGGGAGGTTCTCTGCAAGGACTGCCAAGGTTGCCCCGGCCGGTGGGATGCTGTGATACCTGTGCACAGGCCGCAACGAACCGGCCCTTGTTGCAGACCTTCGTGTGGCGGCGTATGGTGGCGAAGCATCGCGAGTCGTTCGGCATTCGGCCCTGCTGCTCGGCGGCCGAATTGCACGATCGCATCACTCCAATTCCCGCCTGAATGAACTCGATCCCCATGCGCTTCATAGCCGCACCGTGTGTCGCTGCCTGCGCGCTCGCTGCATGTGCAGGTGCGGGCGGCCACGCGAATGGTGCCGATGTCGCCCGGTACACGCTGGGCGATGAGCCGATACTGGTGCTGGGCGAGGACGGTACGCCGGAGAAGATGTTCTCCAGAGTTCAGGCGCGGCGAACCGAGAAGGGCGAAGTCGTGGTGAGCGACGCCGTTTCGCTCAGCGTGAACGTGTTCGGGCCGGATGGCACGCTCGTGCGTAACCTCGCGAGGAAGGGGGCAGGGCCGGGCGAACTGGAGGGCATCGTCACCATCCAGCTTTACGGCGATACGCTTCTGACCTTCGGTTCGCCGCCGGGTGCGCCGCCTGACGTGAACGAGTTCGCGGTCGGTGGCGGATTCGTGAGGCGCGTGCGTCCTTCCACTCCCCAGGACGAACCGAACGGCGTGGCAATAGCATACATGGGGAAGGGAAGCTTCCTCATGCAGCGAGGGAGCGGCTTCACCATTATTCCCACCCTGCCGGAGCCTCCCGGCCTGGTACCGGATTCCGCAACGTTCGGAATCCTGGCGACAGGTGGCGCATCGGTCGATACCTCGTTTGTCTGGCTCCCTCCGATACATCGCGGGGATGTATTCACTTTTCGCTGGCCTGGTGGTCCGGTTCCGGTCACTTTCTCCATGCTGGAGATAGGCCACCACGTGTTCCCGGTGACCTCAGGCGACATGCTGTGGATGGCAGAATCCGGATCGGGGAGCCTGCGAGGGTATGACTCCACCGGGGAGCTCGTTGTTGACACGAAGCTTTCGAGGGAACCACAGCCTTACGAGGAGCGTGCACTGGCGGCGGCACGCGATGCAGCGGTCACCCGCGCTCCGAGTGCACGGGATACGCTGCGCGTCAGGGCCATGTTCGACAAGTCCGTCCTCCCGCCCACGATGCCTCTCTTCGATGCTGCCATCGCTGGACCGGACGGCGAGCTGTGGCTTCGCCTGTTCTCACTGGATCCGGTCGTGCATCACCGGTTTCTGGCGATTGATCGCAACGGAAACGAGATCGGAGATGTGCTCGTGCCGGCCGACCTTCTGGTTCAGCAGTTCGGCGATGACTTCGTGCTTGGAATCATGCGCGACGAACTGGATGTTCCGTCGGTGGTGGTGTATGCGATGTCGCGGGAGTGACCGCGGCGCAGGCCGACTTGCGTGACACTGGAAAGCGGAAGCGGGGACGCCAGGGCGTCCCCGCTTCCGTCAGCAATCTCAGCTCGCCCGTGCGTGTCGCATGCGAACAGTACTCTACATGTGTATGGCGCGGCCGAGCACCGAGAGCGCCGCTTCCTTCACCGTCTCGGACAGCGTGGGGTGCGAGTGCACGGTGAGGGCAATGTCCTCGGACGACCCGCGATACTCGAACGCGAGCACCACCTCGGCTGCCAGCTCGCTCACGTTGGGCCCCACCATGTGGGCGCCGAGGAGCTCGTCGGTGGCCTCGTCCGCGATGAACTTCACGAAGCCTGATGTCTCGCCCATAGTGCGCGCGCGACCGTTGGCGGTGAACGGGAACTTGCCCACGCGGTACTTGCGTCCGCTCTCCTTCACCTCGCGCTCGGCAAGGCCGATGGCGGCGACTTCCGGCCATGTATAGACAATGGACGGCATGGAGCGGTAGTGCATGTGCACGGGCTTGCCGGCGATCACCTCTGCCGCGATGACGCCTTCCTCCTCGGCCTTGTGAGCGAGGAGCTTGCCGCCCACCACGTCGCCGATGGCGTACACGTTAGGCAGGTTCGTGCGCATCTGGTCGTCCACCTTCACCTCGCCGCGCTCGCCCAGCTCCAGCCCCAGCGCCTTCGCGTCTATCCCGCCGAGGCTCGGCTTGCGTCCCACGGACACGAGAACGCGGTCGGCCTCCAGCGTCTCCTGCTTGCCGTTCTTCTCCACGGTGACGGAGACCACGTCGCCCTTTCGCTCCGCGCTCACCACCTTGGTGCCCTCGCGCAGCTCCATGCCCTGCTTCTTGAGGACGCGAGCCATCTCCTTGACAACGTCCGTGTCGTTGCCCGGGAGTATGGTGGGAGCGAGCTCGATCACCGTCACCTTTGCGCCGAGCCGGCGCCAGACGGAGCCCAGTTCCAGCCCGATCACGCCGCCGCCGATGACGATAAGGTGCTTCGGCACCTCGGACATCTCGAGCGCGCCCACGTTGGAGAGCACGCGCTCCTCGTCGAACTTGAGGAAGGGAAGCTCCACGGGCACCGACCCGGTAGCGATGATCACGTGCTTCGCCTGGTAGCTGGTGGTGCTGCCGTCAGCACCCTCCACGTCCACCACGTTGCCCTTCTTCAGCGTGCCGCGGCCCTTTGCCCAGGTGATCTTGTTCTTCTTGAACAGGAACTCCACGCCCTTGGTGTTCTGCGAGACCACGTCTTCCTTGCGCTTGAGCATCCGGGCGATGTCCACCTTCACGTCGCCCACGTCAATTCCGTGCGCGGCGGCCTGGGTGCGCAGGAACTCCACGTGCTCGGAGGACTGCAGGAGGGCCTTGGAAGGGATGCAGCCGACGTTCACGCAGGTGCCGCCGAGCGTCTTGTCCATCTCGACGCACACGGTGTTGAGTCCGAGCTGGGCGGCGCGGATGGCGGCGACGTATCCGCCGGGTCCGCCACCGATGACGACGACGTCTGCGGGGGTGGAAGACTGAGTCATTGTATCTGTCAGGGTGAAGGCAAAGGGACGCCGGAAGGTAGCGAGAACTGCAAGGGAATAGGGAAGAGGGACTAGGGACTAGTGCTTAAGGGGAGGCTCGGCTTGCCGTGCGCACCTCGTGGATGACGCGGCGAGTAAGTCGGTCGCGCACGGGGGCCCCGACACCCGATACCCAGCAGCCGACACCCCCCAAACACGCGCCGCCGCGAAGCGGCGGCGCACTCCTCATTTCAAACTCAGCACCACCTTCCCGAACTGCTTCCCGCTGGCGAGGTGCTCGAATGCCTGGCGGCCTTCGGAGAGTGGGAAGACGCTGTCCACGGGCGGGTACAGGCGTCCGGCGGACAACTCGGCGACGATCGCGTCGAACTCGGCGTCGTTTCCCATGGTGGAGCCGAGGATGTTCCACTGGTACCAGAAGAGCCGGCGGACGTCCATGCGGAGATCCGGGCCGGAGGTGCCGCCGCAGGTGACGAGTCTTCCGCCCCGCGCGAGTGAATGGAGGGAGCGGCCCCAGGTGGCCTCGCCCACGTTGTCCACCACCACGTCTGCGCCGCGCCTCGACGTGCGCGCACGCACCTCGCGGGGAACGTCCTGCCTGGTGTGGTTGAGGGTTTCGTCCGCGCCCAGTTCGCGCGCCCGCTCCAGCTTCTCGTCGCTGGAGGACGTGACCCAGACGCGCGCGCCGATGTTCTTGCAGATCTGGAGCGCAGCGAGTGCGACGCCTCCTCCGATCCCCCAGATGAGCACCTCGTCACCGGGCTTCACCTGCGCGCGCGTGACGATCATGCGCCAGGCCGTGAGGGTCGCGAGCGGAAATGCCGCGGCCACGTGCGCCGGAACGGACGCCGGGATTGCCCTGACGTTGGTCTCGGGCACGACTACATGGTCCGCGAACACTCCCGGAGAGTGTTCGCCGAGTATGCGGTACTTGGGGCAGAGCGAGTGTTCGCCGGCCAGGCACCATTCGCAGGTGCGATCGCTCAGGCCGGGATTGATTATCACGTGGTCCCCAACCTGCACCCGCGTCACGCCGGATCCTGTGGCCTCGACGACGCCGGTTGCGTCCGCGCCCAGAATCCAGGGCGGAGTGATGGTGACGCCGGGAAGTCCCCCGACCACGAAGATGTCCAGGTGATTGAGCGCGGCCGCACGAACGCGTATGCGGACGTCGTGTTCGTTGCGGAGTTCGGGGTCGGGCAGGTTGTCGCTGAACTCCACGCGATCGAGGCCGCCGTGCGCCGATATGGTGAGTGCTCGCAAGGTTATCGTTCCGTTATATTGCGCGTCGTTCGGACGGCCAGCGAAACTGGCCTTCGAGATGAATGTCGCACGCGTGCGTTGATGTTGCGCGGTGCATGTGCCCCCAGCCTAACGGAATCCACGAATGATCTCGATCAAGGTCCCCCCGCTCGGAGAATCCATCGTTGAAGCCACGGTGAGCCGTTGGCTCAAGAACGAGGGCGAGTCGGTTGCGTCTGGCGAGACGCTCGTGGAGCTGGAGACGGACAAGATCACCGTTGAGGTGCCGGCTCTGAAGGCTGGGGTGCTGGTGAAGCAGCTGAAGGCCGAGGGTGACGTGGTGGGAGTGGACGAGGAGCTGGGGCAGCTTGACGATTCGGCGGCCGGTGCTGGCGCGGGGGCCCCCCCCCAGCAGCAATCTGCACCCGCCGCGGCCGAAGCACCTACCCAGGACGCCGCAGCCGCAACCGCTTCCGCGCCGGAGTCCGGCGACGTGAAGGCATCACCCGCAGCTCGCCGCGTTGCCGCCGAGCAGGGAGTTGACCTCTCGTCGGTGTCGGGAACCGGCCGCGGCGGCGTAGTCAGCAAGCCTGACGTTATCGAACAGGGCAAGCCCGCCGCCGCTCCCGCGGCGAAGCCCGCTGCTCCGGCCCCCGCGCGTCCCGCCGCAGCCGCACCGGTCCCCACCGGCGAGCGCGAGCGCCGCGAGAAGATGACTACGCGCCGCCGCCGCATTGCCGAGAACCTGGTGCAGTCGCAGCGCGCCACCGCCACGCTCACCACGTTCAACGAGATCGACATGACCGCGGTCTCCGAATTCCGCAGCCGCGTGCGCGACCGCGTGGAAAAGGAACACGGAGTGCGCCTGTCCTTCATGCCGTTCTTCATCAAGGCGGCCTGCATGGCGCTAGAGAGCTACCCAGTGGTGAACGCCCAGGTGGATGATGACCACATCATCTACCGCAACTACGTCAACATGGGCATCGCGGTGGCGTCCGAGCAGGGACTGGTGGTCCCGAACATCAAGGACGCGCACAGGAAGGGCATGCTCGAGGTGTCGCGCGACATGAACGAGATCGCGAAGCGCGCACGCGACAACAAGCTCACGATGGACGACCTCACCGGCGGTACGTTCACCATCACGAACGGCGGCGTGTTCGGCTCGCTCGTCTCCACGCCGATCATCAACTTCCCGCAGGTCGCCATCCTGGGTCTGCACAAGATCCAGGAGCGCCCGGTGGTGGTGAACGGCAAGGTGGAGGTTCGCCCGATGATGTACGTGGCGCTGAGCTACGACCATCGCATCATTGACGGCCAGCAGGCAGTGCTCTTCCTGGTGCGCGTGAAGGAGCTGATGGAGGACCCTGCCTCGATGCTTATAGCCTGAGCGACGGCGGCAGCCGGCAGCCGGCGAACCGCTCAAAGTCTTTCTACCCGCGCAACGCGTCGGGACCTGCTTTCGCTGCACCGAGACTGGCTTTGGTGCAGGGAAATCAGGTCCCGACATTCGCTTCGCTCATGCGGGATTGCGTATCTGCATGGCGAGAGGGCCATTCGCGATCGTGTATTCACGGCAGTCGCAGGTCGCGGTAATCAGGCAGCCTGCTGCGATCGCGGTTGCTGACGACCGATGACGCACCTCGTGCCAGCCGTTATGTTTCGTATCGCCCTCCTCGCTCCCCTGCCAGCTTTTCGCCAGTGACGTTCCTCGACCGCCTACAGGTGAGCTTCGCTCAGCTCGCCGCGGTGATCCCGGCGCTCTTCGGTGCGCTCGTGATCCTGTTCGCGGGCTACCTGCTCGCGCGCCTCGTGCAGCGCGGCGCAGAACGCCTGTTCAGGCGCATGCAGCTGAACGCTATCCTGGAGCGCGGCGGCGTTCTGCAGGCGGTGGAGCGTTCCGGAACGCACCCGAATCCCACCCGCATCGTAGCGAACCTCGCGTTCTGGTTCGTGATGTTCTCGGTGCTTCTGCTCGCCGCGAACGCGCTGGGGCTGGAGTCGCTAGCCGAGGTCTTCTCGCAGCTGGTGTCCTTCATTCCGAGCGTGATTGCGTCCATCGTCATCGTGATCGTGGGCATCGTGCTCGGCGAGTTCGTGGGTGGGATCATCATGGCGTCGGCGGGTGCACTGGAAGGCGGGCCCACGCTCGCGCGAGTCGGACGCGGCGGCGTGATAGTCATAGCCATCTTCATGGCGCTGCAGCAGCTCGGTGTGGCGATGGACATCGTCACGATCGCGTTCGCGATCCTGTTCGGCGCGGTGGCGCTCGCGCTGGCGCTCTCGTTCGGGCTTGGCAATCGCGAGCTTGCGGGTGAGGTGACACGCCGCTGGTACGAGCGGTACCGGGCGGAGCGCGAGGCGATCGCTCGTGAGGCGGCGGCGCAGGAGGCGATGGACGCCGCAGAAGACGCGGCAGCTGCGGAACGCGCGGCGGCGGCCGCTCGCGAGGCGCGTGCCCGTCGCGAGATCGAACGTGCACAGCGCGAGCAGCGGCGGCGCGGCAGGGTGGGCGACCAGCCCGAGAACGACACGGTGGAGAACACAGGGAGCATTGGCGGCGAGAACTCCGGCTCTGCCGCACCCCTCGCGGACGTGGTGATCCCCAACGCAGACAGGGGCGTGGAATCGTGAGGCGTCCGGCAGTCACCCGGATGCTGCTCGCGGTCGCCGCTGTCGTCCTCGCATGCGTCGTACCCGGCGAGGGCGTGCACGCCCAGCAGGCAGCGTCGCCGTGGAAGCGCGTGTTCGAGGCGCAGGGAAGCCTCTTTGTCGGCAACAACCCGCAGACCATCTTCACGACTCGCGGCAGGGTGTCCTTCGCGGACAGCACCTTCGACAGCGGCGTGGACGTGAAGTTCACGTATGGTGAAACCAGCCGCGACGGCGATCGACAGGTTCACCAGCGCTGGTGGCTGGCAACCCTGAACCTGGACGCGTTCCCGCACGACAAGTGGAGTCCCTTCATGCTCGGCACCTTCGAGTCGAGCCTGGAGCGACGGCTTCTGCAGCGCTGGAACGGCGGACTTGGGGCCAAGTACACGCCGCTGGACAACGAGCGCACGAAGTGGAACGTAAGCCTGGCCCTGCTGGCGGAGCGACGCATTCAGCTCGACGCCGAATCCAGGCGCAACGTGGACGGTCTTGCACGCTATTCGGCGCGCATGAGGGCGCAGCACCAGTTGAACGGCAAGGCGATGCTGCAGCTCGAGAGCTTCTTCCAGCCCGAAGTGGGACAGCTGGATGCGTACCTCTACAACTCCACGGCCACGCTGCAGTACCGCATGAACGAGGTGCTCCGGCTGCAGTTCAGCTATCGCGACAGCTACGACACGGGCGCGGAGCTGCGCGGTGCGCGCTCCAACTACGACGGCCAGCTCGTAGTGGGTATCGGGGCCGAGTTCTGAGGTCTTTCGCGGGCGGAAGTCGGCAGTAATTGCGGGGACTTCGGGCGCCGGGATCGGGGTGAAATCCGGGGGTCGTCAACCGCCCCGTTCGCCCGCTTGAAAGTGCTTGTGTGGCAATGACTTAGGACACCGCTTGCGGGTTGCTTTCGGGGGTGCCTTTCAGTTAGCTTTCACAGGTTGAGGACGCCGCCGGCGACGGTCGCCGAAGGCCCCTCAGGTCACTCCGGCAAGGGTACATGACGGCACCGAACAATCGCGAACGGATCGTTCCGCGTCTCATTGACGCGGAGATCAAGGAATCGTTCATCAACTACTCCATGAGCGTGATCGTCTCGCGCGCACTGCCCGACGTGCGCGACGGTCTCAAGCCGGTGCATCGGCGCGTGCTCTATGCGATGAACGAACTTGGACTGCTTCCGGGCAGGCCCTTCAAGAAGTCCGCGACTGTAGTCGGCGACGTGCTGGGCAAGTACCACCCGCATGGCGACTCGTCGGTGTACGACGCGCTCGTGCGAATGGTGCAGGACTTCTCCCTTCGCTACCCGCTGGTGGACGGGCAGGGGAACTTCGGCTCGGTGGAGGGTGACCCGGCCGCTGCCTACCGATACACCGAGGCGCGCCTCACGCGCATTGCGACGGAACTTCTCGCGGACATCGAGAAGGACACCGTGGACTACGCCCCGAACTTCGACGACAGGCTGCAGGAGCCGCGCGTGCTGCCCGCGGCCTTCCCGAACCTGATCGTCAACGGGTCGTCGGGAATCGCGGTCGGAATGGCCACGAACATCCCGCCGCACAACCTGCGCGAGGTGGTCAACGCGCTCGTGGCGCTGATCGAGAACCCGGACCTCTCGCACGCGGAGATCCGCAAGTACATCAAGGGCCCGGACTTCCCGACCGGCGGCTTCATCTACGGCCGCGAGGGCATCAAGGATTACCAGGAGACCGGCCGCGGTCGCATCGTGATGCGCGCGCGTGCCGTGATCGAGGAGAAAGAGTCCTCGGGTCGTGCTGCGATCGTGGTGACGGAGATTCCGTACCAGGTGAACAGCGCGAAGCTCATCACGGATATCGTGGCGCTCGTGCGCGACAAGAAGCTCGAGGGCATCAGCGACATTCGCAACGAGTCCGACAAGGACGGCATGCGGATCGTGATCGAGCTGAAGCGGGACGCCATTCCGCGCGTGGTGCTGAACCAGCTGTACAAGCACACGCAGATGCAGGCGACGTTCGGCGTCATCCTGCTCGCGCTCGTGCCTGACGAGAACACCCGTCAGCTCGTGCCGCAGGTGATGCCGCTCAAGGACGCGCTCGTGCACTACCTCAATCACAGGCACGAGGTAGTCATCCGCCGCACGCAGTTCGACCTGAACAAGGCGCTGGACCGGGAGCACATCCTCGAGGGCCTCAAGATCGCCGTTGACAACATTGACGAGGTGATCAAGCTGATTCGCGCGGCCGAGGATACCCCCACGGCCAGCCTGCAGCTCCAGGCGCGATTCAAGCTCTCCGAGCGTCAGGCCGAGGCCATCCTCAACATGCGCCTGGCCAAGCTCACCGGTCTCGAGATCGAGAAGCTCGAGGACGAGCTGCGCGAGGTGCGCGCACTGATCAAGGAACTCCGCGCCATCCTCGACAGCGAGGACCGTCGCTGGCAGATCATCCGTGAGGAACTGCAGCAGATCGCGGAGACCTACGGCGACGAGCGTCGCACGGACATCACCAGCGACCAGGGCGAGTTCACCATCGAGGACCTGATAGCCGAGGAGGACATGGTCGTGACCATCTCCCACACCGGCTACATCAAGCGTACCGCCGTGACCACCTACCGCCGACAGCGGCGCGGGGGGCGCGGGCTGAACGGCCAGGACCTCAAGGACACCGACTTCATCGAGCACCTCTTCGTGGGCTCCACCCACGACTACATCCTGGTGTTCACCGATGACGGTCGCGTATTCTGGCTGAAGGTGCACGAGATCCCGCAGGCCGGACGTGCCGCACGCGGAAAGCCGATCGTGAACCTGATCAACGTCACGCCGGATACTCGCATCAAGGCGCTGCTGCCCATCCGCGACTTCCCGGAGGACCAGTCGCTGCTGTTCTGCACGCGGAACGGCACGGTGAAGAAGACGTCGCTTTCGCAGTACGCGAACCCGCGCTCCACCGGCATCAAGGCGATCAAGATCGAGCCGGGCGATGAGCTGATCGACGTGCAGATCACGACCGGCACGAACGACGTGGTGCTGGCCACGCGCAAGGGGCTCTCGCTGCGGTTCCATGAGAGCGACGTGCGCGAGATGGGTCGCGACACCACCGGCGTGCGCGGAATCGCACTGCGCGAAGGTGACGAGGTGGTGGGGATGGTGGTCGTGCGGCGCGATGCCACGCTCATGGTCGTCACCGAGAACGGACTCGGCAAGTGCACGCACATTGACGACTATCGCGTTCAGAAGCGCGGCGGAAAGGGAATCATCACGCTCAATCGCACGGACCGTACGGGCGACGTGGTGGCGCTGATGGAGGTGCTGCCGGAAGACGAGATCATGCTCATCACCCGCAACGGGGTTGTGATTCGCTCGTCGGCAGCGCAGGTGCGTGTCACCGGCCGCAATGCGCAGGGCGTGAAGCTGGTACAGCTGGACGAAGGCGACCTCGTTACTGCCGTGGCGCGTGTCGTGCCTGATGACGAGGAGGACGCTGAAGCCGGCGACGACGCCGATGTGGTGGTGGCCGAGGGTTCGGAGTCGTCGGACGAGTAGCACCTGCCGACTCTCGAAACCGGCCCGGGAGGCGCTTCGGCAGCCTCCCGGGCCGGTTCGTATTCACGGGCCGCGGGCCCGGCCGCTGGCGCGTTTCGACCCCTCCCGGTACGTGGGCGCGTTAGACGAACCGACGGGCTCGCGAGGGGCGCACATCAGGCCCCGAAAGCAGTGACGGAGACCCGCGTGAATCGTAGAAGTCACGAAGCCGTTTGCACTTGCAGTACCTGCAGCGACGGGCGTCCCGGGAACCGGTGCTCGATACATCTGTATTCATGGCACAGTTCGCTAGGTTGCCAGACTCAGTTTGGCGCGAGTCGTGACAACGACTTTCGCCGGTCCTGCCAACGCCTCCACAGCCCACTTAGATGGTAGCCCCAGAAAGGACACAGCCGACCCTGGTTACGCTGGCCGACATCCGCGACGCTGCAGCGCTGCTGAAAGGTGTTGCCGTTCGCACGCCCACGCTGCCGTGCGATGCACTGTCGCGCGGTGAGTCGAGCGCGTTCCTCAAGCCCGAGATGCTTCAGCGAGGGGGGGCGTTCAAGCTCCGCGGTGCCTACACCTTCCTGAGCAGGCTGAGCGAGGAAGAGCGGGCCCGGGGAGTGGTGGCCCCGTCGTCAGGCAACCACGCGCAGGCCGTGGCCCTGGCCGCCAGCATCTTCAACGTGCCCTGCACGGTGGTCATGCCCACCACGGTCACCGCACCCAAGCGCGTTGGCGCGGAACGGCTGGGCGCCAGGGTGGAGCTCGCAGGCACCACCACCGAGGACCGCTGGCAGAGAGCCGTTGCAATTGCCGCCGAGCAGGGCGCGACACTCGTGCCTCCGTACGACGACGCGAACATCATTGCAGGGCAGGGAACGGTAGGCCTGGAGATCGTGGAGGACCTGCCGGACGTAGATACGGTTCTCGTACCGGTGGGCGGCGGCGGGCTGAGCGCCGGAGCCGCGGCGGCCGTGAAACTGCTGCGCCCCGAAGCGCGCGTGATTGGCGTGGAGCCCGCCGGAGCGCCGAAGCTCTCGCGGGCGCGTGAGGCGGGTCAGCCCGTTACGCTGGAGCGCACGAGCGGCATTGCCGATGGCCTGCTCGCCATTCGCATCGGCACGCTGAACTTTGCGCACCATCGGGCCTACATGGACGACGTGGTCACGGTTCCGGACGACGACATCGTGGAGGCCGTGCGCTTCCTGCTGAACCGTGCGAAGCTGGTCTCGGAGCCTAGTGGCGCCATAACGGTCGCGGCCCTGCTCGGCGGACACGTGCGGGCGCGTGGCAATACCGTGGCGGTGCTGAGCGGCGGAAACATCGAGTGGGACGGACTCTCCGCGCTGCTGTCGGGCGCTGCGGGCACGGCCCGCGCGCCAGGGGACGGCGCTGGAATTCCGGGCGCCGCTGGCGGCTCCGGCTCGGGTCCGGAAACCCGCGCCTGACGACCGTGGCGCCTCGCGTGCTCATAGCCGACGCCGACAAGGCGGCCGTGCAGACCGTAAGCTGGGTTCTGCGCGAGCAGGGCTATGCCGTGCACTCGGCGGCCGATTCGGGGGAGCTGTTCGAGAAGCTGGAATCGGCGGCGCCCGAGCTCCTCCTGCTCAACGACCTCGCAGACGGGAGCGGGCTGGACGTGCTGCGAAAGGTGAAGAGCGACACGCGCTGGAGAGACCTTCCCGTGCTGGTCGTGGCTGAGCACCCCCCGGAGGACGAGGCCGTGTGGAGCTACGGAATGGGCGCCTCGGACTTCCTGCGGAAGCCGTTCCGCGTGCGCGAGCTGCTGGCGCGCGTGGAGGCGCAGCTTCGCGTGAGGCGCATGCTGCTCGAGGCGCGCGAGGCGCTGAGCAAGGCCGAGCGGGAGCTCCAGCGCGTGCGCAGCGAGGCGGAGTCCCGCCGGAGGCTGGTGGACATCGTCCACGAGGTGACGGGGGAGCTGGAACCGCACGAGATCTACCAGCTGCTCGTGAGGCGCGTGGGCCGCGCGCTCGACCTGACTCACGCGTCCGTGGTGCTGGTGCGCGCCGGGGAGCCTCAGGCTACGGTGGCGGCAGCCTTCGAGGATCCGGCCATGCGCGACAGGAGGGTGGACCTGCAGCGCTACCCGGAGATTCGCGCGGCCCTGGCCGAGCGGCGCTCGATTCTCGTGGAGGACGTATCCACCGACCCGCTCTACGAGGAGCTTCGCGGGCTTTGGGAGTCCGAGGGAACGGTGAACGCGGTTCGGTCGGTCATCACGCTGCCGTTCGAGATTCAGGAAGGTCTCACGGGCGTGCTGTTCCTTCGTCGCGGCCACGACCGAGCGCCGCTGCGCAAGGACGACGCGGCCTTCGCCGAATCGGTGATGCGCGCGGCGATTGCGGCCGTGCAGCGGGCGCAGCTGCTGGAGGAGACGCGCGCGGACAACGCGCGCCTCGAGGCGCTGGCCCAGACGGACGCGCTCACTCAGCTGCTGAACCGGCGCGCTCTCGTTGAGCGCGTGACCGCGGAGCTGGACCGTGCGCAGCGCTACGGCTCCATGGTCGGCCTCCTGATGGTGGACCTCGACCACTTCAAGGAGGTGAATGACACGTACGGGCACCTTTTCGGGGACGAAGTGCTGCGCACCGTGGCGCGTGTGCTGGCGGCGGAAGCCCGCAGCAGCGACGTGGCGGCGCGCTACGGCGGCGAGGAGTTCGTGATCGTGCTGCCCGAAACAGGGTTGCAGGGCAGCCAGATTCTGGCCGAGCGTGTGCGCGAGGAGATTGCGCGCCTGAGGTTCCAGGCGCCGGATGGAACCACGTTCTCGATGACGGCGAGTATCGGGCTGGCGTGCTATCCGGCGCAGGGAATCAACGACGTGGATTCGCTCCTGGCGCGAGCGGACGAGGCGCTTTACCGGGCGAAGGCGGCGGGACGTAACCGCGTTGTCGTGTGAGTCGTCGCTCGTGTTGGCAACCCTGAACGCGAACCGGAGGTAGATGTTGCGGGTATTCGAGTCGGCTGTGAACCGGCGGGCGAGGCGCGGCGCGGTGGCGGTGCTGCTCGCCGCTGCGGCGCTTGCCGGCTGTGCGGACGACGGCCAGCCTCCGCTGCCGACGCCCACGAGGATAGCGCCTGACGATCCCGGTGAGCCGGCCACGCTCGTGCGCTTCGCCCAGGTGGGTGCGTTTGCGGACTCCACCGGGGCAGCCCGCCTGCGGGACTCGCTGCTGTCGGCCGGCTGGCACGCGCTCGTGAGGCGGGAGCGCCGCGCTGACACGCTGCCGCCCTGGCGAGTGGCGGTCGAGCCGTCTCCGGGCAGGTATCCCGCGCTGATAGTAGGTGCGTCCCTGCGTGGAACCGGGCATCCCGTTACCTATGCCACGGACTCGGCGCCGCCTAACGCGGTGGTGCGCGAGGTGATCGTGGCGCTCGCCGGCGACCTGGGGCAGATCCGCACCGTGCGGTGGGCCATGTCCCCGGACCGCGAGATTCTCGCGGCGATCGAGGACCCGTCGGGCGTGGAGAACGAGCCAATGGCCGACGGCCTGGTGATGGCGAGCGAGCGCCATTCGTTCATGGTGCGCGTGGACAGCGTCTGGGACGCGTCCATAAGCCCCGACTGGAAGCGCCTGGCATATGGCAAGGCTTACATGACGACGGCGACTTCGTCGAGCGGCATACTCGCCCGGGAGTGGTTCCGGATAGGGTACTTCACGGAACTGCCTGCGGCGATCGTGAGGCGCAACGCGTTCGAGGCCAGCCGGATGAACGAGACCGTGGCGTTCGGCCAGCCCGTGATCGTCGAGCTGGACAGCGTGTCCCCGCGAATCGGCGGAACCTTCGGACAGGCAGCGCGGAAGCTCCAGTTTCCCGGCGGATGGCGCGTGCGCTGGACGGGTGATGGCACCCGCCTGGCCGTGGGCACGAAGCCCGTGAGGATTGACGACGACGCGCAGCCCGAGCTGTGGATGAGCGTGTCCACCCAGACCGGACTCGGTCGTGCAGACCTGCCGCGCTCGGTGCCTGACGCGGGGGTGAGCTGGACTGCGGGGCCCATGGTGGACGTCTCGGTGCGGCTGGACAGCTCGCTGAAGTCGTTCCCGATTCCGGGTGGTGCGGTGGAAAGTCGGAACGGGTGGATCAGCGTTCGCGGCGACCGTACCGGCGGAAAGACGCGGATGGTCGCGTCAGGCTTCGCGCTCGCGGTCACGAAGACGGGCCGCTACGTGCTGGCACTCGTGGCCGATCCCGAAGCCCGCGAATACATGGTGCCCTATCGCCTGGCGGTGCTGGAACTGGCCGACTGAGGGCGCGGAGTTCGTGACGTGCCTCACGCGCCGCCGTGCGGCGGCGTCCGCCTGGGCGGACACGCCGGAGGGATGCAGATGTAGCCGCCGGAGGACGCATTCGGGTTGTCGCAGGCCCGCTGAAGCCGCGGTGTGTGACGGATGACACACGCGCCGCGAAAGCGCGTCAACTTCCGCGTCCCGAACCGGTTACGCTGATGCGGCCCGCTCGTGTTCGTGAGTGTGCGGCACAGTGCGCCGGGCGTGCGGATGCGGGTGGCATTGCACCTGCCTTTCAAGCGGTAGCGCGGTTCCCTGCGCGCTCGGTCAACCCATCAAGGAAGGGAGTCAACATGATCAGATCCGTCAGACATTCCGTCGCGCTGGGCGCGGCTGCTCTTGTGATCGTGGGCCCGCTGTCGGCGTGCGCCTCGTGGAACAACAAGGAACGCGGAGCCGTGATCGGAGCCGGCACCGGCGCGGCGGTGGGCGGCGTGATCGGGAAGCAGACCGGAAGCACCGCGCGCGGCGCGATCATCGGTGCCGTGGTGGGCGGCGCTGCAGGTGCCATCATCGGTCACCAGATGGATCAGCAGGCCAAGGAGCTCCAGCAGAACATCCCCGGCGCCACCATCACTCGTGTGGGTGAGGGCATCGTGGTCACGTTCGACAGCGGAATCCTGTACGACTTCGATTCGGATCGCGTGAAGCCGGCCGCCAGGCAGAACCTGCAGAACCTGGCCAACAGCCTGGGCAAGTATCCGAATACCATCGTGCTGCTCGTGGGCCATACCGACAATGTGGGTCAGGACAGCTACAACCAGGCGCTGTCCGAGCGCCGCGCCCGTGCGGCGGCCAACGTACTGGCGGAGTTCGGAGTGACGAGCTCGCGCCTGGAGACGGCGGGCCGCGGAATGCGTGAGCCGATCGCCTCCAACGACACGGATGCGGGTCGTGCGGAGAATCGCCGGGTGGAGGTGGCGATCTACGCGAGCGACGCGTTCCGCCGTCAGGCGGAGCGGCAGGTGTCGGGGGACTGATGAGGAAACGCGAGGCGCGGCCGAAGGCCGCGCCTCCGTGAATTCGGGGGTGCTGGGTGTCGGGTGTCGGGGCCTAGGTCGGGATCGCTGCGCCGAGCACACCACGTGGCCCGCAGCGGCGAGACGACCGCCCGCGCATGGGAGCCCCGACACCTGACA
>CAYQAO010000038.1:0-25954 GCA_964415485.1 uncultured Gemmatimonadaceae bacterium
ACGGGCACACCTCCTGGCAGATGTCGCACCCGTACACCTTGTCCCCGATCAACTCCCTCATGAGCTCGGGAATCGCTCCCTTGAGCTCGATGGTCAGGTACGAGATGCAACGCGTGGCATCCAGCTCCCTCGGTCCCGGGATGGCACCTGTCGGACAAGCCTCCAGGCAGCGCGTGCACGTGCCGCAGCGGTCCGCCTGGAAGGGCTCGTCAGGCGGGAGCTCCAGCGCGACCAGCAGCGAGCCCAGGAACGTGAATGAGCCCACCGACGGGTTGATCAGGCAGGTGTTCTTCCCGAACCAGCCGAGCCCCGCCTTCTGCGCGAGCTCCCGCTCCAGGATCGGGCCGGTGTCCGCGTACGCCTTGCCCGCGACCGGCTCTCCCAGGCGATTGCCCAGCCACGCCTGAAGCTCGCGCAGCCTCTCCACCATGATGTCGTGGTAATCGTCACCGCGAGCATAACGAGCGACCGGACCGGCCGGCTCCCGGCCACCGTACTCCATGGCTACCACCAGGGCGCTCACGGCACCGGGGAAGGGAAGCCTGGTGTCCCGGCGCTTCTCCGCGCCTCGCGAGAGATACCCCATCGCACCGTGCATCCCGCGGGCGAGCCACTCGTCGTACACACGCGCACTCTCGGCGGGGCCGAGCCGCGCGATTCCTGCCAGGTCGAAACCAAGGGCGTAGGCGCGTGCCTTGAGGCCGCGGGCGAGGTGCAGGGCCTCGTCAGGTGGAAGCTGCAAGCCGGACGCGGTCCGCTCGCCCGGCATCTCCCGCGTCACCCCCGAACCGCCCAGCGCGCATATCGGGCAACGTCCTCCACCGGAGGCACGGCGTCATACTCGCCGTACGCGGTGTGCATGCGCCATCGCACGTAGGGCAGCGACGGCACCGGGAGGAACGGGGCCCTGCGCCACCATCCGCGTCTCCGGAAACGCCAGGCCACGCGCAACAACGCTATGCCCAGGGCGGGATCGCGCAGCGAACGCAGCGCCAGGCGAACGGAAAGCTGCAGCCAGGTCATCCCTGAAAGATAAGCATGTCGTCCGTGCCGCGACCCAAAACCGGCACCGTGCCAACACGCGCGTCGGCTCCGCCTGCGAAGCTCGCCTACTCCCCGGGGCTGCCCTGGGGCTTCCCGCCGGCTCCCCCTGCGTCCACCGGAATGGACCAGCCGAATTCGGCCCCCTCGCCCGCTTCGCTTTCCACCCACATACGGCCGCCGTGTGCCTCCACGATTCCCTTGGCGATGTACAGCCCCAGGCCGGTTCCGAGCGATTGCGTTTCGGGAGCCTGCCAGTAGCGGTTGAACACGAACGGCAGGTGCTCCTCCGGAATGCCGGGCCCCGAATCGCGCACCGTGAAGTGAACCTCCTGTCCCGCGCACATGGCCCTTACCTGAACCCTGCCGCCGGCAGGCGTGAACTTCACGGCGTTGCCGAGCACGTTCGAGAACACCTGCCCCATCCGGGACCTGTCCACCAACAGCGAGGGCATTCCGCTCGCCACGTCGGCCTCGATCCGTACGTCCTTGTCCCGCGCCAGAGGCCGCGTTTCCTCGAGGGCGTCTGCCACGAGCTCGGCCGGTGCCGTGTGCACGGGATCCAGCGTAAGGCGCCCGGACTCGATGCGGGTGAGGTCCAGAAGGTCGCGAATGAGGGCACCCGCCCGCGTAGCGGCACGCTGGATCGTCTCCACCTGAGAGCGCGCCATGTCGGCCTCGTCGCTTCCCTTTGGAAGCAGCTCCAGGGTGAAGGACGCCGCCATCGCGATGGCGTGCACCGGATTGCGCAGGTCGTGGGACACCACCGCCAGCACGTCATCCCGCGCACGGGTTGCCAGTCGCGCCTTTTCGTACAGGCGCGCGTTGTCCACTGCAAGCGACGTCTGGCGGCCGAGGTCCTCGCACAGCGAGAGGTCCTCGGGAGACCAGCGCCTCGCGGGCGTGCGGGAAACGAGCGTCAGGCAGCCGAGGGGACGGTCGCCGGCGATGAGCGGAATGCACATCACTGCATGCGTCTGCAGCATCCGCTCGAGGGCTTCGTCGTGGTGCTCCCTGCCCCACAGCCGCACTTCCCGCACGGCCTGCGGGTCGTGAACCATTTGAACCTTGCGATTCGCCAGCGCGCGCGCGGAGAATGAATCGCTCTCGAGCAGCGGCGGAATCTGGCGCAGTTTCGCGGCTACCTCCCTCGCGTCGCTGCCGTCCACGTCCACTGCCACACGATAGGGCGGGGCATTCGCCGGAATGACGTCCGCGATGCAGAGGTCGGCAAGGGCCGGCACGAGCATGCCCACCATGTCGCGCAGGATGACGTTCACGTCGAGCGACGCGGTGGCCACCGCACCTGCCTCCGCAAGGAAGCGGGCGCGCCGCGCCGCGCGGCGGACCTGCTCGTTGGTTCGCACGAGCTCCTCGTAGCTCGAGACCAGGAGGTCGAGGATCTGCTCCTTGCCGGCCGTTATCGTGAATCGCTCGCCGAGGAAGGTGACGTCCACGGCGCCGCCGGGGCGCGATGCCCTGCGCATGTCGCGCGTGGAGAGCACCTGCCTCACGCGTGCCAGCAGGTGGTCGTCCGCGTACGGCTTCGTGATGTAGTTGTCGGCGCCGCACTCCAGGCCGCGCACGATGTCCATCGGGTCCGAGAGGCCCGTGAGCAGCACCACCGGCAGGTCGCGGCCGCCGGGCATGTTCTTGATCGCCCGGCAGACCTCGTGTCCGTTGATGCCCGGCATGACGATGTCGGTGAGCACCAGGTCGAAGGCTCCGCCCGGAACCAGCTCCAGCGCCTCCTCGCCGCTGTGGACCACCACGGGCTCGAACCCGCTGTCCGCGAGCAGTGCGGCGAGCGCCGCCGCCTGCGTGGCGCTGTCCTCCACCACGAGAACGCGCTCGCGATAGCTCGGAGTGCCGCGGCTCGGCGTGCCGGCGTCAGGCGAGGTGTGCGTGGCCGGTGAGCGCGTCATCGTGCGGCCAGCTCCGCGAGTCGTGAGGCGATGCCCGGGATCGGGAGCACCGCGTCAGGCAGGCCGGCGCGAATCGCCTCCTGCGCCATGCCGAACACCACCGAGGACTCCTCATCCTGTACCAGCAGCGGCGAACCCGCGTCCCTCAGCGCAGCCATGCCCGACACTCCGTCGTTCCCCATTCCGGTGAGCAGCACTCCCACCGCGCCGGCACCAACAGACTCGGCAGCGGACTCGAACATGCGCGAGATCGAGGGGCGGAAGCCGCCCACGGGCATCGAGCTGGCCAGGTGCACGCGGCCGTCACGCCCGATCTCCAGGTGGTGATCGTCAGGCGCAAGATACACCGTTCCCCCCTTGAGCACATCCCCGTCCCGGGCCACCCTGACGCGCAGCTGCGACCCGCTGTCCAGCCACTTCGCCAGGCCGCCCACGAAGCCGCGCGCTATGTGCTGCACCACCGCAACGGGCAGCGGAAAGCTGGCCGGCAGCACGGAAAAGAGCTCGCGCAGCGCGGCTGGCCCGCCCGTGGAGCACCCGATCAGCACCATGCACGGACGGTCGCCCTTCTGCCTGACGGGACGGGAGTTGCCGCCCGCCAGCGCCGCATCGGAGGCCCGCTGCGGCCAGCGCCTCACGACCTTCACCTGCGACATGGCTCGCGCCATGTTCACCAGCTGCTCCCTCTCGGACTCGAAGTAGTCGCCCGCAGGGCCGTCGGGTTTCGGGAGCACCATCAGGGCCCCTGCAGCCATCGCATCCAGCGAAAGGTCCACCGAGCTCTGGTTGGCCGCGCTCGAGACCACGATGATCGGCGTCGGCGCAACCGTCATGATCTCCTTCGTCGCAGCAAGCCCGTCGAGTACGGGCATGTTCACGTCCATGGTGATGAGGTCCGGCCGAAGCCGCTGGGCCTCCAGGACTGCTTCCCGGCCATCGCGCGCATGCCCCACCACGCGAAGTCCGGGATCGCTCTCGAGCATGGAGATCAGCAGCTGCGCCACCGTGGGCGAGTCTTCCACGACCAGCACCCGGATCATGCGGTCGCTTCCTGACCCATGAGCTGTCGCACGGTGTCCAGCAGTTCCTCCTGGTCGAAGCTGGACTTCACTATGTAGGCATCAGCGCCTGCCTCCAGGCCGCGCCTGCGCTGCTCCGGTGACTCCAGGGAAGTCACCAGTATCACCGGCAGCGACTCGAACTTCGGGTTGGAGCGAATCAACTCGCACAGCTGGTAGCCATCCATGTTGGGCATCTGCACGTCGGACAGAACGAGGTCTGCTCCGCGTTCCTGCAGCAGCTGCCACGCTGCGCGACCGTCAACTGCCGTGAGCACCTCGTATCCTGCCGCCTGCAGCACGCTCGCCTCCAGCGTTCGGGTGGTGATGGAATCGTCCACCACGAGCACCCTTCGTGCCGGCGCACGAGTCGCTCCCCGCGCCCGCACCGTGCGGTCGGTACCTCCCGCCCGCTGAAGCAGCGCCGCCACCGAAAGCACCAGGGTGATGCGACCCGATGGCAGCAGCGCCACGCCTGCCAGGGACTCCGACACGCTCTCGTCGGGCAGCTCCAGCGGCCGGATCACGATCTCCGTTTCCTCCAGCAGCTCGTCCACCATGAGCGCGCGGCGATGGTCGCCGTGCCTCACGATTACCGCGGGAATCCTGTCCTCGTGCTCGCCGAGGGTGAGCGGCGGGCCGAGCACCGCGGCCATCGAGGCCACCGGTATCGCGGCGTCCTCCGACGGCAGCAGAATCTGGCCGTTCGCCTGGCGCAGCTCACCGGGGTCTATTCGTCGCAGTCCCTCCACGCTGACACTGGGAATCGCGAAGATCTGTCCCGACACGGACGCCAGCACCACGCGCTGGGTTGCCAGCGTGAGCGGTGTCTCGATAACGAAGGACGTGCCGGCGCCGGGCTCGGACGTCACCTGGATCGTGCCCCTGAGGCGCCTCACGATGGACCTGACGATGTCCAGTCCCACTCCACGCCCGGAGATCTCGGTGGTTCTCGCACGCGTGGAGACGCCGCTCTCGAAGAGGATGCGCACCAGCTCGCGCGGGTCGTCAGGCACCGACCGTCCGCGACGGCGCACCTCCTCGGCGGCCGCCTCCAGGTTCACGCCGCGCCCGTCGTCGCGCACCACCACGCGCAGGCGGTGCTGCCCGCGAAGGCTCGCCGAGAGTGTGAGGGTGCCGTTGGCTGACTTGCCGGCACGCAGGCGTTCCTCCGGGCTCTCGATCCCGTGGTCCACCGCATTCCGCACCAGATGCAGGAGAGCCTCACGAAGCCCATCCAGCACCGCCCGGTCTGCCTCCACGTCCCCACCCGTGATCCGCAGCGTCACCTGGCGGCCCGTCTCGGCGGCCAGGTCACGCACCACGCGCGGCAGGGCTTCCACGGCCTCCTCGAAGGGACGCAACCGCAGCCGCCGGACGCTCTCCAGCAGGTCGTCGCTCGCTCGCACGACAGCGTTGGCCGTCTGCGTGCTTCGAACCGCCGCCGTGTGCGCGTCGCGCGCCATCGCTGCGGCATCCTCGGCAAGTTCCTCGAGCATGCGGCGGTCTGCATCGGTAGCGCCCGAGCTGTCCAGCAGCCTCCGCAGCCGGGAGATGGCCCTGCGCGCCCTGAAGGCGCTTCGCTGTGCGCGTTGCGCGAGGTCTGCCGCCGGAGACGCCAGGGACGCGGCGGATTCTCCGGCCAGCATCACCTCCCCTGCCGTCGCGAGCAGCTCGTCCAGCTTCTCGCCCCTCACACGCACCTGCGTCTCCGCGCGAACGGACACGCCGTTGCCGACGCTGGAGTGATCGGGTTCGTCGTCGGCTCGCACCGACATGTCGGTCCTGCCTGACGACGGGCGGCTGCCGGGGGCGCCGCTCGTGCCCGAGCCGGGAGCGCGATCCGGCAGGTCCATGCGCCTGGTCGAGTCGGCCGCCGTTGCGCCACCGGCTGCCGCGTCAGGCACGTCGCGCGGAGCTTCCGGCTCCGGCATCTCCGTGCCGAACGCGGGCGTCGTGAGGCCGGAAACCGTGCCATGCCTGCCGGCCGACGACGTGATCCGGCGCGCCAGTGCCCCGAGGGCGGCAGTGTCGGGAGCTGCTCCACGACGCAGGCGCTCGCCCGTGGAGGTGAGCGCGTCCGCAGCCTCGAAGAGGAGCTGGAAGTCCTCCGCCACGAGCTCGCGCCGACCGGCTTTCGCCGCGGCGAGCGGACCCTCCATCGCGTGGCAGAGTTCCTCCACCGCCGCGAGGCGGGTGGCGCGCGCTGCACCCTTCAGCGTGTGAGCCACCCTGAACACGGCGTCCAGAGCATCCGAGCCTGCAGCCGTCCCCTCCCGCTCCAGCCTCAGCAGCTCCACGTTGAGCGTCTGGACAAGCTCGTCGAGCTCGCCCAGGAAGGTCTGCAGCAGGCGCGCGGCCAGCTCGTCACGCGTCATGCGCGAATCGCCTGCCTCTGTGGCTCGCCGCCCACCATTATCACCAGCTCGTTGCCCAGCCGGCTCAGGTCGGATGCCGCCTGCTCCGTCTGCTTGGACGACGACAGGTTCTGCTGCGTGGCTTCATGAATGCTGCTGACGGCCTGGCGAATCTGCTCCATGCCTATCGCCTGCTGCCCGGTGGATGCCACGATCTGCGCGGCAGCCTGCGACGCCTGCGCAACGCTCTCGGCCAGCTGGCGGATCATCTCGCCGGCCTCCATCGCCTGACGGGCACTGGCCGTCGCCTCCTTGGTGCCCTGCTCCGTGGTCATCACCGCCGAGCTCGTGGCGCGCTGGATCTCGGACAGGATCTGCCGGATCTGCACCGTGCTGCGCTTGGATTGTTCGGCCAGAGTCTTGATCTCCGCTGCCACTACGCCAAAGCCCCGACCGTGCTCGCCCGCGCGCGTGGCCTCGACCGCCGCATTGAGCGCCAGCAGGTTCGTCTGCTCTGCAATGTCGTTCACGGCCGTGACGATCTCGCCGATGCTCTGCGCCTGTTCGGCCAGAGCCAGGATGCTGTCGGCAATTGACTCCACCCGAGTCTTCACGCCATCAATGGCGGTGAGCGAATCCTCCACGGAGCGCCGACCGGCGCGGCCGATCTCTGCCGCACGCTGCGCCAGTTCCGCGACGCCCTTCGCACGCTGCGACGCCTGGTCGGCCGTCTGCGCTACCTCGTCCACGGTGGCAACGGTCTGACTCACGGCCGCCATGGACTCGTTGGCGCCCGCCGCCTGCTGCGTGGAAGCCGCCAGGATCTCCGCTGCGCTGGAAGCGAGCACCCGGCTGGAGTGCAGGAGCGGGCGCGAGATGGCTCCGTTCAGCCAGACAGCGAACGCGAGTCCCGCAAGCAGCGCCAGAGCCGCACCTATCAGCAGGGTGTTGCGGGCGATCCTGTAGTCGGAGCGTCCGCTGGCGATCGCGTCGTCGCTTCGCTGCTGCACGTTCTCCACGGCGGTGTCTATCAGGGCGTCCAGCTCTCTCCTGAAAGACGAAGCTTCCCCGCGTATCGCCATGGCGAGGGAGTCGCTCCCGGCGGCAGCTGCATCAATGGAACGCTCCATGTACGCATCCCACTGTTCGAGCAGCTCACCGGCACGCTGCCATCGCTGGCCGATGTCGTCCGTTGACGATCCTCGCAGCCTGGTGATCAGGCTTCGCGCTTCCGCGACGAACGGATCGCGCGCATTCGAATCGTTGTTCGCAGGCTCGAGAAGGTACCTGAGTACCGACACGTTCGCGCTCGCCACGTTGCCT
Source organism: uncultured Gemmatimonadaceae bacterium (assembly GCA_964415485.1). Classification (GTDB taxonomy): domain Bacteria; phylum Gemmatimonadota; class Gemmatimonadetes; order Gemmatimonadales; family Gemmatimonadaceae; genus JBBQHX01. The sequence continues at coordinate 7,705 of CAYQAO010000038.1, forward strand.
TGCAGCTGTATAGCCGGCGCCAGGATGTCGCGGTTGCTGGCAACGGCACGTTCGTAGCTGTCGCGCGTGCTCCCGAGTGCCCACCAGCCCACGAGTGCAACGATTACTACCAGTCCGAGGATGCCCCCGAAGCCCCAGATAATGCGCTGGCTGATCGTTCCTTTCATGGATTGCAAGTGATGGATGGTGAGCTGTTGCTGCGGACGCGGCGCGCCCGTCCAGTGTGATCCTTCATCGTCAGGTGTCCCGGGCCCGCAGTCCCGCCAGGCGGACTGCCGCCCTGAGGTCCAGAAGTGGCGTACCGTCCTGCAGGATGCCGCGCAGGAGGTCGGAGGCCGAGACGTCTGCCGGCACCGGCTGCAGCTCGGAAAGTCTCACGATCTCCGCGTCTTCAACCGAATCCACCAGCAGCGCCAGGTCCGCCTCGTACTCGCCGATCACGAGCACTGTTCGTGAGGCAGGGGCGGACACACCCAGCGCAGCGCGGACGTCTATCGTGCGCAGAACGCGGCTGCGCCACGCGGCAAGCGCCACCAGGAGGCCGGTCGCGCCGGGGAGCGCGGCGATCTCCACTCCGGTCGCGACGGCAACCACGTCTCCAGCAGGTACTGCGTACTCCTCTCTGCCGAGCCTCACGCGAAGGAGCGCGAGCATTTCCTCCCCGCGCTCCACTTCCATTGGTTCGGCAAGCTGCCGCGCCCGTTCGGCCAGCAGGCCAGCTTCCGACTCGGGCGACATTGCCGCCTCGCTTTCCAGCAGCTGTCCAATGGACGCCATGCGTGCATGCACCTGCGTCCAGTCTATCTCACCGTCTGCCCGCCGAAGCGTCGGGCCGCTGCCGGGGGAGGGCTTTGCACCTGTATCGGGCGATGTCATGGCGCGTTGCTCATAAGGTCGGCCTGCACGCGTGCTGCCTCACGAACCCTTCCGGCAGGTTCGCCGTCGGACGCCGGGACCAGCGCATCGGAAGGGAGCGCCGCGAGCAGTCTCTCGGCATTCTGGAATGACCTGCGAGCAGCGGACGTCTCATCCATCCGCGCAAGCAGGCCTCCGAGCAGCATATGCGCAACCACCAGCTTCCTGTCCAGAAAGAGCGCGCCCCGGGCGGCAGCCACGGATTCCGCGAGCCGCCCCGCCTCCGCCAGGAGAAGCGCGTGCAGGTAGCACAGCTCCGCATCGGTAGGGTGTGCCTCCAGGGCAGCCGCGCAGGCCCTGCCGGCCTCAGCGAGGGACCCGGAGTTCGCCAGCGAGCGAACGAGCAGCGTCCTGAGCCGGGCATCCTCCATACCGGACTCGAGAAGCGCAGCAGCCTCCCGCATGACGCCAGGATAGTCCTGCGCCGCATACAGCTTCTGCACTCGCTCCAGCGGACCGGGAGCGGGTGGCTCGGGCTGGACATCCGGAGACGCCGGTGCATCGGCGGCCGGTGCGGCGGTGGCCGCCATTCCTCGCTCCGGACCAGCTGCGAAGGGCGACCATTCCGCCTGAGGCGCCGTCCACGCATCCGGCACGCCTTCCTGCAGGGTGGTGTAGATGCCCTGCGTGACCACGCTCGCGATTGCGGAAACGGGCGCGTCTGCCTCGAATCCGGAGCCCGCCTTCTCTCTCGCAGCCGAGGCGCGCCGGTACGCCAGCCCGGCGCCGGTCACCACCACTTCGCACTCCACATACTCCGTGAGCGACGGGTCCGAGGCGCCGAGGAACAGCCAGCCGTCGTCAGCCAGTGAGTCCAGCAGCCTTCGGGCGACGCCGGCTATCACCTGCCGGTCGAAGTAGATGAGAACGTTCCGGCAGAGAATCAGGTCCAGGTCGGTCAGGCGAAGCGGACCTCCCGGATACTCGTCGTCGGCCAGGTTGAGATAGCCGAAGTCCACCATGGCCCGAATGTCCGGGCGAAGGAAGTAGTGCGAGCCGCGGTGGGTGAAGTAGCGCCGAATCACCGGCTCGGCCAGGCTCCGGAGCGACCACCTGCCGTACCTGGCGCGACGCGCAGCTTCCAGCCGCACGTGCGATATCTCGGTGCCCGTGATGCGGACGGCCCGGCGCGGCTGATCCTCGCGAAGGATGACTGCCAGCGTGTAGGGCTCTTCGCCGGTTGCGCAGCCGGCGCTCCAGATGCGCAGCGGTCGGTCTGGGGCGCGATCCCTGGCCAGCGAGGGGATGACGCTCCGCCGTATGTACTCCAGCTGGGACGGCTCCCGAAAGAAGTAGGTCTCGCCGATCGTGATCTCGGCAACGAGGGAGGCGATCGCCTCGGGGTCGTCAGGCAGGCGGTCGGCGAACGTTCGCGAGTCCTTCAGGCCTGCCTGCGACATGGCGCGGCGCATCGCCTGCTCGGTGTATGCCCGGCGCGTCGCTGGAAAATCCAGTCCCGTACGCTCGGTGAGCATGCTCGCCACCCGGGCGAAGCCGATCTCCGACCAGTCCCGCTGGATCACTGCGGCGGCGGGTCAGTATGTTGCGGGGTGCCTGACGACCGGCTGCGGGCATGCTCGCGGAGCGCCTCGTCCAGCGTTGCAGCTTCCGAGTCGCTCAGGAACTCCTCCAGGTCCTGCACGAGCACGAGCCCATCCGGAAGCCGGGCGATGCCGGCCACGCGCGCCATGCGCGGATCGTCGGGGCGGGCGGGGAGCAGGTCGCGGTCGGAGACCTCCACCAGCTCGAGCGCCCGGTCCACGCGCAGCGCCACGGTGCGACGTCCGGCGCTCGCTATCACGAAGTGCTCGTCTGCCCGCACGGGGCGGCGCGGACGTCCGAAGCGCACCCGCAGGTCATAGACAGGTACCAGCTCGCCGCGGACATCCACCACCCCATCCACCACGGCGGGGGCGGCCGGGAGCGGCGTCACGGCAACGGCGGCCACGGTCTCGTGAACCACCGTGGCTGGCAGCGCAAATCGCTGGTCGTCGAGCGTAAAGACGAGCAGATGCATGAGAAACCGGGAGAGGGCAAGAAGAGGGCCTGACGGTCGCGTTCGCCAGAGCGGGGTCAGCCGGCTCAGAGAAAGCTGGCACCCTCCGCCATCGCCGGAAGGTCCACGTCCAGATGCCGCACCGCGCTGCTGAACACGTCCACCGTCCGGAGCGGCGATCCGCCCACCGGGTGGTTCCCGATGAGCGGCACCAGCATGTGCTCGGCATGCAGCGCACCGTGTGCCGAATGGTGCGGAATGGGCTCGTAGCGCGCGCGGAAGTCGTGTCCGCGTGAGGCGGAGAGCACCATGTCGCCGCAGCGCTCGCTTCTCGCGAGGCTGGCAACCTGCAGGAGTGCATCCGGGTAGTCACTCGTGAGGCACGCCTCGTACGCGGCATCGGCGCAGGTCGGTGCGATCTCCCCGATTCCGAGCGGGTCGCCGGTTTCCGGGCGATATGCCAGACGCGATCCGTCGCTGATCACGAGCGCGCTTCCGCGGTCGCCGGACCGAATCTCGCATCGGCGCTCGTCGTGAGGCAGGAGCATGAGGTCCACGGACTCGCGCTGCAGCACCTCCTCCGCAAACGCGCCCCAGCGCGAACGAAGCGCCGGCCAGCCCTGTCGCTCGCGATGACCCAATTCCATGTAGAGATGCGCCATGGCATTGCCGCTCACCATCACGGCAACGTCGCTCGCCGGGCGGTGCACCCAGGGATGCGCCATGACACTGAACCCGAGCGACCTTACCCACCGCTCCAGGTCGTCGTGACTGGACACGTGAGAGTGGCCGTGGTCGCTCACCACCCACAGCCGCGTGTCCTGCCAGCGCCCGCTGCGCTCCAGCCCCTCACGAAGCGCGGCGACGGTGTCGTCCACTATGCGCATCGCCTCCAGGACCACTGCAGACTCATGACCCTCGGCGTGCGAGGTCTTGTCTATGCCGGTCAGCGCCGCGAAAGTGACGCGCGGACGCTCGCGCAGCACGCGCCTCACGAGCAGATCGGAGACTTCACGGTCCATGCCCAGCCAGCCGCGCACGTTGCCGGTGAAGTGCGTACGTGCCGCACGAGCGACGAAGCCGGCTCCGCGACCTATCGCTCCGCCGCCTGGAAGCCCGCGGCCGATCACGTTGAGCGCGCCAAGCGAAGGTTGCGCCAGCTCGAAGAGAGTGGGGGCGTGCGGATCGAGGTCGCTGTCCACGTGGCGCATCTCCCAGCCCACGTAGCTGCGCGCACGGTGCGGCCATGCGCCCACCTTCCTGGAACGATCGAACCAGCGAAGACCGGGAAGACCCACAGCCGCCGGGTGACGGCCCAGCAGGAACGGCGTGTAGGCAGGCCCCGTCACCGACGGGAACACGCTGCTCACGACGTGCGAATGGCCTTCCGCGCGCAGCTGCGCGAGTGCGGGAAGGCTGCCGTCGTCCATGGCGGCGTGCAACGAGTCGGGACGCGCGCCGTCCGCAACGATTATCACCACAGAAGTCATGGTGAGGCAAGGAAACGTGAATGCTGCGCCGGCGACAGGGGGCGGGATCCGCAATTGACTCGGCACGGTCCGAACGCGTCCCCGGGTTGCCGGTCCACCCTTCAGTCTCGTAAACTGCGCCACCGCGCCCCGATCCCCCGCGCGATGACACAACCCGCAATCCTGTGATGTCCGATTCCTCCTCGAGGAAGCGTGGAAACCGTTCCACGTCTTCCAGCAAAGCGTCCGGTCGCAACGAGAAAGAGGCAGACACGCCTCGCGCCGAGTCCGGTGAGTCGAGGCGAGGCATGTCCGGAAAGCCCGCCTCCGGCAACGGCGGCCGCACGAACCGCAAGCCTGCAGGCCCTCGTACCGGGCGGAAGTCCGGTCCGAAGACCGCCGGCGGCAAGCGCGCCACTCCCGAGGTGCGCGCGGCAGCTGAAGCCGACTCGCAGGAATACCTTCGCGAGCGCACCGAGGAGGGACACCGCATGGCGGGCCGAACCCCGCCCTCGGTGCTCACGGGCAACGGCGCCGCTCTCGTGGCATCGCCGCAGAAGGTGATAGATCAGTCCATTCGTGACCTCATTCCTCCGCGAACGACCGAAGACAGCAAGCTGCTGCAGGAGCGCGGGCCGGCGGCGGATTTCACGCGCACGGACCCGTGGCGCGTCATGCGCATCACGGGCGAGTTCATCGAAGGCTTCGACGTTCTCTCGAACATCCGGAAGGGAGTCTCGATCTTCGGGTCCGCCCGCACGGCTCCCGACGACCCCATGTACAAGGCTGCCGAGGAGACCGCCGCGCTGCTGGCCGAGGCCGGATTCTCGATCATCACAGGCGCCGGACCGGGGATAATGGAGGCGGCCAACAAGGGCGCAGCCCGCATGAACGGGCACTCGGTGGGCTGCAACATCGAACTGCCGTTCGAACAGGGCTCCAATCCGTACGTGGATACCCTGGTGAATTTCCGCTACTTCATGGTGCGGAAGACCATGTTCATCAAGTACAGCTCTGCCTTCATCAACTTCCCGGGAGGGTTCGGCACGCTGGACGAGCTGTTCGAGGCACTCACGCTCATCCAGACCGGAAAGATCTCGCAGTTCCCGATCATCTGCTTCGGTACGCACTACTGGGCGGGGCTCGTGCGCTGGCTCCGGTCACGGGTTCTGGCGGAGGGGAAGATCAGCCCGGGAGACGTAGACCTGATCCTGCTCACGGACAGCCCGCAGGAGGCGGCAGACGTGGTGATCGAATCCTGGGAGGCGGCCGGTCGCTGAACCCCTGCCTCGGCCATGAAGCACGGCGCAGGAGTTCCACGAAGCTGAGTTCCAGCCTCGCTCATTCGGCGCAGGGGCGCATGTGGAGGCCTCTCGCCGAGTGTCATGGAATGTGATAACTTTGAGGTATACACAACGCGTGGCGCCCGGCCTCTCGCAGGCCGGGCGCTGCGCTTTTCCGTCGCCCAGGACCGGGCAGCGCACCCGATGTGCGCATGCGCGTCCGGGCCGTTTCGCTGATGGTGATGATCGAGGAACTCAAGCAGAAGCTCGGCGGCGAGGTTGCTCGCCTGCAGCACGAGCTCAACGTGGTGATCCCGAACGAGATTCGTAAGGCGGTTGAGCACGGGGACCTGCGCGAGAACAGCGAGTACAAGGCGGCTCTGGAGCGGCAGCAGTTCGTGCAGGCGCGACTGGGGCAGCTGCACCAGCGCCTGAGCAAGCTCTCACAGGTTGACGTATCGCAGATCCCCGTGGATCGCGTGGGACTCGGTTCGCGCGTCGTGGTGGAGGACCTGAAGACCGGAGACGTGGAGACCTACCACCTGGTCTTCGGCGACTCCGAGGATTTCGACGAGGGCCATGTGTCCATGGCGTCGCCCATCGGGCGTGCGCTGGTGGGCAGGGCAGTAGGTGAGGAGACGGTGCTGAGGCTGCCCGCGCGCACGCGCAGGCTCAGGATCACCGAGCTCTACACCATCCACGAGACCGTGGTGGAGTGAGCCCGCGGCGTGTATTCGCCGTGTAGCTAGTCGGGGAGAATCCCGAAGGTCGCCGTGACCTCGGACTCGAAACGCTCGAGTTCCCGGTCACGGCGACGATCGTTCCAGCCCAGTTCGCGCCCCAGAAGCTGCGCCACGCGGGCTGCCGCCTCACGTCCGTTGTCGCGCGTCTCGAACGCAACCGGCACGCGCCTGACGAGCACGTCCGCCAGCGTCCCTGCCCATTCGCTCCTTGCGGCGTGTACCACCTCCGCCATGAGGTACGGGCGGTCGGGGGAGATTCGCTCGCGGAGTTCCGGAGCCTCGTTGCCGAGCGCCCACACAGCGCGCCATCCGCTTCCGTGAGCCTCCGTGAGGCGACGCGCCACGGCGGCGTCGCCGATGACGCGTGTGGCGTCGGCCAGTTCCGCGGCCGGGTCGGCGGTGCCGCCGGGAAGCGGCCGGTCGGCAGTGGGGGAGGGCGGCAGTCGAGTCCCGAGCTCGGGACCCGCCCGGTCAACGATCTCCTCGGCCATGCTGCGATACGTGGTCAGCTTGCCGCCGGTGACCACCAGCATTCCCGGCGCGTGCCTCACGATTGCATGTTCGCGCGAGGCGGACGACGGTCCCTCGGTGTACCCGGAGGCTGCCAGCGGGCGTATGCCGGCCCAGGCGCTCAGGACGTGGTCGGCCGAGGTCCCGCGTCCCGGGAAGAAGTGCCTGACGATGTCCAGCAGGTAGTCCACGTCCTGGCGCGAGGCGCGGACGTCGGCCGGGTGCTCCAGGGTGGGGGTGTCGGTGGTGCCGACGAGCGCGAAGTCACCGGCCGGCAGCGCGAAGGTGACGCGGCCGTCCGTCGGTGCCACGAGCGTGAGGGCACCGGCGTTCCCCACCGCCTCACGAGGAAGCAGGATGTGCACGCCCTTGGTTCCGCGCACGGCGGGGCTTCCGCCTGCACTGGCGGGGTCCAGCCGCAGGAGCTCGTCGGTCCATGGGCCAACCGTGCTCACGACCAGCCGCGCGTGCACCTCGCACTCTTCACCCGTCAGGCTGTTCCTGACGCGCGCTCCGGCGATGCGCGCGCCGTCGCGCAGAAGCGCAGTTACCTCGGTGTGCGTCCTTATGTCGGCGCCGGCCGCCGCCGCGTCGAGCGCGGTGGCGAGCGTCAGGCGGGAGTCGTCGGTGGACGCGTCCCAGTAGGAGAAGCCGCCCAGCAGGCCGTCGCGCGAGAGTGCGTGTTCGCGCTCCAGAACGCCCGCGGCACTCAGGCGCCGGTGTCGCCCGACGTTCCGGAACAGGGACAGCGCGTCGTACAGCGCCAGCCCTGCGCCAACCTTCCAGCGTGGCAGCCTGGCGCCACCGTAAACGGGCCAGGTGAACGAGAGGGGCCTCACGAGATGCCGCGCCGTGGCAAGCAGGATCCTGCGTTCCCGGCTGGACTCGAACACCAGGCCCAGGTGACCGTGCTCCAGATAGCGCACGCCGCCGTGCACGAGCCTGGACGACCGGCTGGAAGTGCCGCATGCGAGGTCGTTGCGCTCCACGAGAACGACCTGCAGGCCACGCAGGGCCGCATCACGCGCAACGCCCGCGCCGGTGATGCCACCGCCAATTATGAGGAGGTCTGGCACGGCAGTTGTCACGGATGTATGAACACTCAGGAAGCGGTGTGGGGCAGGTGTCCGCGATGCCGGATGGTAATCGTCGCCCGACCGCGGCCCTCAGGATGCAGGCGTCAGCAGGATCGCGCTCCTCACTATAACCTTCAGTTCATGACGAGCCATCCACGCGGCCGAAGGGTTGCCATAGTCTCGGGAGTCCGCACCCCGTTTGCGAAGGCGGGCACGGTTCTGCGTTCCCTCAGCGCGCTGGACCTCGGCAAGCGGGCAGTGAGCGAGCTGATTCTGCGCTCGGATCTGGATCCCGCGCTGGTGGAGATGCTGGTGTTCGGCGCCGTGCTGCAGGACGTGACAGCGCCGAACATCGCCCGCGAGATATCGCTCATGCCGCTGCTGCCCCGCGGCGTTCAGGCGTACACGGTGGGGCGGGCGTGCGCGTCTTCCAACCAGGCCATCACCGATGCCGCCGACCAGATCTTCCTGGGCCACGTGGACGTAGCCATCGCCGGCGGAGCGGAGTCTCTCAGCAACGTTCCGGTGCTCCACTCGCCCGGGATGTCCGATGCGCTCGTTGCGGCGAGCCGTGCGAAGACTCCGCGGCAGAAGGCAAAGGCATTGTCCGCCATCAGGCCGAAGGACCTCGTGCCGATCACGCCTGCCATCGCGGAGCCCACCACGGGCGAAACCATGGGCGAGTCGGCCGAGAAGATGGCGAAGCTGAACGGGATTTCGCGCGAGGAGCAGGATCAGTTCGCGCTACGCTCGCACAGGCTGGCGTCTGCCGGCACGACCGACGGCAGGCTCACGGCCGAGATTGCGCCCGTGTGGACCGGTCCTGACATGAGCATCGCCGTCACGAGCGACAACGGGATTCGCGAGTCCACGAGCATCGAGCAGCTGTCCGCGCTCAAGCCGGTGTTCGACCGGAAGTACGGCAGCGTGACGGCTGGCAACTCCTCGCCGCTCACCGATGGTGCGGCCGCAGTGCTGCTGATGAGCGAGGAGCGCGCGAGCTCGCTCGGTTACGAGCCTCTCGGCTACATCCGTTCGTATGCGTACGCTGCGCTCGATCCTGGCGAGCAGTTGCTTCAGGCGCCGGTGTTGGCGGCACCCGTGGCGCTCAAGCGTGCGGGGCTCCGGCTGGAGGACATGGACCTGGTGGAGATGCACGAGGCATTCGCCGCGCAGGTGCTTTCGAACCTGCAGGGATTCGAGTCGCGCGAGTGGGCGCGGCGCGCCGGATTCGACTCGCCTGTGGGTGAGGTGGACCGCGCCCGGCTGAACGTGATGGGCGGGTCCATAGCGATAGGGCATCCGTTCGGGGCCACGGGCGCGCGGATCACCACGACACTGCTCAACGAGCTGCGCCGTCGTGAGGCACGATACGGCCTGATGACCGTGTGTGCGGCGGGAGGAATGGGTTTCGCCATGGTCGTGGAGGCGCACACATGAGGCACGTGACCACCAGCATCACCGATGGCGTGGCCGTCATCACGCTGGATGTGCAGGGCGAGTCCGTGAACATGCTCTCGCGGGAGGTTCGCGAGGAGTTCGCGAGCGTTCTGGACTCACTCGGCCAGGAGGGAGTGATGGCGGCGATCCTGACGAGTGCGAAGCCTGACGTGTTCATCGCCGGTGCCGACATCGAGGAGCTTGGCGCGGTTCGTACCGCGCAGGAGGCGGAGAGCCTCAGCCGGGAGGGTCACAAGCTTCTGGAACGCCTGGAGAACGCCGGGTTCCCGGTGATCGCGGCCATTCACGGTGCGTGCCTCGGCGGCGGCCTGGAAACTGCGCTTGCGTGCAGCTATCGAATCGCGACGGATCACTCGAAGACGTCGTTAGGGCTGCCGGAGGTGCAGCTCGGGCTGATTCCCGGTGCGGGGGGCACGCAGCGGCTGCCAAGGCTCATAGGCCTGCGTGCGGCGCTGGACATGATCCTCACCGGAAAGCCGGTGCGTCCCAGGCGTGCGCTCTCATTGGGTCTGGTTCACGAGGTGGTGCACCCGAGCATCCTGCTGGACGTGGCTCACAGGCGTGCGATGGAGCTGGCCACGGGGAGCGGGCGTGCGGCGGGTGCGAAGCGGAATGCCTCGCGAGTCCTCCTGGACGAGAACCCTGTTGGCAGGGCCGTGGTACTGCGCCGAGCTCGTGAGGCGGCGCAGAAGAAGACCGGCGGCCACTACCCGGCGCCGATGGCTGCGCTCGATGCGATTGCCCGCGGATATGCCGACGGCCCCGTGCGAGGCGCGCAGGAGGAAGCGCGGCTATTCGGCGAGATGGCGGTGTCTCCCGTGGCAAGGGAACTCATCTTCCAGTTTCGCGCCATCACCGCGCTCAAGAAGGACTCGGGAGTGGAAGGTGTGGAGGCAGAGCCGCAGGCGCTGCGAGCTCTCGGCGTGCTCGGGGCCGGGTTCATGGGTGCGGGAATCGCCACGATTGCGGTTCAGCGCGGGATACCCGTCAGGCTGAAGGACACCGATCACGCGCGGGTGGGGAAGGGGCTGGCCTCGGCCCGCGAGGTGCTCGGCGACCGCGTGAGGCGGCGTCGCATGACGAAGCGAGAGCTCGGCGACGCCCTGTCGCTGCTGAGCGGAACCGTGGACTACACCGGCTTCCGGCGTGCGGACATCGTCATCGAGGCGGTGTTCGAGGACGTGGAGCTGAAGCGCACGGTGCTGCACGAGGCGGAGGAGTGGATGCGGGACGACGCCGTGTATGCGACCAACACCAGCACGATCCCGATTTCGGATATCGCCCTGGCTTCGCGTCGGCCCGAGAGGGTGTGCGGAATGCACTTTTTCTCGCCGGTGCACCGCATGCCGCTCCTGGAAGTCGTTCGCGGGAAGCTCACGGATGACGCCACCATCCTTCGTGCAGTGGATGCGGGGAAGAAGCTGGGCAAGACGGTTATCGTGGTCAATGACGGGCCCGGGTTCTACACCACGCGAACGCTGGCCGCCTTCCTGAACGAGGCCGGGCACCTGCTGGACAGCAGCGTGCTCATCGAGGACCTGGATGCTGCACTGGTGGCGTTCGGATTTCCGGTGGGTCCCATAACGCTTCTGGACGAGGTGGGACTGGATGTGGCGGGGCGGGTGACGGAGCTGCTGCGTGAGGCGTTCGGATCGAGGATCAAGGCGTCCGAGACGCTGCTCGCGGTGCTGGCCGACGGCAGGACGGGCCGCAAGGGGCGGAAGGGCTTCTACAGCTACGACGAGAAGGGCGAGCGGAAGGGCGTGGACTACTCGGTTTACGACCTCTTTCCGCACGGGGAGGACAAGGACTTTCCGCCGTCCGAGATGCAGGAGCGTACGGTGCTGGCCCTGGTTAACGAGGCGGTTCGGTGCCTGGAGGACGGTGTCCTTCGCAGCGCCCGGGACGGGGACGTGGGTGCGGTCTTCGGCTTCGGGTTTCCGCCGTTCCTGGGCGGGCCGTTCCGCTGGGCGGACGCGCAGGGAGTGTCGAACGTGGTGCGCAGGCTCGAAACGCTCCAGGACAGGTTCGGCGACCGGTTCGAGCCTGCGGAGCTGCTGGTCACGATGGCCGCTCGTGGCGACCGCTTCCATTCGCAGGACGCCTGAAGGTCGCGCCCTGACGCGTGCCCGCTGCCGGGGTGGTAGCGGCTCGGCCTGGTGGGATAACTTTGATGGTTCATCCCTCTGAAAGGACCGGGTTGTTCATGTCACGAGTTTCGCGTGTTGCACCTGCCTGCATTGCCTCACTTCTGATAGCGCTGCCGCTTCCCGTGCAGGCGCAGCAGCGGGCTGCTGCTCCGCCTGCGGCGGGCGAACTGACGGTGGAGCGCATTTTCGGCGCGGAGTTCCGCAGTGCGCCGATGCCGGCGGTGGTGTGGATGCAGGACGGCCGTTCCTACCTGGACGTGAGGCCGGACCCGCAGGGCGGGTCGAGCATCGTTCGGGTGGACCTGGTGAGCGGAACGGTGACCACCATGGCTGCGGCCGCGGACCTGGTGGACGCGAACGGCGACCGCCTGCTGGTGGAGGCGATCGAGCTCTCCGGCGACGAGCGGAAGGCCCTGGTGTTCTCCAACTCCGTGCGCGTGTGGCGCGCGAACACGCGCGGTGTGTATCACGTGTACGACTTCGCCACACGCCAGCTCACCCCGATCGTCAGGTCCCGTACGCCGCTTCCGGAGGTGGACGACACCACGACGGACCCGAGCCTCGCGCTGCCTTCGTTCATCGTGGACGAAGTGCGCGATCCGGACCTGCAGATGTTCGCGAAGTTCTCGCCTGACGGGCGCAAGGTTGCCTACGTTCGTGCCAACGACCTGTGGGTGACCGACCTCGAGACCGGCGAGGAAACCCGCCTCACGACCGACGGCAGCCCCAACATCATCAACGGCACCACGGACTGGGTGTACGAGGAGGAACTGGGACTGCGCGATGCGTTCCGCTGGAGCCCCGATTCCCGCCGGATAGCGTACTGGCGCTTCGACCAGTCCCGGGTGCCGGAGTTCGCCCTGGTGGACGAGCTGGGCCAGTACCCGCGCGTGGAGGTCCTGCGCTACCCGAAGGCTGGCGAGGCCAACTCCAGCGTGAGGGTCGGCGTGGCCGACATCGCCACGCGACGTACCACGTGGCTGGAGGCCGGGCCGGACACCGGACAGTATGTGGCGCGCATGGAGTGGCTGGGCCCGGACTCGGTTCTCGTGCAGCGCCTGCCCAGGAAGCAGGACCGCGTGGACCTGCTCCTGCTGTCAGCCAGCACCGGCAAGGGCCGCGTGCTCGCCAGTGACAGCGACCGGGCTTACGTGAACGTGCAGGACATCACCTGGCTGCGCGACGGGCGGCAGTTCCTGATGCTCAGCGACCGCACCGGCTGGCGTCAGCTCTTCCTCTACGATCGCAACGGTGAGGTCGTGCGGCAGCTCACGGCCGACGGGCACGACGTACTCGATGTGGCGGGTGTGGACGAGGCCAGAGGGTTCGTGTACGTGACGATGGCGGCGCCGGACCCCACGCAGCGCCAGCTGTACCGCGTGTCGCTGGACGGCGGCCGTCCCGAGCGCCTCACGACGGAGCGCGGGTCACACCGCGTGAGCATCGGCCCCGGGTCCCGCTACCTGGTGGACATGCATTCCACCATCGAGAGTCCGATCACAGCAACGCTGTACGAGCTGCCGTCCATGCGAAGCGTTCGGGTGCTGCAGGACAATGCGGCTCTCAGGCGAACGGTTGCCGGGCTCGGCGTGAAGGCTCCCGAGTTCTTCAGGATACCCATGCCGGACGGCACGCGGCTGGACGCATACAGGATAGTGCCGCCCGACTTCAATCCGCGTCAGCGCTATCCCGTTCTGATGTATGTGTACGGAGGTCCCGCCTCGCCCACGGTGACCGACGCATGGGGAGGCTCGCGCTATCTCTGGCACCAGCTCCTGGCACAGCAGGGCTACGTGGTGGTGAGCGTGGACAACCGCGGTGCAGCGTGGCGCGGCCGTGACTTCCGCAAGGTCACGCAGCTCAGGCTCGGCGTGGTGGAATCACAGGACCAGGTGGATGCAGCGAAGTGGCTCGCCAGGCAGGGATGGGTGGATCGCGACCGGATCGGAATCTGGGGATGGAGCTACGGCGGCTACATGACCGTCATGAGCACAGCTCGCGGCGGGGACGTGTTCCGCATGGGCATCTCCGTAGCTCCCGTGACCGACTGGCGGTTCTACGACACCATCTACACCGAGCGCTTCATGTGGCTGCCGCAGCTCAACGAGGAAGGGTACAGGCAGACCTCGGTCCTTACACACCTGGACGGCCTCAGGGCCAACCTTCTCCTGGTTCATGGAACCGGCGACGACAACGTGCATGCGCAGAACACGCACGTGCTCGCAGACCGCCTGGTGGAGCTGGACCGTCCATTTACGATGCTCATGTATCCCAACCGCACGCACTCCATATCGGGAGGCAACACGAGCGTGCACCTGTACCGCGAGATGACCCGATTCGTGAAGGAGCGCCTGTGAGCATGCATATGGGCAAATTGCACCGCTTCCGCCTGCCGGCCATCGCTGCGATGGCCATCGTGACTGCCACGGTGGGGTGCAAGCAGAACGAGGACTTGCCGCGTGAACTTCCGCGCACGCACGCGGAAGCGACCGACTTCGCCGAGACCGGCTCGTACGCCCACGTGGTGGCGTTCCTGGACAGCCTGCAGGCCGCGGGCCTGGATATGCACCGCGGTGTGCTGGGCAATACCGGAAACGGCCTCGAGCTCCCGTACGTGGTGGCCTCACGACCGCTCGTCACCACGCCGCACGAGGCGCGGCGACTGGGGCGCCCGGTGGTGTTCGTTCAGGGCAACATCCACGGTGGCGAGGTGGAGGGAAAGGAGGCGCTGCAGGCACTGCTGCGGGACCTCCTGGTCGAGCGCACGCCTAACGTGCTGGACTCGATCGTGCTGGTGGCGCTACCCATATACAACGCGGACGGCAATGACAGCTGGGCGCCGCAGGCGGAGAACAGGGGATCGCAGAACGGTCCGGAGATGATCGGCGAGCGCGTGAACTCGCAGCGCTTCGACCTGAACCGCGACTACATGAAGGCAAAGGCGCCCGAAACCCGCGCGGCGCTGGACTTCTTCCGCGAGTGGGATCCCCACGTGCTCGTGGACCTGCATGCCACGAACGGCAGCTACCACGGCTATGCGCTCACCTACAGCCCGTCGCTCTTTCCGGAGATTCCGGCAGGGGAATGGACCAGGCAGAACATACTGCCGGAGCTGCGCGACCGCGTAAGGCAGCGCCACGGCTTCGAGACGTACGACTACGGCAACTTCGGAGCTACCTACGGCGCCGACGATCCCACCAGTCCTGAAAAGGACGGCTGGTACACCTTCGAGCACGTTCCGCGGTTCGGCACCAACTATTACGGCCTTCGCAACCGGGTGAGCGTGCTGTCCGAGGCATACTCCCACGATCCATTCGAACGCCGAGTGCAGAGCACCACAGCGTTCGTGAGCGAGCTGCTGTCGCTCGTTGCGGAACGCGGCGACGCGCTGCTGAGCGCCATCGAGGAGTGGGAGCGCGAGTCGGCCGCGCTCGCGGGACGCGACTCGGTGCCGGTGCGCGGAAGGATCACGTCGTCACCGCGAATGGACAGCGTTCTGGTGGAACTCCTGGAGCGTACGGGCGACTCCGTTCGCACTGAATCCGGGCTGCGTCCGGGCTTCCGCCGCACCGGTGAGATCGTGCCGGTCTTCATGCCGGTGCACGACCGATTCGACGCAGCCGCCTGGGGCAGGGTGCCGATCGGCTTCGCGGTTCCGGAGCGGGACACGGCCGCAGTGGTCCTCCTCCGGAGGCACGGAATAGTCATGGAGCAGCTGGAGAACGAATGGCGCGGACAGGTGAACGCCTTCGTTCCGGACAGCGTGGTGCATTCCCCGCGGCCGTTCCAGGGGCATGCGATGGTTCGACCGCTGGACGGCAGGTGGCGCGTGCGCACGGTCACTCTTCCGGCAGGCACCTGGATCGTTCCTGGCTCGCAGCCGCTGGCACGCCTCGCGACGGTGCTGCTGCACCCGGCCTCTGACGACGGCCTGACCACCTGGAACTACTTCGACGACAGCCTGGCGCCGGGCCGCGATCATCCCGTGCTCTTCCTGGACACCCTGCCCGGCGAAGCGCAGTGAAGTCGGCGGCCGAACGCCGAGATGACTTATATTCACGCGCGCCTTTCCTGCGCGAACGCGCGATTTCGTCCATCGGGGCCGCGCAGGGCTCCGTATTGCTTGAGAGCGCATGGCCGGCCACTGGCCGGCCATGCGCTCTGCCACCGACGGAAGGCTGCACGGGAACGGGCTGACCATCCATTCATAGACAATGTTGCGCAAGACGATCCTTTACCTGTCCGACCAGCCGAAGATCTTCCGTTTCGTGCGGCGAAACCGGCTCGCGCGCGGCTTCGCACGGCGCTTCGTGGCAGGAGAGACGATCGATGAGGCGCTCGAGGTGGTCCGCTCCGTCAACGCCATGGGTGCAACGGCGTCGCTCGACATACTCGGCGAGAGCGTCCATGAGGAGCATGAGGCACGGGCGACCATGGAGGAGTACCTCACGCTCCTCGATCGCATACACGCCGAGCGGCTCGATTCGCACGTATCGCTCAAGTTGACGGCGCTGGGGCTGGATGTCCGCAAGGAATTGTGCATCTCCAACCTGAGCCGCATCGTGGAGCGGGCAGCGACGCAGGACACCTTCGTGCGGATAGACATGGAGGGCAGCGACTACACGGAGGTTACGCTCGAGATTTTCGAGCAGTACATGCGTCCGTCGTTCCCCGGGCACGTGGGTATCGTGCTGCAGTCCGCACTCCGCCGCACGACGCAGGACGTGGAGAACGCCATCGAGTGGGGCGCCCGCGTGAGGCTTTGCAAGGGAGCGTACAAGGAGCCTGCCTCCATCGCGTATCCCGACAAGAGCGACGTGGACGAGGCCTACGTGCGCCAGATGAAGCGCCTGCTGGAGGAAGGCAACTATCCCGGGCTCGCCACCCACGACGAGGCAATCATCGCCGAGGCACGCCGGTTCGTCGCCGAGAAGGGTATCGGGAGGGAGCGGTTCGAGTTCCAGATGCTTTACGGGATTCGCAGGGATCTGCAGGAACAGCTGGTTCGCGACGGACTGAATCTGCGCGTGTACGTGCCGTTCGGAACGCAATGGTATCCGTACCTGATGCGCAGGCTGGCGGAGCGCCCTGCGAACCTGGCGTTCATAACCGGCAACATCGTCCGCGAGATGGTGCGCGGTCGTCGCTGATCAGCCGTCAGGCAGTCATGGGCAGGTTCCTCCCCCCGGACTACTCCGCAGGCGACGAGCGGACTGTGGGAGGCTATGCGGCGGTGCACGGTCGTCCGGCGGCGCTGGAGGGCCCGGACGGTTATGCGTACAGCGTGGAGGCCGTTGCGGACAGGACGGGTGACAGGGAGCGGCCCTGGGGCGGCTACCTGATGTTCCTTCGATGGCGCCGCATCGGCGCACAGGGAGTGGAGGGGCACCTCGAGACAGAGTTCCTGACCCGATCGGCATCGGAGGCCGAGGCGCTGGCGGCGGTGCGGGGCATGCTGCTGGAGGAAGCCGAGGCGCTCCTGCACCGGCTCGTGAGGCGGCGCCAGGATGAGGAGGGCCGGGGAACCCGGCGGTGGTGGGACGTGATGCGTGACGAAGACGGTGCCTGACGAACCGGAGCGCCTCGGTACCGTGCTGGAGAGCGCCGGCGGCACCTGGAGGGTGCTTGCTGACGACGGCGAGACGCTCGAGGCCACGCTGCGGGGCCGCCTGAAGATCTTCGAGGACAAGCGCGCCGAGTACCGGAAGCTGGAGGAAGAAGGCCTGCCCAGCGACCTGGAGATGCCTCGCAAGCTGGCAGTGGGCGACCGCGTGTCGCTCCAGTTGGACGAGCGCGGCGAGGCATGGACGATCGGCGGAATCATGCCGCGCCGCTCGCGACTGGCAAGGCGCCAGCCGGGCGGCCGGCGTGGAGAGCGGGTGATCGTGGCCAACGTGGACCAGGTGGTGGTGGTGTTCGCCGCTGCCTCGCCGGAGCCTAACGAACGGATGCTGGACCGGTTCCTCGTCATCGCCGAGGCCAACCGACTCCCCGCTCGAGTGGTCCTCAACAAGGCTGACCTCGGCTCGCACCAGGAGCTGCGCGAACGGTTCGGATACTACGAGTCCATCGGCTATCCGCTGCACCTCACGAGCGTTCCGCAGCGTGCCGGGCTGGCCGAGCTGCGCGAGGCGCTGCTCGGCCGAACCACCGCCCTCACGGGCCCCTCGGGCGTGGGCAAGTCGTCCCTGATCAACGCGCTCTTCGGCGTCAGGCTTCGCGTGGGCGAGGTGAGCAGGGCGGTGAACAAGGGGCGCCACACCACTGTAGGCGCACTTCTCACGCCTCTGCCCGGAGGCGGTTTCGTGGCCGACACGCCCGGCCTGCGCGAGGTCGGACTCTGGGGACACCCGGCGCGGGACCTGGAGCACGAGTTCCCCGAGTTCGCGCCATTCCTGGGCAACTGCCGCTTCGCCGATTGCACGCACCTCGTGGAGCCGGGCTGCGCGATCGTCCAGGCGGTGGAGGAAGGAGCCGTGCGTCAGGCAAGGCTGGACAGCTATGCAACGCTGTACAGGGAGCTGGAGGAGACGGAGCGGGCGTACTGACGGGCGCAGGGACGAGGGACGAGGGAAGAGGGACTGGGGAAGAGTGACCACCCCACCCTATACTGGCATCCCGTGCCTCGCTCTACTGTCATCCCGCGC
>CAYQAO010000039.1:0-25864 GCA_964415485.1 uncultured Gemmatimonadaceae bacterium
CCGGGCGGCAACGCCCCCCTGTCATCCCGCGCTTCTCTCCCCTGTCATCCCGCGCGAAGCGTCGGGATCTATTCTCACTGCACCGAAGCCGGCCACTACAAGTTGAAAGCAGATCCCGACACTCGCTGCGCTCGTGCGGGATGACACGAGAGGAGAGTCTGTCATCCCGCGCGAAGCGTCGGGATCTGCTCACCCTGCACCGAAGCCGGCCACTACGCCCTGAAAGCAGATCCCGACACTCGCTTCGCTCGTGCGGGATGACAGAGGGGAGTGGCGTCAGAACCTGGCACACGCCAGCCCCAACCCCCGACACTCCCAAACACGCGACGCCGCTTCGCGGCGTCGCACTCCTCGTCCACGCCGTTACTGCCGGCACCTCGCGTTCGGGTCCGGCACGGGCTTGTCCACCAGGGGACGGCGATCGGCATTCGCCAGCGACTTCACGAGGTCGCCGGCGAACCTCGTTATGCGCGTGTAGTGCGGGTAGTCAATGTACTGCGGCTCGTCCGTCACCTGGTGATAGTCGCCGTGCAGACCGGTGAACAGGAACACCACGGGAATCCCCATGCGCGCGTAGTGAAAGTGATCGCTGCGGCAGTACAGGTTCTCGGGATGGCCATCGGCGTCCAGCGTGTAGTCGAAACGCAGTGGCTGCTCCTGCTCCGAGTTCACCCGCTCCACCATGTCGCCGAGCTGGGTGGACAGCCTGCGGGATCCCACGAGAGCGAGGTAGTCCGGCCCGCCGTTGCGCATGTCGTCCGCGCCGCCACGGCCGATCATGTCAATGTTGATCTGCGCGACGATGGAGTCGAGCGGAACGGTGGGGTTCTCCACGAAGTATCCGGCGCCGCGAAGTCCCATCTCCTCGCCCGTGTGCCACACGAACAGCACGGAGCGGCGGGGCTTCTGCTCGGAAAGCGCGAGCATTTCAGCGATTTCCAGGAGCGCCATGGAGCCCGACCCGTCGTCGTCCGCTCCGTTGTTTATGGAATCCGGGCGTGCCGGGCGCACCTCGCGAATGCTGTCCACGTTCACGCGCAGCGCCTGACGCTGCGTGACGTCGAGTTGCGGAGAGCCGGGGTATGCGCCGCGCTGGCGCCACACCTCGGCATTGATCGCACGCAGCGAATCGTGATCCACGGGACCGCCGCGTCGCAGCCCGACGTGGTCCGCATGCGCGCCGATCGCAACGTACTCGCCGGCCAGCGCCGGGTCTCTACCCGGGATGATCGCTACCACGTTGTGCGCCGGGTATAGCGTGGTCTCATGCACCGCCAGGCCGTTGAGCGGTGCGCCGGCGATCTCCGTTCCAGGCGACACCTGCGCCAGCGGCTTGCCGAACATGCGCTCGGCCGCCGCCCTCGTCAGGGTACCCACCATGGGCCCCTCCTCCGCCAGCGTGCCGGTGACGAACTCCACGGTACTGTCGCGCATCATGCGCGTGAGGGCCTGCGGCGCTTCGCCGTCAATCACGAAGAGCACCATGGACGCGCGTGACAGACGACCGCCGGGGGCAAGGTGGGCGAGCGTGGAATCGCCGGGCATGGCGACGACCACGGTGCTGGTGAGCAAGCCCGGATTCAGCCGCTCGGCGGCCCAGCCGCCATAGATCACGAGCCCGCCGCCGAAGTCGCGCGGCGACCAGGGAGGCAGCGCCATCCGAACGTCCGAGCCCTGAATGTACTGGGCCCCGCGATGGGTGAACGTCTCCTGCACCACCACGCGACGCGAACCATAAGGAACGGTCTGGAAGTAGCTGCCGTCGTCGCCCGCCGGTGTGACACCCAGTCGCTCGAGCTCACCCGCTATGTAGTTGGTGGCGCGCGCATATCCCGGGGTGCCTGTCGCGCGCCCCTGCATGGAATCGTCGGCGAAGATGTACAGCCGCGTCATCAGGTCGCGCTCTGTTATCTCCGCTGTGGTGGGCTGCGGATCGAGGCGCAGCGGATTCGGCGCTGCCTCCGGCGTGCTCTCCACGGTGCGCGCGCAGGCGGCAGCCACGAGAGCCAGGGAGAGGGTGAGCAGGGAGCGAATGTGCATGAACTGCGAAGGACCGGGGAATGGGGAATGGGGAACGACCGCGGGCTGCGGTCTGCCGCGGTTACCGACTGCTGAGGACGGACAACTCCGGCGCCTGGACCGCCGATTCACCTCGGCGGTCCGGGAGGCTGAACCTTCGACCACTGCGCCGGGTCGAACAGGTTCACGGGAAGGGCAACGTCGAGAGCCACCGACGCCCAGCGCTCGCGAAGCGTGCGCGTGCCTTCGCGCCAGCGGTCAACGACCTCAGGCAGCAACAGGCCTTCCTGCTCGCGCCACGACATCACTCTCGCCTCCTGCGTGAGCGTTCGTGTGGCCAGCGGCCGCACGTCCGTGGCGCGCCTCACGAGCAGGCGCTCCGCGTCAATCGCGATCTCCGACCGAAGGCTGTCGTTCGTGCCTCCGCCGATGATCCACACGTGCGCGCCGTCCTCGTTCGCCACGCGGAACAGGGACGTGTCCACTCGCGCGGCTGCCAGCGCTGCCATGGCGGAGTCCGGAACCATTCCCGGCAGGTCGGCCAGCGCGATCATCGCCAGGTCCGTGCGCTCCTCGGTGGCAGCGCGCTCGCCCTCCTGGAAGCCGTACACCATTCCAGGCGTGTACAGCACGCCCGACTTGCTGTCCAGCGGCAGGTAGTCCACGCGGGCGCGTCCAGGCACGCGAATGGTCTGTGCCCACTCGCCAGGAGCGGGGGCGCCCAGTCCGAAGAGTGTGACCTCCAGCCGAACTACGGCCGTATGGTACCACTGTCGTCGCCAGCGCTCGCTCACTCGCGCCAGTGCCTCACGAGCGCTGCGCGCGTCGTTCTCGCGCACGAGCGGCTCGCGTCTCTCCACCGGTGCGGGACGGGCGCTCGTGTCAATCTCGCCGGTCTGCACCGGTGCGCAGGCTGCAACCGCCCCCAGGACCAGGACGGATGCGGCCTGCCGGAATACCCGCGGAGCGCCACGTCGGCGCTGCTCCGAAGTGCTGCCTTCGCTCTGTTTGGTCATGGTCCGATCTCCTGCGCACAATCTAGCCCGCGGCACGGACTTCCGTGCGAGGCTGCGCGAGTGCTGCACCTCGCAGCGCGCCGGCCGCCCAGGTCTCCATGCCATGGAGCCTGCCGCAGTACCTTTGTGTGTGATGACGCGAGAATCTCCCGGAACCAGTGGCGGCGGTCGCCCGGCCATAGTGCTGTTGAGCGGCGGCCTCGACTCCGTAACAGTGCTCGCAGGAGCCGTGCACGAAGGCTGGAACGTTCACGCCCTGTCGTTCCGCTACGGACAGCGACACGCGCACGAGCTCGACCTGGCCCGGCGCGCAGCGCGCCGTTACGGCGCCACGGAGCACCGGATCGCCGAGATTGACCTGCGTGCCTTCGGCGGTTCCGCCCTTACGGCGAACATGGAGGTGCCGCGCGACAGGGACGAGAGCGAGATGTCGGAACGGATCCCCATCACCTACGTGCCCGCGCGAAACACCATCTTCCTGTCCTATGCCCTCGCATGGGCGGAGGTGGCGGGAGCGTCCGACATCTTCATCGGCGTCAATTCGCTGGACTACAGCGGCTACCCCGACTGTCGTCCCGAGTTCATAGAGGCTTTCGAGAAGCTCGCCAACGTCGCCACCGCTGCAGCAGTCGAGGGCAGGATGCGCGTCCGAATCCACGCACCGCTGCTCCGCCTCACGAAGCGGGAGATCGTCTTCCGCGGCACCGAGCTCGGAGTGGATTATTCGGAGACGAGCAGCTGCTACGACCCGGACGACGCAGGCCGCGCATGCGGTCGGTGCGACGCCTGCAGGCTTCGCCTGCGCGGTTTCGCGGAAGCGGGCCTCAGGGACCCCGCCGAGTACTCGCCGACGGCCCCGGTGAGCGGCGGCCGCCTCACGAGCGACCCCGGAGCCGCGTCATGAGCGGGCGCCGCTACACCGTGAAGGAGATCTTCTACACCCTGCAGGGCGAGGGCGCGAATACCGGTCGCGCCGCCGTCTTCTGCAGGTTCTCCGGCTGCAACCTGTGGACGGGACGCGAGGAGGACCGCGCAACCGCCACCTGCACGTTCTGCGACACGGATTTCGTGGGAGCAGGTCCCGACGGCGGGCATTTCGCCAGTGCCGAGGAACTTGCGGACGCGGTCAGTTCACGCTGGCCGCGGGAAGCGCGCGGCCGGAAGTTCGTGGTGTGCACCGGCGGCGAGCCGCTGCTCCAGCTGGATGCCGCTGCGGTGGCCGCGCTGCACGACCGCGGCTTCGAGGTGGCCGTGGAGACGAACGGTACGCGTGAGGCGCCTGACGGGCTGGACTGGATCTGCGTGAGCCCCAAGGCCAACGCTCCGCTCGTACTGACCAGCGGCAACGAACTGAAGCTCGTGTATCCACAGGTGGAACCGGATGCCCAGCCCGAGCGGTTCGAGTCACTCGACTTCGACCACTTCTTCCTTCAGCCGATGGACGGCCCGGCACTGGCCGCCAACACCGAGGCTGCCGTGGCCTACTGCATGGCCCATCCGCAGTGGCGCCTGAGCGTCCAGACCCACAAGGTGGCAGGAATTCGCTAGCCGGGCATGTGAAGCGGCTCGCAGGGTCGCGA
This sequence comes from uncultured Gemmatimonadaceae bacterium, assembly GCA_964415485.1. Classification (GTDB taxonomy): domain Bacteria; phylum Gemmatimonadota; class Gemmatimonadetes; order Gemmatimonadales; family Gemmatimonadaceae; genus JBBQHX01. The sequence goes on from CAYQAO010000039.1 coordinate 4,616, forward strand.
CGGTGCCCCCTCCCCAGACTCCGGCGCTCCGGTTACGTTCTTTCCCCGACCCTCGTCTGCGGAAACGATGACCGAATTCGCCTCGAGGTGCCGGAATGCTTAGGGCGGGCGGGATCGCTTTGACGATCCTTGCGGCGTCGCTGTGGAATCCCGGCACCGCCAAAGCCCAGACCCACGCCGAAGCAGCCGTGCTCACCTCACGGGCACCGCTGGAGGCCTTCTCAGCCTCGGCTGCCGCGCTTCGAGACTCCGTCGTCGCCCTCGCCCGTGCGCAGGTCGGCACCCGCTACGTACTCGGCGGTACCACCCCGAAAGGGTTCGACTGCAGCGGCCTGATCCGCTTCGTGATGGCGAAGCTGAACATTGACCTGCCACGCACGGCCAATCAGCAGGCCAGGGTAGGTGACGAAGTACCCAAGAGCCTCGACGAGCTCCGCCCCGGCGACCTGCTGACCTTCGGCTCGTCTCGAAACGTCTCCCACATCGGCATTTACATAGGCGACGGCAAGTTCGTGCACGCCAGCTCGGTGGCCGGCAAGGTGGTGGAGCGCACCTTCAACCCGCAGCTGCGCGGCCAGAAACCCTGGGTGGGCGTTCGCCGGATGCTCAGCACCGCAGACGTGCTGGCGCTCGCGAGCAGCGCGGCAGAGGAACGCGGGGAAGGCCAGAAGTAGGCCGGCGGCTATGTGGGAGTCGCGATAGCAAGCGAGGGCGCGGGCCGTATGGCCCGCGCCCTCTTTCGCATTTCACTGATACGCGTTCACGACCCTGCGTCGCTACGGAACGGGTCGCCTGCCCACCCGGCCGGTCGGGTCCACAATGGCTCCTGTGCGCGGGAAGTCCAGGCGCGAGAGCGAATCCATCAGCGCCGCCGCGCGATTGTGCGGGTCGCGCTCCAGCCGCCCGGCCACGGGTTGAACGGTGGACACCACGTGAGCATCCGGCACCCGGCCATCCTCGTCTATGGTGGCGCACAGAAGCGCACCACGATTCAGCGGCTCCGCCGTGGAGAACGGTCCGAAGGTGAGCAGGTTGCCCAGGGAGTAGGCTACCAGCGACTCTCCCCGCCACTCGAGGGCGCGGAGCACGTGCGGTCCGTGACCGAGCACCAGGGAGGCGCCTGCATCCACGGCAGTTCGCGCGAACGCCACCGGATTGCCTCGGCTCGTGCCGTAGAAGATCTCGGTGCTGTCCGCAGTTCGCTGCGCCGCCACACCCTCCGCGCCCAGGTGAGCCGTGACGACCACACGCCCGTAGCGCTCCACCGCGCGCTCCACGTGACGGCGCACGGCATCCAGGTCGCGGAGGTCGGTGAAAGTGCCGGGCGATGTCCCGAAGCCGAGTATGCCGAGGGTGTCGCCGAGTGCGGTGGCGATCGGTGTGGCCAGCGTGTCGGCGCCGGTTACGCGCACTCCGGCCGACTCCAGCAGGTTCAGCGTCTCGCGGAAACCCGGCGCGCCTGCGTCGCGCGCGTGGTTGTTTGCCACCGTCCCGACCACGGTGGCGTCGGGCGCCACTGAGCGCAGCGCGTCCGCGGACGAGGGCGGCATTCGGATGGCGTAGCACGCCGTGGAATTGGGCGCGCACTTGGAAGGCGCCTCGCCCTCGCCGATCGCGCCCTCCACGTTGAGGAGGACTATGTCCGCCGGGGGCAGCAGGTCGCGGATTCGAGAGGCGAGTTCGATTGGCTCGGGCAGGGAGTTGACAGAGGTGCCCCACCGCCCGGCGGCGGCCGTTCGCCAGGTTGTGCTGAGATTGGTGCCGAAGGCGACGTCCCCTCCCGCGCAGACTCGAACGACTGCGCGCCGGGCAGCCGCCGGCAGAAGCTCGAGCGCGGCGCTCCGGAGCTCCTCTGCGGTCATGTCCAGCCGCGGACGGGGCATGGAGTCGGCGGGCCCGCGCGTGGGCAGGCTGCGCGACGGAAGCGTCACGCGGGGTACGGTGTCGGGCGGCGCAACCGGCTCCTGGGCGGACGCCACCGCCGGCAGCAACAGGGCGGCGACGAGCGAAGCGAGTGCCCGTGCGGGCAATGACGGCAGTAGACCCGTGGTCATGCCTCAGAGTAGCTCACGGCGCACGACGTTGGCACCCATGTGTCCGGAAATGGGATTCGGCGTCCCGAAAGCGCACGCCCTGAAAGGTCACGTGAAACATGCCGCTCGAGTAAGCCGTTGTAGGAGTGTGGGTTACGCGGAAGCGACAAACGGCACGATCGTCGCCTTGCCACAGTGCTGGCAATGTGCCCGTTCCGGCCGCCTCAGCTCTCCACGCCCATCACGGCACGAGCTGCACAGGCGTTGTCATCAACGAGCAAAGTACCCGTACCGATCTGATTGTGGACATAGCCCGCGCGCCAAGGAAGAAGACAGGCCGAAATGTCGCGATTGCGGCAGGAGTGCTGGCGCTCATCGCGATTACCGTCGCCCTCACGAAGCTGGAGCCTCGCGCGATGTCGGCCGATCGTGCGTCGCTGCTGATAGACTCCGTCTCGCGAGGCGAGATGGTTCGCAGCGTCCGAGCTCCGGGAACACTCGTGCCCGAGCGCATAGTCATTATCTCCGCTGTCACCGCGGGCCGAGTCGAGGAGCTTCCGCTGAGGCCGGGAGTCACGGTCACTCCGGAAACGGTTATCGCCAGGCTCAGCAACCCGGACGTGGAGCTCGAGCGCCTGGAGGCGGAACGACAGCTGACGCAGGCAGAGGCGTCCTACCTCACGCTGCGCACGCAGCTGGAGACGCAGCGCATGACGCAGGAGTCCGCCCTGGCTGCGCTGCGCACCCAGTACAACGAAGCCGTCAGGCAGAAGGCGCTGTTCGATTCACTCGATGCGCGCGGGCTGGCGTCCACCAACGAAGTGCAGGCGGCCGCAGATCGCATGACGGAGCTGCGCGAGCGCGTGGAGCTCGAGGAACGCCAGCTCCAGGTGATCATCGGCTCGGTGGACGATCAGCTGGCCCTGCAGCGTGCGCAGATCGAGCGCATGCGCGCGATCAAGGAGTTCAATGACAGGCGCGTTGCGTCCATGCGTGTGACGGCAGGAGAGGCCGGCGTTCTCACCGAGCTTCCGCTCGAGCTGGGACAGTGGGTGGTTCCGGGCGAACGTCTGGCGCGAGTGGCGCAGCCAGGCGAGCTGATGGCCGTGCTTCGCGTGCCTGCCACCCAGGCGCGTGACGTGGTGCAGGGGCAGTCGGCAACCATTGATACTCGAAACGGAGTCATACCCGGACACGTAATGCGCGTTGACCCTGTCGTGCAGAACGGCACGGTGACGGTCGAGGTCGCGCTGGACGGCGAGTTGCCGCAGGGCGCGCGGGCAGACCTGAGCGTGGACGGTGTCATCGAGCTGCAGCGCCTGGATGACGTGCTGTACGTGCAGCGTCCCTACTACGGACAGGCGGACGGCACGGTGAGCATGTTCAGGCTGGAGCCTGACGGGAAGCACGCCGTGAAGGTTCCGGTCACACTGGGCGCCAGTTCCGTGAGCGTCATCGAGGTAAAGGCAGGGCTCCAGCGGGGAGACCGCGTCATCGTCTCCGACATGTCAGCGTACGACGGCGTAGACCGCATCCGACTTCAGTAGTTCATGGGCTTTTCAGCCGCAACGGCATCTCACTCCACCTTCAGGTAGCCAATGTCCACCGAGCAAACATCCGCGACGCCGCAGCCCACGTACACCACTTCCGAATCCGGAAAGTACGGCGGACGTCCCCTGATCCAGCTGGATGGAATCCGCAAGGTGTTCTATACGGACGAGGTGGAGACGCATGCGCTCGCCGACATCCACATGCACGTGAACGAGGGCGAGTACGTTGCCATAGCAGGCCCGTCAGGCTGCGGCAAGACGACACTTCTGTCCATACTTGGCCTGCTGGACACGCCTACCGAGGGCAAGTACTACCTGGCTGGCGAGCAGGTGGCCGACCTGTCCGCGGCGGACCGCGCACGCGTTCGCAATCGCCAGATCGGCTTCATATTCCAGGCGTTCAACCTGATCGGCGACCTCACGGTTTACGAGAACGTGGAGCTGCCGCTGACTTACCGCGGGATGGACGGGGCCGAGCGCAAGCGTCGCGTGACCGATGCGCTGGAGCGCGTTGGAATGGCGCACCGCATGAGGCACTACCCGTCGCAGCTCTCCGGAGGTCAGCAGCAGCGCGTGGCAGTTGCGCGTGCGGTTGCAGGCGAGCCGGCGATCCTGCTCGCGGACGAGCCCACCGGAAACCTGGACTCGACGAACGGTGAGGCGGTGATGTCCCTGCTGCACGAGCTGCACCGCGGCGGCGCGACCATCTGCATGGTTACGCACGATCCGCGTTATGCGGCCGAGGCGCAGCGTTCGATCCATCTCTTCGACGGTCGCGTCGTGGAGGAGGAGGACCAGCGTACCGCGGCAGAGCACGAGAAGGAACTGCGGGCGTCGGGATTCCAGATCTAGGGTTGACCGAGGGACGCGAAGTGCCTTGCGCTTCGCGTGTCTGGGGGGGCGGAGGTCGGGGCTCCACCGGCGGCGCAGCCGCTCCCCCTCTCTGTCATCCCGCACGAGCGAAGCGAGTGTCGGGATCTGCCTGCAACTGGTAGCGGCCGGCTTCGGCGCAGGGTGAGCAGATCCCGACGCTTCGCGCGGGATGACAACGCAGTTCTCTTCCCTGATCCCTTTTCCCTCTTCCCTGCAGGCAGTATGTCTCTCCTCCGCGATCTCCGCCTGGCCGTGCGCTCGCTTCGGCGCGCGCCGCTCTTCGTGGCCGCGGCGGTCCTCACGCTCGCGCTGGGCATCGGGGCGAACAGTGCGGCGTTCGGTGTCGTCAGGGCACTGCTGCTGGAACCGCTGCCTTACGCCTCGCCTGACGAGCTGGTGGTGGTATGGGGGGATCACGTGGAGATCGGGCACGAGACCGCCTCCCTGCCCGACTTCCTGGACTGGCGCGAGCAGGCGTCCAGCTTCTCCGAGCTGGCGGCGATAGGCAGCTCGGTCGCCCTGCTGACCGGCGATGGCGACGCCGAACGGGTGGACGCCGCCATCGTCTCGGGCAACCTGTTCTCCACGCTGGGAATGCACCCGTTGGTCGGGCGAACCTTCTCCACCGACGAGCAGCTGAGCAACGGCCCCCCGGTTGCGATCATCGGCGAGCGCCTGTGGCGCGGCCGTTTCGCCGCCGACCCCACGATCGTGGGACGCGACGTACTCATCAGCGGACGCGCCCGCACCGTCGTCGGCGTCATGCCTGACGAGCTTCCGATGGCCGGCAGGCGGGACGTGTACATGCCGCTGAAGACGGACACCACCATGGGCCGGCGCGCCGACTGGCTCGGCGTGATAGGTCGCCTCGCACCCGGCGTGACCGTGGAGGAAGCCGGCTCCGAGATGCGCACCATCATGGCCCGTCTCGAAACCGAGTATCCGCAGTCGAATGCCGGCTGGAGCGCGGACGTGGTGCCCCTTCACCGGGAGATGGTGGGCGACGTTCGCCCCGCCCTGCTCGCCTTCTCGGGAGCCATGGCGCTGGTGCTGCTCATTGCGTGCGCCAATGTCGCGAACCTGTTCCTGGCACGCAGCGCCGCTCGCGAGCACGAGTTGGGCGTCAGGGTCACCCTTGGCGCCAGTCGCGGGCGCATCGTGCAGCAGCTGCTGGCCGAGAGCGTGCTGCTCGCCGGTGGCGGCACCGTGCTCGGAGTGCTGCTCGCGAACGGTGCTCTGGGTTTGCTCCAGCGCAGCGCATCACTGCAGCTGCCTCGCGCAGATGCCATAGGGATAGACCTGACCGTGCTGGCGTTCAGTGTGGCGGTCGCGGCAGTGTCCGCGCTGCTGTTCGGCCTTGCACCGATGCTGCGGGTGGCGCGCGGACTCGTGAGGCCCGGACTCGCCGGATCGCGCTCGGTGGCAGGCGGTTCCGGAGTGGCTCGCACTCGTACGCTTCTGGTACTGGGCGAAGTGGCGTTGGCCGTCGTTCTCCTTGTGGGTGCCGGCCTGCTGCTAAGGAGCTTCGACAGGCTGCAGAGCGTTCCGCCCGGTTTCGATCCCGGCGGGCTGCTCACCGCCCAGGTCACGCTGCCTGGCGAGGCCATGATGGACGGTGACGCGGTTTTCGCGTTCTGGCCTGAGGTGCTGGACAGGCTCTCCGCGTCTCCGGGCGTGGTTGGCGCCGCCTACGTGAACAATCCGCCCATGGGCGGCTCGGGCTACATCACCTTCGAGCTCGAGGGACGTCCTGCGCCCACGGGCGCCGAGGTGGAGGACGTGCAGCCGTTCACGGTGAGCCGCGACTACTTCCGCACGATGGGAATCCCTCTGGGTGCGGGCCGCCACTTCGAGCAGGCGGACAACCAGACATCCGCGCGCGTGATGGTGGTGAACCGGGAGTTCGCGCGGCGCTTCTCCCCCGATCGCGACGTACTCGGCAGGCGCCTCACGTTCGGCGATCCGGCCGATACTGCCGCCGTGTGGTACTCGATAGTCGGCGTGGTGGGCAACGTGAGGCAGGAGGGTCTCGACCAGCCCGACTACCCGCAGGTGTACCGCCTGGTTGATCAGGTTCCGCCACGAGGAGGCTTCCTGGTGCTTCGCACCGCGTCGGAGCCCATGTCGCTCGCGCCGCTGGTTCGCGCCGCCGTACGCGAGGCGCAACCTAACGCGGCGGTCACGGGCCTGCGCACCATGGAGGACCGCGTGAGCGAGACGATCGCGCGTCCGCGCGTCAGCGCCACCCTCGTGGGTGGGTTCGCCGCGCTGGCACTCCTGCTCGCGGCAGTCGGCATCTACGGCGTCACGTCCTACACCACCGAGCTGCGAATGCGCGAGATGGGCATCCGCATGGCGCTGGGCTCCAGCCCCTCGGGCGTGCAGAACCTCATCGTAAGGCAGGGCATGACTCCCGTCGTTGTGGGGCTCCTGGCGGGAACCGTGGGCGCCATGCTCGCCGGACGCATCCTGAACAGGTTCCTGTTCGACGTCGGCAGCTCCGACCCCCTCACCTTCGCGTTCACCGCAGCACTGCTCACGGGCGTCGCACTCGTGGCGTGCTGGGTGCCGGTGCGCCGGGCACTGAGAACCGCGCCCGCAAGGCTGCTCCGCTCGGAATGATTTGCGATTCGACGAGGGCCAGGCGTGTATTAGGTCGGGGCCCGGACTCCTGCCTCTCCACCTGTCATCCCGCGCGAAGCGTCGGGATCTACTCGCGCTGCGCCGAACCCGGTCGCTACACCGTGAAAGCAGATCCCGACACTCGCGGCTACGCCGCTCGCGAGGGATTACAGAAGCGGAGGCAGTTTTCAGTCCCCAGTCCCTTTTCCCCAGTCCCCGCAGTACATGCTCTTCTCCCGCAAGCGCCCTACAGCACCAGCCGACGCTCTCGCCGCCACTGACGAAGCCCGCCAGGGGCCGCTCTTCTCACTCCGGAACCTCGAGAAGAACTTCGTAACCCCGGCCGGCCGCGCTTACGTGCTCCGTCAGATCACTCTCGATGTGCAGCCTGGGGAGTTCGTCACCATCATGGGCCCGTCAGGCGCCGGGAAAAGCACGCTCCTCTCCATTCTCGGAATGTTCGACTCCGACTGGGAAGGCGAGTTCTGGTTCCAGGGAGTCCCCGTCCATCGCCTTTCCACGAAGGAGCGCATCGCCGTGAACAAGCGCTCCATCGGCTTCGTCTTCCAGCAGTACCACCTGCTCGACGATCTCACCGTCGCCGAGAACCTGGATGTGCCGCTCTCCTATCGTGACGTGCGCAAGGCGGAGCGCGAGGCTATCGTTGCCGACCTGCTGGACCGCTTCAGCATCGTGGGGAAGAAGGACCTGTACCCGCGTCAGCTGTCCGGCGGCCAGCAGCAGCTGGTTGGAATCGCGCGAGCGATCGTCGCGAACCCCGCGCTCATACTGGCAGACGAACCCACCGGCAACCTGCACTCCGCGCAGGCCCGCGAGATCATGGAACTCTTCCGCACGCTGAACGAGCAGGGCACCACCATCGTGCAGGTCACGCACTCCGAGGAGAACGCCGGCTACGGCAGTCGCATCGTGCAGTTGCGCGATGGCTGGGTGGTGTCGGACGACCCGGTCGGCTGAGCAGGTGCTCCGCGACAGCCGGCCGCGCCGCCCCTGGGCGTACCTCTTGACGCGCCGCAGCCGGTCGCACGCGACTCCTCCCCGCGTACATTCAGGGTGACAGGCACTCCCATCAGGGCAGTGCAATCCAGGCGTGAACTCGGTTCTGCAAGTGACTGAATCCGAACCTGCCCGCATCCTGATTGCCGACGATCAGGACGACGTACTCCAGGCGCTCAAGCTCCTGCTCAAGGAGGAGGCGTACGAAGTGGAGCTCGCGCGCTCTCCAGCGGGAATTCTCTCCGCCTTGGACGCGGGCGAGTTCGACGCGGTCCTGATGGACCTGAACTACGCGCGCGACACCACGTCGGGTCGCGAGGGCCTGGACCTTCTCGCGCGCCTGCAGGCAATGGACCCCACCCTTCCGGTGGCGGTGATGAGCGCATGGAGCTCCGTGCACAGTGCCGTGGAGGCCATCAAGCGCGGCGCCTACGACTACGTGGAGAAGCCGTGGGACAACGCGCGCCTGCTCATGATCATGCGGAACATGGTGCAGCTCTCGCGCGCCGTCAGGCGCGGCCAGCGCCTGGAGCGCGAGAATGCAGCCCTGCTCGGCACCGGCAAGGGCGCCGAGGGCCCGCGGATCATCGCGCAATCGCCGCGAATGCAGCCGGTGCTGCAGCTCATGCAGCGCATCGCGCCGTCCGATGCAAACGTTCTCATAACGGGCGAACACGGCACCGGAAAGGAGCTCGTTGCGGAATGGCTGCATGCAAACTCTCCGCGAAAGGACAAGGCATTCGTGCCGGTCAACCTCGGCGGCCTCTCCGAAGGGCTCTTCGAGAGCGAGCTGTTCGGACACGTGAAGGGCGCGTTCACGGACGCGAGGGCAGACCGCGCGGGCAGGTTCGAGCTCGCCGATGGCGGAACCATCTTCCTGGACGAGATCGGCAACGTTCCGCTGGCGCAGCAGGCAAAGTTGCTTCGCGTGCTGCAGACGCGTGAACTGGAGAAGGTGGGTTCGTCGCGCGCCCGGCGCATTGATGTGCGTGTGCTCAGCGCCACGAACGTGAACCTGCGCGAGGAGATCGCCGCCGGCCGCTTCCGCGAGGACCTGCTGTTCCGTCTCAACACGATCGAGATTCACCTGCCTCCGCTGCGCGAGCGCCGCGAGGACATACTTCCTCTCGCGCAGCACTTCCTGGAGCGTCACGCCTCACGATACGGGCGAGACGTCACCAGGTTCGACGCCGGCGCGGTGCAGGCGCTGTCGGAGCATTCCTGGCCCGGCAACATTCGCGAGCTGGGCCACGCGATCGAGCGTGCCGTTCTCCTGGCAGCCGAAGGAGTGGTGCGTGCCGGCGACCTGGCTCTCCAGGCGCCTGGCGGATCCGCGCCGCGGCTCGAGGACATGACCCTCGAGGAGGTGGAAGCGATGGTCATCCGCAAGGCGCTCAGCAGGCACGGCGGCAACGTGAGCCAGGCGGCCAAGGCGCTTGGACTGAGTCGCAGCGCGCTGTACCGCAGGCTTGAATCGCTGGACATCTGAGCGCCGCCTCACGATTGCCGACATGACCGAGGATCGCTCGCCAACCGGCAGACTTGCTCACGACCGGCGCATCGTTCTCACGGCGCTCGGCGCAGCCCTCCCGTCGCTGCTGGTTGCGGCGGCGTACATCCTCACGGCAGACATCTCCACTCGAGCGCGCTGGTCCCTGGCCCTTCTGGTGGTCGGGTCGCTTGCGATCGGCCTCATGCTGCTGCACGAGAGACTCGTGCGCCCGTGGCAGACACTGGCCAACATGCTCGCTGCGTTGAGGGAGGGCGACTACTCGCTCCGTGCACGTGGGAGCGGGCGCGACCCGATGGGGCTGGCGTATCTCGAGGCAAACCTGCTCGCGATGTCCCTGCGCTCCCAGCGCCTTGGGGCAGTGGAGGCCGAAGCCCTGCTGCGCACGGTGATGGAGGAGATTGACGTGGCCGTTTTCGCGTTCGACGAGAACGACAGGCTCGCCCTCGTGAACCGCGCCGGCGCTACGCTTCTGGCGGAGAAGGTGGAGGATCTCCTGGGCCGATCCGCGGCGCAGCTGGGGCTGGAAGGAGCGCTGCACGACGATCACCCCCGCGTGCGCGACCATGTTTTCCCGGGCGGTGAGGGAAGGTGGGAGACACGGCTTCATCCCTTCCGGCAGGACGGCAGGCCGCACACTCTGCTGGTCGTGGCAGACGTCTCCCGTGCCCTGCGTGAAGAGGAGCTGCTCGCATGGCAGCGACTCGTCAGGGTACTCAGCCACGAGATCAACAATTCCCTCACGCCCATCAAGTCCATCGCGGGCAGCCTCCAGCGGCTGGTGTCTTCGCACCCGCGTGCGCCGGACGCGGACGACGACCTCCTCGCAGGCCTCACGATCATCTCCGGGCGCGCGGACTCCCTGAGCCGCTTCATGCGATCGTACGCCCAGCTCGCGAAGCTTCCTCCGCCAGACCTGGAGGACGTGTCCGTCTCCGATTGGGTACGGAGGACGGTGGCGCTGGAAACGCGAATGCAGGTGGAGGTGGTGGAGGGCGATCCTGTCACGCTTCACGCGGATGGCGACCAGCTGGACCAGCTGCTTATCAATCTCGTGCGGAACGCGGTGGACGCGTCTCTCGAGACCGGCGGGCGGGTTCAGGTGCGATGGCAGAACGGGGCCGACTCGGTCTCCGTGCAGGTGCTGGACGAAGGACCCGGCATCTCCTCCACCACGAACCTGTTCGTGCCGTTCTTCACGACCAAGAAGGGCGGCTCGGGAATCGGTCTCGTTCTCAGCAGGCAGATTGCAGAGAACCACGGTGGAACCGTGGAGCTTCGCAACCGCCACGACACGCGCGGCTGCGTGGCAGACTTGCGGCTTCCCATGCGGTCGTCGCGCGGCCGGCGTGCCTTCCCCCTGCCTGACGACAGCCGGTCGCGCTGACGAACCCGCAGCTCGCGCACCGCGGCTTGCTCGCGGCAGACGGCATGCGAGATTGCAGGCATGACGGAGAACCACGACAGCCAGGGCGCCGAGTCAGCCGGCGAGGGCCACGGCCTGCAGGGACCCTACGGTCCGAATACCCGGCTCGTTCGGAGCTTCCTCGTGTCACTCAACTCGGCCAGCACGCGTGACTGGATCGTGTTCACGCACGAGTACAAGCGTCGCCAGGACGCGGGCGAGCTGGCCAGGGCCGATGCCGCTCTCGCCGAGGCGGTGAATCGGGGCGCCCTGGAAGACGCGCGAGATGCGGTGGTGGGGCCGGTGGTGCAGCTGGCCGGCAGGATCGCGTCAGCGCCGGACGGCGCAGCGACGGCTGCAGGGCTGGATCTGGACGACCTGGCGGAGGCCGTGCTAGCCGGCGCGCTGGCACTGGTGGCGGCGCCGCTCATGCCGGAGCCGGAAGCGCGAGCGCTGCTCGCCCATCTGGAGAAATTCGTCCCCGACTCCAGCGCCGGCTGAGACCCTCCGCGCGGCGAGTGTGACGCCGGATTGTCACCCCGGTTCCACATACTGGTACATTCCATTCTGCGGCATCCGGGCAACAATGCCCCCGATTTTCGGTACACTGATGTCGCGCGGCTGCTACACGCCCGGGACGTGCCGGACTGGCAGATCACAGCGTAAACCGTTGTGCCGCAACGCGGTACATTATCCCGCCCCTTGGCTCCCCCCTTGCATTGGGTTAACGCGAACGGCCGCCGCGCGCGGCCCGGATTCACTCACCAGTATTCCGATCATCGCATGACTCACGGTCGTCGAGGACTCACGGTCCTCTCGCTCCTGATCATCCTGATCGTTGTGGCCCTGATCGTGTTCATTCTGCTCAGAGCCAGCAACCGCGCAGGAGACGCGCCGCCCCTCGGCGACGACCCGTCGGCCATCCCTGCCGAGTCGGTCGAGAGCGCCACCCTGACCAGCATTCGTGCGCCGCAATCGAACGTCTCGCCCGGTGACTCGGACACGCTCACGGTCCGCCTCACGAACTCGGCTGGCACCCCGTTCGTGGGCGTCACCGTGCGGTTCGAGATCACGGAAGGCGGAGGCTCCGTGGAGCCGGACACCGTCCGCGTGGACGACCTCGGAACTGCGAACGCCGTTTGGACCTACGGCTCCACACCCGGCACGAACTCCATCCGCATCTCGGCAGACGTTCCCAACGTCAGGGTCGAGCCGCTCCTCTTCAGCGTTCAGACGTCCCGCTCGGAGGTTCCGTGATGACCCGGTCGCCCTTGCATCGCCTTCTGGCAGTAGCCTTTGCGGTCATGGCAGTGGACCTCGCAAGCAAGGGCGTCGCGCTCCTCATGCTCGCGGATGGCGCGCCCGCATCCGCTGGACCCGTCTTCCTCACCCTCCTCTTCAATGACGCGCTGTTCGCGGGCACCACGAACCTGAACGGCATGGCGCTCCCCGCGTCCATACTGGGTTCGCTGCTGCTCGTGGCAATGGCACTCCCCGTATGCGGCCCCCTGGCCGAACATGACGACGGCGCTCCCATAGCGCTTGGCCTGATGGTAGGTGCTGCTGTCGCGAACCCCGCCAGCCTGTTCCTGCAGCCGGCGGGGGTCACCGACTTTCTTGGCGTTACGATCGGCGATACCAGCATCGTGTTCAACCTGGCCGACGTAGCCGTCTACGCAGGAATCGCCATGTCTGGCCGCACCGCCATGCGCGTTCTCGCGGCCCATCGCGCAGAGCGCCTGTCGGCAAGGCCGCGCGCACTTCGCAGGGTCCACATGGAGCGCGAGATACCGCTGGCAGTGTGGCAGGATTCACGCGTCAGCCGCACGGAGCCGATTCCAATTCCGAACACGCTGCCTCCGCTGCTCGCAGATGCCCCCGACAGGGAGCTTCGCGAGGTGGATCAGCCGCGCCTGCACCCGCCGGCCTGACCCGGAACGGGTCGGCACGGATTCGCAGGCACACGAAGGGGGCCGGTGATAATCACCGGCCCCCTTCGTGCCATTCGCCGATTGCGAGACTACTGGTTGCCGGCGCGCTGCCAGTCCCAGCCCCGCGTGCCGTTGGCCGACACCGCCCTCACGCGAACGACCGCTCCGGCCGGCGCATCCGTGAGGCGTACGCGCGGCTCCGTGACACTGATCGTGCGCGCAAACGGATTGTTCGCGGGACCGTAGGCCACCTCGTAGCCCGTCACCGACTTCTCTGCCGCAGGTGACCACGAGACCTCCAGCGCGCCTGACGAACGGCGCATGGTGACGTTCGGCAGGCGCGCCGGGCTGGATGCCATCAGCATCAGCGATGCAGCGGTCGTCTTCGCCACTTCCGCAACGAGCTGCTGATCTATCGTCTCCAGCACGTCGTGAGTCTGGTGGTAGTGAGGATTGCCCAGGATCGGGTACGACCCGATGCCACCCACGATGTCACCGTAGGCCTCGTAGTACGCGTGAGCGTCCGTGTTCTTGTAGTACCTGGCGTCGTAGGTGATGAGGTCCGTGAACAGGAACGCCGCAGCGTGCTGGAGGTCGCGCAGGCCGTCGTTCGAATAGCGGATGGTGTTGTCCATTCGCTGATCGTTCTTGTAGCCCACCATGTCGTTGTTCAGCGCACCCACGATGCGCTTGCCGTCGGCAACGGCACGGCGAACATACTCGCGACTTCCAAGCAGGCCCGCCTCCTCTCCGGTAAAGAACGCCAGCTCGATGGTGGCAGGCTGCGGACGCGACGCCAGTACGCGCGCCACCTCGAGCAGCGCCGTGGTGCCCGAGCTGTTGTCGTCGGCTCCCGGACCGTCACGCACGGAGTCGAAGTGGCTGCTCACCACGTAGACCAGTTCCGGGTTCTCCGTGCCCGGAATGCGCGCAATCACGTTTGCCGTACGCACGTTCGGGTTCGGCTCGAACCACTGCAGTTCCGGCTCGTATCCGAACGACCGCAGCTTCTGCGACAGGTACTCGATGGCCTTCAGGTTGCCCGGCGTGCCGATGTACTTGCTGCCATACGAATGCAGGGTGTCCGCGTAGTGGTAGATGCGGTCCACGCTGACGTCCGCCACCATCGCCTTCACTGCCTGCGCTATCGGCCCAAACATCTTCTCGCCGCGCTCACGCAGCTCAGTCTCCGTCGCGAGCTGCCCGCGTACGCGCCGCAGGAGCTCGTCAGGCGCCACGGTCACGCGCAGGTCCGTCACGTGCAGCGCGCGCTCAGGAGTGATCGTGTCCCCATCCCGCTCGGCCACGATCGCCACGCGCGAGCCATCGGGACTCACCTCCCACTCGTACTCGGGTGAAACCGTACGAACCAGGTCGTTGTGGAACAGCCGCTCGCGTGCGCCGGTTTCCAGGTCGTACAGGTACGACCGCCGGTGACGCGCCTCGCCCATAACCGCGAGCAGGCGCCCGTTCGAGACGAAGCGCGGGAAGAGGTCGTGCTGGATCTCTCGCGTGAGGCGGCGCGGCTCGGAGAGACCGTCGTTCCACACGAAGACCTCCCAGTCCTCGCGCAACATCGTCTGGTATGCAACCCACGACCCGTCGTGCGAGATGGCCGGGTTCACCACCGGAAGCGTGGTTCGCAGAACCGTCATGGAGGCGGTATCGCTACCCAGGCCGGCCACTCGCAGCTCGTTCGCGCCCCGCTCCTGCGTCAGCCACACCACACGCGAGCCATCGGCCGAAAGCGCGAATGCGCGTGCCGGCCGCACCGACCTGCGTCCGTCGTCGTGCAGCAGCACCAGCGCCGGACCGGCCTGCCCGCCCATCGGTGGGTTGGCCTCGCGCGCGATCATCCAAGCCGTCACACCGGGTGCCGACGTCGCCCCTGCAACTGCCCCCTCACTCGCAGCGGACAGGCTGCGCACCTCACCCGCGTCCACGCGCAGCAGGCGTGACTCCCGGGGCCTGGATGGCACAGACGCCACCACGTTCACGCCGCCTGACGCGGACGGCGCCAGGGCCACCGGCACCAGGCCCTCCGGAAGCGACAGGACACGCTCCCGCCCCCCGTTCAGCGCGCGCGCCACCACCTGCGACGCCTCACGCTCCGCCTGCGCGATGGACATCATCGCACGGCGACGCGCGGCCGCGTCGGCCGCGGCCTCGAGCTCCGCCTGTGCCGCACGAATCGCCGCCGTCTCCCTGACACGAATCACGTACAGGGTGGCGCCGTCCGCCGAGTAGACGGGCTGCGCGCCGGCCGTACGCGCCACCTCACGAATGCCGGCGCCGTCCACGCGGACTACGCGCGTCTCCGCTGCGCCGCCCAGCGTGGTGGTATAGGCCAGGAGACTTCCATCCGGACTCCAGCGCGGGTTGCGGCCGTCCTCACTCACCTCGCGCGCGGGGTGCCACTCACCGGTTACCAGCGCGATGTCCTTGTTCAGGGCCGCCGCATCGCCCCCGGACAGCAGCCGCTCCCACCTGGTCAGCGCACTTATGTAGTTGCCGCGCTCCCAGTCTATCCGGGCTGAATCGTGGGCCGCGAGCGCGGCCGCGGGCGCCGTCCCTGCCTGCTGCGCCGAAACGGCGCCTGGAATGAGGGCAATGGCCGCGAACGCAAATGCAAGCGCTCCGGCTCCCCCCGATAGCGGACGTGCCATGCAGAATGCGCGCAGCCCGCGTGCCCTGCGCGCGAAGGACTCGTGAGTCATGCGTAGTAGTAGGTGTCTGTTCGGCGGAGCCGCCCCCCGGCTCCCCCGTCAAGCTAACCACGGGTGGTCGACTGGCCACCACGGCCGGAGCGTCCGCAGGTCCACGTGCTCGGATCCGGGCAGCCGGATCACAGAATTTACAAACTAGACGAATCTGTACACTTGTCCGCGCGGCCGGCCCGCCGGTAGTTTCCTCCCCGCACGGCAATCCTGCCGGCAGCACCTGCACGGGGAAGGCGCATGGTCCCGACTTCGTGTGCGGGAATTCGCCATCCAGAGTTCACACATAATGCCGAGCCCGGCACCGCATCCACAGTCGAGCAGGCAGCCCTCCGGTCGAAGTACCCGATCGGCCAGTCCGGCCCGAAAAGGCAAGAAGACCCAGCGCGCGCGCGCCCCGCAGCAGGAGCGAGGGCAGCGGCGGGTGGATGCCATTCTGGATGCGGCGGCGCAGATCCTCGTGGAGGAAGGCAGCGGCGGCGTCACCATGCATCGCGTGGCCCGCCGCTCCGGCACCACCACGGGCTCCATGTACCACTTCTTCCCGGATCGTGAGGCGCTGTTGCGTGCGCTCCTCGCGCGGCACGTGGCCGAGATTCGGGACCTCCTCGCGCGTATCGAGCGTGAGGCCGCGCCCGGCTGGGCGACGTCCACGACCGTGGAAGCGGTGGATGGATTCCTGGTCCCCGTGCTCAACTACCTGGACCATCGCCCCGCCCTTCCGGCCATCAGCAGGTTCGCCCACTCCGCCGGGTGGGCGCGAGAGCGCGACGAGAAGCTCGACGAGCTGCTGGTCGGCATCGGGCGCGCACTCGTTCGATCTCGCTCACCGGGGGCCGGCGAGCAGGAGACGACCGCCCGGGCCGTGGCCCTCATCGGCATCGTGGAAGGCATCATGGGCGCAGTGGAGCGCGCCGGAACGAAAGCCCGACGCGACGTGTCGAACGCCGCTCTTCGCAGGGAGCTCAGGCGTGCGCTGATAGGCTATCTGGACTCCAGCCCGGCTGCAGATCCTTGATGCATCGCAACTCTCCCGCGCTTGCACCCGTACGAACACACACCGGCAGCGAGAAGCAACCGCGCATGACCCAACATCCGTTCGCCCGCATGGCGGTCGCGCTCGCCCGATTGACGCACTTCATTCCGACATCAGGCATGACCATCCTACCGGCGCGCCCCGCCGCACGACTCGCCCGCGCTGGCCAGTCTGCATTCGCCGCTGCACTCGCCGCCCTCCTCTTCTCGGCGTGCAGCGAACCAGCCCCCGAATCCGCTCCTCCCCCCGAGGTCTCGGTCGTGACAGTGGAAGCGGAGTCCGTGCCCCACGTGATCGAGGTGCCGGGGCGGTTGCAGGCCATCCGCACGGCCGAGGTGCGCGCACGAGTGGACGGCATCGTGGAGCGTCGCCTGTACACCGAAGGGTCCGACGTGAGATCCGGGCAGGGCCTCTTCGCGATAGACCCGAGGCCGCTTCGCGCACAGGTGAGCGCCGCCCAGGCAACGCTTGCACGCGCCGAGGCTACCGCCTCGAACGCCCAGCAGGACGTGACCCGCTATGAAGGCCTCGTGGGCAAGCAGGCCATCAGCCAGCAGGAGTATGACGCCGCTATCGCGCGCCTTCGAACGGCCCAGGCGGATGTGGAGCAGGCCCGCGCGCAGGTGGAGACGGCGCGCCTCAACCTCAGCTACGCAACGGTCACGTCGCCGATCAGCGGGCGCGCAGGTCGCGCGGCCGTCACGGAAGGAGCACTCGTCAGCGCCGGACAGGGCACGCTGCTCACGCGCGTCGAGCAGCTTGACCCGATCTTCGTGAACTTCTCGCAGTCCAACGCCGAACTGCTGGCGGTGCGCAGGGCGCTCGAGGCCCGCCGGGGCGGCGGTTCGTCAGGCGGCGTGCAGGTGCAGCTCGTTCTCGAGGACGGCACCGTTTACGACCGCACGGGCAACCTGGACTTCCTGGACCTCAGCATAGACGCCACGACAGGCACCGCGGCACTCAGGGCCGAGATCCCGAACCCGGACAGGTCGCTGCTGCCGGGCCAGTTCGTCCGCGTGAGGCTGGAGCTGGGGAGTGACGAGGCGGCGATGCTGGTGCCGCAGCGGGCCGTGACGCTCGGAGTGAATGGCGGCACCGTCACGGTCGTGGGTTCGGACGGCATGCCGGAAGCCCGCGCCGTAACGTTAGGCGGGCTGCGCGGCGACCGCTGGGTGGTGCGCGGAGGCCTCGCACCGGGCGAGCGCGTGATTACCGACGGCCTCCAGAAGATCCAGCCTGGCCAGCCGGTGACGGTCGCCGCCGAACAGCAGGCACCCGACTCCACTGTTTCCGCAGAGCGGAGCGACAATCCGGCCAGCGGCTCCCTATGAACTCTCGCTTCTTCATAGATCGCCCGGTCTTCTCCTGGGTGATAGCGCTGGCGATCCTGCTGGCCGGAGTGCTCTCACTTCGTGCACTTCCGGTGGAGCAGTATCCGTCCATCGCCCCGCCATCGCTCACGGTCAGCGCAGTGTATCCCGGCGCGGACGCATCCGCGCTCGAAACGAACGTCACGCAGGTGCTGGAGCAGGAGCTGAACGGCGTCGAAGGCTTCCGCTACATGACGTCCACAAGCCGCTCCAATGGTCGCGCACAGATCTCGGTCACCTTCGAGCCGGGCACTGACATTGACGTAGCGCTCATGAACGTGCAGTCGCGTCTCCGTGCAGTGGAACCAAGGCTGCCGGAGGACGTGCGTCGTCAGGGAGTCACCGTCCGCAAGGCGGGCGAAGGCTTCCTGATGATCGTCGCCCTCACGTCGAAGTCCGGCACCATGCCGGCCATCGAGCTCGGCAACTTTGCATACTCCAACGTGCGCGACGAGCTGCTGCGCATTGACGGCGTGGGCGACATGCAGGTGTTCGCGTCGCCGTATGCCATGCGCGTGTGGCTGGACCCGGACAAGCTCGCCTCCTTCGGGCTCTCTGCCGCCGATGCACTCGCCGCGGTGCGCGAGCAGAACACGCAGGCCGCCGGCGGCTCGCTGGGCGAACAACCGATCGCGGACGGCAGCGAGCTGAACGCCACGATCGTGACGCAGGGTCGCTTCACGGAGCCCGAGCAATTCGCGTCCATCATTCTTCGTGCGAACCCGGACGGTTCGCTCATACGGCTCGGCGACGTTGCCCGCGTGGAGCTCGGAGCACAGAGCTATTCGTTCAGCATGGAGCTGAACGGCCAGCCAGCAGCGGGAATGGCCATCCAGCTCGTGCCCGGAGCGAACGCGCTGGAAGTCGCCGATGCGGTGAAGACGCGAATGGCCGAGCTGGCGACGTCGTTCCCGGAAGACATCGCCTGGACGGTGCCGTTTGACAGCACTCCGTTCATCAACGCCTCGGTTTCGTCGGTGATCCAGACGCTGGTGGAGGCGATGATTCTCGTCTTCCTCGTGATGTTCCTGTTCCTGCAGAGCTGGCGAGCCACGATCATCCCGACCATCGCCGTACCGGTCGCGCTCGCAGGTGCGTGCCTCGGGCTGTGGGCTCTCGGTTTCTCGATCAACGTGCTCACCCTGTTCGCCATGGTCATGGCGATCGGAATCCTGGTGGACGACGCCATCGTCGTCATCGAGAACGTTGAGCGCATCATGTCCGAGGAGCACCTTTCGCCTCACGACGCCACAGTGAAGGCCATGGGACAGATCACGTCCCCGATCATCGGCATCACCATGGTGCTCGTGGCGGTGTTCATCCCCATGGCGTTCTTCCCGGGAACCACGGGCGCTATCTACAGGCAGTTTGCGGTAACGCTCGCCATCTCGATCGCCTTCTCCGCGATCATGGCGCTCACCCTCACGCCGGCCCTCTGCGCCACGATGCTGAAGCCGCACTCGCCCAACAGCGAGCCCACTTCGGCGATCGGTCGCTTCTTCGCCTGGTTCAACCGGTGGTTTGCGAACGCCACCAGCCGCTACCAGCGTCAGGTGGGTGGACTGCTCTCGCGGCCCATGCGCTACCTCGCGGTGTTTGCGGTGCTCGTAGCGGTCACGGCGCTGCTGTTCAACCGCATGCCGGGCAGCTTCCTGCCGGAAGAGGACCAGGGAGCGGTAATGGCAGCCATACAGGCACCCCCGGGAGCAACGACTCAGCGCACCAACCTGGCCATCTCGCAGGTGGAGGAGTTCGTCCATTCGCAGCCCCAGGTCAACAACATCATCATGGTGCGCGGCTTCAGCTTCTTCGGACAGGGCCAGAACAACGCCATGGCCTTCATCCGGCTGAAGCCCTGGAAGGAGCGCAAGGGCGAGGACAACCACGCGCTTTCCCTCGTTGGGCGCGCGTCCGCCGCGCTGGCAGGCGTGAAGGAGGCGATGGTCATCGTCCTCAATCCGCCTTCCATCCAGGGACTCGGCGTAGCGAGTGGGTTCACCTACAAGCTGCAGGATCGCGCCGGCCAGGGACACGAGGCACTGCTGCAGGCGCGCAACCAGATGCTCGGACTCGCTTCGCAGAGCCCGGTTCTCACCGCGGTCAGGCCGGATGGCCAGCCTGACGCGCCCCAGCTGCGAGTGGAGGTGGACCGCATCGCCGCACGCGCCATGGGGCTCTCCATCTCCGACATCAACAGCACACTCGGCGTGATGTTCGGCAGTGCGTACGCCAACGACTTCAGCCGCGACGGCCGCGTGCTGAACGTACTGCTGTCCGCCGAGGCACAGCATCGCATGACGCCTGACGACGTCCTGGCGCTGCGGGTTCGCAACGCGCAGGGCGAGATGGTTCCGTTCAGCGCGTTCACCAGGGTCGAATGGACTGCAGGCCCGCCGCAGATGGAGCGCTACAACGGTTATCCGGCCATGACCATCTCCGGCATGGCTGCGCCCGGCCGTTCCACGGGTGAGGCAATGACCGAGATGGAGAGGCTCTCGGAGCAGCTGCCGCCGGGCTTCGATTTCGAATGGACCGGCATCTCCTACGAGGAGAAACTGGCCGGCGGACAGATCGGTGCGCTGCTCGCCCTGTCGCTCGTGGTGGTGTTCCTGCTGCTCGCGGCGCTCTACGAGAGCTGGACGATACCCATCTCCGTTCTGCTCGTGGTTCCTCTCGGAGTGCTTGGAGCCGTGCTCTTCACGATGTTCCGCGGACTTTCGGCGGACGTGTACTTCAACGTGGGGCTGATCACGATCATCGGACTGGCGGCGAAGAACGCCATCCTCATCGTGGAGTTCGCCAAGGAAGAGGAAGCGGCCGGCGCCAGTACGTTCGACGCCACCATGAGCGCCGTTAAGCTCCGCCTGCGACCCATCATCATGACGTCGCTCGCATTCATCCTGGGCATGGTGCCACTGGTCATCGCCACAGGTGCAAGCGCTGCCAGCCGCATCGCGGTCGGGACAGGCGTGGCGGGCGGCATGCTCACGGCAACGCTGCTCGGTATCTACTTCACGCCCGTGTTCTATCTCTCCGTTCGTCGCTGGCTTGGCCGCGGGCGCGCGCTGGCGGCCGAATCCTCGCCCAACCTGGATCCTGAGCCAACGCATGCGTAGTCCCGTTCTCATTGCCAGCCTTCTGTTCGTAACCGGCTGTTCGTTCGCGCCGCGTCACGTCAGGCCGGA
>CAYQAO010000040.1:0-25570 GCA_964415485.1 uncultured Gemmatimonadaceae bacterium
CTGTCATCCCGCGCGAAGCGTCGGGATCTACTCGCCCTGCGCCGAAGCCGGCCACCGCCAGTTGAAGGCAGATCGCTTCGCTCGTGTGGGATGACAGGGGAGCGGCGCGGGGTGACAGCTGAGTTGGGCGAGACGACAGCCCGCGCATGGGAGCCCCAACCCCCGACACAGACGGAAACGCCGGCCAAAGGCCGGCGTTTCCCGTTTCAGCAACCTACGTCCTGAACCCCGCCACCGACTCCCGCATCCTTGCCGCGGCCGTGCGCAGCGTCTCCGCCGTTGCGCTCACCTCCTCGCTCGACGCCGACGTCTCCTCGGTGGAAGCAGCAACCTCCTCGGCCGTGGCGGCGTGGTTCTGCGCCGCGTCGCGCGCCATAAGGATCGAGCCCTCCACCGACCTGATCGTCGTGCGGCTCTGCTCCACTGCGCGTGCCACCTGGCTTCCGGCGCCCGCCACACGAGCCACCGCGGCCTCCACTCCGGCGAGCGCATCGTTCGCGGCGCCGGCAACGTCCTGAACGTCGCGCATTCGCGTGACGCCGGTGTCTGCGGCTCGTGTCGCCTCCGCAACGCGATCGCGGATCTTCTGCACCGACCGCGCAACCTCCTCGGCCGCATCGGCGCTCTGGTCCGCGAGCCTCCGCACCTCCTCGGCGACCACTGCGAAGCCCTTGCCCGCCTCGCCCGCTCGTGCGGCCTCGATTGCGGCGTTCAGGGCCAGCAGGTTCGTCTGTGAGGCGATATCGGCGATGAGTGCGACGAACGAGTCAATGGAGCCCGTTGCCTCCCTCAGCGCCTCGATCTCGCGCGAGGACGCATTCACCACGTCCCGCGCGCCGAGCAGGGTGTCTATGGCACGTGCTATCTGGTCCCTCGCCTGGGCTGCGGCCTCACGAATCTCCCCGCCGGCCTGCTCGGACAGCTCGCTCGCTTCCGAGATAACCGCGCCGTCCTCCGCCAGGTTGCGCACGGCGTCGCTCGCGGCTGTGAGCGCATCCAGCTGTTCGGATGCGCTCTGCGCCATCTCGGTCACCGCGAGTGTCACGTGCTGCGTGCTCGACGCGGCCCCGTTCGCCGAGGCGGCGAGCTCCTCCGCGGCCGTGGTCACTTCGTCAGCCTCACGCTGCACGGACTCCAGCAGCGATCGCAGTCGTTCGCGAGAGCGGTCGAGGGCCATGGCGAGCATGGCGTATTCCTCGGTGTGCTCCATGCTGTCCGGACGTTCCACGGTGCGGAGGTCTCCGGCGCCGATGGCTTCCGTCTCCTGCTGCAGTGCGCCGAGTGGCCTTGTCACGGCCCGGTAGGTGGCGACTCCGAAGAGGGCGGTGAGCGGCACGGCGAGGAACAGCATTCCCCCGAGCAGAACCTCGCTGCGACGGAGTTCTCCCGCGATCTGCGAGTTGCGTTCGTCGGCGCGGCGCGCGGTGGCGCGCTGCAGGTTGTCGAGCGCCCTGTCAATCTGTTCGATGTCGGAGGCAGTCGCCTCGAGCACGCGGGTGGCGTCGCCGGTGCGTCCGAGTGCTGCGTAGGCGCGCGACTGTGCCAGGCCGACTTCGATCGCGGCCTGACGCTCGCCTATGACCTCCAGCTGCTCGCGCTCCTGCGCCGCGAGGATGGGCAGCGCGATCGCCTCACGACGGAGCCGGTCGGCGGCTTCCATGGCAACCACGTAGCGTCGCTCGTCCTCGGGCGTTCGGGTGTTGAGGTAGCGCAGCCCTCCGGTGAACTCCCGCAGGATGGCGGTCACGGTGCGCTGCACCACGTCGTACTCCTCGTGCAGCATCGTGACGGCGGACTGCATGCGGGTGTGGCTGCGCTGGAGGGCCACGAGGGCGAGCACACCGCCGGCGCCCAGGAGGAGCGTGGTGGTGGTGAGCCCCACGATCACGTGTGAGCGAACGGACTTGAGCAGCCTCACGAGACCCCCACGCGCGAGACGATGACGCTGCGGTTTCGCGGATCGTGCTGGGGGTCGAACTCCAGCGGGCCCGCCACGCCCTCGAGCGCGGGGACGTCGGTTCCGACCTTCGCTATCCAGTCGCGGATCCGGCGGCGATCCGGTCCCACGGCAATCACGGCTTCGCCGATGAGCATGGCGGCGTCGTAGGCGAGGGCGGCGCGCTGGTCGGGGTCTTCGCCGTAGGCTTCGCGGAATGCCTTCACGAAGTCCTGCGCGGCCTGCGTTGAGGCAGCGGCCGCGTCGAAGAAGGCCGTGTAGCGAATGCCGGAATACTCGTCTGGCCTGGCGGCGAGGGCGCTGGTGGCGTCGCCCCCGATGAAGGGGATCTCGCGTCCGGAGCGTCGCATGGCCGCGATGGCTTCCTCTGCGTCCTCGAGGTTGCCGGGAAAGAGGAAGACGTCTGCCTCGCGCAGCTGCATGTAGCCGGCGTAGGCGTCCCACTCCGTGATGCCGGCCAGGTAGGGATCGCGCTGCACGACTTCGCCGCCGCCATCTGCGAAGGTGCGCGCGAAGGCGGTGGTCCAGTCGCGCCCGTAAGAGTCGTTTCGGTAGATGACGGCCGCCCTTCTCGCGCCAAGCGAGTCGAGAGCGAAGCGGGCGACGGCCTCGCTGGCGGCGAGGTCGTTGGGGCAGACTCGGAAGAACCACTCGCTGTGCCCGGAGAGTCGCGGGCTGGTGGCGGTGGGGGAGACGGCGACCACGGCGTGCTCGCCGGAATGCTCCACGTCTTCGTAGACGGGAATTGCGTTGAGGGA
The DNA here is from genome assembly GCA_964415485.1 of uncultured Gemmatimonadaceae bacterium. Classification (GTDB taxonomy): domain Bacteria; phylum Gemmatimonadota; class Gemmatimonadetes; order Gemmatimonadales; family Gemmatimonadaceae; genus JBBQHX01. The sequence goes on from CAYQAO010000040.1 coordinate 2,716, forward strand.
CGCGCCGCTCTCGCTATGCCCGACGACTCCGACCACGCCGGGGTCGTCGCGCAGCTCGGTGGCCGTCTGGATGGCGCTTGTGACGCCCGGTGAACTGGTGCGGGCGGCGAAGCGGTAGCGGCTGTTCCGTGCATTCAGGTGTTCCACGGCCAGCATCACGCCCTGGGAGACGAACTGCATTCCGGCCTCCGAGGGGTCGTAGGCCACGCCGATTCCCACGCTGCCGCGGGCGACAGCGGTGTGGGGCAGGAGTGCGGCGGAGGCAGTGCCGCTGGAGGAGGCGAGCACGGCGGGTGTCCCGCTGCCGGAGGCAGGGAGTGGCCGACCGTCCGCGTGGTCATGCTGCTCTCCGCATGCCGCGAGGAGCATCAGGCAAGCTGCGGCCAGCGACGTCAGTGCGACTCTCGTCGGTCGGTCCTGCAGGGAGGCGCCCGGAGTCCGGGCATCGTCGCTCGGGCGGAGGAGAAGGGCTGGTGGCATTGAGGGCGTGGTCGCGAGTTGCTCGCGGCGCGAATGTCCCCGACGGGGCCGTGCACCGTTGGGAGGACGAGGCGACGGCAGCTCCGGTCACCCCCTGGCCGTGTGGACTGCACATGCCTGCCCGGTCGCTTACCTTGAGTCTTGTAGCAGACGTCTTGAATAGGCCGTTGCGGCTCGGTAACTTCGAGCCGCTCACCCGACCGTGTCGGCGATGGCGCATCCCGCGCCGTGGTATCGCCGCAACAACGCTGTAACTACGGACCCGGCATGTCTTCGAACCACCGCCCGCGCCAGCTCGTCGCGGCCGCTCTGTCGGCCGGGCTCGTGCTGGCGCTCGCAGCGTGTGCGCAGGACTACCCGAACTCGACGTTCAATCACCACACCGAGTTCAACACACAGATCGACTTCCTCTGGGATCGTCTCCTCTTCTGGGGAACGGTCGTCTTCGTGTTGGTCGAGGTAGCCCTCATATACACGATCTTCAAGTTCCGTCACCGCGAAGGAGCTCCGACTCCGAAGCAGGTGCATGGCAACACCACCCTTGAAATCATCTGGACGATCGCTCCGGCACTGATCCTCGTGCTGATAGCCGTTCCGACGGTTCGTACGATTTTCCGCACGCAGGCGCCGGCGGTTCCGGACGCGCTGCAGGTGGAGGTCATCGGCCACCAGTGGTGGTGGGAGTTCCGATATCCCGAGTATGGGGTGCGCACCGCCAACGAGCTCTACCTGCCCGTGGGCCGCACCGTCAACCTGACGCTGCGCAGCAACGACGTGATCCACTCGTTCTGGGTTCCGCAGCTGGGCGGCAAGCGCGACCTCATCACGAACCGCACGAACTACCTGTGGTTCACGCCCGACTCCTCGCTGGAGTCCACGGTGTGGAACGGCTTCTGCGCGGAGTTCTGCGGACCGTCGCACGCGAACATGAAGTTCCGCACGTACACGGTTCAGCCTGAGGAATTCGAGCGCTGGATTGCGAACCAGCAGGCGCCTGCTGCGTTCGGAGCCGTGGCTCCGGCGGCGCCGGCAGCGGCTTCCGAAGGTGGCGAGGCGGTGCAGGTGGCTGCGGCGGATTCCGTGGCGGCTCCTGCTGCGACTTCGGAGCCGTACTGGTTCCCGAAGGAGGAGCTTCCCGCGTACGCCATCCCGACGGGCAGGATTCCGGCGAGGCTGGCGATGCCCGAGGGCATGGTTGGAGATCCGCAGCGCGGCCTCGAGGTATACTCGCGTTCCACCTGCATCGGCTGTCACGCCATCAACGGCAACCCGATGTCCATCTCGCGGATCGGCCCGGACCTGACGCACGTGGGTTCCAGGCATACGATCGCTGCCGGGATGTTCCCGAACGAGGCGCAGTATCTGTTCGCCTGGATCAAGAACTCCCGCGCGCTCAAGCCCGGAAGCCTCATGCTTCCCGTTGGAATCGGGGAGCGTGATCCGATCACCGGCATGGTGATCACGGAGCGAGGCGGGTTGAACGACCAGCAGATCGCAGACATCGTCGCCTACCTGCAGGCGCTCAAGTAATCGGCTCTCGACTGAAGGATACGGAGACCACGATGGCTACCACAGCCGCCACTGCACCGGCAGTTCACGCCGCGCCCGCGAAGAAGACGGGCGGCGTGATGAGCTGGATCGCGACCACCGATCACAAGAGGATCGCGGTCCTATACCTATACACGGCTCTCTTCTTCTTCATGTTTGGAGGACTTGAGGCCGTCATCATCCGCGCCCAGCTCATGCTGCCGAACGGCGAGCTGGTGTCCGCGGAGCTGTACAACCAGTTGATGACGATGCACGGCACGACGATGATCTTCCTCGCCGTCATGCCGCTGTCAGCCGTCTTCTTCAATTTCCTGATCCCGCTGCAGATCGGTGCGCGAGACGTGGCATTCCCGCGACTCAACGCATTCAGCTACTGGATCTACCTGCTGGGCGGAATCTTCATCACGGTGCCGATCTTCTTCATGGCGGCACCGGATGGCGGCTGGTTCGGCTACGCGCCGCTCACCACGCCGCAGTTCTCGCCAGGCGTGAACATCGACTTCTGGGTGCTGGGCATCCAGATCCTGGGTATCTCGTCCCTTGCCGCTGCGTTCAACTTCATCACCACGGTGATCAACCTGCGTGCGCCGGGGATGAACATGATGCGCATGCCGATGTTCACCTGGATGGCGTTCGTCACTCAGTTCCTGATCGCGCTGGCGTTCCCCGCCATCACGATCGCGCTGGTGTTCCTGCAGTTCGACAGGTTCTTCGGCACGAGCTTCTACGACATCACGGCAGGCGCTGACCCGCTGCTCTGGCAGCACCTGTTCTGGATCTTCGGTCACCCCGAGGTCTACATCCTCATCCTGCCTGCATTCGGGCTGATCTCCGAGGTCATTCCGACGAACGCGCGCAAGCCGCTCTTCGGTTACCCGGTCATGGTCTACTCGGGCATCCTGATCGCGTTCCTTGGCTTCGGCGTGTGGGCCCACCACATGTTCGCGGTGGGAATGGGACCGGTGGCGGACACGGTGTTCGGCCTCACGACGATGCTCATCGCGATTCCCACGGGCGTCAAGATCTTCAACTGGATCGCCACGCTCTGGGGCGGCAACCTCCGCCTGAACACGGCGATGCTGTTCGCGATCGGACTCCCGGCGCTGTTCACCATCGGCGGAATCTCCGGCGTGATGCACTCGTCACCGCCGGCCGTGATGCAGCAGACGGACAGCTACTTCATCGTGGCGCACTTCCACTACGTGCTGTTCGGTGGAAGCATGATGGGTATCTTCGCCGGCCTCTATCACTACTTCCCGAAGATGTTCGGGCGCATGATGGACGAGCGCCTGGGCAAGTGGCATTTCTGGCTGAACTTCATCGCGATGAACCTCACGTTCTTCCCGATGCACTACTCCGGAATGCTCGGCATGCCGCGCCGTATCTACACGTACGACGCCGAACAGGGATGGGAGACGTTCAACATGGTCTCGTCCATCGGCGCGTACCTGCTGGTGATCGCGACGGCCATCTTCGTGTACAACTTCTTCAAGAGCCGTCGTTCGGGCGCGATTGCCTCCAACGATCCGTGGGGAGCGCCGACCATCGAGTGGAGCATTCCCTCGCCGGTTCCCGAGTACAACTTCGCGAAGATCCCGACCATCACCTCGCGCTATCCCATGTGGAGCGCGAAGGGGGGGCCTGACGCCGACCATTCGACGGACCCGGATGCGTCGCGGGATGGCGGAGCGCACATGGAGACGGAGACTCACACTGCGGCCGAGCTGGGTATTCCCCTGCCGTCGCCCACGGTGAAGCCGTTGATGCTGGCGCTCTCCATAGTGGTTTCGTTCACCGGGATGTTCTTCCTGGGCAACGAGAGCAAGGTTCTCGCTCTCACGCTAATGATCGGTGGTGGTATCGCGGCCTTCGGCTTCGCAGTCGCATGGCTCGCCACCCCGCTCGAGGAACATCATTGAGAATGGCTGGCAACAGGCGCGGTACCGCTCAGGGCTGCACCTGTTGCCACCTTCCCCGTCCCCTATTCCCCATTCGTTAAGTGTCTACCGCTTCCGCTGTCGCTGACCACGCGGCGCATCACCATACCTCCACCGGACTGGACAGCCGCAAGATCGGCCTGTGGGCGTTCATCGGTTCGGAGTGCATGCTCTTCGGGTCGCTCATCGCCACGTACCTCTCGTACAAGGGCAAGAGCATAGTCGGCCCGTTCCCCCACGAGCCGTGGACGAACCCGCAGACGGGCGAGACGTTCCCGGCCATCCTGGACATCCCGGTGACCTCGGCATCCACGTTCGTGCTGCTGATGTCGTCGCTGGCCATGGTGCTCGCGCACAACGCCGTGGTGAACCGTCACAAGCCGAAGGTCACGCGCACCGACCGCATCATCGGCAATTCCAGCCTGTGGCTGTTCATGACGGCCCTGCTGGGACTGACGTTCCTCTGCTTCCAGGCGTACGAGTTCACCGCGTTCGTGAACGAAGGGCTGAAGATCGGCACGAACCTGTTCGGATCGTCGTTCTTCACGCTCACCGGCTTCCACGGTGCTCACGTGAGCGTGGGCGTCATGTGGCTCGTGGCCCTGCTCTTCATTGACCGCAAGCGCACCCTCGGCCCCGAGGATGCGACGAACGTTGACCTGTGCGCACTGTACTGGCACTTCGTGGACGTCGTGTGGATCGCGATCTTCACGCTTCTCTACCTGATCAAGTAGGAGTTCGTAATGGCAGATAACGTTACGCACGGAGCGCAGTCAGGGGCGCCGAAGGCGCACGAGGAGCACCACCCCACGTGGCAGCTTTACGTGAAGGTCGGGATCATTCTCGCGATCATCACTGCCATCGAGGTGTCGGCGTTCTACATCCCGGCCTGGGAAGGGTCGCGCATCTACGTGCCGTCCATGCTCTTCCTGTCCACGCTCAAGTTCGTTGCGGTGGTCATGTTCTACATGCACCTGAAGTACGATCACCGCATCTTCCGGGCGCTGTTCACCGGCCCGCTCATCGTGGCGGTAATAACGATCGTCGCGCTGCTGTTCCTCTTCGGCCAGGTGGCCATCCACTTCGGCTGAGTCGCGAACGCGGCGGCACAGAAAAGGGGGCGCGGCCAGGTCGGGCCGCGCCCCCTTTTCTGCCTGCACTCTGGTTCACTCGTGAGGCTTCACTCGCCTCCCGCCAGCGTGTGCTTCAACTCGGTTCCCAGTTGCGGGTGTCGCTTCCACAGGTACGAAACCATCAGCGCTGCGGCCACCAGGTTGGCGGCACCTACCTGGTACCACGCAAGGCTTCCGATGAGCTCACGCTGCGACATCATCGCGGTGAACCCGTAGAACAGCACCTGGACTGCGACGAACAGGATGAGGGCCCCGGCCAGCACCGATGGTTCGCGCTCGCTCCACCTGACGATGGCGGCCGCCGTGATTCCCACAAGGATGAACGCCGCCACGTGAAAGAGCGTGTAAACCCAGAAATACAGGACGGCGTTGTCGTTGTCACGGGGCGTACCCAGCAGGCTCAGTAACCCCTCGCCCAGCATCGTGGGGGTGTAGAACGGTTGACCTGCCGCCAGGTCTATGATGAGAAACCAGACCGCCACGCCGACGGCTCCCAGCAACCCGGCATTGACTCCCTCCTGGAACACACTGCTTCTCTCCATTGGGCCTCTCTCCGCAGGATGTGGATGCTCGACGGGCAGACGCGCTGAACCGGCCGTGCAGGCTGCACGGACCGGGCCGCCAGCCCGAACGAGCTTCAGCCGAACTCGAGCTTGACTCTCGACAACCGGTGGCCGGCAGGCGAGAATCATTTCCATGACACCACAACAGCATGCATTCATCGCGCCGCGCGCGATCACTCGAGCAGCCGGCGTTCTCGCGATGGCTGTCCTTGCCGGCTGCGGCAGCGGAGCGGACGGCAATGACACCTGCACGGACCCCACGGAGGAGGACATCGTGGGCGCCGCGGTTCGCGTCTACGTTCAGAGCCGCCAGCCCACGCCCCTTCGCTTCCTCTCGGCTGTGGCCAGCGACAGCGCGATGCCGAACGCGGGAATGCTCGTTCTTCAGGACATGGGTCCCACATATCTCTACCCGCCGGATTCGGCAGCCAGGGAGACCGTGAAGAACAGGCTCGCCGAGTCTCCCTGGCCCTCGCTGGTGGTGACGTATCACGGCATGCAGCACGTCGCCGGCTCCGAGGAGGCAACGGTTCGACTTGGCGGAATGTGGGTTGCCGGTGAACTCGACGGCCAGCACGCAGGCTATGAGGACGTGAGGTTCACCTGCGTGGATGGAGGCTGGGTACCGGAAGGCGGCGCCACGGATCCGGACTCCGAAGGCGACACGTCCACCTGACGCAGATGAACTCCAGCCCCCGCCAGCGACTCCTGTCGCTGGACGTCTTTCGCGGACTCACCGTTGCCGGGATGCTGCTGGTCAACAACCCCGGCACGTGGTCAGCGATCTACCCGCCGCTCAGGCACGCGGAGTGGCACGGCTGGACTCCAACGGACCTGATCTTCCCCTGGTTCCTCTTCATCGTGGGCATCACCACCGTGCTCTCCATGGAGTCGCGACGGGCCAGGGGACATGGAATGCCGGAACTCACGCGGCAGATACTCCGGCGCGGCGCGATCATATTCCTGCTCGGCCTGCTGCTCTCGTGGTTCCCTGGATACACCTGGGGAGCGATACCGGGTAATCCGGACCCCACCTTCCTCGAGCGTGTCACGGACCGGCTGCTCAACACCCGCATCCCGGGTGTACTGCAGCGCATTGCGCTGGCCTACACGGTGGCAGGCCTCCTGATCATCCGCCTCAGCCCTCGGCAGCAGCTGGGCGCGGCCGCGGCTCTCCTGCTTGGCTACTGGGGTGTGATGACGCTGCTGCCGGTACCGGACAGCGGCGTGATGGGGTGGCGAACCCTGGACGACCCGTCGGGCAACCTGGCAGCGTGGCTGGACCGCGCGCTGCTGGATTGGGGAAGCCTGGGGAACCACCTATGGGTGTCGTCGCGCACCTGGGATCCTGAGGGACTTCTCTCCACCATTCCGGCCGTGGGCACCGTACTGCTCGGCGCCCAGGCCGGTCGGTGGCTTGGAGGCAGAGAACCGCTTTCGGAGCGGCTCAACATGCTGTTCGCGGCAGGGATGCTGGCCACCGTGGTCGGCGCCATGTGGGGCTGGGTGTTTCCGATCAACAAGAGCCTCTGGACCAGCTCGTACACGGTCTTCACGGCGGGGCTGGCCGCCGTCACGCTCGCCACGATCATCTGGATGGTGGACGTGCGCGGCTGGCGACAGTGGACGTACCCCTTCGTGGTGTACGGGGTGAATCCGATAGTCGCCTTCGTCGGTTCGGGGCTCATGGCGAGGCTCATCTACTCGGTGATCCGCGTGCCGACCGAAGGTGGTACGGTTTCGTTGCAGGCTGCGATATTCCGAACCATATTCGAACCGTTGGGTTCGCTTCGGTTCGCGTCGTTGCTGTTCGCGATTTCCTTCGTCGCACTTTGGTTCGCGATCCTCGCCGTCCTGCACCGTCGGGGAATCTTTCTCAAGGTGTAGCGAACCCGTGGATTGCATCCGCATGCGGATGCACACCTTGCGACGCGCCTAAAAACCGGCTGGACCCTGCCCCCGTGCCGACCCCCGGATCGGAACGCGGCTTGCCCAATTCGAGTTCCCAGATGCCCGTATTCGCCCGACTCCGCCCCCGCCCCACGCGGCGCACGAGGCCAGGAGACCCCGCTCCAGGGCGGCCTCCGGTCGGGGGACTGTCGCGGCTGATACAACGGCGCATGTCTCGACGCAACCCGCTCCTGATGCTCGGGCTGGCAGTGCTGCTGCAGGGAGTGCCCATCGGGAACGAGCTTCCGGCTCAGCGCAGGACGCAGCCGGCGAGAAGCACCGCGAAGCCCGAGGCTACCGCGCCCGGCAGCGTGTGGGAGCTTCAGCGTGACCTCGCCGCAATGCTCGGCGGTTTCACGCGAAGCGGCCAGTGGGGCGTGTCTGTGGTGTCGCTCACGCGAGGCGACACCCTGTTCCAGCGCGCGGCAGACCAGAGGATGCTGCCTGCGTCCACCATGAAGCTGTACACCGCAGCGTTGTCGCTCGAGGCCTTCGGCCCTGAGCACCGCCTGAGCACGGACGTGCTGCACGACGGCCCCGTGCGGGAAGACAACGTGGTGGACGGCAACCTGTACCTGCGCGGAGCGGGCGACCCCGCGCTTTCGTCCCGGTTCATGCCGGGCCGCAGGCCGGATGCGGCGGTGGACGCACTCGCCCGCATCGTGAAGGACGCCGGCATTACGCACATACGCGGGGACGTGGTCGGGGACGCCAGCCTGTTCGAGCATCAACTCGTGCCCGAAGGCTGGCAGACGCGCTACCTGCACGCGGGCTACGCAGCTCGAGTGTCCGCTCTGTCGCTCAACGAGAACCTCGTGACGATAGCGGTGCAGCCGGGGAGCGCTGGCGGTCCGGCGATAGTTTCGTTCGAGCCCGAGACGCGCGGGCTCGCGCTCAACAACTCGGTACGTACCGTGGCGGGACGGAACGCGTCGGTCAGCGCGTACACTCTGCCTGACGGGCGCATCCAGGTGCGTGGCACCATTGGCAGCAATGCGGGAGTACGGCGGTACAACCTGGTGGTGGAGGAGCCCGCTCGCTACGCGACGGGGGCCTTGCTCGAGTCCCTGCGACGGGCAGGCGTTCAGGTGGACGGGGGCGTGCGGCTGAGCCCCACGCCTGACGACGCGGTGCGGATCGGCGGCATTCCGTCGCCGCCGATGCACCAGCTTGTGTCCGTGATGAACCGGGAGAGCATCAACCACTATGCCGAACTGCTCTTCCGGAATGCTGCGCGCCGCGTCATGCGCGACAGTCCGGGATCTGCGGAGACCGGCAACCTCCTGCTCAAGCAGTTCATGGCGGCGCGCGTGGGCGCCGACCCGGAGGCGGTGTACGCCGCAGACGGCAGCGGCCTCTCGGTTCTGAACCGCGTCACGCCGCGCTCGCTCGTGCAGCTGCTCTCGTACGCGCACACGGCCCCATGGTCATCCACCTTCCACGCGTCGCTGCCCGTGGCCGGTGAGTCCGAGCTGCTTCGAACGCGCATGCGCAACACGCCGGCGGCCGGCAACCTGCACGCGAAGACCGGCACCACCAACGAGGTGATTTCGCTGGCCGGCTACGTGACTGCAGAGAACGGGGAGATCCTGGCGTTCGCGTTCATCTACAATGGCACGGATCGCTGGAATGCTCGTGAGGCGATAGACGCGATGGGCGTGACGCTGGCGGGGTTTGGGAGGGAGTGAGGTGTGCGAAGCGCTCCGCGCTTCGCATTGTTTTGTCGGGGGACGGGTCTCGGCGCTCGGCCGTAGTGGAGGTTCGGGTGCGCCACAACTGTCATCCCGCACGAGCGCAGCGAGTGTCGGGATCTGCCTGCAACTGGTAGTGGCCGGCTTCGGCGCAGTGAGAGTAGATCCCGACGCTTCGCGCGGGATGACAGTCTCTCCTTCCCTGTCATCCCGCACGAGCGAAGCGAGTGTCGGGATCTGCTTTCACTTCACCGTGGCGGGCTTCGTCGCAGGGTGAGTAGATCCCGACGCTTCGCGCGGGATGACAGCGGGGGAGGCAGTGGCCGGCTTCGTCGCAGGGTAAGTAGATCCCGACGCTTCGCGCGGGATGACGGGGAGCGAAGCGCGGGATGAAAACCAGGCGAGCCGAGCCTCCCCCTAAGCCCCGACACCCGACGGCCGACACCCCCAAATCGACGGAGGCGCGGCCGAAGGCCGCGCCGCGCGTCTCCTTAGCCCCCCGTCGTCTTCGCCAGCACCTCCTCCAGCTGCTGGCGCGTCATCAACTCCCTCGCGAGCACCGTGTCCACTACCGAGCCGCCGGTCTCCAGCGCGGTGCGCGCCACCTCCGTAGCTGCCTCGTAGCCGATGATCGGTACCAGGGCGGTCACCACCCCGATGGAGTTCTCCACGAACCACCTCATGCGATCGGGGTTCGCGGTAATTCCCTCCACGCAGCGCGTGCGGAGTACCTGGCAGCTGCGATTGAGCGAATCCACGCTCCGCAGCAGTCGGAACGCGATGATCGGCTCGAATACGTTCAGCTGCAGCTGCCCCGCTTCCGCGGCGAGCGTCACGGTCACGTCGCCTCCGATGATGTCGAAGCACACCTGGCTCACCACTTCGGGGATGACCGGGTTCACCTTGCCGGGCATGATCGAGGAGCCGGGCTGCATGGGCGGGAGGTTTATCTCGCCCAGCCCGGCCCGGGGGCCTGACGAGAGCAGCCTGAGGTCGTTGCAGATCTTCGAGAGCTTCACGGCGCACCGCTTCAGCACACCCGACAGCTGCACGAACGCGCCAGTGTCCGACGTCGCCTCCACCAGGTCGGGGGCAGTGATCAGGTTCAGCCCCGTTATCTCGCTCAGGTTGCGCCTCACGAGCTCCGCGTAGCCCGGGGGCGCATTGATCCCGGTGCCGATCGCCGTCGCACCCATGTTGATCTCGCAGATGAGCGCCTGCGCCTCAGCCAGGCGTTCCACGTCCTCGCCAAGCGTCGTGCCGAACGCGGAGAACTCCTGGCCGAGTGTCATGGGCACGGCGTCCTGAAGCTGCGTGCGGCCCATCTTGATCATGCCGGAGAACTCCTTCCCCTTCGCACGGAAAGCCTCCGCCAGCTCGGCCAGCGACCCACGGAGGTCTTCGAGCGAACGGTGCAGCGCGATCTTCAGCGACGTGGGATACACGTCGTTGGTGGACTGGCTGAGGTTCACGTGATTGTTGGGGTGAACGTACTGGTACTCGCCGCGGTGCCGGCCCTGCAGCTCCAGCGCGCGATTGGCGATCACCTCGTTCGCGTTCATGTTCGTCGAAGTGCCGGCGCCGCCCTGAATCATGTCCACCAGGAAGTGCTCGTGGTGCCGACCCGTCCGGATCTCTCGAGCAGCCCGGACTATCGCATCTGCCGTTTCGTCGTCCAGAAGGCCGAGTTCGCGGTTGGCGAGAGCCGCTGCCTCCTTCACGGCTGCGAGCGCCTCCACGAGAACGGGGAACTCGCGCAACGCTACTCCGGTAATCGGAAAGTTCTCGAGAGCGCGGAGCGTCTGCACTCCGTAGAGCGCGTCGTCCGGAAGCTCGCGCTCGCCCAGGAGGTCATGCTCCTTGCGGGTTCGCATGCCGCCGAGCGCCACAGTCTGGCCCCGGCCGGAGACGGTGGCGTCCACATTGCGCAGACGCTGGGAGATGGCCCGGGCAGCCCGCGCAACCAGTGCCGCGTAGAGCTGTGGGAAGTCCTTGATGAGGGAGTCGAGCTCCGGGCGCTCGAGCACGAGTGCCTCGGTGGGCTCCAGGGCGCGACCGGTGGTGCCGTGCCTGTCGTCATCCAGGAGAAGTCCCTCGCCGAGGGCCTCTCCCGGGCCGAAGGTGCGAAGGCGCACCGGACGACCATCCCTGTGCTTCTCTATCGCGACCGTTCCCGCAGTTATGATCGCAAAGAGCTTGCGCGGATCTCCTTCCCTGAAGAGGATGGCGTCGGTGTCGAAACTCTCCGGTCGCATGGCGCGCGACAGCCGCCAGTAGTAGGCGTCGGGAAAGTCGGCCAGGAAGGGGGATGCGCGAAGTGTGTCGCCGATGATGGACATGACGAGTTCGGGAACGAGTTGCAGGAGCCGAGTTCAGTTGCCGAGCAGGACCTACGGACTTCAATCTACCGCATGCGCATAGCACTTCTCACCTGCATGCTGCTTCTCGCCGCCTGCGGCGAAGCGGAGCGAATCGCGGAACAGTTCCGGGCAACCCCGGCAACTCCACACGAGCGCTACGCGCGCGTGCTGGAGGATGCGGGGCTGATGGAGACGGCGATGGGACGCGACTGGCTTGCTGCGGCAGATGCAGCTCTGGAGTCGCCCGTGCCAGTCTCGCTGCCGTATCGTGAGCGCGCGTACTTCACGCAATCCGAGGCGTCGGCGGGAAGCTGGAGCTTCACCGCCAGGCGCGGCGAGCGGATCCGCATAACGCTGGCAAGGGAGGACACGTCCACCTTTGCCGTGTTCGCGGACCTGTACGAGATGCCCGAGGATTCCACCGACACTCCGGAGCGTCGCGCGTGGGCAGACAGCCTGGCCATGGGGTTCGTGCACGACGCGCGTTCCGATGCGCGCTTCGTGCTGCGCGTGCAACCGGAGCTGCTGCGCACCGGAAGCGTCACCGTGACCATCGAACGCGGACCCTCGCTGGCATTTCCGGTCCAGGATCGTGACACTCGGGCAATCCAGAGCTTCTGGGGCGCGGGACGGGACGGTGGGCGTCGCACGCACGAAGGGGTGGACATCTTCGCTCCGCGCGGCACGCCGGTGCTCGCTGCGGTGAATGGGGTGATCAGGTCCACGCGCCCCAACAACCTGGGCGGCATAGTGGTGTGGCTGCGCGACGAGGCGGCGGACCAGTCGCTGTACTACGCGCACCTGGACACGCAGGTAGTGGAGCGCGGGCAGCGCGTTCGCATTGGCGATACTCTGGGTTTCGTTGGCAACTCCGGTAATGCGCGCACCACGCCGCCGCACCTGCACTTCGGCATCTACGTGCGCGGCGAGGGTGCGGTGGATCCGCTGCCCTTCGTGCGCGAGGGCCAGCAAATGGAGCGCCCCGTGATCTCGAGCGTGCGACTGGGCAGCTGGGTGCGCACTCGCGCCGGCGCCGAGGTATATCAGGACCCGAGCAGAGTGCCGGCTCCGCGCCGCAGCCTGGATGGAGGAACTCCGCTTCTGGTACTGGGCGCCTCGACGAACCTGTTGCGCGTGAGGCTGCCGGACGGGAGCACGGGCTTCGTGCCGCCGCGCGTACTGGAGGGTATGGACCGGGCGCTGGCGGCGGAGCGTTTCGACGACGGCACGCCGGTGCTGTCGGAGCCCGCCCCGCTGGCACCGGCGGTCGCCACCGCGCCTGACGAGCCCCTGGAGGTGCTCGGCAGGTTCGGTGGCTATGCGTTCGTCAGGGTGGCAGGCGAGAGGGCCGGCTGGGTGGCGATGGACTGAGCCGCTGCCTTCCTCACTGCCTGACGCGCCGGCGCCTGGGGCTTGCCGCCTTCGCCCTGGGCGCCGTCCAGCTGGAAGGTGTTCACCAGCGACGCCAGGTGCTCGGCCGAACGGGTGAGCGTGCCCGCCGCCGCCGCCACTTCCTGCGTACTGGCGCTCTGCTCCTCGCTCGCCGTCGCCATCTCGCGCATCGCGGCCACTAGCTCCCGCGTGCCTGACGACAGCTCCGCCAGGCGCGACGACATTCCGCCGGCCAGCGTGGTGGTGGCCACCGACGCCTCCTCCACCGCGCTCATGAGCTCGTCCGCCTCCTCCACGGCCTGCTCGACTCGCGCAAACGACTCGCGAGCGAGGCTCGTGGCTCCGAGCACCTCGTCCACCGTACCCACGGCGCGCTCGGTGTTGGCGCGTGATACCTCCAGACGCTCCAGCACGGCGGCCACCGTCTCCTCAGTGCGCGTGGCGGCCTCGTTCGACATCGTCGCCAGGCGCCTCACCTCGGCGGCAACCACCGCGAAGCCGTCGCCATGCTCGCCCGCGCGCGCGGCCTCCATCGCTGCGTTCAGCGAGAGAAGACGACTCTGCCTCGCCATCTTCTGCACCAGCGTCACGAACGCGCGAATCTCCTCGGACGCCTCCACGAGCGCCTCCACGGCCTGTGCAGTTTGGTGTACCTCGCCCTCCAGCCTCGTGAGGGCACCGGCACCGGCATCCAGGCGATCGCGGTTCTCGGCTGCCAGGGCTCGCAGTTCACGATTCCGTGCGGCGCCCGCACGGGCACCCGTGGACAGGTCGCTGGCGATCTCGTCCAGCCTGCGCGCGTCATCTGCGGTTTCCTCCACGACGCGTGACATGTCGTGTACTCGCTCGGTGAGCGAGGATGATGTACGCGCCATCTGCTGTGCGCGTCCTGCCATGTGCTCGGCGCTGGCCGTGATCTGTTCCGCGAGCGCGGCCGTCTCGTGAGAGGCTCCGCGTATTGCGCCTGCAAGGCGTCGCAGGGAACCGACCATTCGGGCCACCGCGCGTCGCAGCCTGGGCAGGTGTCCGCCACCGCGCTCGTCAAGCGCCTGCACGGTGAGGTTCCCCGCCGCCACGGCCTCCGCCACGGCTGCAATCTCCGCGGCCGGGCGCTCGATTGATGGTGCGATCGCGAAACGCAGGATCAGCGCTCCCACTCCGAAGCCGATCGCCAGACCGAGCATCAGCGGACCGAGGGGCACGGTGCCGAGGAAGCCGCTCTGGGCGGCCTCCCACCACAGGATCACTGCGAGGAGACTCGTGGCTACCGCCGCCGCCCCGAACCAGCCCGCAAGCCGCGGAAGCAGGGTCATGGCGGCTCGCTCCGCGCGCCGTGACTGCGACGATCGCGACTGCGATGCCTGCGCCGCACCTCGATTGCCCGCCGCTTCACGAGCACCGGAAGCGGGTTGGAGCGCATCATCGGTGCGGGTAGATTTCATCGAACTCATTCACACGTCTCCCCTTGCGCCCCGGCCGCTGCCCATCTGGCAGAGGTTCCGTGGCGTGTTCCGCAGTTCGTCCAGCTAATGACCGCGTCCAGTACCAACCAGTCCGCAGGCGCCGAGGCCTACGAGCCTTCCGCCATAGAGCAGAAGTGGCAGCAGCGCTGGCGTGACCGGGGCACGAATTCCACCGATCTCCAGGGTGGCGAGCGCCCGTTCTACGCGCTGATGATGTTCCCCTACCCGTCAGCCGAGGGGCTGCACGTGGGGAACCTCTTTGCGTTCACTGGCAACGACATATATGGACGATTCCAGCGGCTTCAGGGGCACACCGTGTTCGAGCCGCTGGGCTACGACGCGTTCGGAATCCACTCCGAGAACTACGCGCTGAAGGTGGGTGAGCACCCCATGCGGCTCATCCCGAAGAACGTCGCGAACTTCCGGCGTCAGCTGGAGCGCGGCGGGCTGATGGTGGATTGGCGCTACGAGGTGGACACCACCGACCCGAAGTACTATCGCTGGACCCAGTGGGTTTTCCTGCAACTGTACAAACGCGGGCTGGCCTACAAGAAGCGCGCGGCGGTGAATTGGTGCCCGGTGGACAAGACGGTGCTCGCGAACGAGCAGGTGATAGCGGGCAAGTGCGAGCGCTGCGGTGCCGAGGTGGAGCAGCGCATGCTGGAGCAGTGGTTCTTCCGAATCACCGACTACGCCGGGCGTTTGCTGGACAACCTGGACTGGCTGGACTGGTCGGAGACCACGAAGACGGCGCAGAGGAACTGGATCGGGCGCTCCACGGGTGCGCGTGTGCGGTTTGCTGTTGCGCCCGGATCGGCGTCAGGCGCCGGAACCGATGGCGATGATGCGGCGTCCGGCGACCACGTCGAGGTCTTTACCACGCGCCCCGACACGATCTTCGGCGCCACGTACCTGGTGCTGGCGCCCGAGCATCCGCTGGTGGAGCAGGTTACCACGCCGGATCAGCGTGAGGCGGTGGAGGCCTACCGCGAGCGCACTCGCCACCAGGACCTGGTGTCGCGTAAGGTGACGAAGGAGAAGACGGGAGTCTTCACCGGCGGGCACGCAGTGAATCCGGCGACCGGACAGAACATCCCGATCTGGGTCGCCGACTACGTGCTGATGGAATACGGCACCGGCGCCATCATGGCGGTGCCCGGTCACGACGAGCGCGACTTCGAATTCGCGACCGAGTTCTCTCTCCCGATAGTCCGCGTGGTGGCGGCCGAGGGCGAGGACGCGCAGACTCCGCTAGCCGAGGCGTATGCCGGCGAGGGCGTGCTGGTGAACTCCGCGCAGTTCGACGGCCTGGGCGTGGACGAGGGAATCGAGCGCATCACCGAGTGGCTGCACTCGAAGGGGGCGGCGGACGCGCAGGTGAACTATCGCCTGCACGACTGGTGCATCTCCAGGCAGCGCTACTGGGGCCCTCCGATCCCCATCGTGTACTGCGATTCGTGCGGCACGGTTCCGGTGCCGGAGGACCAGCTGCCCGTGCTGCTGCCTGACGTGGAGGACTTCAGGCCCGACGACACCGGCATCTCGCCGCTGGCGCGCCACGAGCAGTGGTACTTCACGGACTGCCCCTCGTGCGGCGGCAGGGCTCGGCGGGAGACGGACGTGTCCGACACGTTCCTGGACAGTGCGTGGTATTTCCTGCGCTACCCGAGCGCGGACCGGCACGACGTGCCGTTCGACCCCGAGCTGACGAAGAAGTGGCTGCCGGTGGACAGCTACATCGGCGGCAACGAGCACGCGGTGCTGCACCTGCTGTACTCGCGCTTCATCACCATGGTGCTGCACGACGCGGGGCACCTGGACTTCGAGGAGCCGTTCACGCGATTCCGTGCTCACGGGCTGATCATCCGCGAAGGCGCGAAGATGTCCAAGAGCCGCGGCAACGTAGTGAACCCTGACGAGTTCATGGATCGCTGGGGCGTGGACGCGTTCCGCACGTTCCTCATGTTCCTGGGCCCGTACGAACAGGGCGGCGACTTCCGCGACCAGGGCATCAGCGGCGTGAGGCGGTTCCTGGAGCGCCTGTGGACGGCTGCGCAGCTTGCCACCACGGAGGGCGAGCCCGACGCCACGGTGTTGCGCAAGTTGCACCAGACCATCCGCAAGGTTGGCGAGGACATCCCGAAGCTGCATTACAACACGGCCATCGCGGCGATGATGGAGTACATGAACGTGTTGCGCGCGGGTGACCGCACGCCGCACCGCGCCGAGGTGGAGCCGCTGGTGACGCTGGTGTCTCCATTCGCGCCGCACCTGGCCGAGGAGCTGTGGGAGCGCTTTGGTGGCGAGGGCAGCGTGTTCGATGCCGGCTGGCCGGAGTTCGATCCGGAGCTGGCGAAGGACGACCTGGTGACGCTGGCCGTGCAGGTGGGCGGCAAGCTCCGCGGGACGATCCAGGTGCCCGTGGATGTGACGCAGGACGACGCGCTCGCGGCGGCCCTGGCGGAGGAGGGCGTGGCGAAGTTCGTGACCGGGGAGCCGCGGAAGGTGATCTTCGTGAAGGGGAGGCTGTTGAACCTGGTGGTGTAGGCGGTGTCGCTTTCTGACGGTCGAGGTGTGCGCCGCCGCCGGCCGTCGTCCCGCGCTCGCTCCAGGACTGTCATCCCGCGCTCGCTCTCCCCTATCTGTCATCCCGCACGAGCGAAGCGAGTGTCGGGATCTGCTTTCACGGCGTAGTGGCCGGCATCGGCGCAGGGTGAGCAGATCCCGACGCTTCGCGCGGGATGACATGCTGGAGGCGCAGGGTGAGCAGATCCCGACGCTTCGCGCGGGATGACAGGGGAACGAAGCGCGGGATGACAGGCGGCGAGGCAGTTCACTAGTCCCTGGTCCCTTTTCCCTGTTCCCTGCCGTTCAGGCAACCTTCCCACCACTCCTCGTGTCCCATTGATCGGAGACATCCGACAATCGAGGAGATCATGAACATTCGACGTATCCTGCTGGCCACGGCGGCTGCGGTGCTCGTGGTGCCCGGGCTGTCCGGCGCCCTTGCTGCACAGCAGCAGCCCCGTGAACGCGAACGCCCGCGCGACTCGGTGCGCGTGCGAGTAGCGCCGCTCGCGCGAGCCCTGGAGCTCTCGTCCACCGTCGCCCGGCGAGCCGTCATCGGCGTGACGCTGGCCGGTGGGAGCGAGGCCGACACCGCCGGTGTGCGTATTGAAGAGGTCACCGAAGGAGGGCCTGCCGACCGTGCCGGGCTCAGGGCAGGCGATCGGATAGTCGCCGTCAACGGGCAGGACATCCGCCTCACGCGCAGCGAGGCGGCCGACGAGGCCCAGCGCAGCCTGGCGACCCGCCGCATCTCGCGAGCGATCGGCGAGCTGTCACCGGGAGACGAGGTCACGCTGCGCGTGAGACGCGACGGCAACGAGCGCGACGTGCGACTCAACGTCGTTAGCGGCGCGGAGCTGGCCAGGGCGCGCTTCAGCGGTGATTCGGCTTCCGGACGCTGGCTCATGGTCGGCAGGAACGACAGGCCGGCACTCGGCATGAGCCTGCAGGCGTCAGGCACCGCACGCGACACGCTCGGCGCGTTCGTTGCGAGCGTTGCGCCTGACGGACCGGCGGAGCGCGCGGGCATCTACGAGGGCGATCGCATCGAAAGCATCAACGGGGTGGATCTCCGGGTGCGTCCCGTGGATGCGGGCGACCGCTATGTGGCGCAGCTGAAGGCAGGCGCCATAGACCGGGCGATGGAGAATGCGAAGGTCGGCGAGCCGGTGGAAGTTCGCGTGTGGCGCGCCGGGCAGGTGCGAACCGTTCGCGTGACCCCGGTACCGGCCAGCGAGGTGCAGGGCGGAGGGTGGCAGATGTTCCGCGCGCCAGCGGCGCCCGCGAGCGTGCGCATGTGGTCTCCGGAGGCCATGACGTTCCCTCGCATGGAAGGGATGGTGTCCCCGCGCGGCGAGTTCCGTATCCGCTCGGACAGCGGCGTGCGCGTTTTCCGCTTCGACGGCGACGGCGAGCGGGAGGTGATCATCGAGATCGATCCCGAGATGCGCGGGCAGATCGAGGAGCAGATGCGGGAGGCCATGCAGCACATGCGACAGGCACTCGAGGAGGCGCGCAGAAGCTCAACTTCGATGGATGCGGCGCGCCGTTCGATACAGGTAGATCGTGCCGAGCTGGAGCGAGCCCGCAATGCCATGCAGCTTCGCAGCAGCGAGTTGCAGCGCGCTCGTGAAGCAATGGATGGTCAACGCGAGCTGCAACGCGCTCGCGAGGCCATCATGCGGCAGCAGCGGCTTAGCTGGATCTGATGAGACCCTGGGGGCGGGAATCGGAATCCCGCCCCTCCAGCACGCTCGCCGCTCCAGCGGCTCAGTCCTTCAGCGCCTCAACGGGATTCACCCTCGCGGCCTTCACGGCGGGTATGGCACACGCCACTGCCGCGACCAAGAGAAGCGTTCCGGCAGCGATCCCCAGGACCACCGGATCCCTTGGCGGCACGTCGAACAGCAGCGACTCGAGCCTGCCTGACGCCGCCAGCGCCACCACCACCCCGAGCGCGGCCCCAACGCCCACCAGCGCCACGCCCTGGCGCACCACCATGCGCGCAACGCGGCCTCGTGAGGCACCGAGCGCCAGCCGCACCCCCATCTCGTGGGTGCGCTGCGCCACCATGTAGCTGATCACCGAGTACAGGCCGATGGACGCGAGCAGCAGCGCCAGCAAGCCGAAGGCGGTGAACATCGTGGCTCCAAGTCGCCACGATCGGTAATCAGGCGCGACTATCCCGGTGAGTGTCTCCACGCCCGCCCAGTCGAGCCGGGAATCCACGCTCATGGCGGCCTCGCGCAGCGCGAACTCGATTGCGCCGGGGCCGTCGTGAGGTTCCTGCGCGAGGCGCACGAGCAGGTACAGCGGTGTGTCGGCAGCGTTCTCCTGCGGAGCGTAGATCTGCATCGGAGCGTGCTCGCTCACGCCGTTCCACCGCATGTCGCCCACGATGCCGACCACCGTGAGGCAGGGGACCGAGTCCGCCGTCCCGATCCGCACACAGTGTCCGAGGGCGTCCTCGCCAGGCCAGAGCATGCGCGCCGCGGTCTCGTTCACCAGGGCGACCTGCGCGCTGGCGTCCGAGGCCGTGAACAGGCGGCCCCGCACCAGGCTCACGCCCATGGTGGAGAAGTACTCCGGCGACACGGAATGGAAGTACGGATACCCGCGGTCCATCGGGATGGAGTCCAGCCCGGGCACGGAGATTCCGAAGGTCGTGGAACTCCAGTGGGGAACGGAGTTGGTGCGCGCCACGGATACCACGCCAGGCACGCGCTCGAGTGCCTCACGAGCCCGCTCCACTACCAGCGGCTGCTCCTCGCGATCGACTCCCGAGCGGTGCAGCGACAGCGACACCACTGCCACGGGGCCGGGCCGGTAGCCAAGGTCTAGTCCGGTAGCCGAGTGGAGGCTCCTCAGGAACAGCCCCGCGCCGACCAGCAGAAGGACGCAGAGCGCCGCCTGAGATACGAGAAGCGCCGAACGCATGCGCGACGGCCTCAGCGTGCCTCCTCGCTGGCCACCCTGCAGGGAAGGGAGCACGTCCACTCGCACCGCGCGGAGTGCGGGAGCGAGACCGGCCAGCAGCGTGGTTACCACGATCGCGCCGGTGGTGATCGCGGCCACCCTCGCGTCCATTACCCTGTCAGGCCACTGCATCTCGGGAAGCAGCATGGTGCGAACGAGCGAACCGGCCCACCTCGCCAGCAGCAGGGCCACACCACCGCCGAGCAGCGCCACCAGTGCCGATTCCGCCACTGCGTGCACGGCAAGGCGCCGTGGACTCACGCCCAGTGCGACGCGAACCGCCGTCTCGCGTTCGCGCCTCATTGCCCTGACGAGCATCAGGTTGGCCACATTGGCGCAGGCGATGAGCAGAAGCACCACGGACATGCCTGCCAGCCATTTCGCCACGGACACGGACGTGGAGCGTTCGGGTCCCGCCGCGGCCTGAATCCCCCAGCCGCTTCCCCTCACCTGCAGCCGGGCCAGCGCCTCGTCATCCCTCCCGCGCTCTCGCTCGTTATGCACCATCACGAGCGTCAGCTGCTCGCTCAGGTCGGCGTCAGTGGCACCTGGAGCCAGTCGCCCCACGACGCGAAGCCAGGTCCAGTTTCGCTGCCGGGACGGGTCGCCCGGCATGCCCGCGACCGACATGCTGGACATGGGTACCCAGACATCCACCTTGCCGAGCGTAAGGCTGCCGACGCCTTCCGGGAGCACCCCGATGATCGTCATGGGCCGGCCTCCGATGGTGATCGTCTCACCTATCACATCCTTCCGGCCGCCGTACTGCAGCTGCCACAGGCCGTGCGACAGGACGACGACGTCCGCCGGAGTGCCGATCTCGCCCTCCTCGTAAACGAAGAGGCGTCCCAGGGCGGGCTGCGTGCCGAGCGTGTTGAAGTAGTCGCCGGTGACCAGGCCGGCACGGAGGGCGGTGACATCCGTGCCCGTTCCGCTCACCACCTCGCGCAGCGACCATGCGCCGACACTCTGGAATGCCGGTACCTGGTCACGGATGTCCCTGTACAGCGGATAGCTCAGGTACTCGTTGTTGTGAACCTCTCCCTGGCTGTGCAGCCGAACCCAGACACGTCGCACGTTGTCCGCATCTGCCACGCCCTCGGGCGCGCGCAGCAGCAGCCGGTCCACTATGCCGAACATCGTGGCGTTGGCACCGATGCCGATGGCGAGCGTGAGCACGACGCCGATGGTGAACACCGGCGCGCTCGCGAGGCTGCGAACGAGGCGGAGTGCTTCGGCGGAGAGCGCCTCCCACCGGTCGCGTCGCCTCACGCGACGGTTGCGCCTGTGGTCTTCATTCATGAGTCTTGCGTGCCATTCGTCGAAGTCCCCGAAGCGTTCGCGTGCGAGCCGTCGTGCCTCGTGAGGCGGGGTGCCCGCCGCCTCCAGCTCGCTCACGGCCATGTCGAAGTGGAAGGCGAGCTCTTCATCCAGCTCCTGGCGCGCGCGGCGGCGGGAGGTGAACGGCAGGTGGAACGCGCGCCGAACGCCGGAGGGAAGCTTCTCGTCAGGCAGCGGCATCGGATGCTCGGGCTCCCGCGCGTTCGTGGAGAAGTGTCAGGCAGTTTGCAGTATGCGGTCTACCGCAGTGGAGTACCGCTGCCACAGTGCGGACTTGACTGCAAGTTGCCTGCGTCCCTCTTCGGTGAGCCGGTAGTACCTGGCCCGCCGGTTGTTCTCGGACATGCCCCACTCGCTCGCCAGCCATCCGCGTCGTTCCAGGCGGTGCAGGGCATGGTAGAGCGCCCCTTCCTCTACCTGGAGGGCGTCGTCGGACGTTTCGGCGATCCAGCGGGCCACCGCGTACCCGTGTCTCGGCCCCCAGGTGAGGGTCTTGAGCACGAGTATGTCGAGGGTACCCTGGAGCAGTTCGAGGTCGGCGGGCATGGGCAGGAGTGTCCCCTGAATGTTTCAGGGGAAAAACTAGGGCACGAGAGCCAGCTCCGCAACCGTGAGTTCCTGGCAAGCCGCGAATCCCGCGGGACGAAGCCCGCCGTGGCCCGTGCCCGACCTATCGAGACGTTCCGGCGGTGCGAGAGCTCGTCACTCCCGGCTCGTCCCTTCCACGGACTCCGCAATCTCCGTTTCGAGGCGGCCCGTCGAGCTGCAATACACGGGCGAACTGGCTACGCCCATGGGGCGAGCGGTGGCGTCAATTCGCGTGCTCAGCTGCGTGGCCGCCGTGCCGCTCGCTCGCAGTTGCGTGACGATGTTCAGGGTCACCTCGTACTGGTCCGCATTGGGTCCTGTCATGCTCGAGCCGCAGTTGAGCAGTGCGGAGAGGCGGCGGTTCCCGAGACGGCGGCGGAGGATGAGGTTGCGCGTGCCCACCAGGCGATCGCGCTCGGAAACGGTGTTGGCCTCCAGTCCCAGCACGTCGTAGGTAGCCAGCAGGCGCCGATAGGCCGTCTCGATGGGCATGTCGAGCACGACCGACTGCGTCATCAGCGACCTCTGGGTCTCGATCTGTTCGGTGTTGCCGGACCCGTCGGTGATGATGGTGGGGGCGCGTGTGCTCTCGGTATCACGGATGACGTGACTGCCGCTGGCACAGGCAGAGAGTGCCAGCGCGACGAGCAGGCCGGACAGCGACACATGGTTCCGCATGCTACCCCCGGTGTTGAGCGTGGCGTTCGGGCCCCGCCTGACGGCGCCCGAACGGTTCCATTATGCAACCGGGGGCCGGAGAAGGACAGGGACTCGGGGGAGAGGAACTGCCTCCCGTTCTGGCATCACCCTCCCCTGTCATCCAGCGCGTCACCACATTGTCATCCCGCGCGAAGCGTCGGGATCT
>CAYQAO010000041.1:0-18546 GCA_964415485.1 uncultured Gemmatimonadaceae bacterium
GTCATCCCGCACGAGCGCAGCGAGTGTCGGGATCTACTTTCAACTTGTGGTGGCCGGCTTAGCTTCAGAGTGAGCAGATCCCGACGCCTCGCGCGGGATGACAGTTCCGGCAAGCGCCGGCGGCGATAGCCGGCGCCTGGAAGCAGCAGTTCCTCCCAGGCCCCGACCGAACACGCGCCGCCGCCATGCGGCGGCGCACTCCTCAGCGAAAGCAGTCCCTCATGCCCCTCGACCTCTCATCCGCACGCGTACTCGTGACCGGTGGTGCCGGCTTCATTGGCTCCGCACTCGTGTGGGCGCTCAATCGGCGGGGCAACGACAGGATTGTGGTCAGCGACCTGCTCGGCACCAGC
Source organism: uncultured Gemmatimonadaceae bacterium (assembly GCA_964415485.1). Taxonomy (GTDB): domain Bacteria; phylum Gemmatimonadota; class Gemmatimonadetes; order Gemmatimonadales; family Gemmatimonadaceae; genus JBBQHX01. Next base: position 354 of record CAYQAO010000041.1, read on the forward strand.
GAGAAGTGGCGGAATCTCGTGCCGCTGCGCTTCGAGGAGTATGTGGAGGCTGACGACCTGCTGCAGGCACTGGACGAGGGAGCCCTCGGCGAGTTCGATCTCGTGTTGCACATGGGCGCCTGCTCCAGCACCACCGAGCGCGATGCGAGCTACCTGATCCGGAACAACTACGAGTACACCCGGGCGCTGTGCATCTGGGCGCTGGATCACGGCACCGAGTTCGTGTACGCGTCGTCTGCGGCAACCTACGGGGACGGCAGCGCCGGCATGAAGGACGACGAGGCTGACATCGAGCGGCTGCGTCCGCTGAACATGTATGGCTACTCAAAGCAGCTCTTCGACCTGTGGGCGAGGCGCGAGGGGGTGCTTAACGAGATCACGGGCCTCAAGTTCTTCAACGTCTTCGGCCCCAACGAGGCCCACAAGGGCGACATGCGCTCCATGGTGCACAAGGCCTTCGGACAGGTTCAGTCCGAGGGCAAGGTGCGCCTGTTCCGGAGCTACAACCCTGAGTACGCCGACGGCGAGCAGCAGCGCGACTTCGTGTACGTGAAGGATGCGGTGGAGATGACCCTGCATCTCGCGTCAGGCGGCTGGACGGGCCTCTACAACATCGGGAGCGGCCAGGCGAACACCTGGCTGGAGCTCGTGAGGCCGGTGTTCAAGGCCATGCGGCGCAGGGAAAGCATCGAGTTCGTGGACATGCCCGAGGAAATCCGCGGCAAGTACCAGTACCATACGCGGGCGGACGTTAGCAAGCTGCGCGAGACGGGATACACGGGCCCGTTCACGCAGCTTGACGATGCAGTCATGGATTATGTAGGCGGCTACCTGATGACCGGCCGAAGCCTGGGCGACGAGGAATAGTCGTCGCCGCGCTGCTGCGGTCTGCAGCAGCGCGGCGCCGGCTCAGCCCCGACAGTCCGTGGTGGTCCTGCGCTCCAGGAATACGACGGGGCCGTCCCGCCGAGGCACCCTGACGGGTGTCGCCGGTGCCGTTACGGCCTGGGTCGTGATGCAGTTCGCTCCGGGGAGCGTCTCGTGCACCAGCACATACACCGTTCCCTCATCCTCGGCGACCTCCTCCACCGCGATGGAGTTCCCGCCAGTCGGGTGTGCACCCATCGTGGCGAGAATCACCATTTCCGAGTCGAAGGACACCTCCGGTACGGGAGGCTTCGGATAAATGTTCGACGTCAGGCGGTTCCACGCCTCCTCCCACGCAGCGGCGGTGCGTATCACGATCCGCTCCCTGTCGGGATAACCGTACGCGGAGATGAACGTCGGGATCCCCGCATCCTCGAACGACCGCACCTCGAGGGACACAGCACCGTTCGGAACCTTCACTTCCGGCCCGGAGGCAGAACTGCACGCCATGAATGCTCCAGCCAGGGCGAGCATCGGGACACCGGCTACTCCACGTGCAAATCGGACAAATCCACGGTTCATGCAAGCCTCCCGGCAACGGTTGAAGGTTGCCCGGTGCCGGAAGCACGCCGTGAACCGGCCCCGGGTCGCTGCGATTCTCTACGCCTCTGCTTCAGGACCTGCCCTTCCCCATCATTCGCATAATGTCGTCCAGCGGGTTGCCGTCCCCGTCTGCATCGAGCATGGACGCCAGCCCTCCCAGTCCACCGCCTGACGACTTGCCGCCCAGCATTCCGCCGATCATGCCTCCCAGCCCGCCAAGCCCGCCGCCGGACTGCGACGTCTCGGCGCCTGACGCGGTCCCGCCGGACCTCTGACGCGCCATGTAGCCAGCCACGAGCATCGCTACCATCGGCAGCATCTTCTTCAGCACCGCCGGATCCAGCCCGGACTTCGAGGACGCATCGGCCGCCACCGCACGACTCACGTCCTTCGACCCGAAGATCTGCCCCAGCACCGCATTCCCCCGATCTACATGCGTAGGCTCCGGCGCCAACACGTCGTCGGCAAGTGACGCCCCGCCCAGGTTGCCTAGAATACCGGCCAGACCTTCGAGCCCGTTCGGCTGCGCAGACGCCTCCTTCCGGAACCCGCCCAGGATCGCAGGAATTAGCGCCGCAGCACCGGCGGACGCCTGGCTCTCGCTTATGCCAAGCTCGCGCGCCATGGACTGCAGTCCGCCCGACTGCGCCAGCAGGTCACTGATGTTCATCGTCCGACTCCCGCGTCGTTGTTGGAATTGGCCGGACCGGCGCCACCTGGCTCGCCGGTCCACGCATGCCGCCACGTCGCCCCTCGCACGAAGCGCGGGACAGTTCACATCACATCTCCATGCAACTCGAGCGCACTCCATCGAAGCGCGCTAACTCACGCACACGCAGACGGGCGTGTGAGCGCTACCTGCACGGCAAGTACCGGTCCGAACTGCTCCCTGATGTCTTCCGCCGACCCCGCAAGGGTAGCGCTCTGCCGGCATCAGCCAGATGTTATGCTGTCGGCGCCGCAACCCACAAGGTTGCACAGCCACTCGTAAGGGCTCGCACCGGGCAGCATCCGGCGCCGCACGCTGCCCAGGCGTCCGCTCGCGTTCCGCTCACCAACCGCACCGCCACCTCCATGCGCATTTCCCCGTTGCTGATTGCCGCTCTCGCCGCCCTGGTCGCCTGCTCCGGAGGCTCGTCTCCCGCCGACCTCGTCCTCACCGGCGGCGTGGTGTGGACCGGCGCTGACGGCGCACAGACGACGTCCGCCATTGCAGTGCGCGACGGCCGCGTGGTGTACACCGGCTCGGACGACGGTGCGCGGGAGTACATCGGCACCGGCACCGAGCACGTGGAGTTGTCCGGACGCATGGTCATGCCGGGCTTCGTGGACAACCATACGCACTTCATGGGGGGCGGATTCCAGCTGGCCAGCGTGGACCTTCGCGATGCCGGCACACCCGAGGAGTTCGCCAGGCGCATCGGCGAGTTCGCCCGCTCCATTCCCGAAGGCCGCTGGATAACCGGGGGCGACTGGGACCACGAGCTCTGGGGCGGCGAGCTCCCGCGGCGCGAGTGGATAGACTCGCTCACTCCCGACAATCCGGTGCTCGTGAGCCGACTGGACGGCCACATGGCACTGGCAAATTCCGTCGCGCTCCAGATGGCTTCGGTCACCCGAAGCACCGCCGACCCGGACGGCGGCACCATCATTCGCGACCCCGGGACCGGCCAGCCAACCGGCATGCTGCGCGACAATGCCATGGATCTCGTTTCGCGAATGATACCGGACGAGTCCGAAGCCGAACTGGATGAAGCCTTCGCGCGGGCGCAGGAGCACGCGCTCTCGTTAGGGGTGACGCTCGTCAACGACATGGGCGCATGGCCGCACCTCGAGACCTACCGCCGCGCACGGCAGCGAGGCGACCTGCAGCTGCGCATCTATTCCTTCGTGCCTCTCGGCACCTGGGAACGCCTGCGCGATTTCGTGGCCGCGAACGGCCGCGGCGATTCGAGGCTGAAGTGGGGAGGCCTGAAGGGCTTCGTGGACGGCTCGCTCGGATCCACCACCGCATGGTTCTACGAGCCCTACAACGATGCGCCCGAAACCGCCGGACTGCTGACGACGGACACCACGGCCCTCCGCGAATGGGTGAAGGGCGCCGACGCCTCAGGACTGCACGTCACCGTGCACGCCATCGGCGACCGCGCCAATGACTGGCTGCTCGCTGTCTTCGCCGAAGCGGAATCCGAGAACGGCAGCCGTGACCGCAGGTTCCGGATCGAGCACGCGCAGCACCTGACGAGAGACGCGATCTCGCAGATGGCCGCGCGCGGCGTGATCCCGTCCATGCAGCCCTACCATGCGATCGATGACGGCCGCTGGGCCGCGAAGCGCATAGGTCCCGATCGCATTCTGACCACCTATGCGTTCAGGAGCCTGCTCGACGCCGGCGCGCGCCTCACGTTCGGCAGCGACTGGACCGTCGCGCCGCTCGACCCGCTGCTCGGCGTGTACGCCGCCGTCACCCGCAGAACCATTGACGACGCGAATCCTGACGGCTGGGTTCCGGAACAGAAGATCAGTCTCGAGGAGGCCCTGCGCGCATACACGGGTGCCAATGCATACGCGTCGTTCCTCGAGGACCAGCTGGGAACGCTCGAGAACGGGCGCTTCGCGGACCTCGTGGTTCTGTCGTCCAACCTGCTGGAAACCGACCCGGAGCGCATTCCTGAAGTGCGCGTTGACATGACCGTGATAGAAGGCGAAGTGGTTTACCGGCGCCGCTGACGCGACTCTACTGCCACGCCCTCCTCACCTCAATCCCATCTCCATGCGAGCGGTATTTCTGTCACTTGCAGCTGCAGCACTTCTTCTCCCTGACGTCGCGCGAGCGCAGGAAAGCACCGACATGGTGCATCTCAAGTTCGACTGGCCGGCAGGCACCAGGGTGGTGGTGGAGGCTGAGTGGTCGCGACTTAACCAGACACAGCAAAGGCGCGACAGCGTGATCATCAACTCGCGCTACCACATGAACGTTCTGGAACATCCACGCGGCCGCCTCGTGGAGATCGACTCGTTCGCTCCCGTATCCACTGACGGCACAACGCCGCCGGAGATGGAAGGACTGCTGGCCGGTATCGGATCGTTCATACCATCGTACGTCGTAAGCCCGACCGGTGACTTCCTGGAGCTCGGCGATCCTGCCGGCTTCAAGGCGCGGATGGACTCTCTCTTCTCCTCCCTCTTCGAGGGGATGGATAGCCTGCCGCCGCAGGTGCAGGAACTGCTGGCGCGCGCAACATCCATCGAGGCTCTCTCGGCAGCCGCTGCCGAGTCCTGGAACCTGATGGTGGGCACGTGGGTGGATGCCGAGTGGGAGGTGGGAATGAGCTACGAATACTCCGCCGAGGAGCCGTTCCAGCTGATTCCTGGCAGCGTCGTACTGATGAACTACGAGTTTGCGGCTATCGAACGCGTCCCCTGCATCGAAGATGGAGAAGACCTGGAGTGCGTGCTGCTCGGCATGCGAAGCGCTCCCGATTCGGCTTCGCTGGAGCAGGTGATGCAGGCCCTCTTCAGGACCATCGCGCCTGACGAGATGGAGGTCGTGGAGGCTTTGCGGGGCATGATGGTGCTCAACGAGTTGCATGTCGTCACCAGGCCTGAATCCCTTCAGCCCTACTACACGGAGTACGTGAAGTACGTCGAAGTACCGTCGGAGGCCGGCCCTGAGGCCGCCACCATCCGCGCGACCCGGCAGTCGGCCAGCTACAGCTATCCGCTGCACTGATCACCAACCCGATGACCGACAGCCTGCCCACCAGCAACGACGCCCGGCTGATCCTCCGGCACGCCTTGGCCACCCTGGCATATCGGGCGGCCAAGGCGCTCCGCGACGCACCACAGGACTTCGCAGTCAGGTCCTTCGGCGGCAGCACACGCCTACCGGTGAAGATCGTTGCGCACATGGCCGACCTCATGGCCTGGGGCATCTCGCTGGCCCGTGGAGACTACTTCTGGTCCGCCGAGGGCAGCGACGACTGGGGGCGCGAGGTTGACCGGTTTTTCGGGAACCTGGCGAAGCTGGACGAGCTCCTCGCTGTGCCCGACCCCTTTCCCGGCTCGATGGAACGGATCATCCAGGGGCCGCTCACGGATGCACTGACGCACGTTGGTCAGCTGGCGATGCTTCGTGGAATGTCCGGCTCGCCGATTCGGCCGGAGAGCTACGCGAGAGCGACGATTTCCGCGGGCCGCGTGGGCATGGATCAGGAAGCGCCCGGCAAGGAGTTCAACGGCGACGCGAGCGACCCCGAATAGCAATGCGACGAATAGCCGATCACGACATGCGAACTTCCTTCCGGGCGATCCTCCTCGCCCTCGCTCTCGCCGCACCGGCGCAGCTCTCGGGCCAGGGCACCTACTTCCCGGAGCGCGGCAGCTGGGAACGGCGATCGCCCGCTCAGGTTGGAATGAACGAAGACCGGCTGGCCGAGGCCGTGGCGTTCGTCCGGACGGCGGAGAACCCTGCGCCCCGAGACCTTGCCGTGGCGCACTACCTCACCTGGGCACGCGAGCCCATGGATCAGGCCGTTGGACCGTTCACCACCCGCGGCGACGTCAGCGGTCTCGTCATCCGGAACGGCTATGTGGTGGCGGAGTGGGGCGATACCGATGCGGTGGAGATGACGTTCTCGGTGACGAAGAGCTTCCTCTCGGCGACCGTGGGGCTCCTGTGGGACCGCGGCTACATCGGCGACCTGCATCGGCCAGTGGGCGAGCAGGTGCGTACAGGAGACTTCGACTCCCCGCACAACAGGCGGATCACGTGGGACCACCTGCTGCGCCAGACGAGCGACTGGCAAGGCACCCTCTGGGGGAAGCCGGACTGGGTGGATCGGCCGGGGCAGAATCTGATGGAGCACTTCAACCGCGAGCGTGACGAGCCCGGCACCGTCTACAAGTACAACGACGTGAGGGTGAACCTGCTTGCCTGGGCCGCGCTCAACGTCGTGAGGCGTCCGCTGCCCGATGTGCTGCGCGAGGGCATAATGGACCCCATCGGCGCGTCATCCACGTGGCGCTGGCATGGGTACGAGACGTCCTGGGTGGAGATGGACGGCAAGCGCATTCAGTCCGTGAGCGGCGGCGGGCACTGGGGTGGCGGCATGTTCATATCCGCCATGGACCTTGCCCGCTTCGGGTACCTGACGCTGCGGCAGGGACGCTGGGGCGATCGGCAGCTGCTCTCCATGGAGTGGATGCAGATGGCTGAAACGCCCGGCCCGGCGAACAGGGACTACGGGTTCATGAACTTCTTCCTGAACACCGACGGCACCGCCATCCCCGGAGCGCCACGCACCGCGTACACGCACAGGGGCGCGGGGAACAACATCATTTACGTGGATCGTGAGAATGACCTCGTGATCGTCATGCGCTGGGTGCGCGGCAACGCGATCAACGAGTTCATTTCGAAGGTGCTCGCGTCTATCGAGTGAGGCAGCGTCACAACTCGTCTCCCGGATCGCGCGCTCCCTCCGCCTGGGGCGGGTCCTGCAGGGACGCCAGGTCCTGCTCGGCGTCTTCCAGCGGTGTCGTGGGTCGTTCGGGCTCCGGCTGCTCCTGTTCCTCTGCGAACAGGGGGCTCTTGTGTGGACCACTGAGGTCCGCCTTCCATTCGCGGTCCGCGAGCATTGCATACCTCCATGGAGATTGGCGTCGGGTGCAAGTGCAGGGGCCGGTGATGGCGCATGTGCACCCATTCTCGGAGGAAGCGGCAACTTCGCGGCCAGTGGAGCCGCCTAGTAACTCCGCGACGCGCCCCCGCCGCCTGCCGAGCCGCCTCCGAAGGAGGATCCGCCGCCGGACGAGCCCCCGAAAGACGACCCGCCTGACGAGGAGTGCGTGAGCTTCGGGATCTCTCGCGTGCTTCTCGAAACCTTGCCGCAGTTCTCGCACTTCCGCGTCACCTGCAGCAGGCCGGTGCTCGTGTGGGTGGCGGCCCTGAGCTCCGCCTTTTCCTCGGACAGCGTGCGGCGCCCGCAGTTGCCGCACTTCGAGTAGCTGGTGAAGAACGCAGGCCACGGAATCGCCTCGTGGTGGCCGCACAGCTCGCAGCGCCAGACGTCATAGTCAATGCTGCCGAGACGTTCCTCCGTGGCCTCGCCGCCGGAGAGGAACTCGTCGTCCATGTCGTCAGGCAGCCGCTGCATCGGTCCGTGCCCGTTGGGACACGACCGGACCTTGCGCCGACGACGCGACCGTATGAGCCAGGGCGACGCGCCCCCGGCGACTCCAAGGCCGGCAAGCGCGGCCATGATGGCAATCACGCCGCTGCCTCTGCCATCGTCGGAATCGGGTCTCGTACGGCTGGCGGGATCCTCCGTCGCTGCCGCCGCGAGCGCCAGCGTACCCGCAAGGATGCCCCTGTCGAAGTCCCCGTCGCGGAACGCCGGGATGATGCTCCCGTCAATGATCCTGCCGGCGCGCGCGTCCGGAATCACACCCTCCAGCCCATAGCCGACACTCACCGCCACCTCACGCTCGGCGGGCGACCACAGGAGCACCAGCCCGTTGTCGTGCTCGCGCTGTCCCACTCCCCAGCGCCGGTGCAGCGTGAGGGCCGCATCCATCGGCGACAGCTGCTCCAGCGAATCAATCACGACCACCGCGATCTCCACTCCCGTGGAGTCCTTCAGCGCGTCCAGCATTGCGTCGAGGCGCGAGACGGTTTCCGGACTCAGGTGTCCGGCCGGGTCTGCAACCCAGCTTCCCCGCTGCACGCGAGGATTGGCGACGGACGTCAGCCTGTCAGGATGCGGATCGGGCTCCCGAGCCTGTGACTGCAGTGTCCCCGCCGGCGCGCACAGCAGCAGCAGGAGCGCCAGGAGTATCAGCGCAGGGAGGGTCCAGCCTGCTGACGAGCGTGCGGGTACGCGCCTGCGGTTCATTCCTGCAACATTCAGCGTTACGGGCCCTCACGCCAGATGGCATGTCGGAAGTGCGGTGCGCGCGTGACGTGGAATCGGCCGGCTTCGCTGGCTGCCAGCGAAGCCGGCCACCCTCCTATCGCCGCGCCGGCGCTCCCTCCGCCGGAATCGTCATCCGAATGAACTCGCGAATGTCGTCGTTGGACGTCGCCAGGTCCTCGGCACGCAGGTACATCATGTGACCCGAGCGATATCCCTTGAAGTGCAGGCGATCCTGGAACCTGCCTGACGGGTCCATCGCCCACATGTTATACTTGGCGTTGAAGTAGTCCGTGCCGCCATCGAAATAGCCCGACTGCGTGAGGACATGCAGGTATGGATTCTCCGCGAGCGCCTGCTGCAGCTGCTGGCCCGTGCGGTCGCCCTGGCGATTCCACGGATTCACCGGGCCGAACAGCCAGTACTGCAGGTCGGTCTTGAACCCGAGCTCCTCGCGGAGGTAGTGGTTGATGGCCGGCGCGAACGAGTGGTTCCACGATGTCAGCGCCGGGTCGAAGTTGGGAGACTGCCCCGCATCCTCGCGATCGAGCCCCCGATAGCGCGAGTCCAGGCGGCCCACGGTGAAGCCCTCGTCGCGCAGGAGCTCCTTCCAGAAGAAGCTGGTGGAGATGCGCATGTTGTGCTGCCTCACGACCGACTCCGACAGCCCGGAGTAGCGTGCATACCGCCTCACGAGCGAGTCGCGGCGCGCAGCGGGGAGCGACCCGCCGAGCGTGAGTGCAGGCACCAGCTCGTTGACGGTGAATGCCTCCACCTCCGGAAGAATCTCATCCAGGTCGCGCGACTGAAGGTCGGCGGGCAGCTGGCGGTGATACCACGCAGTGGCCGCATAGTACGGAAGATACAGCGCATCGCGTACCGGGCCCTCACGCGAGAGGCCAAGCCCGGTGGGCGACACCAGGATGACGCCGTTCAGGTACATCCAGTGCGATCCCTGCAGGCGCGCCGCCAGTCCTGAAACGCGCGTCGTGCCATAGCTCTCGCCGATCAGGTACTTGGGCGAGCTCCAGCGACCCACGCGCGACACGAACATGTCCAGCCACTTTGCGAGATAGGCAATGTCCTCGTTCACCCCGAAGAACTGGTCGCGACGCGCATCACCGATGATACGGGAGAAACCGGTGTTCACCGGATCCACGTACACGATGTCAGCGACATCCAGGATGGAGTGCGGATTGTCCTTCACGCCGTAAGGCTGAACCGGATAGCCCTCGTCGTCGATCATGAGGAGCTTCGGACCGGTGTACGCGATGTGCATCCAGACGGACGCGGACCCGGGCCCTCCATTGAAGGAAATCACGAGCGGGCGGCGGGTGCGGTCGTTCACGTCCGTGCGCTCGTAGTACGTGTAGAAGAGCGACGCGACCGGCTTGTTGTCGTTGTCGAACGCCGGCTGCGTGCCGACGGTCACCCGGTATGGCACCGTGCGGCCCCTGATCGTCACCTGATCCGTGCGCGAGATCGCCGTGTCGGGAACGATCCTGATCTCGCCGCTCGCACTGCCAGCGCTGGCCGAGGCCGCGGGGCGCTGCGACGGTGCGCCCGCCGCGGGGCGAGCCTGCGCGCCAAGCGGCGCCGAGATCAGTAGCGCTAGTGCTGCCGAGCGAAGTACGCCGGTAGAAGTCATCGGTATCTGCTGGCCTGTTCTGGGAAATCGGGAGGCACGAGCACGCGTGCCGGGTGGCCAGGCGGACTCTGCCGCCTTACAGTGATAACGTACACCATTCGCTGCACGCTGCGTCCTTCGGAGGAGCGATGACGGCCAGGAAACTTCAGCTGGCGCACATTTTCCTGCTCATATGCTGGTTCAGTGCTTCGGTCGCGCTCTGGCCGTCGCTGCCCGACTCCATTCCCACGCACTTCGGCGGAAGCGGGGCCGCGGATGCCTGGGCCGGGAAGAGCCTGTTCTCGTGGTTCGGGCTTCCAATCGTGGGCCTCGTACTCGCCCTGATGATGCTCGGCCTGTCCCGCGCACAGGTGGGCGGCTCCATGGACATGTGGAACATCCCCGAGAAAGACCGCTTCCTGCGGCTCGAGCCGGAGCAGCGTGCAACGCTGATGGAGCGGTTGAAGCGGATTCCGCTCGCTTGCGGCCTCCTCACGACGGTGCTGCTGGCGTCCGTCCACCTGGGCGTATATCAGGTGGCGACGGGCCGAAGCGAGGGACTGCCCTGGTACTGCATGGTGGCGATCGGCCTCTCCATCGTCCTGATACTGATTGTCGCCCTGCTGGAGACGCAGAGGTTCGGTGCGGAAGTGAGGCGCATGTCCGGCGCCTGACGACGCGCGAGCATGGCGAGCTCTGCGATATTCGTCATTCCCCTGGCTTGCTGGCCTCATCCGTGCTCCTTGTGCGACGCCATCGCAGCCTATATGTAGGGAAGGCAGCGCCAGCATAAACCCGAACGGAGGAGCACGCCCATGTCAGTAGCTCGCGTGACCGAGATCAGCGCCACATCCAGCAAGAGCTTCGAGGATGCGATCAACCACGGAATCAAGCGCGCCACCGACACGCTGCGTCAGGTGCGCAGTGCGTGGATAAAGGAGCAGCAGGTTCGCGTTGACAACGGCAAGGTGGTGGAGTACCAGGTGAACATGATGGTCACCTTCGTCCTCGATGACTGACGCGGACGCTGGCGATTCTCGGTTGTCGCACCACCACGGCCGCATGCGCCCCAGGCGTCATGCGGCCGTGGCGCATTGCGGATGCTCCAGCTCCCGACTGTACGGCGCAATACTCCAGTTGGCGGCGTGAGGACCCTGGCCACGTTCCTTCTCCTCGCAATCGCGGCTGCGGCTGCGTACTTCACACTTCTGTTCCTGGCGCAGCGCTCGATGCTGTTCCCGGCACCGCGCATCGGCCTCACGCCGGAGCCACTGGCCGGCGAGCTCGTGAGGGTGACTCACGACGAGGGGGAGGCGGTCGCCATCCTCCTCCCTCCAATCCCTTCAGCAGAGGTCGGCACTGACAGCGCCCGAGGCGGGCCGGCGCCCCTCATGATGTTCCTGCATGGCAATGGCGAGGTTGCCGACTTCTGGATCCATGAGTTCGATGCCCCCCGGTCGTGGGGATGGGCCGTCATGCTGGTGGAGTATCCGGGCTATGGCCGGGCGCCGGGATCTCCCGCCGAAGGTTCGATAACGGCCAGCGTACTGGCGCTTTACGACTGGGCAACAGCCGACCCGCGATTCGACGCCAGTCGCATCGTCGCCTACGGACGCTCACTCGGCGGCGCGGCTGCGGCACGACTGGCTGCCCGGCGACAGCTCGCCGCTCTGGTTCTGGAATCCACCTTCGTCGGCGTGCGTCCGTTCGCGCGACGCTTCCTGGCACCGGGATTTCTCGTGCGCGACCCGTTCGACACCCTGGAGGCGCTTCGGGACTATGACGGACCGACTCTCGTCCTTCATGGAAGCCACGACGAGATCGTACCCGTGGAGCATGCTCGCATGATCGCCGACGCAGTACCCGGTGCGCGGCTCGTGGAGCTGCCGTGCGGACATAATGACTGCCCGCGAGCGTGGAAGGTGATATGGGAGTTCCTGGGGGAGCGCTAGGATTCCTGTCTCGCGCGCGCCTGCCCCGTCATTGCGACCCGGTAAGCGCCACCTCCGCGCGCGGGAATCGCTGCCTCACGACATCCACGCCCGCCGGACCCATGACGGAGAGAGCGGTGGCCAGCGCATCGGCGGCCGCCGCGTCGGGATGGATCACGTGCGCGGTCAGGGCATGCGGCACGCCCAGCCCGCTGCGCGGGTCCATCACGTGCGAATGCCTCACGCCTCCTGCCTCCACGAACTGCGCAGCGGAGCCCGATGTTGCGATCGCCTCGTTGGCAAGTACCGCCGCTCGTGAGGCGAAAGAGGGACCTGCACCGGGCACCTGCACGGTCCAGCCGCTTCGGCCCGGCGGCGCGGCGCCCGCAACGATGTCACCTCCCGCTTCAATCAGTGCGCTGTTCACTCCATGCTCGCGCAGCACTCGCATCGCTTCGTCGAGAATGAAGCCTTTCGCGATGCCGCCCATATCCAGCTGCATTCCGGTACGTGCGAGCATGATGGCGCCTCGAGCGGTATCCACCTTCACACCGCGCCAGCCGACCAGCGCGCGTGCGGAATCCATTCGCGCCGCGGACGGCGGCACTCCCGTGTCTCGCGCTTCGCGCCAGAGTGCCACGAGCGGCCTGATGGTCGGATCGAACGCACCATCCGTGGCTTCCGCCACGTGCAGTGCAAGACCCATCACGCGCAGCATCTCGTGGCTGGCAGGCACCCATGTACCCGCACTCGAACCGATCCGGTTCAGTTCGCTTTGCGGGCGGTAATCGCTGAAGATATCTTCAAGCCCGGCAACACGATCGTACGCTGCGCGAGCCGCGCGGTCCGCCACGGCCCTGCTCGATGCGTGTAATGCGATGTGCACGCGGGTGCCCATGTGCACCTCCACGTACTCGTGCGGCACGCCCGCCGGCGCCCGCTCCCCGCCCGCCGGATGAACCCGGCACGACACGCCCACCCACAGGAGCGGTAGCAGCAATGCCGTTACCCATCGTCGTTGCACGACTCGTCTGGCGCTCATCCTTTCTGTCACTCCTGCTGGCGGCTCCGGTTGCTGAAGCACACGCCCAGGCGACACACACCGACAGCATACCGGGAACCCTTGTGAAGTTCGAGATGGTGCCGATTGCGGGCTCCGGGAACATCGCGCCTTTCCTCATCGGCCGCACCGAGGTCACCTGGGACATGTACGACGCCTACTGGCTGCAGCAGGCGCCACAAGAGGTCGCTGGTGGTGCAGACGCCGTGGCACGTCCAACACAGCCGTATGGTGCACCGGACTATGGCTGGGGACACGCGGGCTTCCCTGTGATAAGCGTCACCCGCGCGGCCGCGGAGGCGTTCTGCGAGTGGCTGTCTCTCGTTACCGGACGGCGATATCGGCTTCCGACGGATGCCGAGTGGGAGCACGTGGCTGCCCTTGCCCTGCAGGGCGGGCGGACGCCTGGCGATTCGATCGCCTGGCACGCCAGGAACTCGGACGGCAGAACCCATGCAGTCGGCACCCTCGCGCAGGACGCGCTCGGGCTGCATGATCTGTTCGGCAACGCAGCCGAGTGGGTGGTGGTGCCGGGCGACTCCAACGTCGCGCGAGGCGGGTCATTCCGCACGGATACGTCGGAGCTGGGGATCCGCACCCGCGAGGTTCAGAATTGGAGCTGGAACGAACGCGACCCGCAGCTGCCGAAGAGTCGCTGGTGGCTGTCGGATGCTCCGTTCGTCGGTTTCAGGCTCGTTCGCGAACCCTGACCTTCAGTAGCGAGGACTGCCCGATGATCGAAGTCCGAAGGGGAGTGGTGACACGCAGGGCGTTCATGCAGGCAGCGGCGGTGACGGCAGCGAGCATGGCCCTCCCGTCAGGCGCCCACGCGTCAGGATCCGACGTGATTCGCGTTGGCCTCGTGGGTTGCGGAGGGCGCGGCACCGGTGCCGCACGCGACTGCCTCCGGGCGGGTGAAGGAATAGAGCTTGTCGCCATGGGCGACCTCTTTCCCGACCGCCTGGCGCAGTCCCGGGCACAGCTCGCGGAGGTGGGGGCAGAGGACGCCGTGTTCGCCGGCAGATTGAAGGTCACGGACGACAGCTGCTTCACAGGCTTCGATGCCTGCGAGAAGGTCATCGCCTCCAACGTGGACCTCGTCATACTCGCTACACCGCCGGGATTCCGCCCTGCGCATATCGCTGCCGCCGTCGCAGCAGGCAAGCACATCTTCGCGGAGAAGCCCGTAGCCGTTGATGCAGCCGGCATCAGGTCGGTGCTTGCTTCATACGAGCGCGCGAGGCAGCAGAACCTGGCCGTCGTAGCCGGAACGCAGCGACGCCATCAGGCCGAGTACGTGGAGACGATCCAGCGCATTCACGACGGCGCAATCGGCGAGGTGGTGAGCGGCCAGGTGTTCTGGAACCAGGGTGGACTGTGGAACCGCGCTCGTGAGGCCGGCTGGACCGATGCCGAGTGGCAGATCCGCAACTGGCTGTATTTCACCTGGCTGTCCGGCGATCACATCGTGGAACAGCACGTACACAACATTGACGTTGCCAACTGGGTGCTCGGCGCACACCCGGTGCGGGCAACGGCGGTAGGCGGCCGGCAGCAGCGAACCGGCGCCGAGTACGGACACATCTTCGATCACTTCGCGGTGGATTTCGAGTACGCCTCGGGCGCGAGGGTGCTCAGCATGTGTCGCCAGATTCCAGGCTCGGCCAATCACGTTGGCGAGAACTTCATCGGCACTGCCGGTCGCACCAATGCATCGGGAACGATAGAGGGCGCTCGTGCGTGGAGAAGGCAGCGTGCTGCCCAGGAGGTGAACCCCTACCTGCAGGAGCACGTGGATCTCATAGCGAGCATTCGGGCCGGGCGACCGCTGAACGAACTGAAGCAGGTTGCCGAAAGCACGCTCTCTGCAATCATGGGTCGTGAGGCGGCCTATACGGGGCAGACCATCAGCTGGGACGAGATGGTGGCTGCGGACCAGGACCTCGCACCGCCGACTATCGCGTTCGGCCCGCTCGCCACGCCGCCGGTGCCGATGCCGGGCGTGACGAAGCTCCAGCGCCGTTGGGAGGTGAGTGAGGCATGAACCGTCGCGGATTCCTTCGTTCTGCCACGGCGGCCGGCGTCTCCCTCGCTGCCGGAAACGCAGGGGCCGCGGAGACAGCTGGAGCGATGCCTGGCGCCGCACCTGCATCTTCGCGAGAGCGCACGAAGTTCCGTCTCGCCTATGCGCCGCACTTCGGGATGTTTCGGGAACATTCCGGCGAAGATCTCGTGGAACAGCTCGAGTTCATGGCCGGCGAGGGCTTCACGGCGCTGGAAGACAACGGGATGCGCGGGCGCAGCGTCGCTGACCAGGAGCGCATCGCCAGCGCAATGACCCGACTCGGTATGCGCATGGGAGTATTCGTGGCCCACGAGATTTCCTGGAGTGAGGCATCGCTCACCACCGGCGACGCCGGCGACAGGGACAAATTCCTGTCCGAGATTCGCGAATCAGTGGATGTTGCGCGCCGGGTGAACGCCACGTGGATGACCGTCGTGCCGGGACATGTGGACAGGCGGCTCCACATGGATTTTCAGAACGCGAACGTAATCGAGGCCCTGAAGCGCGCGGCGGGCATACTGGAGCCTCACGGGCTGGTGATGGTGCTCGAGCCGCTGAATACGCTGCGCAACCATCCGGGCATGTTCCTCACGACCACGCCCCAGGCGCACATGATCTGCAAGGCAGTAGGCAGCCCTGCATGCAAGATTCTCTACGACGCCTACCATCAGCAGATCACCGAGGGGAACCTCATTCCGAACATTGACGCTGCATGGTCGGAGATCGCGTACTTCCAGGTTGGCGACAACCCGGGGCGGAACGAGCCCGGAACTGGCGAGATCAATTATCGCAATCTCTTCCGGCACATACACGAGAAGGGTTACGGCGGAATAGTTGGAATGGAGCACGGCAACTCGCGACGCGGACGGGACGGCGAGCGCGCCGTGATCGATGCGTACGCAAACGCAGACGCCTGGAGCTGAGGGAACTCATGTGGTCACTCCTGACGGCGGCGAGCACTACGCTCGAAGCCGAGATGATGAAGCAGACGCTGGAGTCGGAGAACATTCCGGTGCTCATTCGCGGCACCTATTCGGGAGTGTTCGGCGGCGCCTACCAGGGACCGGTGCCAGGCGGAGTCCAGATTCTCGTGCCTGAAGAGGAACTCGACAACGCTCGCGAGCTTCTTGAGCTGGAGGCTGAAGAGTGAGCGACGACGACAGTAGTGCCTCAGGCGGAGGCCTCGAGCCTGTGCCGCCCAGCCTTGCGGATCGTGTTCGTGGAATGCTGGGCCTTCAGGGCCGCGAGACCTGGCTGATCCGTGGCTTTCGCGTAGTCCTGGAGAACTCGCGCCCTGACATTGCCTCTGCCGACGTGCTGCATCGGCTGGACGAAGCGCTGGAGCTTATCGAGCGCCACCAGCCGTGGCGTCTTCGGCACATGCGGCGTGACCTGTCCCATTTCGTGGTTGTGAGGTTTCCCAGCCGGGGTGCATACTTCCCGGCGGACCGTAGCTGCCTGACGGAGCTCACCTTTCTCGCGAGGCGCGACATCACCGCAGCGCCGGTCGCGTCCTCGATAGTGCATGAGGGCATCCATGCGCGGGTGGACAACTTTCGCCGGCACTTCGGCAGCATGCCGGTGGAACGCGACATGGCGCGCGA
Organism: uncultured Gemmatimonadaceae bacterium; assembly: GCA_964415485.1. Taxonomy (GTDB): domain Bacteria; phylum Gemmatimonadota; class Gemmatimonadetes; order Gemmatimonadales; family Gemmatimonadaceae; genus JBBQHX01. Next base: position 17,022 of record CAYQAO010000041.1, read on the forward strand.
GGAACGCCTGAGTCGCAAGGCGGAGCTCGACTTCGGCCTTTCGCTGCCTCACGAGCTCGGGTTGCCGGTGATCGAGCGTGCGCGTGCGAGTCTCGCCCTCTCGGACGAGGAGGTTGCGCCGAGCATAGACTGGCGCGTTGCCCAGGCGCGCCAGGAGGCCGTGGACCGCAAGGCCCGAGGGTGAGCGAATACGCGAGGCGCAGTGCCCCTGTCACGGGCGCGGGCCGCCACCCCCCGTACCGCGACCGACTACTTACGACGGAACTTTTCCGATGCCCTTCCTGAACCATGTTCGACGCCTCTTCAGGCACCTCGAATGGGCCGACCGGGCCCTGCTCGACGCGCTGCAGAATGTTCCGGACACCCACCCCGCCTGGCGCGAGTTCTCCCACATACTCGGCGCGGAAGCGGTGTGGCTGGACAGGCTGGAGAAGCGCGCGCAGAGGGTTGCCGTATGGCCCGAGCTGTCACGCGAGCAAGGCGTGAAGCTGCTCGCGGAACTGCACGTCGGCTACGGGGCGTACCTGGAGAAGCTCCAGCCCGGGGATCTCGAGTTGCAGCTCCACTACGTGAACACCGCGGGAAAGCAGCTCTCCACTTCCGCAGGTGACATCCTGCTGCACGTGGCAATGCACGGCCAGTATCACCGCGGCAAGATCAACCTGATGCTGCGCCAGGGCGGGATGATGCCTGCCCCGGTTGACTACGTGGCCTTCGTGCGCGGCGTGGCCGCGGCCGTGAGCTGAGGCGGCGTTAATCCATGCAATACCCACTCGACCTGCGCTTCAAGCTGATAGCCATCTCGTCCCAGATACACGTGAGGGACGCGGACGACATGCTGCTCTACCACGTGAAGCAGAAGCTGCTGAAGCTCAAGGAAGACGTGACTGTCTTCGAGGACGAGCACCAGTCGAGCCCTCGATTCCGCATCAAGGCCGACCGGGTTCTCGACATCTCCGCCCGATACCACATCACGGACATGTCGGGTCGTGAGATCGGTGCGGTTCAGCGCCGCGGCATGCGCTCGATCTGGCGCGCACACTACGAGATATACCACGACGGCCAGCAGCTGTTCGAGATACGCGAGGAGAATCCGTGGGTGAAGATGGCCGACGGATTCTTTGGTGAACTTCCGCTGGTCGGCCTGCTCAGCGGCTACGTATTTCACCCCGTGTACGCCGTTAGGCGCATGTCCGACGGCGAGATGGTGATGCGAGTGGAGAAGCGCCCGGCGTTCTTCGAGAGCAGGTACAGCGTGGAGGCCAACCCCGAGCGCCTGGGGGCCTGCGAGGAACTCGCCGTGATGAGCGTGCTGATGATGCTGCTGCTGGAGCGAAATCGGGGGTGAGGGCGGAAGAGGGAAGAGGGAAAAGGGGATAGGGAAGAGTAACTGCCTCCCCGTCGCCGTCATCCCGCGCACACGCCCATACTGTCATCCCGCGCGAGCGAAGCGAGCGTCGGGATCTACTCACCCTGCGCCGAAGCCTGCCACCACGCAATGGAAGCAGATCCCGACACTCGCTTC
>CAYQAO010000041.1:18646-25457 GCA_964415485.1 uncultured Gemmatimonadaceae bacterium
CGGGATGACAGGGTGGGGAGCGAAGCGCGGGATGACAGTTACACCGGCCCCCTACTCATACCTCAGCGCGCTCATGGGCTCCACGCGCGACGCACGGTGCGCGGGCAGGTAGCCGGCGCACAGCGCTACCACCGTCAGCACGGCCACTGCACCGAACATCGAGCCCACGTCGTAAGGCTCGAGGCCGAACAGCAGCGATCCCGCCATGCGTCCCATTCCCAGCGCTGCCGCAAGGCCCACCACGCCGCCCACCACCAGCATGATGAAAACCTGGCGCAGCACCATCGCGCGCACGTTTCCGCCCGAGGCTCCGAGCGCCATGCGAACGCCGATCTCCCGCGTACGCTGGGCAACCGTGTAGGAAAGCACTCCGTACAGCCCGACCGCGGCCAGGAGCGTGGCCAGCACCGCGAACGCGGCGGACAGTATGCTGATCACGCGATCCAGGAATACGTTCTGTTCCACCTGCCTTACGAGCGTGCGCAGCTCCTCAACCGGAAGGTTGGGATCCAGGCCGGATACCACGCGCGGCACCGCGCTCATCAGCTCATCGGTGCTGCCGGAGGTGCGAACGTAGAAGAACATGGACCCCACCCGCTCACTCTGGCGGTAGGGGGTGAAGAACACGGGCGGCACGGTGTCCTTTACCTCGCTGTACCTGGCGTCCTGCACCAGACCAACGATCTGGATGTTGAGCTCGTCGTCACTGCCGCCGAGCGACATGAACTTGTCCACGGCATCGCGACCGAGTCCGAACTTTCTCGCGAAAGCTTCATTCACTACTGCGACCCGGCCGCTCCCCGTCACGTCCGCACGCGTGAACTCGCGGCCCGCAATCAGCGGAACGCCCAGTGTGCTGAAGTAGTCGGGCCCGATGAGGCTGTAGTTCGAGTTCGCGTTCGTGTCGGGCGTACGTTCGAAACCCTGCACGTTCACGTCGGTGCCCCAGTTGGAACCCGCCAGTACCGGCACCAGCGAAGCGCTCACGCCCGTCACGCCCGGCAATGCAGCGAGTTCATCCTCGAGGCTTTCAAAGAAGATCTTCGAACGCTCATTGTCGTAGCCGTTCAGCTCAGGAGAGACGCCGAACGTCACCACGTTGCTCGTATCCATGCCGAGGTTCACTCGGCTCACGTTCACCAGGCTTCGGATGAACAGCCCGGCCGACACCAGCAGGGCCATGGAGAGGGCGATCTGCGCGGTCACGAGTCCCGTGCGGAAGCGGGCTGCCGACCGTGCGCCTGACGGCTGGCCGGTGTTGCCGCGCAATGTGGTTATGAGGTCCGGTCGCGTACTGTGAATCGCCGGGAAGAGTCCGAACAGCACTCCGGTACCCAGCGAAAGCAGGCCGGCAAAGGACACGACTCGCCAATCGAGGCCCAGCTGTATCGTCTCCTGGGCCTGTGGCGGCAGGATCGAGCCGATCGCCTGAAGGGTCCAGTACGCAACGGCAAGGCTGGCGACACCACCCAGAACCGCCAGCACGGTTGACTCTGTGAGTAGCTGCGCAAGCAGCTGGCGTCTTCCGGCGCCTATCGAGAGCCTCACCGCCATCTCGAGGCTCCGCTTCGCCGCGCGCGCGAGCAGCAGGTTCGCAATGTTGGCGCACGCGATGATCAGTACGATCACCGTGATGGCCATGAGGATCGTAAGGGGCATGCGGACGTCTTCATGAACCGAGCTCTGCCCCCGTCCTCCCTCGGTGAGCACCACTTCGCGCGCCAGGAATTCCTGCATCCGCTGGTCGCTCATCCCCGTCTGCAACGGCGCTTCCACGTCCTGGATGATCGGGCGGTACACCGCGTTGATGGCGGCGCTGGCCTGCTCCAGCGTCGCACCGGGCGCCAGTCGCCCGAACACGTACATCCAGTAGGAACGTCGATTCTCGAAGTCGGTGAAGCCGGGATTCACCTCAGCGCGCATGGAGATCGGAACGAACACGCGCGGATTGCTGCCCAGCGTGGTGCCGTTGAAGCCCGGCGGGGCCACGCCCACGATCGTCATCGTGTGGCCGTTGATTATGATCGGCTGGTTCAGCACGCTCGGATCGGCGCCCATCTGGGTAGTCCAGTAGGCGTGGCTCAGGACCGCCACGAAGTTGGAACCGAGGCCTTCGTCATCGGCCGGCCCGAGCAGTCGCCCGAGCACAGGCTGTACGCCCAGCGTGCTGAAATACGAACCTGAGACCATCAGGCCTTCGGAACTGAGCGTCTGGTTGCGAAATGACAGGTTTGCACCGAACGACCGGTGCGCGGCGATGCTGGAGAAGGGGAGGTTCGCCTTCTCGAGGTCCCTGTACATGGGGTAGCTGAAGACCTCTTCGCAGCTGCCGGCCTGAGTACAGGACTGGGATCCCGGCTTGGGGCCGGGAGCGCTGAAGTTCACGAGCCGCGCGGGATCCGCAACCGGGAGGCTGCGCATCAGCATCTGGTCCATCAGCGAGTAGATGGCTGCGTTTCCGCCGATGCCGAGCGCGAGGGATAGGATCGCGATTCCGGTTACGAACGGTGTCCGGAAGAGCGTTCGGAACGCGAGCTTCAGATTACGCATCGAGATTGTCCGTTACGTCTGACACGAAGTTGTGCCTGTGTCCGGATGACGGGCCCCGTATGGGACAACCGTACGGCACAAAGGGTTTATTGTGTCAGTCCGCGACCCGGGGCTGCCGGGGGCGTCTGTCGCGACTTGTGGGTAACCGTATGTGCGAACAGGCAGCCGGCAGTCGGACATCCCGAAAAGCAGGCGGCCCGCTCTCCGGTGGAGATGCGGGCCGCAAGCGTTCGACACGTCAGGAAGGATGTTTTGAAGCCAGATGCAGGGCATCGTTGGGTGGCCGCTCGTGCAGCTTCGCCTTCCTCGCACTGAGGCATGACGTCACCGCCCGAATGTGGTCCCCGGCTTCAAGAGTGTTCGGCTCAAAACGCGTCTTCCTGAGCGTGCCGGACGTAATGAAATATGGGGGATGAAGGGGGCGCAGACAAGCGCCGCGCTTCACACAATGATCGGACGAAGTGAAGGGGGATCAGGCAACGCATATGGGTGAAAGTCGGTGCGGAGCGCGCGGTGTGGCCCGTTCCGACGACAGGTCCGTCCGCCCACGGCAACCCTAACCCCTCTTCCCGCCCTCGAGCGTACCTACCTCCTCTCGATCCTCGCCAGCTCCGCATCGATCTCCGACTTCGGCAGCCAGTTGCCGCGCCACATCACGCCCGCGATGCGCGAAAGGTTGCGCGCACTTTCCAGCGGGTTTGCGTCCAGGAGCAGCAGGTCCGCGCGCTGCCCCGGCGCGATCGTGCCGAACCGGTCCTCGTTCGCGAAATACTCGCCCACGTTGCTCGTTCCGCTCTTCAGGATGTCGTAAGGCGACATGCCCGCCTCCGCCATCCGGTCGAACTCCCTGTGCAGCGAGAAGCCGGGTACGCTGAACTGCTGCGGCGCATCCGTTCCCATGAGGATGCGCACACCGCCTTCGTGCAGCGCTCGCAGGATTCGCATGCGGTTGTCTATCACGCGCTGCGCAGTGGTCGCGTTGAACTGGGGACTCGACAGGCGCTGGCGATGTATGTTCGTCCACTGCTGCACCTGCTGCTGCGGCATGTACCTGAGCTCCGGATACGCAGTAAGCTCCTCCAGCGACAGGGTGCCCAGGAGCACTTCCCACAGCGCCATGGTGGGCACGATCCAGGCACCTGCCTCACGCGTGCGCCTCACGACATCCGCCAGCTCCGCGTCGTCAATCGGGCCCATGGCTCCATTCAGGTGCTCGATGTAGCCGTCAACGTGATCGAAGGTCTCCTGACCCATCTCGATCGCGTGCAGCAGCCCAACGTCCTGCGGCACGTGGCCACCGAACCGGATGCCGACTTCCTTCGCCGTCCTGGCCATCGCGTCGTAGGCGTCACGCGGAACACCGGGATGCACCTTGAGCAGGTTCCAGCCTTCCGCATGCTGCTGGCGCACCATGCGCTCCGCCTGCTCCGCCGTGCCGGCCGAGTTCCCGTTGAAGCTCGGTCCGGCCAGGTAGAGCGTGGGCGATACCACCTCACGGCGCCTGGTGCGCTCCCGGAGTTCCAGCTGACCCGGAGCGCCGAGCATGCCGCGAACGGTGGTGATGCCGTTCGCCACGTACATGAAGAGCACGTCGTCGGTGAACTGGGCCGGCGCATTCGGCGGCGGAACGTGACCGTGCATCTCCGCCAGGCCCGGCGCGAGGAACTTGCCCTCACCGTTCACCACGCGCGCCCCCTCGGGCGGGCGCACGCTCGAGGAGGGCCCCACCTGCACTATGCGGTCTCCGCGAACTATCACGGTGTGCCGCGAAAGCACTCGCTCCTCGTCCATGGGCACGACGGAAACGTTCACGAACGCGGTGGTGGTCGTGTCCTGCACTGCGGGCTGTCCGCCCTGAATCGAAAGCGACAGGGCTGCGAGAACTGGCAGGGCAATGAGCATTGTACCAGGAGTCAGGGTTGGTGATGCAAGGCGCGACTGTGAGCTCCGATGCCGGAGGCGAGGCCTCCATTCGTGGAACGCTCCCCACACAGTGCAGTGCTGCACACCAGCCTTCAAGTCAGGCGCAGGATCGCAGGACCAGGTTGAGCAGCACGGTCAGCACCAGCGAGATCACGATGCTGGCCATGCAGCCTGAGACGCGGAAATGAACGGACATGCAGGGTTCCGGGACGGGGTGCGGCTCCAGCGCAGGCGGCGTGCCCGACCAATCTCCAGCAATACCGATGCGGTGCGCGTCTCAGTAAGTGATGGCGGCCCTTACTGTACCGGCGGCCAGGTCATACGATACCCGAGACCTTATCGGAGAAACGCGCTGATGGTTTCAGTGTCCCGCTCGCGCCGTCCGGCGCCGGTGCTCGCATCGCTCCTGCTGGCCACGATCGCGCTGGCCGCCACCGCCACTGCGGCGGACGCCCAGCGCCAGGGTGCGCCGCCCGCCCGGACGGCAGCCGCCGCTGCCGAGTCGCCGCCGCCCCCAGGCCCGTTCCCCATGCCGGACACCACGAAGCGCATGTGGATCGTACCCGGCGAGCGTCACGGCCCCAGTGCATTCCCCATGACGCACTACGAACAGGTGCGTCCGAAGCAGCCCGGCGTGATGGACTTCGAGCACTACCACACGAGCGAGGAGATCGAGTGGTGGATGCGGAAGTGGGCGCACGAGCACCCGGAGTTCGTGGAGTTGTACAAGGTGGGCGAGAGCTTCGGCGGGCGTCCCATCTGGCAGATGACCCTGACCAACAAGTCCACCGGCGCGCACACCGAGAAGCCGGCGGCGTTCTTCGAGGGCGGCCGCCACTCGGGTGAGATTACGGCCACCGAGAGCGTGCTCTGGCTGGCCTGGCACCTCGTGGAGAACTACGGCCGTGACACGGCCATCACCCGCCTGATCGACCAGAACGCCATCTACCTGCGTCCGCTGAACAACCCGGACGGCTCGGACATGTACCGCCTTACGGCGCAGACGAACCGCAGCTCGGTGCGGCCTCACGACAGCGATGGAGACGGCCTGCTGGACGAGGATCCGGGCGAGGACCTGGACGGCGACGGCTTCGTGAGGCAGATGCGCCAGTACGTGGGCCAGGGCAAGGGTAGCTTCGTGGTGGACGACCGCGATCCTGCCCGCCGCGTGATGCGTCGTGTGGGCCCGGGCAACGGTGACTACGAGGTGTACCCCGAGGGCATAGACAACGACGGGGACGGGCGCTACAACGAGGACGGCATAGGCGGGCTGGACCTGCACCGAAACTATCCGTACAACTGGCGCCCCGAGCCCGGCCGGGACATGACCGGTCGCGGCTACACACAGCCGGGCGCCGGCGAGCACCCGCTGTCGGAGCCGGAGACGCGCGCCGTGTTCATGTGGCTCATCACGCACCCCAACGTGAGCGTGGTGAACACCATGGACACCGCGGTGCCCATGCACCTGCGCGGGCCGTCCACCTGCGAGGAATCGGAGTGCATGTTCCCGAAGGACCGCGCGCTCTACCAGCACCTCGATTCGGTGGGACTCTCGTTCACGAAGTATCCGTGGGCCGGAGACGTGTACCGCACGTACGCCACCCGCACTCCGGTGAATCCGTTCACCGGCGACTCCGCCCGCCCCTCACCGCTGTTCGGCCACTCGCCCGACTACGGCTACTTCCAGTACGGCTCCATCTGGTACGGCGACGAGCTGTGGAACGGGGGACGCGAGCGGGACTACGACGGGAACGGCGTGTTCGAGCAGTGGGAAGTGTCCCGCTGGTGTCACGAGAACTACAGCGGGGACTGCTTCCAGCCGTGGACGAAGTTCCAGCACCCGGAGCTGGGCGAAGTGGAGATCGGCGGTTTCAACCCGAAGTTCTACTCGCAGAACGGCCCGCCGGAAATGCTGGAGCAGTGGGCTCGTCGTCAGGCGGAGTTCAACCTGTACATGGCGAAGTCGCTTCCGCGCATCGAGATCACGAACGCCGCCATCTCGCCGGTGGCGGCGGGCGCAGCCGATTCGGCCACGCACGAGGTTCGCGTGACGGTGCGCAACAGCGGACTCATTCCCACTGCCCTCGAGATTGCGCAGCGCGTGAAGGCAGTTCGCCCCGACATGGTGATGGCGCGATTCGCGAATGGCAGCGGTTCCCGCACCGTCGGCCGTCAGGAGGAGTTCCACCTGGACGGCGGCGAGACGCGAACGGTGACAGTGCGCGTGAGGCGCGGTGCGAACGACAGGTCCGATGGCTTCGCGATTCGTGCCGTGAGTACGAGGGGTGGTGTGGCGGAGCGGAGGATTGCCTGGTGAGAGGAATCAGAAACGGCGGCC
>CAYQAO010000042.1:0-24671 GCA_964415485.1 uncultured Gemmatimonadaceae bacterium
TCTGTCATCCGGCACTCGCTCGCTCCCCGGCTGTCATCCCGCACGAGCGAAGCGAGTGTCGGGATCTGCTTTCAGGGCGTAGTGGCCGGCTTCGGTGCAGGGCGAGCAGTTCCCGACGCTTCGCGCGGGATGACAGTAAAGGGGAGGCAGTTCCTCTTCCCCAGTCCCTCTTCCCTCTTCCCTGCCGTTACGCCACGGCCGGCCCGTTCAGCTTGTTGCGCAGCGTGCGCACGCTCATCCCCAGCAGCTCTGCCGCACGAGTACGGTTGTTCCCCGCCGCCTCCAGCGCACGCTCGATCAGCACTCGCTCGGCGTCAGCGACGTTCAGCGTGTTCAGAACCACCGCGTCGGAGTCCACGTGCATCTCGGAAGAGTCCGACGGCAGGTTCAGGCCCGGACCGGAAGCCACACCCCCGGCCGCACCGGCAGCACCCGCACGCCTCACGAGGCGCCGCGCGGTGAAGATGTCCAGGCCGCTGCTCAGCCCGAAACGCTCCGGATCAAAGGCCTTCTCGCCCAGCATCGGCTCGGGGCTCAGGATCACCGCACGCTCGATCACGTGCTGCAGTTCCCGCACGTTGCCTGGCCACGGGTACCTCCGCAGCTGCTGCACCACTTCGGGCGCGATGCCCTCGAAGCCCTTTCCGACTTCCGCCGCAGCACGCACCGCGAATGCATATGCCAGCGGGGCAACGTCCTCCACACGCTCGCGAAGCGGCGCGATCATGAGCGGGATAGTGCTCAACCTGTAGTACAGGTCCTGTCGGAACGTGCCCGCCGCAACTGCCTCGGCAAGGTCGCGATTCGTGGTGGCGATGATGCGCACGTCCACGCGGATCGGAGACGTCCCGCCCACACGCTCGAACTCCTGCTCCTGCAGCACTCGCAGCAGCTTTGCCTGAAGGTCCAGGCGCATCTCGCTGATCTCGTCAAGCAGGAGCGTTCCGCGATGCGCACGCTCGAACGCGCCCTCCACGCGCTTCACCGCTCCGGTGAACGCACCCTTTTCGTGGCCGAACAGCGCACTCTCGATCAGGCCCTCGGGCAGCGCCGCGCAGTTCAGCTTGATGAAGGGCTTGTCGTGACGGTCGCTCCTTGCATGGATCGCGCGCGCAAAGAGCTCCTTGCCCGTGCCGCTCTCGCCCTGCAGGAGTATCGTTGCCCGCGTAGGCGCAGCCATGGACACGGTCTGCATGAGGCGCCTGATCACCGCGCTCTCGCCGAGCACTTCGTTCTCGTCAGGGCGGGCCGACACCTGCTGGCGCAGCGCCTCGTTCTCCCTTCGGAGCCTCACGACCTCGAGCGCCTGCTGCACCGCCATCTCCAGCTGCTGCGGACGAACCGGCTTGGAGAGATAGTCGGCAGCGCCGGCCTTTATGGCTGCCACTGCATGCTCCGTGGAACCGTGCCCCGTGAGCATGATCAGCGGGACCTCGTGTCCGTCGCGCTGCAGCATGTCCAGGAACTCCAGGCCTGTGATCCCCTGCAGCCGGTGCTCCGTGATGATCAGGTCTATCCCACCCGACTCGAGAATGTGCAGTGCCTCTCCGACGTGCCTTGCCGTAACCACTTCATGTCCGGCATTGCAAAGGATGTCACTGTTGTTCCGTACAGCCTGTGCGTCATCGTCGACAAGCAGGAGGCGCGACATTTCGATCGTGAAAAGTTCGGGGGTATCGAGTGGTGGACCCGTGCAACTGTTGCAGTGACGACGCTCACCTGCATGGGCAACAATTTCCCATTCCCGCAACCGGCAGGGCCGTACGTGCGACAGTTCGCACCCCAACTCGGCACTTCTTTCCACATCGAGCATTCATTGCTGTGGATAACCGCTGAAATGCACACCGCGAACAGTTGCATCTCCACCACAGCAGAAAGGCGGCACATCGCCTAGACGATACGCCGCCCCATCCAATTACAAAGCCGACTTCAGCGCGCTCCCAGAAGTTCCGGAGCGTCCACTCGCTCGAGATACTGAAGGTCGCTGTCATCCGTGCGAACCAGGTACACGGATCGCGCGCCGAAGCCTACCAGTCGCGTGTCGCGCGGGAGCGCCACGCGCCGAATGAGCCGGCCGGCTCCGTCGAACACATCGTATACGGGCACGGGATCGTCCGCCCGCCTGCTGCGCAGCAGCCAGAGATGCCCATTGGGAGCAATACGGGCCGCTCCCGCCGAGAATGGAGGCTTTGTATCCGGCCAGTCTTCGGTGTCATCCATCGGCGGCGCATCGGCTGCCTGGCCACCCATCGTCACCTGCGTGCCGCCCGGCCCCATCATCACTCTCATTCCACCGGCAGATCGCCTCGCCTCCGCCACTGCCTCACGATCCGCGTCCGTCACCGGGATCGGCGTGTACGGCTGCTCCGGTCCGCGAGTGACCGTTCCCGCCGGCGCCACCCATTCCACGCGGAAGGGGGAGTGCCGCACGACCGCAATTCGCCCGTCAGGCGCCACGGCCCACTCGTCACGCGCCTCGAACGGGCCGGACATGCGCACGGCCAGCCGCATGGTGTTCGTACCCTGCTGACCTGCAGTCACCTGCGTGCCGGGAACGTGGATCCGCGCGATCGTGTCTACCCGGTCGTTCTCCCGGTCAACACGGGTTATCTCGATGCTGTCCACGGCCACCGGGCCGTCCGGTCCCATGCGAAACGGCGATGAAGCGAAGTACAGTCGTCCCTGTGCATCCACGCCTGACGGGGGACGCAGCACCGACGCCATCGCCCCACCCGCCATTCCCGGCCCACCCGGACCTCCCGGACCGCGCTGCGCACGCTGGCCACCCGGCGCCGGCGAGCGCTGACCTCCAGGCGGCGGCGTCCGCTGCCCCCCCGGCGCCACGGCACGCTGGCCACCGCCCGGCGCACCATCGCCGATCAGCGAAAACGTGTACGCCGGCTGCCCCTTGGGATCCACCACCAGGTAGCGCATGTTCCCCACGTCGAAAACGAGCGTGGAGTCACCCGGCAGGGCGTACACACCGTTGGGAAGACGCCACTCTCCCGGTCCCTGACCTTCCCTCCCGATCCTCGTCGCCTGGCCGCTGCGGAAATCCAGCAGCGCCAGCGTACGCTCGCGGGGATCCGCCAGGATCACACGCCCATCCGGCAGCTCGCGCAGACCCACGATCTGCGTGAATGGCTCGGAGAACGTTGCCGACGCACGTGGGAGAGTGACCGTTGGAACCTGCTGGGCTTCCAGGGCGCCTGCCGCAGCCAGCAGCAGTGCGAGTGGAGTTACGCGTTTCATGTGTGAGTGAGTGGAGGGTTACGTCTCTCTGCTGTCGTGCGGGCCGGCAGGGAGCCTCGACGACATTCCATGTCGCAGGGCCATACCGGCCTGCGAAGGCAGCCTCGCATTGGACCCCTCTCGCCTTGCCACGGTTGCCGCGTGATCATGCCTTGCGGCGGCCACGATTGCCAGCCGGGGAGAGCCGCTCCTCCGCCATCCCCGGCGCAGTCGCTCGCCGCATGTGTTCCGACCGTTGACGCTTACCCTCCGGACGGCTAAAGCTTCGCGTCATCCCAGCGCGCTACCGCGCGGCGCACCACTCGTACACACATCCGGGGCTCCCGACATGCCATCGCCCTTCTCCGTTCGGCCCCAGCCGACCGAGTTCGCGCAGTACTATGCGGGTTACGTGGAGTCCGTGCCCGACGGCGACCTGCTCCACACGCTCGGCGATTCGCACCGGGCCACCATGGAGTGGCTCCGCAGCGTCCCCGCGGAACGGCACGACCACAGGTATGCCGAAGGAAAGTGGACGGTGCGCCAGGTGATCGGACACATCACCGACGCCGAGCGCGTCTTCGCCCACCGCCTCTTCCGGTTCGCGCGCGCGGATGCCACGCCCCTGCCCGCATTCGACGAGAACGCGTATGTGGACGCGGCCCGCTTCGAGCGTCGCTCCCTCGCCTCGCTGCTCGACGAATGGAGCGCAGTCCGGGCCGCCACCATGGCGCTCCTCCACTCCCTGGACGCCGAGGAACTCTCCCGCACCGGCACGGCCAGCGGCACCACGGCATCGGTACGCGGCCTGGCATGGATCATAGCGGGTCACGAGTTGCATCACGTGCGTCTGCTCAGGGAGCGTTACGGACTTTGACCAGACCGATGAAGCGCTCCACGCTCGTGACCATCGCCTTTCTCGCCATCATCGGCTCCGTTCTGCTCTGGACTACGCTCCGGTCGCAGCAGGCCGAGTGCACGGTTTGCGTGGCGTTCAACGGGCAGAATCAGTGTGCCACTGCGTCCGCAAACAGCGAGCAGGAAGCGGCCGTCGCTGCCCAGGTGGCCGCGTGTGGCCCGCTCGCGAGCGGCATGAACGAATCCATCGCCTGCCAGAACCGTCCGCCCGTTTCGCGGTCGTGCAGCGCCAGGTAGCGCACCGCGGCCGCCTCGAGACTGTCACCCGTTCCTGAAGAAGCGATTTACTCCCCGGTCGTAGAGGACTACCTCAAGTCCATCTGGATGCTCCAGCAGGGCGGCGACGAGCCGGTAACCACGTCCCGGATCGCCGAACGCCTCACGCTGTCCGCAGCGGCGGTCACCGCCATGCTCAAGCGGCTGGCGGAGCAGGAGCTCGTGTCCTACGAGCCGTACTACGGAGTGCGCCTTACCGCCCGGGGCGAGCTGGCCGCGCTGCGCATCATTCGCCGGCACCGCGTGCTCGAGCTGTTCCTTCAGCAGGTGCTGGAGTACCCGTGGGACCGCGTTCATGACGAGGCGGAACGCCTGGAGCACGCAGCCAGCGACGAGCTGATCGAGCGCCTGGCCGCATTCCTCGGCAAGCCCACCCGCGACCCCCACGGCGCCGCCATCCCCACCGCCGAAGGCGAGATGGACACCACCGACCATCCCGTGCTAGCCGACCTGGAAGTAGGGCGGAGCATGCAGGTGCTCGAGGTGACCACCGGCGACCCCGAGCACCTGCGCTACCTGGGCTCGCTGGACCTCTACCCCGGATCCCAGGTCACCGTACTGGAGCGCGAGCCGTTTGACGGGCCGCTGACAATCCGGGTGAATGAGAACCGGCGAGTGCTGTCGCACGCACTCGCCGAGAAGATCAGGATTGCCGAGCCGTAAGGTTCCGGATATCCGCCTCGTTCAGCCTGCAGGTCGTCCAGCCGTCCATCAGCTCCGCGCCGAGCGAACGGTAGAAGCGAATGGCGCTCTCGTTCCAGTCCAGCACCGACCACTCCATCCGCCCGCAGTTCCGCTCCTGCGCAATCCCGGCAAGTGCCGAGAGCAGTGCGCGCCCGATTCCCGCGCCGCGCCGCTCGGGACGCACGTAGATGTCCTCGAGGTACAGGCCCTTCCGGCCCACGAAGGTAGAGAAGTTGTGGAAGTACAGTGCGTATCCAACCGTGTCGCTTCCAATCTCCGCCATGAGCACTTCACAGGCTGGCGGCGATCCGAACAGCGCCTCGTGCAGCAGGGGCTCCGTCGCCTGAACCTGATGAGCGAGTTTCTCGTACTCGGCCAGCTCCCTGATGAGGGTCAGGATGGTGGGAACGTCGTTCGGCGTGGCCGGGCGGATGGTGAGACCTGCTGGCGTCATGGCTGGCTCTCGTGTTGATTGCGAGCGAAGTTATCAGGATCAAGCTAGCTGGCGGCGCGGAGCTCGCTGAGCGTGATCGTCGTGTTCAGCTCACGTGCTCCCGCCGCGATTCCCTGTCTGGTGGACATTGCACCGCGGCGCGGCGGTGTTGCCGCAACTGAAGACATCATCCGGTATTTCCGTGATTGACATCGGACTTCCCACTGACCCCTCCGGCTTCGCGGATGCGGAGTGGTCGGACGTGTCGCCCTTCTTCGATCGCCTGATGGAGGCTCCGCTAGACCTCGAGAATGCGACCGAGTGGCTCGCCACATGGTCGCGGCTGGAGGAGCTGATCGGAGAGGCTGCCACTGTCGCCATGAACAGGTACACGGCGAACACCGCGGATGCCGAGGCGAAGGCGGCGCACATCCGCTTCTCCACCACCATCTACCCGCAGATGCAGGAGCGCCAGTCCGAGCTGTCGCGCAGGTTCCTTGCGCTCGGGTGGACGCGTCCGGACGTGGACGTGATGCTGAGCGAGATGCGCACGGACGTGGAGCTGTTCCGCGAGGAGAACGTGCCGCTGTTCGCGGAGCTGGAGGAGCTGGACGCGAAGTACCAGGAGCTGACCGGTGGACTCGGCGTGGAGTGGGACGGCGAGCGGAAGACGATCCCGCAGCTGCAGCCGTTCCTGAAGTCGCCGAACCGCTCGGTGCGCGAGCGCGCGTTCCGCGCCGGCATGGGTGCATACCTGGGCCATCGTGAGGCGCTGGCGGACATCTTCGACCGCATGTACGAGCTGCGCCAGACTGTCGCGCGCAACGCGGGCTTCCCGGACTACGAGAAGTACGTGTTCAGGGCGAAGCACCGCGTGGGCTACGGGCCTGACGACTGCAGGCGCTTCCACGACGCGGTCGTGGAGGCAGTGGTGCCAGTCGCAGGAAGGCTGCTGGAGCGTCGCCGTCGCCGCCTGGGCCTCACGACAGTGCGCCCGTGGGACCTGGGCGTGGATCCGAACGGTGCCGAGCCGCTGAAGCCGTTCGAGACGGTGGACGAGTTCATCGAGCGCGGTGAGCGCGTGTTCGGCAGCGTGGACTCCCAGTTCGGGGTCTTCTTCCGTACCATGGCCGACGAGGGCCTCCTGGACCTCGAGAGCCGTCCCGGCAAGGCGCCGGGTGGCTACTGCACCACGCTCCCGTTCAAGGGCATGCCGTACGTGTTCATGAACGCCGTCGGGGTGCCTGACGACGTGAACACGCTGGTGCACGAGGCCGGCCACTGCTTCCACGCCTTCCTTGCGCAGCCCCAGCCGTTCATCTGGCAGCGGGGTACGGGTTCCGAGGCGGCCGAGCTGGCGTCCATGTCCATGGAGCTGCTGGCCATGCCGCACCTGGAGCGGCCCACCGGCTACTACGAGCCGCAGGACGTTCGTCGCGCGTGGGTGGAGCACCTCGAGGACATTGTCTTCGCGCTGCCGCACATCGCCAGCGTGGACGCATTCCAGAGCTGGATCTATACCAGCGGAATGGGACACGATCGCGACGCGCGCGACCGCGCATGGCTGGAGATCCGCAGCCGCTTCGAGCCTGACGTGGACTGGAGCGACCTGCATGCCGAGCGCACTGCGCGCTGGTACCGCCAGCTGCACATCTTCCTGTACCCGTTCTACTACATCGAGTACGGCATCGCGCAGCTCGGCGCACTTCAGGTGTGGCGCGACAGCATGGCCGATTACCGCTCGGCGGTGAACCGCTACAAGGCCGCCCTGGCGTTAGGCGGGACGCGTCCGCTGCCCGAGATCTACTCCTCCGCCGGCGCGAAGCTGGTGTTCGACGCAGCCGAGATGCGTGCGCTCATGGAGCTCGTGGAGCGGCAGGTGGAGCTGCTGGAGGAGTAGGAGACGCGAAACGCCGGCCTTCGGCCGGCGTTTCCGTCGTTCCGGGGGTGTTGGGGTTCGGGTGTCGGGGCTTGGGTCGGGATCCGCGCTGAGCGCACCACGTGGCCCGTAGCGGCGAGTCAGACGGTCGCGCATGCGCGCCCCGTCACCCGGCCCCCAACCCCGACACCCCCAAACACGCGACGCCGCGAAGCGGCGTCGCACTCCTTATCCGCCCAGACTCGCCGTCTCCGTCTCCGACTCCTCTATCGCCGCCTCCGGCGAGCCGTTCAGGATCTCGGACACGCGCTCGGCACGCACCGGGTGCGAGAACAGGTAGCCCTGCCCCAGGTCGCAACCCAGCTCCTGCAGGCGCTCCAGCTGGTGCGCGTGCTCGATACCCTCGGCCACCGTGCGGAGCGACAGCGTGGCGCCCAGGGAGACGATGGCGTTCGTCAGGATCCCCTCGTCCGCACCGTCGCCCACGCCTTCCACGAAGGCCTTGTCAATCTTCAGGATGTCCACCGGGAAGCGCTTCAGGTACGCCAGGGACGAATAGCCGGTGCCGAAGTCGTCTATGGCGAGCTTCACGCCCAGTGCCTTGAGCTGCGTGAAGCGCTCCAGCGCGGCATCGGCGTCGTGCATCATCACGCTCTCGGTGATCTCCAGGATCAGCGCATGCGCCGGGAGGCCCGACATGGCGAGGGCCGCAGCAACGTCGCCAGGCAGTGACGGATCCTGCACCTGGCGCGCCGACACGTTCACGGTGACACTCAGGTTGCGCCCCTTCTCGGAGCCCGCACGCCAGATCGCCGCCTGACGACATGCCTCCATGAGGACCCAGCGGCCGATGCTCACGATCATGCCCGTCTCCTCGGCGAGCGGCACGAAGTGCAGCGGAGCAACGAGGCCGCGCTTCGGATGGCGCCAGCGCAACAGCGTCTCGATGCCCATCATCTCGCCGGACTCCAGGTTCACGATCGGCTGGAACCTCAGTTCCAGCTCCTCGCGCGCAACTGCGTGGCGCAGGTCCGCTTCCATCTCCATGCGCTCCAGCGCGGCCGAGTGCATGGACGACTCGAAGACCACGTAGCGGCCCTTGCCGCCGCGCTTCGCCATGTACATCGCGAGGTCTGCGTTCCTGAGCAGGGTGTCGGCGTCGTCACCGGGCTCGGCGAAGGCGATTCCCACGCTTCCCGGCGTATACACCTCGCGTCCTTCCACGATTATCGGACGCGTCAGCGCAGCTAGCGCACGATTCGCCACCACGAGCGCGTCCTCGATGGACGGCAGCCGCTCCAGCAGGATGGCGAACTCGTCGCCGCCGAGTCGCGCCACGGTGTCGCAGCCTCGTGTGGCGTTGAGCAGCCTGTCCGACACCTGCACCAGGAGCGCGTCTCCGGCCGCGTGGCCCATGGTGTCGTTCACGCTCTTGAAGTCATCCAGGTCTATGAACACCACCGCCACGTCTCCACCCGCGCGATTCCGCGACTCGAGCGCGTGAACGGTGCGATCGCGGAACAGCGAGCGATTGGCCAGGCTCGTCAGGGAATCGTGATACGCCTGCTGCACCAGCTGTGCCTCCAGCGCCTGACGCTCGGAGACGTCTCGGGCGTTCAGCACTATGCCCCGAACGGTCGCATCGTGAAGCAGTCCCACGCCGACGCTCTCGAGCGGGAGCCAGCGGCCGTCGGCGTGCTTGAGCCGCCAGACCGTGGGACAGCCGGCGGTGGAGCCGTCGCGACGCTCGGACAGGTATTCCTTTACCAGCGGCACGTCGTCCGGATGCACGAGCTGCAGGTACCTTGCACCCACGAGCGCGTCAACGGTCATGCCGAGTACTCGAGTCGCGGATGTGCTGGCGAAGCGGATGACGCCGGCGGCATCCACCAGCAGCACCAGGTCCGACGAATGCTGCACGAGCGCCTGGAAGCGCGCCTCGCTACGCCGCTCGGCGGCTGCGCGCGCGACGCGCAGGTGCTCGCGCTGCGTGGTTGCCTGACGAAGGAGCATCAGCCCGGTGGTGGCTATGGCGCCCATGAGAACGCCGCGCTCGCGCGTGGTGGCGTCAGGCGCGAAGACCAGGGCCAGCAGCAGGTACACGCCCAGGGTCGAGAGCCAGGGCACCAGGCCCTGGTCTTCATGGTCGGCAGGCTCCTCCAGTGTGACCACCGGCTCGGTCCACTGACGGAGCGCGGCCGCCCCCACGGCCAGGTAGCACACCAGCCAGAGGCTGTCTATCGGATGAAGGGCGCTCACCGGAATTCCGGGAGCCTTCCATGCCTGCAGCAGGTTGGCCGCGAAGCCGAATGCGAGACCGATGGCGAGCAGCGTCTCGGTACCGCGCCGGATTCGGCTGCGTCGGCGCAACCACAGCGTCGCGGTGCTCAGCACGAGAACGAGGTCCCCGATCGGATACCCCAGCTCCGGCGCCATGCGCCAGTTCATCCTGCCCTGCGTCAGCAGCACGTCGTGGAGCGAGAGGAACCAGACCAGCGTGGCCCCCGCAACGACTATGATGCCCGTATCCATCGCCCAGCGCGCGCCCTCGGCTCTCGACCGGGTGGCGTGCGGCATGGACAGGATGCCGATGAAGAGCGCGGGGTAGTACGCCAGGAATCCCGCGTCGGCGAGCGTTCGGCCGGAGGGCAGGATTCCCAGGAGCTCGAAAGCTGTTCCGGCTTCGCCCAGGCAGCGCAGTGCGAATGCGAGACCTATCCAGGCCCACGCGATGCGAGTTCGTCGCTCAATGACGTCAGCGCGCGCGACCAACAGCGACACCATGGCGACAGCTGCGCACACCAGCTGCGGACCGAGCGCCGCAAACATCCACCCCGGCTGATCACTGCTGGCACCGCTCGCAAGCCACGCCCCCGACAGGATCGCCATCAGCGCACTGAACGCCACCATCGCGCGCGCCGACCCCGGGGAATGGTTTAGAGCACGGTGCAGCTCAGAGTCCACTGACATTGGGTAGCTTCCGTGACATGCCCGATCCACAGCCGCATCGCTGGCTTCTGCGGGCGTCGCCACCGGCCGGCCGTGCCGAACCTGGTGGCGTTGAGGGTGGGACGACCGAGCGGACCCGGGAGTGACATTTGGCGAACGCGCAGCCTCACGGGGGCTGCACCATCTGACACGAGGGCCAGCTCGACGCGCATTGACGCCGCGCTCGCAGACGTCAGCTTTCCGCCATTCGCGCCGCGCTGCCACCTGTCGGCCGCGTGTGGTACAACGAGCACTCGCAACCCGTGACACAGGGTCACCTGGAATGAGCGTGGACAACGCAGACCTGGCACTTCGCAGTGCTCAAGCGCGGCTTGCGGGAATCGTTGAGATCGCGGCGGACGCGATCATCTCCCTGGATGGCGATCAGCGCATCACCTACTTCAATCAGGGCGCGGAACTCACCTTCGGCTGGAAGCGCGAGGAGGTTCTGGGCCAGCCGCTGGACATCCTCATTCCGGAGCACCTCCGCGCCAACCACCGCAGGCACGTGGCCGAATTCGGCGCCGGCCAGTCCCGGTCTCGCAGAATGGGTCATCGCATGCCCATCAGCGGCCTGCGCCGGTCAGGCGAGGTGTTCCCCGCCGAGGCTTCCATCTCGAAGCACTCGCTGGACGGGGAGACTCAGTACCACGTGGTGCTTCGCGACGTCACCGAGCAGCGTCAGGCCGAGGCCCAGCAGCGCTTCCTGGCCGAAGCCGGTGAGATCCTCACCGGTACCCTGGATCTCGCCGAGACCTACGAGCGGGCAGCGCGCGCCGCCGTTCCACGGCTGGCTGACGCCTGCGTCATCTGGATCCTGTCGGACGACGGCACGGAGCTGCAGGCGGTGGCCGCGCACGGGCGAGCGTCACTTCCGGGAGCAGGCTCTCTCCTGGAACGCATGAAGGGCGCTTCGATTCCCATGACGTCGTCGCACGCGGCGGCTCACGTGGCGCGCACGCACTCGCGAGCGGCCTTCCGAGTGGGCGACGCGGAGAGTGCCACGGGTGAGCTGGACGTAGCGTCCCTCATGCACGCAGCTGCCACCGGTCCCGCATCGCCTGCACTCGGCCAGCCCGGTGCCGAGGAGGTGCACGGACTGCTCGTATCCATAAGTGCGGCAGGCGACACGGAGGGCGTGCTGGGGCTCTACCGGGCCACGAGAGCCTTCGCCCCGGAGAGCGTGGTGATCGCGGAAGACTTCGCGCGGCGACTCGCGCTGGCGTCGGACAACGGCCGCCTGTACGAGCGCGCCCGCCGCGCCATACGAGCTCGGGACGACACGATAGCGGTCGTGTCCCACGACCTTCGCAATCCCGTGAATGCCATCAGGATGATCGCGGGGGCGCTGCTCGATCGCAGCGAGCGGGAGGAGGTGCCGCTGTCAGCGGTGCGCGAGGAGCTGGCGACGATCGCCAGCGGCGCTCGTCAGGCAGACGCGCTCATCCAGGACCTGCTGGATGTCGCGCGCATCGAGGCCGGCACGCTGCAGGTGCTCCGCGCGCCGTTGGACATATCGACACTCCTTGTCGAGTCCGCGGAGCTGCTCCGTCCGCTGGCCAGGGAGCGAGGGCTGTCCCTGGTGGTGGACGTACCGGCCGAGCTGCCGGCGCTCGAGGCCGACGGCCAGCGCATGCAGCAGGTGATTTCCAACCTGGTGGGCAACGCGCTCAAGTTCACGCCGCGCGGAGGACGTGTCACCCTGCGCGCCGCCGCAGAGGGCGAGCGCGTGCTGATCAGGGTGGAGGACACGGGCTCCGGCATCCCGCCTGACGAGCTGCCTCACGTGTTCGAGCGCCACTGGCAGGCCAACCCGCGCGGGCGCCACGGCGCCGGCCTTGGCCTCCCGATCGCGCGCGGAATAGTGCACGCGCACGGCGGCCGCCTCACGGTGGAAAGCGAGGTGGGAGTCGGGAGTGCGTTCGTGGTGGAACTGAAAGGCGAGGAAAGAGAAAAGCGGGACTGGTAACTGCGGGGCCGACTGCAGTTCCTCAGTTCCTCCGACCGTTCCCCGATCCGCCCCCCTCCCTCACCTCCCGCCGCACGGCCGCCGAGTCCCCGGCACTCACCGATTCGGTGCTCCAGGTGAACCGTTCCTCCCGCGGGTCCGTGAGCTGACGCCTCAGCTGACGTTCGCGAAAGACCACGGTTACGTGCGGCACTCGTGAGGGCTGCGAGATCATGGCAGTCGATTCCCGCGCAATACGCCACGCCAGCGCTACCCTCGCCTGCGCATCAGCACTGTCCACAAGGTCTTCCGGGAATATCACCTCGAGCGCGTTGCCCTGCTCCCGGTGTACCAGGGGCGGATGACCGAACGTCTCCGCCAGCTCGTAGCCGATTCGCGGAATGTCGGCTACGAGCGAGTCACACGCTGCAAGGACGATCGCGGGAATCACCAGTGCGATCGTACGAGCAACCCTGCCACCCCTTGACCACCACTGCCTCACAGTCCGAGCACCTCCACGCCCTGCTCGAACACGATGTCCACCGGAATCCCCTTCGAGGCAAGGCCGTCCAGGTCCGCACGCAGGTTCTCGCCGATCTCGCCGTGCTCGCGCATGAACGCCTGCACGCCCTCGTAGTCGCCGTCGCCCTGCATGGTGAGGATGCGACCTGCCAGCGCGTTCAGCGCCTCGCCCATCACGTCGTAGTCAATGGTGTACCTCCCTGACGAACCATCCCGCGTGAACGCGCCGGCCCGCTCCAGGAAGTTGAAGGTGGCGAGGTTCGCACGGCCGTGCGCGCTGCTCGCACCGAAGCGCACCGAACGGAACAGCCCGGCCACGAACGTGGTGTAGTAGTCCCGAATGTCCACTTCGCCGAGCTCACCCTGCTCCGCGAGCCTGGACACCATGTAGAGGCCGAGCACGTCCGCCTTCTCCTCCTCCAGCGCGCTCGCCTGCTCCTGCAGCGCCTCACGAACGGTTCCCCGACCCGTGAGGGTGTTCTTGATACCGAGCCCGTGCGCCACCTCGTGGAACATCGTGTTCGCAAAGAACGCGTCGAACTGCACGTGCTGCCGCTGCGACGGATCTATCACCTCGTCCGCAATGGGCTCGAGGATCGCGTCGAACTTGGCACGCATGGAGTTCTTGAGCTGCAGGCGACGCGTACCCTTCTCCAGCTGCACCTGCTCGTCGTTCGGCAGGTTGATGGCAATCGTCTTCGAGCCGGCATTCGCGTCTCCGGCATAGTAGACCGCGTCGTAGGCGTTGAGCTCCGAGTCGCTGCCCGGCGTCTCCTGCTTGTAGCGATCGTCCACGGGCAGTCCGCGCTGCAGGGCCGGCAGCAGCTGCGCATAACGAGCCAGGCGCTGGCTCCACTCACGGTCCTTCACCAGCACGAACGTCTCATGCGCTGCCTTCTGCCCGTAAAGCTGGTCCTCGTAGTTCTCGATGGGGCCGATGATCACGTCGAGCCCGTTCTCCTTCATGTCCATCCACGCCAGGTCGCTCGCGCGGTAGTCACCCGTGAGCAGCGCTTCCGCACGCAGCTCCAGGTAGCGCTTCAGCTGCGGCTCCTCGGCGATCGCCGCCGCCTCACGAAGCTTCTGCGCCGCCAGGTTGTGCTGCTCGGCGAAAGCCTCGTGGTACGGCACGGCAAAGAGCCGGCCGGCCGAGTCGCGCCTCACGAGCGTGTAGAGCGAACGCAGCGAGTCGGCGCGTGCACCACCTTCGGCAACGGCGGCGTCGAACTCCTCCTTCGTGATGTCCGCAGGGTAGAAGCGCGCACCCTCCGGCTTCGGCCCCACTCCCTCCACGAAGGGCTCGTTCCCCTGGAGCCGGTCCCACGGACCATAGTTGATCTCGATGTAGCGCCGCGTGTCCTCGTCAGGCGCCAGCGCAAGCACCGAATCCCGCGGACCGCTCGCCTGCATCCAGAACACCTCGTCCATCGCCTGCGCCGCCTCGATCAGCAGCGGAATCATCCTCCGCTCGGCATCGGTCAGCTGCGTCTCGGTCGTCAGCCGGACCGTGGTGTACCTCGCCAGCTTTCGGGAGATGTCGTCCGCGTCACCTTCGTCGGAAGCCGAATCGCAGGCAGCGAGGAGAAGTACGGAAGCGGCAGCGAGGAGATACGGACGCCGAATGGCGCACGAGCGAATTGACGGAGACATTTGAAGGGAGGTTATGGTTGACAGTCGTCAGTCATTCAGTCTTCAGCCGTCAGTGACTGCGGCCTCATGGCCGGTCGCCCGCAGCAGCTGTCGCTGACAACTCACAACTGCGGTTCAATGCCCTGGCTCACTCTCTTCATCGCAAGCCTGTTCGAGATCGGATGGGCCATCGGCCTCAAGTATACCGACGGCTTCTCGCGTCCACTCCCTACCGTGCTGACGGTAACCAGCATGGTGGTCAGCATGGGGCTCCTCGGCGTTGCCGTGCGTACGCTTCCGGTTGGCACCGCGTACGCCGTCTGGACCGGCATCGGAGCTGTGGGCACCGCCATCCTGGGTATAATCCTCTTCCGCGAACCGGCCACCGCCGCGAGGCTCGTGTGCCTCTCGCTCATCGTGGCAGGGATCGTGGGACTCAAGCTCGTCACCCCGGCTGAAGCCGGCCAGTAGCAGACGCGAGCCACCACCGCGCAATCGGCAGCCGGCGTCCAATCCCTCCGCGCCTATCGCGAGGCGTAGACCCGGGTCTTGCCTTCCTTGTCGAACAGCAGGACGTCGTACTTCTCCGGCCGGCCGCCCTCCATTCCCGGCGAGCCGATCGGCATTCCCGGCACGGCAATTCCAACGGCGTCCGGCTTCTCGCGCAGCATGCGCTGCACCAGGTCGGCCGGCACGTGTCCTTCCACCACATATCCGCCCACCAGGGCCGTGTGACAGCTCTCGAGCGAACGAGGCACTCCGAAGCGGCGCTTGACGGCCGAGAGGTCACTCACGTTCTGCCCGGTGGCGTTGAAGCCGTTGGCATTCACGTGGTTGACCCAGGCGTTGCAGCATCCGCAGGTGGGCGACTTGTAGACGGTCATCGCCGGCTTCGCCTGCTGACCAAGGGCGAAGAGGGACGCGGGCCGGGCCGCGATGGCGGCCGCCAAACCGGCGGCGCCGAGCGCGGCCGTACGAAGCCAGTCGCGCCTGGAGGAGGGTGTATGGTACATAACCGTAAGATGGTGTATGAGGCCCGGAGGTGGTAGGAGCGAAGGGACTCGGGACAAGGGACTGGGGACTAGTGGAACTGCCTCGCCTTCTGTCATCCCGCGCATAACTACCCTGTCATCCCGCGTGAGCGGCGCAGCCGCGAGCGTCGGGATCTACTCCCCCTTGGCGGTGGCCGGTCTCGGCGCAGGGTGGGTAGATCCCGACGCTCGCTGCGCTCGCGCGGGATGACAGAATCGGAGGCAGTTTACCAGTCCCCAGTCCCTAGTCCCTGTTCCCTTTTCCCTCGCCCCTAATCCCTCAGCCGAGGCATTTCCTCCCCCTCGGGCACGAACCGCAGCGCGGTGCCATTGTTGCACCACCGCTGGCCCGTCGGCGCCGGGCCGTCATCGAACACGTGACCCTGGTGGGCCCCACAGCGCGCGCAGTGATACTCCGTTCGCGGCACACCAATCCTGTAATCGGTCTTGAGCGCCACGTGTCCCGGAATCACCTTCGTGAAACTCGGCCAGCCGGTGCCGCTCTCGAACTTCGCATCCGACTCGAACAACGGCAGGTGGCACGCCGCGCACACGAAGGTCCCGCTCCGCTTCTCGGCATTCAGCGGGTGCGAGAACGGCCTCTCCGTACCCTCCTCGAAGAGCACCTCGTATTCGTGCGGTTCCAGTACCGCCTTCCACTCCTCTTTCGGCTTGTCCAGCCGCTCGATCGTATCGCTCACCTGTCCCTCCACTGATTCTCCGTTCGCTGCCACGAACCCTCACCCCCCTCCTCCCATGGCCGTCACAACCTTCCGTCGCTCGCGCTCCAACCGTGTGATCGCCGGCGTCATTGGTGGAATCGCTGAGTACTTCAATATGGACCCCACGATTGCGCGCGTGCTCTACGTCGTGGCGTCCGTCGTCTCCGCCGGGTTCCCCGGTACGCTCGTCTACCTGCTGCTCTGGCTGGTGATTCCCGAGGAATAGGCGCGAAAGCCTCTTCCATATCGGTTGGCATTACCGTAGGATCGTTCCCGGACCATACACCGGGAACCCGTATGTCGATCTCCTCCCACTTCGCGCCGCGCGTCCTCTGCGCGGCGCTCCTCGCCGGCGTCGTAGCCGCGCCCGCTTCCCTCGCCGCCCAGAGGGGCACCCAGCCGATAGACTCGGCCTACACGGCCCGGATCATCGAGCTCACTCCAAAGCACGAACGGTGGAAGTTCATCACCGAGCTGGTGGACTACCTGCCGGCTTCCGGCACCGTGCCAACGCCACTTGAAGCAAATGGCTACGTGCCGGGCACCGAAGGCAGGCTCAGCCGCGTGGCGGACATCAACCGCTACTTCCGCGCGGTGGATGCCGCTTCGCCACGCACGAAGCTGTGGACCATCGGCACCAGCGACGAAGGCCGCGAGATGATCCTCATGGCCTTCGCCGACGAGCAGACGATACAGCAACTACCGCGCTATCAGGCCATCATGGACTCCCTGGCCGACCCGCGCGTGCTCACTCCCGAATCGAGGGAGCGCCTCATTCGCGAGGCCAAGCCCATCTACTGGCTCACCGGAGCCATCCACTCGGGCGAGACCGGAAGCCCCGAGATGCTCATGGAGCTCGCCTACCGCCTGGCGGTTGACGAAGGCGAGCACATCAGGGCGATCCGCGAGAAGGCCATCGTGCTCATCACGCCGGTTATCGAGACCGACGGGCGCGACCGCTACGTGGACACGTACTACCAGAACAAGGAGCTGGGCGTCAACACGCCGCTCGTGTACTGGGGCAAGTACACCGCGCACGACAACAACCGCGACGGCATGGTGGTCTCGCAGCGCCTCACGCGGAGCGTGAACGGAGCGTTCGACCAGTGGAAGCCCGTCGTATTCCACGACCTCCACGAAAGCGTGCCGTTCCTGTACGCAAGCACCGGCTCGGGTCCGTACAACGAACAGTTCGACGCCATCCTCGTGAGCGAGTGGCACCAGCTCGCCTACCAGGAGATCACGGAGCTCACGCGCCGCGGCCTGCCGGGCGTGTGGACGCACCGCTTCTACGACGGCTGGACGCCCAACTACATGTTCTCCGTCGCGAACTTCAGGAACTCGATAGGCCGCTTCTACGAGACCTATACCTCACGAGGCGCCGACTGCCACACCGTGCAGCTCGGCCAGAACAACACCTCGCGCGAGTGGTTCCGTGCAAACCCGCCCGTGAACGGCGTGCGGTGGTGCATCCGCAGCAACATCAACTACCAGCAGTCCGGCGTGCTGGTGGCACTTCGCCATGTTGCGGACAACGCGGACACGTTCCTGAGGAACTTCGTTGCGAAGGGCGAGAACACCATCGCACTGGGCAAGCGTGAGGCGCCCTACGCGTTCGTTATCCCGCGCTCGCAGGCCCGTGCCGCGGAGGCCGCGGACTTCGTGAACCTGCTGCGCGAACACGGCTCCGAGATCCACGAGGCTGAAGCCGACTTCACCACGGTCGCGCGTCCGCCGATGGTGGAGCGCGGCGACCAGTACCCGGATCGCATGGACACGGTTCGCGTGAGGCGCGGCGACTGGATCGTGCGCATGGACCAGCCCTACACGCGCATGGCCCGCACGCTGCTGTCCCACCAGCGCTACAAGGCGGACGACCCCAACCCGTATGACGACACCGGCTGGTCGCTCGCCGACCTGCGCCACGTGGACGCATACACGATCGCAGACTCGGCCATCCTCACGCGCCCGATGCGCATGCTCCAGGACGGGGCAGCCATCGCCGGCACCATCGAGGGCCGCGGGGACGTGCTGCTCGTGCCGCACGTTGGGGACTGGCGCTCCGCGGCTCTCCCCTTCCACACGGGCAACGCGCAGGTGCGCTCGGCATCCGCGTCGTTCCGGGTCGGCAACCGCGAGTATCCGGCGGGTACGTGGATCGTTTCGGGTGACGCCACTGCGGCTCGCGCCGGCATCGAGAAGCTCGGCCTCAGGGCCACGGCCGTTTCGTCGGCGCCTGACGTGGCCACGCACACGGTGCAGCGGCCGCGCATCGCACTCATGCACTCCTGGCTGGAGACACAGAACGAGGGGTGGGTGCGCTTCGCGTTCGACGAGATGGAGATCCCGTACACGTACATCTCCGACCAGGACCTCAGGAACCCGAACGCACTCGATCAGTTCGACGTCGTGTTCTTCGAGCACGTTCGCGGCAGCACCACTTCACTGCTAAACGGCCGGCCGATGACCGGTCCGCCCATTCCCTGGAAGACGTCCGAGCTCACGCCGAATCTCGGTAAGATCGATTCCACCGATGACATCCGGCCGGGCATGGGCCTGGAGGGCGCCAGCACGCTCCGCCGCTTCCTGGAGCGCGGCGGCGTGCTCATCGCCACCGGCAACAGCGCAACCCTGCCGGTGCACCTGGGCTTCAATCCGGGAGTTCAGCAGGTCGAGTCCGATGGCCTGATCGCGAGCGGCGCAGTATTCCGCGCGCAGCCGGTGGATCGCACCAGCCCGATCCTGTACGGCTACGAGCGCCAGTCGTTCCCCGTGTACTTCAACCAGGCGCCGCTACTCCAGGCCGGCGGCGGGTTCGGCTTCGGAGGAGGAGGCGGGGGGGCTGCCGCAGACACCAGCGAAGAGGCGCGCCGGGCGCGTCCCCGTGTAATCCTGCGCTTCCACCAGGACACGGACTCGCTGCTGGTGAGCGGACGTCTGCAGAACGGCGGTGAGCTCGCCGGCAAGGCCGCTGTGATTGACGCTCCGGTGGGCAAGGGGCACGCGGTGCTGTTCGCGATCCGCCCGGTGTGGAGGCACAGCAGCCAGGGTTCGTTCGCCCTGGCGCTCAACGCCATCACGCACTGGAACAACCTGCAGGCAGCGCCGCGTCAGGCAGGAGGGAGGACGGCGCAGCAGTAGCCTGCCGGCGGCTCGGCCCGCCCCGCCGCAACGGGCTTCCGGCCCGGCAGGCGGAACGACAGGCAGGAACGGGTTGGCTGAACGGGGCACGGTGCCGATGGGCGCCGTGCCCCGTTTCCTTCCGGACGCCTTCCACGTCAGCTTTCCCGGCGGCCGCGGACGATTCCCGAGCCGACTCCCTACCCTGTCACAACCACCCCCATGCAGGTCATCTGGCAGACCGTCGGTCTACTCGTGTTGAGCAACGTCTTCATGACGTTTGCGTGGTACGCGCACCTTCGTGAACTCGGCCACAAGCCGTGGATAGTTGCAGCGCTCTTCAGCTGGGGAATTGCGCTGTTCGAATACCTCCTTCAGGTGCCCGCGAACAGGGTCGGGTACTCCGAACTTTCCGTTGCACAATTGAAGCTCCTGCAGGAGGCAATAACGCTCAGCGTCTTCGTGCCCTTTGCCCTCTTCTACATGAAGGAGCCGCTGAAGCTGGATCACCTGTGGGCGGCGCTGTGCATCGTGGGTGCGGTGTACTTCACGTTTCGCGGAGGCTTCGGGAGCTGACGGGCGATTCCGTCGCCGCACGATGTCGAGTTCGGGCCCTTGCGAAGTCCAGGTTTGCACTGCAGCATCTCGTCAGGTCTCCCGGAAGGAGGCCCCACGGCTGTCATCCCCACCCCTCCGCCAGGTGCCTGACGCATGAACGCGCGATACAGCATCGCGGCATCTCTCGCCGCCACCCTCCTGGTCTCCGTCCTGCCGTCAGGCGCCGCAGCGCAGGACCGCATCTTCGCCATAGACAGCTCCGCGTCAATGGCGGTTCCGGCAGGCTTCTTCGCTGCCCCGCTCAACGAGTCCGCGCTGCTGCAGTTCGCTGACACTTCAGGGCAGACGTTCCTGATCCTCGTTCACGACAACCGGGAGGACGTGCCGGACTGGAGTCTCGCCACCTACAGCATGATCACCACGGCGCAGCTTCTCACCTCGCTGCGGCTCCCCGAGGTCTCCAGCCCCGAGCCTTTCATGCTCGACGGTCACCGGGCCATTCGGTACCGGGTCAGGGGCGGCATGAATGACATGGACCTCACGTACCTGCAGGTGACGGTGGAAACCCCGGAGACGTTCGCGATGCTGGTAGGCTGGTCACTGGCATCCGACTGGCAGTCGAGCGAGGCAACCATTCGCGATATCATGGAGTCCTTCAGGTTCCATGGACCGGTGGATGGCGTGAGTCCCGACATGCATGCGATCGTTCCCGGAACCTGGGCCTGGGACAACTCACCCGAACCGTGCACCGGCAGCGTTCAGCGCTTCGAACTCGCGGCGGACGGACGGAGCATGCTAATCCGCCACAGCGAGCCGTACGAAGGAACGGACGGCAAGATGACGGACGTGACGGAGTATGTGGTGGAGGAGGTTGGACCGGGCTACCTGGCCACCTACATCCCGGACGAGACGCGCCTGACCGATGACGGAGTGCCTGTGAAGTGGGATCTGGTTGCAGTGGGGCGCAATCGTCTTGCGTGGCATCGAACGGATTGGGAGCCCGGCCACCTCACGGCCATGCTTCGGCGCTGCGACGCAGTTCAATGAATCGCGCGGCGTGGAGTGCACGCCGCGCAGTTGCCGTCGTTGCATGCCTCACGGCATGCAACCACTTCACCACCGGGCCGTCGCTTCCCAGCGGTTCCGTGAGGATGGTTCCGCCCCCGCAATACCAGGTCTGGTGGGACATGGTGCAGGAATGCTCCGGTTTCACCGGCAGTATCTCGGACGTCAGCTGGTACCAGCTTCCGGGAGCGAATTCGCTGCCCGGCAGCCTGGTCACCGGCACCTGGTATCAGCGTGGCAACCGCATCCTGCTGGCGGGCCAGCATGTGCTCGACGGCGAGCTCGTGAGGCACGAGATGCTCCACGCGCTCACGCAAGCGGCTGGTCACCCCCGGGAGCAGTTCCAGGACAAGTGCGGCGGCATCGTCACCTGCAGCAGTTCGTGCATGGCGGACGGCGGCGGACCGCTGCCCATTCCGGACGACGCGACAAGAGCGTCACCCGCCATCCTGCATCACGAGATCTCCGTCGTTCGCAACCCGGTATCCATTGCACGCGATGGAGACAACGTCAGCATCGTGCTGTCTACCACCAACCCCTTCCACGAGCCGATCTGGTTTCCAGTATCCCAGAACACCTTTTCCGTGCGCATCGAGCCGGAAGGAAGCGGGCCCACCGTGCACCGGACCGCGCGTACCACGGCGCCTCGGCTGGGCATCCTCGGACAGGGACGCCGCCAGCAGGCGTTCGACCTGACCCTTCCGCCAGGCGCCTACTTCGTGCACGGCTTTCTTGCAGGTGCAGCCATGGGAACCGTACAGTTCTCGGTAAGTCCCTGAACAATCTGAGAACCGCCTCTCACGGAGCGGAACATGACCATCAGCGTCTCGGAGCACATAGATGCATCTCCGGCTACCGTGTGGAGGGTCATGCGCGACGTGGAGCACTGGCCGGAGTGGACTCCGAGCGTCACCTCCGCATCCCTGCTCGATGACGCTCCGCTCGCCATCGGCAGCCGCGTGCGCATGAAGCAGCCGCGGCTGCCGGCAAGCGAGCTCACCGTGACCGAGCTCGAGGAGAACCGTGGTTTCACATGGGTCTCCCAGACGCCCGGACTCCTCGCCATTGGTCGCCACCACATCGAACCGGAAGGCACCGGCAGCCGCATCTCGCTGTCCATGTCCTTCGAGGGAACGCTCGGCTCCCTGGTGGAGCTGCTGGTCCGTGATCTCACGCAGCGCTACGTGCGCATGGAAGCGGACGGCCTGAAGGCCAGGAGCGAGAGCCTCGAGAGGCAGGCGGCCTCGGCGTAGACGTCGCCCTCCCAGGTGGCCGCGCCGAACGTCGTGGAGAGCTCCGAGCGTGCATTATGCAGTCTGAACAGCGCAGAACCCTGGCTCATCCAAGGAGGCCGGAAATGCGCACCCCGCTCCGTAGTTCGATCATCCGTGCCACGTCGGTCTGCATCGTGGCCTTGTCTGCGGTTCTCGCGGCATGCGGAAGCAGCGAAGCTGCCCGGGCGCGAGCCGCCATGTCGGCGGCGCCGGACATCGCATTGATCGAAGGCATTGCCACATACAGGGAGCGCATCGCGCTGCCTCCCGACGCCGTGTTCGAGGCGGTCCTTCAGGAGGTATCCAGGATCGACGCTCCCGCCGTGGAGATTTCCCATACCACCGAGGATCGCCCCGCCTTCCCGATCAGGTTCACCATCTCCTTCGACGAACGGAGAATCGACCCGCAGCGGCAGTACGTGGTTCGGGCTACCGTGCGAGTGAACGACGAGCTCTGGTTCTCGTCCGACGAATCGCAGCGTGTTCTCACGAGCGGTGCGAACCGCAGCGTGGAGATTCCCATGCGCATGGTGCGAGGTGCGGCGAGAGACACGACCACCGGCCCAGGTTCGACGTCCCGCTGATTGACGAGAACCGTCCGGCAGCCGGATGACTTCTCCAGCTCCGAACGGCTGACGCGCACCTGGTACGCAGGATATCATTCCGGTTCGGCTCGCTTCCGCACCGACCAGTGAATCGTCCTGCCATGACCAAGTTTGCCATTCGCAGCCGTGCGCGCAGTGCGTTCGGAGCAACCCTGGCCGCATGCTGCCTGCTGGCCGCCTGCACACAGGCACCCGTCGCAGAGCGATACGACATACTGATTGCCGGCGGCACCGTGCTGGACGGCACCGGCAGCGAAGGATATCGCGCGGACATCGGAATTCGCGGCGACACCATCGTTCGCATATCCTCGCGGCCGCTGAGCCGCGACTCGGCCGCGCGCGTGATAGACGCCGCCGGGCTGGCGGTGGCTCCAGGCTTCGTGGACCTGCACGGCCACCTGGACCCGCTCCTGCGCCTGCCTGACGCGGAGAGCGCGGTGCGCCAGGGTATCACTACATCGCTTGGCGGACCGGATGGCAGCGCTCCGTGGCCCCTGGCTCCATATCTCGACTCCGCAGAGACGCTGGGCGTGGGCCTCAACGTGGCGTTCCTGGTGGGGCACAACACTGTCAGGCGCGAGGTGCTTGGCATGCAGGACCGTGCACCCACCGCGGATGAGCTCGCACGCATGCGGCACATGGTGGCGCAGGCTATGGGCGAAGGCGCGTGGGGACTGTCAACCGGCCTGCGCTACCTGCCAGGCTTCTTCGCCGAGACTGACGAGGTCATCGCGCTGTCTCGTGAGGCGGCCGATTCCGGCGGCATCTACACGTCCCACCTCAGGGAGGAGGGACTGGAACTTATCGAGGGCGTTGCGGAGGCGATCCGGATCGGTCGTGAGGCGCGCATTCCCGTGATACTCACCCACCACAAGGTGGTGGGCCAGCCCATGTGGGGGCAGAGCGTCCGCACGCTTGCCATGGTGGATTCGGCTCGTGAGGCGGGCGTGGACGTGATGGTGGACATCTATCCGTACACGGCCACGTACACGGGCATCGGCGTGCTGGTGCCCAACTGGGCGCGCGCGGACGGTGACAGGGCCTTCGAGCGCAGGCTGCGCGATCCGGTGCTGCGCGACAGCATCGTGCGCGGCACCGTGTTCAACATTCTCAACGATCGTGGTGGCGGGGACATAAGTCGCGTTCAGCTGGCGCGGGTGCCGTGGCAGCGGGACCTCGAGGGCCGTACGCTGCGTGACTGGGCCGAGGAGCGCGGCCTGGACCCGACGCCCGAGAACGGTGCCGAGCTGGTGCTCGAGGCGGTGCAGCGTGGTGGGGTGTCCGCGATCTACCACGTGCTCGACGAGGGCGACGTGGATCGCATAATGCAGCACCCGCAGGCGATGATCGCCTCTGACGGTCGCCTCACGCAGCCGGGGGAAGGCCATCCGCACCCGCGCTGGTACGGCACCTTTCCGCGTGTCCTGGCACGCTACGTTCGCGAGCGCGGAGTGCTCTCCCTTCCCCAGGCCATTCACAAGATGACGGCGCAACCCGCCGAGCGACTCGGACTGCACGATCGCGGAAAGCTGGAAGAGGGCATGCGCGCGGACGTGGTGGTGTTCGATCCGGAGACCGTGCAGGACCGCGCGACCTTCGAGGATCCGCATCAGTATCCCGAAGGCATTCCGTGGGTGCTGGTAAACGGCGTGGTTGCCGTGGAAGACGGCAAGTATGTCGGCGGCCGTCCGGGACGGGTGTTGCGAAGGGGGCGGTGAGCATAAGCTCACTGTGATCCGGCACTCGCGCTTCGCAGAACCGTCATCCGGCACTCGCGTGCCCCTCAAC
>CAYQAO010000043.1:0-24531 GCA_964415485.1 uncultured Gemmatimonadaceae bacterium
CGAAGCTCAGTAAACTCAACCCACCCGGTGTCTCAAAATCGTTGACAGGTTCCGGACCGTGCGTGCGTGGTGGGCCGAGTGTGACATGCGGGCCTCTGGGGCCGTCCGGATCTCCGGGCCTCTACAGCGGAGCGCGAGGGAACGCAGAAACGAGAGGATCGCGAGTTCAAGCGAGGCTCAGAGCGCACACAGTCCAACGGTCGGACCTCTCGCTCTCCTCGAGTGCAGTAGAGCGAAGCGAGGAGTCAAGTGTTTGGTGGGGCCTCGTGGGCCGGTCGGATCGCGTGGCCTCGTCCCTCCTCTCTCGAGCGCGCCCCCACGGGGGGCGATGCGGCCGGCATGGCGCGTCGCCGTGCTCTCCATCAGTTGTCAACCAGCGCCGCGACTGCAGCGGACCTGCGGGACTCGTGCGGGCGACTGTCAAAGCTCCCGGCCAGAGTAGGTACGAGGGAAGCTCTGGGCGAGAGTCGTGTGAGGGTACGTACGGTTCTCGCCTTCCGGACCATCTTCCTCGAACCGAACTCGCGGTCACGCGCCCCCTGTCCCTCTTCGCACGACTCATCTACTAGTGCTTCGTGGACTTCTGTACCAAACCAACGGTAGTCCGGGTCGCCAAGTCGCCTCGCCGTGCTATGGTCGGTAGCAGCGGCTCCGCTATGGCATCAGGCTCAGGCGGACTTCGCCGCGTCCCTACCTGAGGCATGGCGACTGCTAGGTATCCCTCAACGTACTCTTTCTTCTAGCGGTCGCTCGGGTTCAAGCTCTACTGAGTCGGGCGGCCTCTCTTGGTCGGATACCCACTACCAGTGCCAGAAGGATAGCATACGCCGCAAGATTGAGCTCCATCCGAGGGTGACAGACACAACTAAGCTAAGCCCTTGTCTTTCTTAGAGTTCGCGACCCCGTGCTAAGTGGAATCACGAAATGGGGCAGCCGGCACATCTCCCAGGAGGTGTGCCCGTGGAACGTGAGCTTCGCGCGCGACTTGAAGGAGCCGGCCTACGCCCCTCGTGAGGCAATCCTGGAGAGGGACGCGCGTGCGCTCGCGCGCGAGCTGCTGCAGCTGTCGCAGGAAGAATTCAGTGCGGCGTTCCGGAAGTCGCCGATGAAGCGGGCGAAGCTGCGAGGGTTGAAGCGAAATGCCGCGGTGGTACTGGGCAACGTGGGCACGCCTGACGACGTGCCCGCGCTGCAGCGGGCTCTCGAGGATCCGGAGCCGCTCGTGCGCGAACACGCCGCGTGGGCACTGGGACGGCTTGAAACCATGCGGTAGAGCCGACCAGGCCTGCCGCCCTCACGACTGGGCGGCTTTCACTCCCGCATCGAAGGCCTCCCGGGCGGCTTCAACACGCTCCCGGTTGGCCTCGGCCCACTCCCACACTCCGCAGAATGCCGCTCCCAGGGTCTCGCCCAGTGGCGTGAGGCGGTACTCCACCTTGGGCGGAATCACGGGGTGCACCGTGCGGGAGATCAAGCCGTCACGCTCCATCTGGCGGAGGGTCTGCGTGAGCATCTTGGGGCTGATGCCGCCACACTGCGCCTGAAGCTGGCCGAAGCGAAGTACTCCGTGCTCGTCGAGTTCCTCGAGCACGATCATGGTCCACTTGTCCGCCACGCGACCTATGAGCTCCTGCACGAGCGCATCCACGCGCGGGTCGGCATCCGACGGGTCGTGAGGCGGAGGCGGCGTGACGCGAAGCGCCGGTCGGCGCGCTCCCTGCCTGCGGGTATCGGGCATGGCACTATCCATCAGGTAACTACTGCACTTTTCGGAAACTTCTACCGCTTGGAGAGTAATGCCCTAATCTGCGTCGAGGAAGGCACCGGCGACACCGCCTTCATCACTCATCACCTCGCCGAGGGGGAAGACATGACCGGAAGAATTGCAGTCATTACGGGGGCGAATCGCGGACTCGGCCGCAGCATGGCCTTGCACGTGGCCCGGTCCGGCGTGGACGTGCTAGGCACGTATCGCAGCCACGCTGACGAAGCTGCCGAGCTCGTGCGCGAGATCGAGGCGCTCGGACGACGCAGCACGTTTCTCCAGTTGGACGTCGGCCGCACGGAGACGTTCCCCGCATTCGTGGATGCGCTCGGGCAAACTCTGGAGGCTCGATTCGGACGTACCAGGTTCGACTACCTGGTGAACAACGCGGGGATGGACGGCAGCGGCACGTTCACGGAGATCACCGAGGAGCGGTTCGACCGGATCGTCAACGTCCACTTCAAGGGCCCGTTCTTTCTCACGCAGCAACTCCTGCCGCTGATCGCGGACGGTGGACGGATCATCAACATCTCCACCGGCCTGACGCGATTCGCGCTGCCGGGCCGTGTGGCATACGCGTCCAACAAGGGTGCGATCGAGGTATTCACGCGCTACCTCGCGTCGGAGCTGGGATCGCGAGGGATCACCGCGAACGTGGTCGCCCCGGGAGCCATCGCAACGGATTTCGGCGGTGGCGCAGTACGCGACAACCCCGAAGTGAACCAGCTCATCGCTTCCCAGATTCCGCTGGGCCGCGTGGGCGAGGCGGACGACGTGGGCGCAGCCGTGGGAATGCTCCTGTCCGATGCCGGCCGCTGGATCAACGGCGAGCGTATCGAGGTATCGGGCGGCCAGCGCCTCTGACCGGAGATATCAATGATGCCGGTCCAGGGCTGTGTCCGGGACACTGTCGCAGCCGTGGATGCCTCACGCCGGACCCGGCGGATCCGATTCCGGTCCACCGGTAGGGCCGTGCGGTGCCACGGCATCGGACGGCTCCCGCCAGTCCCTGTCACGGCAGGTGTTGTCGCACAGGGGTGCCTGACGCGCCAGCCCGCATCGGCACAGCGACAATCGTGTGGCCCTGCCGATCACGCTGCCATCGAGCCCGCGCACCTCGAGATCGCCTCGCACGTAGAGCGGCCCGTTGCGGATCGGCGTGAGCGTTGTCGGTACGTCCGGTGTCTCCTGCGGGCCATCATCGTGACGCACGTACCTGAGCGCGCCACTGGGACAGCGCAGCACGGCCTGCGCAATGTCGTCAGCCTCGGCTGCCCTGGCGTCTATCCAGGGGCGACGGCGCGGATTGAAGACCTTCGGAAGCGAACGCACGCAATTCGCGCTGTGAATGCACAGGTCAGCGCGCCACTCCACGGTTATCCGATCCGTGGCGTACTCGCGCACCACCGGGGGTGCCCGGTTCGGTTCATCGGGTCGGGGTGGAGCGCCAGCTCCACCCGCAGCAGCGTCCGGCTCGTTCGCGCCGTCGTTCCGGGTCATCTTGCTCTCCGCCTCCTCAGCCCACCTGCCTGACGAACTGGACCTCGCCCTCGACTCGCACCTTGTTGGCCACCAGGACTCCGCCGGTCTCCAGAGCCTGGTTCCACTTGAGTCCCCACTCCCTGCGATCGATCTCCGTCCTGAAGCTGAAGCCTGCGCGCGTATTGCCCCACGGGTCGATTCCCCGTCCAAGGTACTCGCAGTCCAGTGCGACTTCCATGGAGCTGTCGCGGATTACCAGGTCGCCAACGACCTTGAAAGTGTCTCCTTCATTCTTCGGCGGGTTGCCATCGAACTTCCGGGCAGTGAACCTGATCTTCGGATACCTGTCCGCATCCAGGAAGTCAGGGCCACGCAGGTGAGCGTCGCGGTCGGCAACGCCCGTGTCTATGCTCGCGGCACCAATGATCGCTTCGAGCCCCGCCTCGTCAGGGTGCTCCCGATCGCCGCGAAGCGTGGCGGAAACGTCCTTGAAGCGACCACGCACGGTGGTCATCATCATGTGCTTTACGGCGAACTCCACGCTCGAGTGCGTTGGATCGAGCTGCCAGGTGCTGGTGCCGGTCTCCACGGCTTCGGTGGCTGTCATTGCTCCTCCATTGGCATGAAGAGTGGATATCGAGCAATCGCAAACCGACTGTTCGACCTGCCGAGTGGAGGGAGCAATCGGCACGCCACTGACTTGAGGAAGGGTCGCTACCGGATTCCGCACGACTGACCGCACCCGACCAGCCTCTGCTGCAGCAGCCACCTGCACCTCCTTGCAGTTTCGTCGCTCGCGTGCAGGCTCGGGCCGAATCGAGCTCGTGAAGTCGTCGGGCGTCGTTCCTATTGACACCTACAGAAGCGCGCCGCACCTTGCTGTAGACAACTACAGCACTCACGCCACAGACGACTACGGCACGCACGCCACCGAACACGTGACCGAACGATCCCAAACCGATGCCCTGCGGGGCTCGCTGGACCTCCTGATCCTCAAGACTCTGTCTCTCGAGCCCATGCACGGCTGGGGAATCAGCCAGCGGGTTCAGCAGATCTCCGACGGCGTTCTGGCGGTAAACCAGGGCTCGCTCTACCCGGCGCTGCAGCGCCTGGAGAAGGCCGGGCTGGTCAGGAGCGATTGGGGCACAACGGACAACAACCGCCGCGCGCGCTACTACTCGCTCACCGCGGCCGGCAGGCGGGCCCTCGGCGTCGAGATGGAAAGCTGGCGCCGGTTCGCCACAGGCCTCGAGGCGGTTCTCAGAACCACCTGACTTGCGGCCGCGGCGGCTCGGGTGGAGCAGGACTCGCGTAACGACCGGATGAGCACCGGGTGACCGGCGTCTCTTGCGCACCGGCACTTTATCACGTAAAGTACCTTGCGAGCCTGCCACAGCGCCGTGGGACAACCCTGTCCTCCGCCCGGCACGCGTAACGCGCCAGCTTCCAGGGAGAGATCCTCCCGATCACACGAACCGCCATGACACAGCCCGACGGCGAGTTCCTCGCGCTCCAGACTGCCCTCGCCGGCGAGTATTCCCTCGTCCGGGAACTCGGTCGCGGTGGCATGGGCATCGTGTACCTGGCACGCGACGTTCAGCTCGACCGCGACGTCGCAATCAAAGTGCTCCCTTCCCGCCTCTCGAACGCCGAGTCGCGGGAGAGGTTCCTGCGCGAGGCACGGACGGCCGCCGGACTCTCGCACCCGAACATCGTCCCCATCCATCGGGTTGGAGAGGCAG
This sequence comes from uncultured Gemmatimonadaceae bacterium, assembly GCA_964415485.1. Classification (GTDB taxonomy): domain Bacteria; phylum Gemmatimonadota; class Gemmatimonadetes; order Gemmatimonadales; family Gemmatimonadaceae; genus JBBQHX01. Next base: position 4,990 of record CAYQAO010000043.1, read on the forward strand.
TCGCCCCACTCTCTCCGGGCAGCGCTCAGGAAATGCGCCTGGTGTACTTCGTCATGAGCTACGTGGAGGGGGAGACGCTTGGCGAGCGCCTCCGGTCGCGCGGCCCGCTGCCGCCTGACGAGGCAGCACGCGTGATGCGTGAGGTAGCATGGGCGCTGGCATACGCGCACGGGCGCGGCGTCGTTCACAGGGACGTCAAGCCCGACAACATCCTTCTCGAAGCCGCCACCGGCCGCGCGATCGTCACCGATTTCGGCATTGCACGCGGCGCAGCGGAGCACGCCGACGTCGTACTGGGCCGACAGGTGATGGGCACCGCGCACTTCATGAGCCCTGAACAGGCTGGCGGCGAGCAGGTGGACGGTCGCAGCGACATCTACTCACTCGGCGTCGTCGGCTACCTCGCGGTGAGCGGGCGCCTGCCCTTCGAGGCGCCTGACGTGCCGGCCCTGCTCGTGAGGCGGGCCAGCGAGAATGCGCGCAGCGTGGCGCTCATGGCTCCCGGACTGCCTCCCTCGCTCGTTGCGGCCATAGACAGGTGCATCGCGCGCGATCCGGAGGAGCGCTTCCCGGACGGCGAAGCCCTCGCCGCTGCAATCGCACCGGAACCGGAGCGGCGCCCGGCCCTTCCACCTTCCCTCCGGGCGTGGCTCTCCGCACGCAATCCACTCCTGGTTCCCTACATGGGATGGTCGAGCGTGTTCGGCACGCTCACGCTGGCGAACTTCATGGTGTGGATCACGGGCAATCGCCCGGACGGACCTGCCGACATCGTACTCCTGGTGGCGATAACGTCGCTGCCGCTCTTGCCGAGCGTGGGCTACCACCTCAAACAGGCGCATCGGCAGTTTCGCGCAGGCCACACGCTCGCAGACCTGCGTGCGGCGATAGAAGTTGCGCGGCGCGAGCGCGCCGAGGCAGAAGCGCTCGTCAGGCGCGAGGCCGAGTCGTCCGCAGTTCGGCTGCTGAGGGCCGCCACCATTACGTCGGCAGGCTGGCTGGCAGTAACGTTCGGCCTGCTGCTCAACGGGACCATCCGCGAGAACGGCACGGGATTTCTCCTGATCTTCGGGCCAGTGCTGACCACCATGGCCCTTGGTGCCCTGAGCAACGCGCTGGACGTGCAGTTCATCCCGGACAGGATCCGCCAGTGGTGGCAGTCGGGCATCCGCGACCGTCTCTGGAACAGCAGGGTGGGAGAGTGGATCGCGCGTCGCCTTGGTGCGCCGGCGCGATCGCGCGTGGTGGATGCAGATGCCTTCCGAGCCACGGAGGCAGCGCTGGGCATTGCTGCCGATGAGCTGTTCCAGGCGCTGCCGAGCGCCTATCGGGATCAGCTCGATGAACTGCCCGCGACGGTTGCGGCACTCGAGGCGCGCGCAGCGGGCGCTCGCGCCGAGCTGGAGGTGGTTGCAGCCCTGGCGTCGTCTGGGTCCGCTGGGGCAGCAACGATGGAGGCGCGACGCCGGGAAGCTGCGGAGCAGCTTGCCCGGAGCGTGGCGGCTCTGGAGAGCATCAGGCTCGACCTGTTGCGCCTGCATGCCGGCGCGAGCGACCTGGCGCCGCTCACCACGCTTCTGGATGCCGCACGCGACCTGCGCGAAGACGTGGACCGGCTGGTGGAAGCGAGGAAGGAAGTGGACGCGGCGGTCGTGAGGCAGCCCGACACGGGTGTGGCGTAGGCCCCGGACTCGTCAGGCGGTGCGACACGACCTGCACATCACGGTGGCCGATGCGGGACAGGCGTCGGTGAATTCGCGCGTGGAGCGGATGTCCGCAGGCACGGCCTCCCGCTCTACCTGCCGAAAGCCGAAACTGGGGAAGTAGCGCTCCGCTGACGTAGTCAGCAGGTAGAGGGCACTCATTCCGCGTGCTTCCGCTTCGGCGATCATGCGCGTGACGAGCTGCCGACCGAGTCCGTGCGATCGCCACGGCTCATCCACGGCGACGGAACGGAGGAGCGCATTCTCCTCGCAGACCTCCATGCCTGCCACACCGACAACTTCACTCCCTGCATAGGCAACGATGAACCAGGGCAGCGCCTCCCTCACGCCGTCGAGTGGAAGGTCGTTAGCCAGCAGGAGCCGCTCGATGGCAGGCAGGTCGTCAGGGGACGCGGGCCGCAGCGTCGGCAGGGATGGATATGTCCTGGCCATCAATGGTGTCGTATGCAATTGGACTTTCTCGTGTCGAGCGCGACCTTCCCTTCCATGATGGACCGATCAGGCACAGCAGTCATCTGCGCAGCCGCATGCTCGAGAGCCCTGCCGCGCGTCTCCGACAGGAGCGCCTGACGCGACAAGTTCTCGTCCGGCGGATACCGGTTCTCGACGCGAATCCGATGTTCCGGGCTTTCTGGCCCTGACGAACCCTGACATGATCTTCCCCTCCACCTGGTCGGCTAGAGCGATGTCGAGACCCGCGCCCTCCATCAGCGCTACGGCGTCCTCACGCGTGTAAACGCGCGTCGGCTCTATGCTCGCCCCCTCGAAGCCGACCTCGAGAAGGAGGGCAATGAACTCCTGTTCTTCCAGCGCGCCGGCAACACAGCCAGTCCACATCGCCATGTTCTCCTTCACCGCAACCGGAAGGCCGGTGCGCGTGATGATGTCGCTCACCGCGAAACGACCTCCGGGCTTCAGCACCCGGAACGCTTCCCGGAGCACCTGACGCTTGTCACCCGACAGGTTGATGACACAGTTGGAGATGACGACGTCCACCGTATTCGATGGCAGCGGAACAGCCTCGATATGCCCCTTGAGGAACTCCACGTTCTTCGCGCCCGCCCTTGCCTTGTTCTCGAGCGCGAGCACGAGCATCTCGTCGGTCATGTCGAGTCCGTAGGCTTTGCCAGACGGCCCCACGCGCCGCGCGGAGAGCAGTACGTCAATGCCGCCTCCGGAGCCCAGATCCAGCACAACTTCGCCTTCGCGCAATTCGGCGAGCGCGGTGGGATTGCCACATCCCAGCGAGGCCAGGAGGGCTTCGGCGGGCAGGCTCGAGGTCTCATCGGCTTCGTACAGGTCGGCCGTTATGGGGTCGCGACCCGAAGAGCCGGAGCCGCAGCAGCCGCCAGACCCTTCCGCCGGGCCGCAGCAGGCGGAATCGCCGGTGGCGTCGCTTGCCACTCTCTGCGCCACGGCGCCATATCGGGCGCGCACGGTCTCGCGGATTCCATCGTTCTCCACGGAACTCAGTGGGGTTGTGATCTCGCCGCTCTCATTCCGCATCGCGATATCCCTGCGTTGAAGTGATATATCAACCGCTCTTGATGTGTTGCCGAAAGAAAAGACCGTCAGCCGCAGCAGCCACCGGATTGGAACACCGGCAGCGCGCCCTTCGACGGCTGCAGTCCGACCACGACGTCGTGCACCGCAGCGAGCGTCTCGGGAACGATGCTGTAGTACGACCACCGGCCTTCCCGCCTGTCCCTGACGAGCCCCGCCTCACGAAGGACGCGCAGGTGGAACGACAGTCGCGACTGGGCCGCATCCAGCTCATCCTGAAGCTCGCACACGCAGAGCTCGCCGCCGCGAAGCATCTCCAGGATAGAGAGCCGGGTGACGTCCGAAAGCGCGTGGAAGAGCTTCGCCGACCTGTCGAGACCGGGAGTGACTCGCGCAGGGGTCATACCTGAAAGTTGCATCAACAATTGTTGATATGTCAATACCCGGACCGTCAGTGCCGCGCCGAGCCCTGCCTCTTCCAGCAGGGTGATATGCGGCCCGCTACCTTGCCGCTGAGCTACCTGACGGTGTTCCGGAAGCGAGGCGCGAGATACGTCAGGCCGAACGTTCGCTCGCCCGATCCACCTAGCCCAACCAGTCCCTCGAGCCAAGCAGAGTCACGGCCACGGCCGCACGCGAGTGAACACCAAGCTTCTTCAGCACCCGCTCGCTATGGCGCCTCGCGGTATGAGGACTGACCATCAGGCGCTCGGCGATGCTCACGTCAGGCAGCCCCCTTGCGAGTAGAACCGCCACCTCCGCCTCCCGCTCGGTAAGTGGGAATCTGGAGACAAGCTCGGCAATACGAGGAACGGGAGGCCGGCGACGCTCCACGGTTACGAGCACGCCCTCGGCACCCAGCAGCGCAGGTGTGAGGTAACCAGCGAACAGCCGATACTCCGCGGATCGGCCGAGTACCACAGCACCCGGATCTCTGACGGGTGATGTGCTCTCGCTGCTTCGCATGCCCGCCTCATCGCCCACCCTGCGGGCGAGGGCGTTCATCTCCTGGAGCAACTGCTCCCGGTCGGGCTCCGCTGCCAGAACCTCCCTCAGCTTCCGGGTCTGATAGACCAGCATTCCGGTCGCGGAGTAGACCGCGACGGACTGTGCCATGTCATCCAGCGTGCCTGCGAACGCCGCTCCGCGCATACGCAGGCGACGCAGCATGCACACCCCTGCCTCGAACGCCGGAACGAGAAGTCGCAGCAGCACCAGCCCTCGCTCGCTGCGTCGCTCCCTGCGGCTTCCCTCGTACCCGAAGAACTGCGTTGCCTCGCCATTCGGGAGCGACACGCTGAGTGCGATCTGGTTCGTGAGTCCCGCCGGACGGAACACTTCCTGGAACGCCGTCGAGTGGCTGATCTCGTCCCGGCTGCCCAGGTCGAGCTCGTGAAACGCGCCACGACCTGCTGCACGGCGTATCCGCTCCCCGTTCTGCATCACCGGGTCGTGGAAGCGGAACTCGCCCGCAATGATGCCGGCGAAGTAGTTGAGGAATCGCTCCTGGAGCGTGGGATCTGTGTCATCCGAGAGGAGCGACGGGTGACCGGACGACGGCATGCTGAATACGGAGTGATCCGCACCGACCAGGCGGCGCACCGCGCGATTCGCGTGCAGTTGCCACTCGGCCGCGTCCTCGTAATCCACCGGCGACAGCAGGATCCTCTGCGCTGCGTCCAGACGCCGAATGTCGCTCGCCTGCAAACGGGCTCCCTGCATGGCGCGGCTCCCAATGATCAAAGCCAGGTATCGCGGCGGGGCTGAGAGTATAGGGCAATTGCCCACTGGACGCAGTCCCCCGGAAAGCCCCTTCTTGGGACCCGCGACGCCGCGTTGTGGATCGGGCTTGCAGCAGCCTGATCCGCATTTCCTCCGGGAGAGGCTTGGCCTATGCCAGGAGAGTGAGACCGATGCGAGTTGCACCACTTGCCAGCACGCTGGCTGGAGCGGCGTTGTTCCTCCTTGGCCCGGTGCCGGCGATAGCGCAGGAGACGTCCGCGGATCTTTCGGGTGATACTGTCCATGTCTTCCGGCCGACAGGTGCTGCGGCACGCACCCAGGCGATCCCTAACGACCATCTATCGCCGGCCGGACGCATGGTCGACGGAGTGCTTCACGTCAGGCTCGAGGCGGTCGAGGCCGAGTGGTATCCGCGCGGACCGGACGGCCCGCGCATAACGACGCCCGCCTTCGCAGAGTGGGGAAAGCCGCCCCAGGTACCTGGCCCGCTGGTCCGCGTGAGCTCGGGCACACCGGTCCTCGCGACCATTCGGAATACGCTCGAACGGCCCATCCATGTGCGCGGGCTGTCGGACCGGGAAGCTCCCTCTACTCCGCCGCCAGCCGCTGCCGCCTTCCTGCCGGCGTTCGCCCTCTCGCAGCCGGTGGTAGTGCAACCGGGCGAAACACGCGAGATCCGCTTCACGCCGACCGAGAGCGTCTCCTCGTTCTATTTCGCTCGGCTGCAACCAGCGCCCGGCGGACCATCGCCTCCTACGATCATCCCGGGCGGGATCGCCGACGAGGGCGCATTCATGGGCGCACTGATCGTGGATCCACCAGCAACCGTTTCACAGGACGATGAGCGCATTCTGATGCTCACGCGGTGGGGCTCACCTAACGAGCCGGGCTCGCTCGGCCGGAGCTGGAAGATGTTCGTCAACGGGAGGTCGTGGCCGTTCACGGAGCGACTCGACTACGCGGTCGGCGACACCGTCCGCTGGCGGATCATCAATGCCAGCGCCGTTGCGCACCCCATGCACCTGCACGGCTTCTACTTCGTCGTGGAAGGCGTTGGCAATACACAGCGCGACAGCACCCTGGACGAGGCCACACGTCGCGATGTTGTCACTGAGATGATGGCGCAGTACTCGGCGCTGAGGTTGCGATGGATACCCGATCGGCCGGGCAACTGGCTGTTCCACTGTCACCTCATCCGCCATAGCGGGGAGCCACAGCGCTTCCAGGTTGAGCGAACTGGCGACTCCGAGCATCCCGGCCACTCCGCGGTAGCCGAAGACATCCACGACATGGAGGGAATGGCCGGACTGATCCTCGGCATCACCGTGCGGCCTACGGGCGACGTGCACGATCCGGTAGCTGCACGCAGGATCGCTCTCTGGACGGGATCGCGTGCGGGAGCATACGGGAGTGCGCCGGAACTCGGCTTCGTCACTCAGCAGGGTGCGGCTCCACCGCCCCCGGATTCCACGGTGGTGCCCGGAAGCACGAACGTGCTTACTCGCGGCGAGCCCACGGAAATCATGATCCACAATCGGCTTTACTTCCCTCTGTCGGTACACTGGCACGGCCTCGAACTCCGAAGCCTGTACGATGGCGTGGGCCACTGGAGCGGCTCACCCGGAGCCGTGCGTCCATCGATCTCCCCGGGAGATTCGCAATCAGTGGTGATTGCGGCCCCGCGCGCAGGAACGTTCTTCTATCACACGCACGGCGAACCCGGCCACGAGCTTGCACAGGGACTTTACGGAGCCCTGCTGGTCCTGGAGCCTGACGAGATCCTGGACAGGGATACTGACCGGGTGTTCGTACTGGGATCGCGTGGTGCGGAGTTCGACGCGCCGCCTGTAGTGAACGGGCGATCGTGGCCGCCTGCCGAAAGGTTCGAGCGGGGGCGAACGTACAGGCTGCGTTTCATTCACATAAGTCCGGACGAGTTCAAGCGCGTCAGGCTCCTGAGGGACGGTGAACTGACCACCTGGAACCTGCGCGCGAAGGACGGTGCCGAACTGCCGGCTTCCAGGCGCGTCGCTTCACCGGCGGAGGCGGGCCTGGGCGTCGGCGAGGCGTTCGACTTCGACTGGAGGCCGCAAAGTGACGGCGCCTACGTGCTGGAGGTACGCACGAACTACTACCCGAGCCGCGGAGGCTCGACCGTACAGCGGATTGGGTTCGGTGTCGGCGACGTGACCGATGAGGAATTGCGACGAGCCGCCCACGGCGACGTACAGCCCATTTCGCTCTCGGCCGCGCAGATCGCGCGATACACCGGCACGTTCACCGATACCTCCGTACATGGCGGCGAGACAGTCCTGGCCGTATGGACTCAGGATGGACGACTGTACTACAGCACGACCACGGGTAGGTCCGAAGGACGCGTTTCGTACATGGTTCCGCTTGCCGCAGACCTTTTCGCGCCCGCCGCCTGGACGGATGGCTTCGTCAGCCAGGTGAGCGACGAGGTCAGGCTTCGTTTCTCCGGTCGTGACACGGTTCACCTTACGGAGGCGGATCGCGCAGCCCGCTTCGTGCGCAGCGACCCATTCATGCTCGACTCGGGCGAGTTGCACGCCCTTATCGGCACCTACGGGAACGATACACTTCCCACGAGCCTGGAGGTCAGCCTGGACGGAAGTGAGCTACGTCTCACTGTCGCCGGCCTGAGCACGAGGTTGCACGCAATCTCCACCAATCGATTCCGGCTAATAGGCGACGATCTGCCATCCGACGCACTGGTCGTGTTCACGATCGAGGACGGAAAGGCCACGAGCCTAACGGTTTCGCTGCCAGCGGCGCCGCCGGTGCATGTTCCGCGACGCGACGCGCCTGTGCGCGAGGACACCAGGTGACGTCGCCAGCCCACTTCCGCATACTCGCTCGGATGGCGCCCCTCCTGGTAATGCCCGTGCGCACGCAGGAGCCCGCGGCTGCAGAGTCGGTGAGTATCGGCTCGAGCATTACCGTCACGTCCACGATCCTGCAGAGGCCCGATGAAGCAATTGCGATCCTGTGCCGCGCCGCCGAGCTGTATCCGGAATCCACGAGCATTCGAGGCGCGCTCGCCGATGCGCGCAAGGCGACGGAGAGTGCGCAAGGCGCGACGTGGGTGTGTCCGAAGCGAGGTCCGTAACCGGGAGCGGAACCATGCACACCGTACGACTGATCGCACTCATTGCAGCGGTGGCGTACATCCAGGCGCCGGTCATCCATGCGCAGGCGGATCCCGGCCCCGTTTGGGCGGGCATCAACGACACGGCGACGTTCAGCACGCGCATGGAGCAGCACCTGACGGCGGCGAGAGCGGCGCTCGACTCGCTACGTGCGGTGCCCGGACGGCGCACGCTGGCCAACACGGTTCGCCCGTATCTCCGGGCTGACTTCGAACTCGACCAGGCCTCGGCACGCGCCGGCTTCGCGCAGAACATTCATCCCGATGCAGCATTTCGAGAGCACGCCCGGAAATGGGCAGACCGACTGACCGAGCACAGAGCCGCACTCGGCGGCGACGTCGCGCTCTATCAGGCTCTCGCAGCCGTCAACCTGTCCGACACCGACTCCGCGCTGCGCTACGTGATCGGGCGGGAGCTGGAGAGGTATCGTCGAAACGGTATTGACCGAAGTCCCGACGTGCGAGCGCGGGTAGCTGCGCTGCGCGCGCAGATCAGCGCCGTTGGCTCTCGCTTCGAGCAGAACATCTTCTCCGATCGGGACACGCTGCGACTGCAAGCGGACGCGCTCGCGGGCGTGCCGGCAGGACTGCTTGCAGCCTACCCTCCGGACACCAGCGGCATACACGCTATCGAGGTCACGATGGTGAATGCGCTTCCGCTCCTGACGATGGCGGATCGCAGGAGTACGCGGGAGGCGGTGCTTCACGCGTATCTCCTGGCTGGTCATCCGGCCAACCTGCCTCTCGTAGATTCGCTTCGGGCATTGCGCCATGAACTGGCCACGCTGCTCGGCTATCCGTCGTGGGCAGCCTACAACACTGAGCTCAACATGGCGGGGACTCCGCAAACGGTCCACCGCTTTCTCCGTGACGTGTCGAGCGCGGCGGGGGAGGTGGCGAGTCGCGAGCTCGCGAGGCTGGTGGAGCGGCGACGCCTGGAGGAGCCTGACGCGGCAGACATTGATGCCGCCAGCCTGCTGTACTGGATGAGCGATCTTCAGAAAGATGAGTTCGCGCTGGACGACCGGCAGGTACAACCGTACCTGAGCTACTCAGACGTGCGCGACGGCGTTCTTGCGACCTTCGCTCGGGTCTTCGAGCTGCAGTTCCGGTCCGCGCCGACTACGCCCGTATGGAGTGACGACGCGGAGGCATATGAAGTATGGGAGCAGGGTGCGCTGGTTGGCCGATTCTACCTCGACATGCACCCGCGCGACGGCAAGCTCACCGCGTGTGGGGTGTCCACGCAGCGGATGGGGGGAGGCGCAGTGCCGGAGGTCGTGCTCATGTGCAACCTGTCGGCCGGCCGGCCAGGGGATTCCGGGCTGCTGCGCGCGGACGAACTCCGGCTGTTCTTTCACGAGTTCGGCCACGTGGTGCACTTCCTCTTCCAGGGCAGGTCCGAGGTGCAAGGCAGCGTGGAGACCGATTTTCTCGAGGCGCCGTCACAACTGTTCGAGGCATGGGCTACGGACCCTCGCGTTCTCCGGAGCTTCGCGCGGCATCACGAGACGGGCGAGCCGATGCCCGAGGATCTGATCGTGCGGCTGGGCAGAGCGAACGAATTCGGTCGTGCCCTCATAGTGCAGGGATTCCAGCTCTGGCAAGCTGTACTTGCGCTGGAACTCCACGAGGCGCCGCCGGAAGAGGATCCGACTTCCGCCGTCGAAGCGCGCGTTGCCGCCGCGGGCGTATTCCCGACTCCCGAAGGCATCTCGGCGGGGATGTTTCACCTCAGCCCGTATTCCTCAACGGTGTACACATACCTGTGGTCGTCCGTGATTGCGCAGGATCTGCTTACCGGCTTCAACCGCGCGGACCTCCTCGATCCCGCCGCCGGGCGGCGCTATCGCGACATGGTTCTCGCACCCGCCGGCACCGCGCCCGCAGCCGTGCTCGTTGAGCGCTTCCTCGGCCGGCCGTTCAATACCGACGCCTGGCGAGCCTGGCTGGAGGGTGGGGGATGACAGTATGCGGTGCGGGGACGACGGGTCTCTTCAGGACGACGTCGAGTCCGAATCCACCAGGCCGTCCACCATGTGCACTATCCTATCGCAGCGCGCAGCCAGGCGTTCGTCGTGCGTGACGATCACGAACGCCGTACCCCGTCGCTCGTTTCTCTTCCGGAGAAGGGCGAACACCTGTTCACCGGACTCGGTGTCCAGGTTGCCGGTAGGTTCGTCCGCGAGGACCAAAGGCGGCTCCGTGACGAGCGATCGCGCGACGGCCACGCGCTGCTGCTGTCCGCCCGACAGATCGCTCGCCGGATACATGGCACGGTCCGAGAGACCCACGTCGTCGAGCAGCGAGGCGGCGCGCTTGCGCATCTCGGCATCCGGCCGGCGACGCTGCGCCAGGAGTGGCATCATCACGTTCTCGAGCGCGGTGAATGCCGGCAGCAGGTGGTGAAACTGGAAGACGAAGCCGATCGCCTTGCCGCGCAGCGCGGTGATGGCCGCGTCGTCGAGCTTTCCGGTGTCCCTTCCCTGAAAGGTCAGGGTGCCCTCCGTGGGCCTGTCGAGCAGCCCGATGATGTTGAGCAGCGTGGACTTGCCGGAGCCTGACGGGCCCGTGAGTGCCACGAACTCGCCTGCGTCAATGCGAAGGTCTATCCCCCGCAACGCCCTGGTCGCCACTCGGCTTCCGTAAACCTTCGTCACTCCCTCGAGCAGGAGGAGCGGAGCTCCGTCGTCGTGAGGCGGTGTCATCTCAGACGGAGCGTATGGCGTCGGCCGGGTTCATTCGCGCTGCACGCCGGGCCGGGATGAGCGCCGCCGCAACACCTACGCCCACCGCAATTGCCGCAGACCGCAGGTACAGCGCGGCATCCAGCGTCACGGGGAATCGCGGAGAACCGTCGGGATTGGTGGCCATTCCCTGGAAGCCGACGCCGAGGAGTATGCCGAGGACGATGCCGCCCGCTGCGCCTATGAGACCGAGAATGGCTCCCTGAGCCAGGAAGATCCGGAGTACCTGACGAGTGGAAGTGCCGGTAGCGCGAAGGATGCCGATCTCCCTGGACTTCTGCACCACCGACACGGCAAGCACGCTCGCAATGCCAAGTGCAACCGCGAGGACCACGAACACCTGGATCATCACGCTGGATGCGCTCTGCGACCTGAGTCCAGTCAGCAGCTGCTCGTTGGACGCCATCCAGCTCTCCGCAACGAGTCCTGTGAGTGCGGCAATTTCGCGCGCCATGTCTTCTGCGGCGTAGATCTCGTTCACTGTCACCTCGATTGTCGAGACGCCACCCTCGATGCCGAACAGCGCCTGCGCGGACCGCAGTCCCACGAACACCCACTGCTCGTTAAGGTCCGCGTTGCCCACGTCGAACAGGCCGGCAATGGTGTACGCAACGTTTGCGTCTTCCGCTCGTGCTCCGGCTGCAGCGCTGCCTGCACGCGAGCCGGCATTGGGATCCGCACCGGCCCTGAGCCGTATGCGATCTCCAACCGAGAGGCCGAGGTCGTGCGCGAGGCCAACGCCGACGATCGCGTGGCGCCCGCTGAGGTCCAGCGTTCCAGCCACCAGGAAGGAGTCCAGTGGCACGATGCGCAGATACGATTCCGGTTCGATGCCGCGCACCACCACTCCATTCGCGCCAGCGCCTCGCACCGCGATCGCGGACCCTGAGAGAGTAGGAGAAGTAGCCGTTACGCCCGCCTGCCGCTCGATTTCCGCGCGGGCCCTCTGCCACTGGTCAATGGAGCGAATGCGCTGTGCCGGACGCTCCACCCTGGTCTCGCGAACCAGTCCCGAATCGCCCCGTAGCACGCGAGGTACCTCTTCGCGCGGGCGAATGACGATCTGCGCCTGCGTACCCAGCGTGCGCTCCACGAGGCTCTCCTGCAGACCGCCGATGAGGGCGGACAGGAACACGATCACGCCGACGCCAACGCCGATGCCGCAGAGAATGAGCGCCGTCTGCGCGCGTCCCTCCCGGAGGTACCGGATGGCTACGAACAGCTCGAATGGCATCCCGCGTCCTCAGCGCCTGACGCGAACGCGGGAATCCGGCTCCACGTCGGAAGTCAGAACGAGTTCGCCCTCGGCCAGTCCTTCCAGGATCTCCACCCTGTCAGGTCCGATTATGCCGAGCCTGACGCTGCGCCGAAGGGCGCGGCCGCCCTGCTCCACGAGCACCCAGCCGGAATCGCCCCCCGTCTGCCGAACCGCCTCACGGGGAACCACCAGCGCACCGGTGCGCTGCGACACCTCCACATCCACCGACACAGTCATGTCGGGCAGCAGGTAGGCGGGAGGTTTCGGCACTGCGAATCGCACCTCGACGGTGCCCTGAGTGGGGTCCACAGCCGGTGCAATCCAGGAGATGCGAGCGGGGAAGGTCTCGCCCGGATACGCATCGGCCGACACGAGGGCACGGGCTTCCCGCTGCAGGTCGCCGAGTGCATCCTCGCTGGCAAAGGCTACGATCTCCGTGCTGCCATGGAGCGCAAGCTCGAGCAGTACCTGTCCCGGTGTCACGACATCGCCGGGATCCACCCGTCGCAGGATGACGGTGGCAGCGGCCGGTGCGGCAAGGCGCGTGAGTGCGAGCTGCGCCTGAGCGCCCTCCAGCGCTGCCTGCAAGCGCGCTACCGTCGCGAGCGCGCTGCCTCCAGAAGACGTAGACCGAGCTCGTGCCACCTCCATCGCTTCTCGTGCGTCAGCAGCTCTCTGTGCTGCCTGCTCCAGCTCCCGCTGGCTTATCGCACCCGCCTGGTTAAGGCTCCGCGCACGTTCCAGGTCACGCTCTGCCTGCTGATAGTCGCGCGCGGTGCGCTCCACCTCCGCACGGGCGCTGGCGCCGGCCTCCGAAAGGGCCGCACGAGCCTCGGCCACAGCTGCTGCGGGCTGTGCGTCGTCCAGCCGGACCAGGAGCTGGCCGGCGGCAACGCGATCGCCCTCCTGAACCAGCACCTCCCGCACGGTTCCGGATACGCTGGCGCCAACCAGCGGCCGGGCAGGCGGACGCACGCGTCCCGTTAGCACGAGTGCGCGAGCCACGTCGCTGCGCTCCACGACCGTTGCCTCCACGCGCTCGGGAAGGGCGAACCAGACGAGGAGGGCGGCAAGCAGGGCGACTGCAACGACTGCCGCGATCCGAAGCCGCCGCGGTCGTTGCTGCTCATCGTCTTCGGATACTTCCGGCGAAGGGTGAGACCTGGTCACCTGGTTACTCCGGTCCTCGAGGTCGTTCTGCGGTTGGCGGATCGGTGCAAAGTTAGGAGCGTGAGCAACCACGTGGCGATGGTTGGCAAGGACCAGTCCGTCGCCCGCTCACCGGTGCATCAGCGGCTGGACCCTCCTACAATTCTGTCATCATGGACGGCTATCCACTCGAACTGGGTCTCGACACCTTCGGCGACGTGACGCGCACTGCCGATGGCAGGCCTGTGCCGCACGCACAGGTGCTGCGCAACGTGGTCGAGCAGGCAGTGCTCGCCGATTCGGTGGGCGTGGACTTCATCGGCCTCGGCGAGCATCACCGGGAGGACTTCTCCATCTCGTCGCCGGAGATGGTATTGGCGGCGATAGCAGGCCGCACGGAGCGAATCAGGCTCGGGTCGGCCGTTACGGTGCTCAGCTCCGACGACCCCGTGCGAGTCTTCCAGCGATTCTCTACGCTCGATGCGGTATCGAACGGGCGGGCCGAGGTGATCCTGGGGCGCGGGTCGTTCATCGAATCCTTTCCGCTGTTCGGCTATCCGCTCGACCAGTACGAGGTGCTGTTCGAAGAGAAGCTGGAGCTGTTCGCCACGCTCCTGGAGGCGGACCGTTCCGGCCAGCCGGTCAACTGGGCGAGCCGGAGCGGGATCACGCGGGCGCCGATCGGCGGGCTGCGCGTGTTCCCCCCAACGGAGAAGGGCCGGTTGACGACGTGGATAGGCGTGGGAGGCAGCCCGCAATCCGTGGTGCGGGCGGCGCGGTACGGAATGAACCTGATGCTCGCCATAATCGGCGGCAGCCCGCGGCGCTTTCGGCCGTACGCGGACCTGTACCATCAGTCGCTTGCGAAGTTCGGGCGGGACCCCCTTCCGGTGGGCGCGCACTCACCCGGACATGTGGCCGAGTCGGACTCCCAGGCGCGAGAGGAGATGTGGACTCCCTACCGTGAGATGCATTCGCGGATCGGTGCGGAGCGCGGCTGGCCGCCGATCACGCGCGCGCAATTCGAGCATGAGGTGGAATCGGGGTCGCTGTACGTGGGCTCGCCGGATACCGTTGCGCGGAAGATCGCGTCCACGGTGGTAGCGCTCGGGCTGTCGAGATTCCACCTCAAGTACAGTTCCGGGCCGCTGCCTCACGAGGCGATGATGCGGAGCATCGAGCTCTACGGGCGCGAGGTGATTCCGCGAGTCCGCGAGCTGATTTCCGGCACGGACGAACCGGCGGCACCGGCGGTCCCTGGCTGACGTCAGGCACGCCCTTCCCCTTCACGGTGAACCTACCCGACGATGACACTACGCATCACTCGAGTCCATGCCACCGCGGACGGGGAGTCCCACTTCGAGGACATTGACGTTCCACTGCACGCGAGCGGCGATATCGGGCGGCTGTCGGTGCCGCTTTCGGTACGCGAGGTGATCTTCCGGGAGAACGCGCCCGACTATGACTATGACTGGCACTGTGCGCCGCGTCGCCAGCTGATCGTGCTCCTCGATGGTGCCATCGAGCTGGAAGTGAGCGACGGCGAGAAGCGCAGCTTCGGGGGTGGTGACATCCTGCTCGTGGAGGATACCACCGGGCGCGGCCATCGCACACGAACTACCGACGGCAGGTCGCGCCGCTCGCTGTTCATTCCCCTGAGCGACACTGCGGACCTGCACCACCTGGGCGCCGTGAGGGTGCAGGCGTCGCAGGACGCGTGAGGCGCCGGCGGGGAGGGAGAAGAGAGTGACGCCGAGGCGCTGGCTGCGGCGTTAGGCTCCCGCGTGCGCCGGCCACCGTCACCGTGTGGTCTCAGGTATTCCAGCCGTGCCGCGTCACCGCGTTCGATATGTGGGCAAGGTGATGGCGCCCATGCCACGCGTAATTCCCCACCGCGTAGGCCAGCTCGGTAGGGCCGGACTCGGGATGCACGTACTTGCGCGACAGGTGCTCGCGCGAGAGCTCCCGGAGCAGCGTCACCCACTTGCGGTGCAGCAGCCCCAGGAAGTCAAGGCTCGTTTCCACGGGAACGACGCGGTAGTCGGGAAGCTCCGCCCAGCGCTCCTCGAAGTACGTCTTGATGACCGGCTTGTCCTCCGTGAGCGCCCACTTGAACCGAACGTAGGCGTTCAGGTGACTGTCCGGAACGTGGTGGACAACCTGACGGATGGTCCATCCGTCAGGCCTGTAGGGCGTGTCGAGCTGGGCATCGCTCAAGCCGCTCACCGCCTCACGCATCTGTCCCGGAAGGGCCTCGATCTGGCCGATCCAGATCTCCAGGTCAGTGGGGGTAATGGAGCCATGGTGCTCGAAAGTCCCAATGGGATAGCGAAGATCGCTCATCAAGTCCTCATCGTGTTCATTGCCGGTAGTCCGTCGCGCGAAGCCTGCCTGATTCATCCGCCACGTTCGTCTCTGCGCCGGGCACCACGTCCGTGTTGTGTGCCGACGCGCAGCTCCAGCCCCCGGGCACGCGGTGCACGACGAACGAGAATACGTTCATGCGCGTGCCCGGGTCCGCCACACCTTCGACCTCCGCCTGGCCCGTGAGAGACATGCGGGCATGCACGACGGCTGCGTCGTGCCCCAGGTGCCTGACGCGCACGGACTGCACACGCAGCGTGGAGCGATTGAAGATACGCTCCAGCCCGTAGGCGTGCGCACGGCGAATTGCCTCACGATCGTGCCACCAGAGACCGACCACGTTCACGAACTCGGCGTCCTCGTCGAAGAGTGCCGCAATGCCGTCGGCGTCCCGCGCGTTCCAAGCTGCGGCAAAGGCGTGCGGCACCTGCCCCGGTTCCTGCGGCAGTTCAGTTCGCACTGGATCCTACGCCGTCGGTAACCATCCAGCTGCTCGCGAGACCTGCGGCCGGTATCGTCATGCACGCATGCAGAGGATGGGGTTCATCCACGAGCGCACTGATCTTCATGGCCCCTCCCCAGTCGTGAGGCGCTGCTGCCGCTGCCGCCGGCACCCTACTCGCCCAGCACCTTGATGATGACGCGCTTGCGCCGCTGGCCATCCCATTCGCCATAGAACACGCGCTGCCATGGTCCGAGGTCCAGCCGGCCTGCCGTGACCGGAACGATCACCTCATGACCAATCGTCAGGCTCCACAGGTGCGCGGCCGCGTTGTCCTCACCCGTGTCGTTGTGACGGTACCGCGCGGGATCCCAGGGCGCGACGGTTCCCTCCAGCCACTTCAGGATGTCGTGCCACAATCCGGATTCGTGGTCGTTCACGAACACCGACGCGCTTATGTGCATGGCGGATACCAGCACGAACCCCTCAGCGATTCCCGATGCGCCGACCTGCTGGGCGACCTCATCGGTAATGTCAATGATCTCCTGCCGCTTCTTCGTCTGGAACCAGAGATAGTGCGTGTGTGCAGTCATGGGATGAATGAATGGACGGAGCCAGAGTACCAGTGCGCCAGCCGCGAAGCAACATGAGGCATGTCGGGTGCAGTTGCGCGACTCGTGCAGTTCACTTCGTTCACGTTCATGTGTAATAAGAGCCGGCACGCGTGTCAGTCAGACCCGCCGGTGGCACGACGGATCATTGACTGCACACGTTTGCGTGCCTCAATTGCACGTGGTGCCACGGACGGATTCGCAACCCTCACACAGCTGCAATGTCTCCCACGCGACGCGATGTCCTGCTTCAGCTGGCAGCGCTCACTGCACTTCCCGCGCTGCGCCCCCACTTCCTCCAGGACGACCCCCTTCTCGGCACCATAGTCGAGTACCAGGCCGGGTTGCGTCGCGGCGACTTCACCGCGGCGGAGATGACGGCGCGTGCGCTGGAACGGTGCCGCTCCGACGGGCTGCGGTGGCGTGCAATAGACGCGCTCGCGGACACGGCGATGGCGGAGGCGCGTGCCTCGGACGAACGGCGACGCGCGGGCCGGTCGCTTGGACCGCTGGACGGCGTGCCGATCTTCGCGAAATCCACGTACGACGTGAACGGACTGCCGACCACTGCATCCAGCGCCGAGTGGGCGCGGCTCTTCCCGGAGCCGGTGCAGCGGGACGCGCTCGAGGTGTCGCGCATGAGGGCGGCCGGAGCGGTGATCATGGGCAAGACGTCTGCGGACGACTTTGCCTATCGCGGCAACGGAACCAGCAGCCACACCGGGCAGGCGCTGAATCCTTACGACCCAACCGGAACGAGAACTCCGGGCGGATCGAGTGCGGGGGCGGCGATCACCGTGGCGGCGGGGATGGCGTTCACGGCTTTCGGGACGGATGACGGCGGGTCGAACCGGATTCCGGCGCAGTTCACGGGCGTCGTTGGAATGAAGCCGACATTCGGGCTGGTTCCGCGCTCGGGAGTGGTACCGACCTGGCCGTACCTGGATACGCACGGCCCACTGTCGCGCAGTGTGGCTGATGCTGCCTTGATGCTGGCGGCGACCGCAGGTGCCGACGCCTCCGACCCGCTGGCGCTCGAAGGCGCCCTGGACCTCACTTCGCTCGCGCGCTTGAGCGACGAGGCACTCGCAGGAGTTCGACTGGGAGTCGTGGAGGCTCACGTACCTCGGGCGCAGATGACCGCAGAGGCGGTAGCCACCTGGGACCGCGCCGTATCCGACCTTCGGAGCGCGGGCGCCCGCGTGGAGGAGTTCCAGCCGAACGTGACACGCGCCGACTTCATGGCGGCGTTCCGAGCCGCCGCGGAATCCCGCGGCGACGTGGAGCCCAACCCGCGTTCGCCAGCTCCCACCGCCAACGCACTCTTCCTCTACTTTGCGGGCCGCACCAGCAACCCGCGAGAGGCCATTCGCCGCGGCTATCGGGCATACCGGGCGTTCTACGACGTGCTGCCGGAAACCTTCGAGGCGTGCGAGCCGCTCCTGGAGCAGCCGATGGCGGCCGATCCGGCCGGACGGTCGTTTGCCCGATCTCGCGCGGAGGTGGTCTCCGGCCTCGCAACGGCGATGCGCGCCGCCGGAGTCGCGGCGCTCGTCTATCCTACCATGCCCTTCAGCGCTCCACGCGCGGAGGATTCATGGCCTAACGTCCGCACTGCACTGGGCTACGGGAACTGGCTCGGCCTGCCCGAGGTATCCGTACCGGCAGGCTACGAGACGGGCGGACTGCCGGCGCTGAACCTCTCGATAGTAGGACTGCCGGGAGACGACGCGCGGGTCCTGGCGTACGCGCACGCATACGAAGTGCAGTCACGGCGGTTCCGCCCGGCCGCAACCGGTTGAACAGGGAACACCAATGACGCAACTGGCATCCGACCGCACCGAACTTCGTCCCGAATGGCTCGACTC
Source organism: uncultured Gemmatimonadaceae bacterium (assembly GCA_964415485.1). Classification (GTDB taxonomy): domain Bacteria; phylum Gemmatimonadota; class Gemmatimonadetes; order Gemmatimonadales; family Gemmatimonadaceae; genus JBBQHX01. The sequence goes on from CAYQAO010000043.1 coordinate 23,568, forward strand.
GGCCGAGTACCCGTTCTCCGGACGTCGCTTCGGTACCGCAGACGGGGTCATGCACTACGTGGATGAGGGCACGGGCGATCCCGTGCTCTTCGTGCATGGCACTCCCACATGGTCCTTCCTCTTTCGCCGGCTCATCGCGAGCCTGGCGGGAACGCGCAGGGCGATAGCGATTGACCATCTGGGCTTTGGCCTGTCGGAGAAGCCGGTATTGGCGCCGTACGAACCGAAGGATCATTCGGCTCGCCTCACGAGCCTCCTGGACGCGCTGGACCTGACGAACGTCACCATGGTAGTGCACGACTTCGGAGGCCCGATCGGACTCGCAGCGGCCATGGCGCGCCCGGAGCGCATCGAACGCCTGGTGCTGTTCAATACGTGGATGTGGCCGCTGTCGGACGACGCCAGCATCGTGCGCGGAGCCCGCCTCACGAGCGGCGCGATGGGGCGACTGCTGTACCGCTACCTCAACTTCCCCGTGCGGGTGCTGATGCCAGGCTTCTTCGGCGACAAGAGGGCGCTGACGCGCGAAGTGCACCGGCACTACGGCAAACCACTCGGCACTCCTTCCGATCGTGAGGCAGCATGGAGGTTCGCGCGCTCGCTCCTCGGCGCGAGCGAGTGGTACGCGCAGCTCTGGGCGCAGCGTGATGCCCTTCGATCGAAGCCGATGGCGCTGATCTGGGGAATGAAGGACCCCGGCTTCGGCCCGCGCTACCTGCAGCGCTGGCGCAGCGAGTTTCCGCATGCCGAGGTGCACGAGCTTCCCGGGAGCGGCCACTTCGTCCCGGAGGAGGAGCCCGAAAAGGTGGGGACCCTGCTGGAGCGGCTTCTGGGGAGTGCGTAGGGGAGAGAGGCTGCCTATTGTCATCCCGCGCGAAGCGTCGGGATCTGCTCAACCTGCCCTGGGCCTGTCATCCCGCGCGAAGCGTCGGGATCTGCTCAACCTGCGCCGAAGCCGGCCACT
>CAYQAO010000044.1:0-23575 GCA_964415485.1 uncultured Gemmatimonadaceae bacterium
ATCCAGTCGCCCCAGCCCGCGCCGGTGCTCGCGGTGTCCCGCGCCGCGGTGTCGCCCATGAAGATGCGAGCCCAGTTCCACTCGCCGTCCCGCGGCGACTGGTCCAGGACTATGTAGGGCCTCACGAGTCGAATGTCGAACAGCTGGATTCGCTGCCTCACGAACGACAGCAGCCGGAACCGCGTGGCCATCGTGTCGGCCTGCAGGAACCGGCTTCCCGTGGTGTCGGTGATGCTCACGTCCACCAGCCGCACGCCGGTCAGCAGGTTCCCCTCCAGGCGCCCGATGTGGAAGCGTCCCGCGAGCTGCTCGTCCAGGAGCGCCACCACGCGAGTCCGCACCTGCTCGCGTCCCCAGGGGGTGTTGGCAACCAGCAGGATGAACGCGAGCGCCAGCACCACGATTCCGAGCATCACGAGCAGGACCGTGGAGATCGCGCGCCTGACCCTGCGCCTCGGGGCGCGGGGGGGAGCGGGGGCGGAGGCGGGAGCGGCCGGCGTTTCCATGCTCGTCCTAGAACGCCTGCCCGATGGACAGGTGAAGCACCGCGCGGCTCAGCAGCGACCTGGAGTACGTGGTGAAGCGGCGATAGGCGACGTTCCCGTCAGGCGCCCTGACGAGTGCCAGCTGCTCCACGCCATCCTGCTCGAGTTGTGTCGCCACCGGGAGAGACTCGACGAGCGTGGGGTTGAGCCCCACGTCAACGCGTATGGGGCCCACGGGGCTCAGGTACCTGATGCCCAGACCCGGCGTGAAGGCCGCGTCCTGTCCCTTGAATGCTTCCGCCAGCGAGTTGCCGAGCACCGCGCCGTCCACGAAAACGGCGGCTTCCACCGGTCCTGCCAGCGGGAAGCGGAACTCCACGCTGCCCTCCAGCACCGCACGCGCTCCCAGCGGGCGCGGGGTGAAGCGGCTGTTGGACAGAACCGGCTCGTCAGGGTCCTCGGCCGACGCCACGTTCACGTTGCAGCTGTCGTAGGGATAGCTGCAGCCGATGGAGTCCAGGGCGGAAGGCGGAATGGTGAGGATCTTGGGTCCCAGAAGATTCTCTCCGAAGCCTCGCACCGAGCGCGAGCCACCCGCGAAGAACACCTTGCGAGGGTGCACGATGGGCCGGCCCAGCAGGTCGCCGCCGCCGAACTGGGAGCTTCCCGATCCGATGGGCGACACCGCACCCATTCGCACCCGCCCGGCGAGCGTGCCGCCGCCAAACGGGCGATACGCAGTACCCTCGAGCGTGGCACGATGATACGAGAAGTCCGAGAGCGTGCCGCCGGATGCATGCTCCAGCGTGACCTGCGCAGTGTACCCCCTCGTGGGATTGAGCGGGTCGTTCCAGCGGAAGGACTGCGCCGTGAGCATCACGGGCGAGAGCGACGCGTTGCTCTGCAGCGCCGCGATAGTGCGCGGGTCGCACACGTTGAAGTTCACGCAGAAGTACAGGCTGCCGGCGTCCACGCGAGTGATTTCGTGCGTGTAGCCCAGGCTCACCGGCACGCGGAGCATCACCTCACGAGTGAAGGTGAGCCCGGCGCCGAAGCCCTGGTCAACGTAGATGCCGGGGGCGGAGCGGCGGTGCGTGAACGTGGTCAGCGACAGCGTGTTTCGTGGCGAGCCTGCGGCCGGCTGCCGCAGGTCCATGCTCACCTGCCACGTGGGGCGCATGAACGCATCGCGATCCCCGTCGAACGTTTCGGGGAAGGGCAGGGTGCTGAAGATGAACCGGTCCTCCAGCGTTCGCGCAAGCAGGTTCCCGACTCCCGCGCGCGCCTCGAAGCGCCTCGTTCCGCCGAGGAAGTTCTGGTGGACGAACGACGCCTCGGTCTGCACGAAGTCAATCGTGCTGAAGCCCGCGCGCAGCTCCACGGAGCGGAGGTCGGCCTCCTCCACGGTGACGGTGAGGTTGCGAATGCTGTCGTTTTCCGTGGTGCTGAGCGTTGCACGACGAAACAGTCCCGACTCGTACAGCCGGCGTTGGCTCTCGAACGCCGCCTCACGAGTGAACACGTCGCCCTCGGACAGCATGAGCCTGCGCCGCACCGCCGCCGGCTCCAGCTCCTCGAGGCCTCTCACGGTGATGGACCCCACCCGGGTGATCCAGCGTGGATTCACGAGAATGCGCGCGGTCGCGGTCCGCGTCTCCCGCCTCACGACTGTGGACGTGTCCACGATCGCATCCGCGTAGCCGAGTTCCCACAGCGCGTTCTGCACGGCAACGCGCGACGAATCGAGGAGCAGGTAGTTGAAGGGCTCGCCAGTCCGCGGGCGTGACAGGCGTTCTCGTGCGGCAGGCGCCAGGATGGAGTCCGCTCCCTGCACCACGACCGACTCGGTGCGCGTGGGCGGCCCCTCCCGGATGCCGAAGACCACGGTCACCTCGTTCCCGGACTCCTCCACCACCAGCGTATCAACCTGCGTGTCGCGATAGCCGCGCAACCAGTAGAACGCCTGCACGCGCACCACGTCGCGGCGCAGTTCCAGTCGATCCAGGAAGTGCCGGTCCCAGAAGTTCCCGGACTTGGAGAACGGGCACAGCAGCACGCGGAAGACGATGTTGCGACAGCTCGACGCGCGGGTGGCGATGCTCCCGCGCAGCTCTTCTTCGTCCACGCTCTCCACGCCGCGGAGAACCAGCCGCTTCACTTCGGGCCTGCTGCGGGTTGCCTGGTCCTGTGCCGCGAGCGGCGCCGACCACATGACCGACAGCGCCAGCACCAGGGTCAACCCGAGGATGGAGGCGCTGGTGCGGCGGTTCGTGATGACAACACGTCCGGCCGGTCGTGAAGCCGGCGTCGGAGGCGCGGATGGTGATGGGAGCATGTGTCCTTGGAACAAGCAAGGGGCGGGCCCTCCGGGGAGGTCCCGCCCTGTGCTGCGCCGGCCCGCGAGCGTGCCGGTTTCCATCAACTTGCCCTGCCCGCGGAGACCCGTTCGGGCCCCGCGTTGCACCGAGTCAGAGTCCCGAGAGCAGCGCGTCGTTGTTCGGCGTGTTCCCGATACGCTTGATCAGCCACTCCATCGCGGCCTGGGGCGGCATCTGCTGCAGCCCGCGCCGGAGAGTGTACACGGCGTCCAGCTGGTCCGGGCGGAACAGCTTGTCCTCACGGCGGGTGCCGCTGGCCGCGATGTCGAAGGCGGGGAAGATGCGCTTCTCCGCGAGCGAGCGATCCAGCTTGATCTCGCAGTTGCCGGTTCCCTTGAACTCCTCGAAAATCACGTCGTCCATGCGGGAGCCGGTTTCCACCAGCGCCGTGGCGATGATGGTGAGCGAACCGCCGCCGGCGGTATCGGCAACCGCGCGGGCCGACCCGAAGAAGGCCTTGGGCTTCGCCATGGCGGTGGCGTCCAGTCCGCCCGACAGCGTGCGTCCCGTGCCGCGCTCCGTGTTGTTGTACGCGCGTCCCATGCGCGTCAGCGAGTCCAGCACGATCACCACGTCGCGTCCCATCTCCACCAGGCGACGCGCGCGCTCCAGCACCATCTCGGCAACCTCCGTGTGGCGCACGGCAGGTTGATCGAAGCTGGAGGCGATCACTTCACCCACTCCCCACGACTGCGCCTCGGTCACCTCCTCCGGACGCTCGTCCACGAGGAGGATGAACAGCTCGGCGTCCGGGTGGTTGTGTGCGATTCCCTCGGTGATCGCGTTGAGCAGCATGGTCTTTCCGGCGCGTGCCGGAGCGACGATGAGGGCGCGCTGACCGTAGCCGATCGGCGCGATGAGGTCTATTGCGCGGCGGGTGAGCTCCGGGCCGCCCCTGGCGGGCTTGCCCGTCTCCAGGAAGAGCTTCCGCTCCGGGTAGGCGGCGGTGAGCGAGCTGAAGTCGGGGCGCTTTGCGTCCGGGTCGGGTGCCTGGCCGTTCAGCTCGAGGATCTCGGCGACTACGAGGCGACCGCGCTGGTCGGGGCCGGCGGAGGCGCGGATGGCGTCTCCGCGGCGAAGCGAGTACTGACGCACGAGGTTCGGCGGCACGTAGGCATCGCCGGGGTCGGGCAGGTAGCTGTTCTCGGCCCGGCGAATGAAGCCGGCGTCCCTGGAGGCGTCGAACCAGCCAAACGTCTCCATGTCCACCGTTACCGGCTGGGAAGGTCTCTCCTGCTGTTCGCGGCCGCGTCCCTGTCCGCGCCCGCGGCCGCGGCGCTGCTGGTTGCGCCCGCGCGGGGCCGAATCGCGTTCGCGTCGCTGGCCCCCCCTGTCGCGTCGGTTGTTCCGCCGTCCGCGCGGCTGCTGCTCGCCTCCTGCAGTGTCGGAGCTTCGCTCCGTGTTATCCGGTGCTTCGGCGCCGCCGTTCTCAACGGCGACGTCGGTTCCGGTTCCGGAGGAAGGCTCCGGGTCGCGATAGGGATTCGGCTCCCCGGCGACGTCAGCCTGCGGCTTATTGGACGGGCGTCCGCGGCCGCGACGATACGGGCGACGACGTTCGGTCATGCAACTGATTCTGGTCTGGGTAGGAAATGGGGTGGCCCGTCGAACAAAACTCTCTTTATTGCGGGGCCGTTCCGCGCTGTTCTGCTCGCTTGCGACAGCTTTGGATGATCTGTGCGGTGCCCGGGCGTAGTGGTGCACCGGTTTGAGGCCGGCGCAACAGGCGCGAGGGGTCGGCACTTTGGTGTCCTCACCGATCCTGCCGGCAGCCAGCATCTACAGCTTGGCCACGGGCTCGGTGGAGGTGCACGGGATCGCCTTACGATTCGCGACTTCGCGCGGCGGCGGCGATGCCCGCTCAATACAGAGTCACATCCGGTTTCGCTGGGGGCGCGGCACTACTGCTGCCGGACCGGGGTGACAGGCTGGAGTCGGCCAGCGCACTTGCTTTTCGCCGGACTTCCAGGCAATGCATGAGTATGACGTCTGGCGCCGCGTCGCGCAACCCGCCGGGCCGGTTCCAGCGTCCGTCAGCCGTACAGCCTTGCCCGGCCAGTATCATGCCGCCTGCCCGCTGCCGGGGCGATGATCGCCATATCTGCACCGCCCGATCCGGGCAGGCTCACCCTTCCACCGTCTCCTGAAGTGAAACCACGCGGTCGGATACCCCTCGTGCTCGCGCTGCTCCTCCTGGCATTCGCGATCTGGTGGGGCGGCGGCAACTCGAACCCGGGTCTCGATCAGGTTCCGCCGCCGGTCGATCAGGTCCAGCCCCAGGCCGGCACCGCCGACGGCGCGTCGGCGGAGACCGGGGCGACTTCCGGTGGCGACGTCTCTGCGGAAACGGCCGGTGGCGGGGACGCAACGGCAGCGGGCAGTCTGGTGGTCCGCGACGTGGTGGTGCGGGACGTTGACGGCCGTATCGCATGGCGCGGAGACGTAGACCTGGCCCCGGCGCTCGCGCGCATCGAGCGGGGAGAGAAGGACCCGCACCGCAACGACGGCGGCGTCTTCGGCAACCGCGAGGGCAGGCTTCCCGCCCGCGAACGCGGCTACTACCGCGAATTCGTGGTGCGAACTCCGGGCATCTCCCACGCCGGGCCGCAGAGACTGATCATCGGCAGCGGCGGGGAGGTGTACTACACGTACGACCACTACGAAAGCTTTCGGAGAATCCGCTGATGTCCCGCCCCGTTCCGGACGTGCATTACATGCACAGGCTGCTCGAACAGCTCGGCGACGACGGGCTGGAGGCGGTGTGGGTGGATCGCGCTCCGGTATTCGACAAGACGTCGCTGCTTCACGCCATCTACCAGGCCATTCCCCTCACGGGAGACTTCGGGTTCAACTGGGATGCACTCGAGGACTCCCTCTTCGGCCCCGAGGACCCGAATGCAAAGCCGCGGGTTCTGGTGTTCCGCGACTTCGACCTGCTGGAGGAGCGGGATCCCGCGACCGCACGCGTGTTCCTGGACATCGTGCAGTCGGTGGCGGGCAACCCCGCCAGCACGCTGAGGGGGATCATCCGCGCACGGAATCCGCGCGCCGACTGAGCCCGGGCCCGACAGTCCGGGAGATGCGGGCACCATCGGAGTGTCTGGCCGCCTCGAGCCGAGTCCTCCTTGGCACTCGATACCGCCGCGCCAATAGATTCTGCGCATGACAATCATCGCACGGGACCTGCGCGCCGCCCTCGCGGCGACGGTCCGGGAATACCAGGAGCACGGCAACATCGGAGAGCTCCTGCACCAGCTCGACCAGCTTGCGGCGGACGCCACTCCGGACGCGCTTGCCATCGCAGTGGAGCCGTACCGCGAGATACCGGAAGTGGCCGGCCCCATCTACGAACGCATCGTGGAGCTGCAGCCCAACAACGCCCGGGCACTGGTCATCCTCGCCAACGCCTACTGGCTGAGCGGGCGCGGTCCGGAACAGGTGGCGGAACTTGCCTCACGAGCCATAGCGGCGGACGGCTCCAGCCGAGGCGCATGGCACCTCTGGGCGCTGAGCGAGTCGCAGCCGCGGGAGCGGATGACCCGCTGGAAGCAGGTCGCCACACGATTCCCCGAGGACCTGCTCGCTCTCGCCAACTATGCCGACAACGCGGCGAGCGTAGCCGGCGCCGAGTCGGATCCGGACGCGCTGCTGGAGGCGATTCGCGCCTACGAGACGCTGCTGGAGCGCACCGAGGACGACGAGCAGCGCAGGGCGGTTGAGAACGCGTTGCTCGCCCTTCGCACCTGGGACCTGTGAGCGACCACCCGCACGACAGCGGCCACGCCGGGGCTGCCGGCGAAGGCACCGCGAATTCGCTCGCCGAGTTCCGCGAGTTTCGCGAGCGCATGAATGCGGAGATTCTCGGCGAGGGGAACCTGGTGGTGAACAGGTTCTTCAACCTCGACGGGCGCGCCTACGAGGCCGGAGCGCTGGACGTGAAGACCAAGGAGCTCCTGGGCCTTGTTGCGTCGCTCGTGTTGCGGTGCGACGACTGCATCACGTACCACACGATCCGCTGCCGGGAGGAGGGGGTGACTCGCGCGGAGTTCTTCGACACGCTTGGTGTGGGGCTGGTGGTGGGCGGTTCCATCACCATACCGCACCTGCGCCGCGCGGTTGCGCGCTGGGGGGAGCTGGACGCCGCGCCTGGCGCCTGACGGGTGGCGCCGGCCGGCGCCCCGTCGCGGCCGGAGGCGCGTTCGTCAGGCCTGCCTGCGCGCGGGATACGTGTCTGCGGGCGCCAGTGCGAAGACCGTGGCGATCACGTCCGCGAGGCGGAACGGCTTGCGCATGTAGGGGCAGCCCAGGACGTCCAGGAGCTCTTCGCCGTCCTCCGTCACGTCCCCCGTGATCATCAGGGTAGCGCCGCGCAGGCGGGGCTGCAGGGCGGCGGCGAAGTGCGCCACCACGTCGCCGCGCAGGTCGGGCATGCGCAGGTCCATGACGAGCACGTCCACCGGCTCGTGGCGCAGCAGGTCGAGCGCGGCGGATCCGCTCGTAACGGACATCGCCACGCATCCCGCGCGCTCCAGTGCAATCACCAGGGCTCGGCAAATGGACGGCTCGTCGTCAACGACGAGCACGCGGAGAGGCGATATCGAGGGTCCTGCGCTTACGGTCTTCATGGTTCCTGGTCCTTCCTGCCATTGGCCGGAAGCTCGTGGCTTCGCGGCGGCAGCACGACTCGCCGGCGAGTCGTCCGCTGAAGGGGAACTGCCTGCCCCCCGCGTATCGCCACCAGAAGTCGTGCCACGAACTCCCCCTCCTCCAGCCCCTCCCGAAGTTCCGACGGTCTTGCTCCTACCAGTTCCTGCGCGTGCTTCAGCAAGGTTCTCGTGGAAGAATAGCCGAGTTTTTCTGCCACATCTGTTACCCGATGACCCGGCTCCCGGAGATACGAGTACGCTCGCAGCATTCGGGCGGCCTGAACCAGCAGCCTCGGCGAGGCGAACCCCGCCGCTTCCAGCTCCCTGTACATCGTACGGCGGGGGATTCCCGCCGCGAGGGCCAGGTCCTGCGCGTTCCAGAACCTGTGCGGATTCCGGAAGAGCATACGTATCGCCCTCGACAGTGGTGTCGTGAGCGACGACATCTGCCCTGCCAGGTCCGCGAGCACCAGGTCGGCGATGGCGTTGCCCTGCTGTCGGGTGAGCAGCGCCCGGAAGCGGACCACGTCGTCGTCGAAACGGTGCAGTACGACCTGCGAGATCCCGTGCCTGGCCAGGTCCACCACCACCCGGAGGCTTGGAGGCGTGAGCACGAGGTACAGCACCACTGGCTGCGTGGGGTACTGAGCCACGAGAGACCGCACCTCCTCGGAGCGGATGGTGCCGTCTGCCGCGGGGTCCAGCACGACCACGTCCACTACCCTGCGCCTGATGCGCTCCTGGAGAGCTTCCCAGCTGGGTGCGAAGTCCACCACGTGTTCGGAACCGGCGACGTGGCGAAAGTGACCGACAAGCGGTGGCGAGAGGAACGCGAGGATATTCAACTTTGAGTCCGAGGTTGGCACAAAAGTGCACCTTTTGGACTCAAAATGCGCGTTTACGTCACATGATCGGGGGATAACTTCGAGGCGTATCCACTAACCATCTCGCCCCGAGGTAAATCATGCGTCGTTCCATCCGCGCTCTTCTCGTCATCGCCGCTGCCGCCTTCGCCACCGCTTGCGCCGACATCACCTCGCCCGAGGAGCCGTGCAGCGTGGTTGGTGGTTCCAGCACCTGCGCCCAGTAAAAAACCGCATCCTGCTTTTCCGGAGGAGCCGGGCTGCCACCCGGCTCCTCCTTTTTTGTATCCACTACCGCCTCAACTACTCGTATCCACTACCATCCTGCATACCTGCACTGCTCGTATCCGCTACCGTTCTACGTACCTGCCTCCGCCAACTCCCGGAGTCCACTGAGCGTTTCCGCCACGTCGTCCAGCTGAGCCGAGAATTCCGGCGTCGGCTCGAACTCCACGGCTGCCTCACGCTCACCACGTTCGAGCGCGGTTTCCACTTCGTCGATCTTGAACTGCAGCTGATGGAAGTTGTGCTCGGTGGCAATCCTGCGTGCACGCATCAGTTCCTCGCGCACCAGAGCTGAATTCCGTCCGAAGGACAGAAGACCTCGTGCGGCGTACAGGTGATAATGCGCCCCGTACTCCGGGGGCAGGCTCTGCGTAGCCAGGATCTGCCGCCTCTGCTCGAAAGAGAGTTCGTTCCGCTCGAGCGTTGCGAGCTCCATGAGGTTGATTTCGGCGAGCTGGCGGCGGAACCCTTCCTGTGCCGTCAGGGCCAGGACGACCAGTGCGTCGCGAGCCGGAGCGAATGCGCCGAGCGACATCAGGTTCGCTGCAAGGTCGCCGAGCACACCGTCGCGGCTCGTTGAATCTTCAGTTACGCGCAGCGCATCGAACAGCAGCCTGACTGCACTCGCGTGATCGCCGCGCGCGTGCGCAACCGCAGCGCGGTCGTGCAACGCCACGCCAGCCACCATTGACAGGCCGTTCTCGTGCGCGTCCGCAACGACCTCGTCGAGCATTCGCTCCGCCATCGGCAGGTTGCCGCGCGCAAGCATCAGCTTCGCAAGACCGATCCGCGAACGCAGCACACGCGCAACGTCACCAGCCGCATTCGAGCGTCGCTCGAGCTCCGTGTAGGTGCTCTCCGCGAGATCCAGCTCACCCTGAACACGCAGCGTTAGGCCGAGCTGCTGGAGTGCGCCGAGCGTCAGGTCGTCGTGCACGTCGTCGTTCGAGTAGTGACGTGCCAGCTCCACCACCCGGCTCGTTACATCCGACGCAAGCGTAAGCTCACCGTCGAAGTGCAGCGAACGCGCATACGCGAGCAGGCGCGGCAGCACCGCTTGCGGCGTGCGCTTGCCAAGACGGATCTCCTGCAGTATGCCGTCAAGAAGCGCACGCGCAGGTCCGTTCTGCATCTGGGACACGACCCGCTGCACCGCGGCCAGTTCAACCGTCGCCTGCAATGCTACATGCCCGTCCTCGACCCAACGGTCGAAGGCGCGCATGACAAGCAAGCCAGCGCTCACCGCCGCCCAGCGTGGCGTGTCCTCATCCAACTCGGCGAGCACTTCGAAGAATGCGAGGTGACGTATCATTGTGTTGGCAATGACGACTCGGAACCCGCAGGGGAAACCGGCGGGAATTGACTCAATCTGGCGACTACCGGCACCTTCGCAATAACCATTTTGTGCCACTCATGATGCACTTTTGTGCCAGCGTGGCCTTCATGTTCCACCGGTATCAACCAGTATCGGCGGCAACCTGAGAAACTGAAACGGTCTCTCGCGAAAACGCTCGCCGATCACCCTGCAGGATTCATCCCAACGTCGAGTTCGCCTACCCATCCAACTCTAAATAAAGACGAGCTCGCTACTTTTCTCTACCTCCGGCAAGGCTCGACGCCGGCGCAGGCGTCACGACATTCGGATCGCCATCCGACACATACCGAAGTCCGCGATCCATGCGATCGAGCGTACGCTCCAGCTCGTCACCATACACCTGCACCCTGTCCAAACGCGCAGGCCTCGTGAACTGCGGATCGTGCGGACCCCTGGTCGGGCCGCCCGCAACCTCCAGCACCGCATCGAAGTCGTAACTCACCACACGCCCCGTCTTCGGATCCGTCCACGAACCTCGGTACGCGAGCTCCCTGTTCTTCGGCCATACACCGAGCGGCAGCGCGAACGTGCGCACCCGATAACCGGGAACCACACTGTCTATCGCAAGCACGCCGCGCGCTATCTGCTCCTGCACGAACGCGTCTTCGTAACGCCCCAGGTTCGCGTGCCACAGTGTGTGGTTGCACAGCTCGAAGCCCTGCTCGTAAAGGAACTTCACCTTCCTGAACCGCCACTCCGTCTTCTGCCCCTCGATACCCTTGTCACCGAAGAACGCTCTCCCCGCTTCGGCAGCGGGCAGCATGCAGAAGACCGCACGGTTCCTCCAGTCGGGACGCGTGCGCCCGAACTCCAGCCAGATGCCCACTGCGCTCGTGGGATCTATGGTGAGGCTGCCGTCCTCCTCCTCGATGTAGCGGAACTGCGAAGGCGAAGCGTCGTCGAACGTCACCACCACGGGTGACAGTCCGGCCGGAAGGTCGAAGGACGCGTCCACCAGCTCCGCCGCCGAGACGGGACGGTAGCCCCGCTCATACAGCAGCTCCAGGTCGCGTGCGAAGCGCTCGGGGTCCCTGCTCCAGCGGCCCTCCTCGCCGATGAGGTGGTACTCCAGCACCATGACGCGTCCGTGCTCGTTCGGGGGACGCACAGTTCCGTCCGGCAGCAGGCTGCCGACGGGCGGCGACTGAGGACGCTGGGCGCCGCTTCCGGACGTGCCGCTCGAAGTGCGGACGCCCGTGGTCTCTCCATCGCCGCCCGCGGCGCCCTGCGCCTCGCTGGCGGAGTCCGGCACGCCCGACTCTGCGTCGGCCGTGAGGTGCACCGCGGTGTCCGCGTCGGCGGTGGGCGCCTGGGAACGGTCGGCTTCCGCGGGTGAGCAGGCCAGCAGGCCGAAGACTACGCCCGCAGCGCATGCTACTCGGCACGCGCCGCTGGTGGAACGAAACAGCGACATTCTCGTAGGGATGACTGTGTCGGGGTTGCGGCCGGGGCGACCGCGGGCGGCATGCTGGGCACTGAACCGGTTGGCTCGACCCCCGGCGCGACCTGCGCTGTGGACGCGGCACCGCCTGCCTCGCAACCGAAATCCATCGCCCGTGGCTCGCGATATGAAATAGAGCCGTCGCGTAGTGCGGTACCAAGTGGCAGATCGCCTTTGCGGGAAGAGGAAAAGGCCAACTGGTGAACCTGCAGTGATGATGCGAGTACAACACGCGTGACTTCCCCTCCGTTTGATCCATCCCCCGACGTGGACGCCGACCAGGCGCCCGAGCCCGGTCGCTCTCGCTGGCCCCGCCTTCGCCTTCCAGGGCTTGGCTGGCTGCGGATCCGGAGTCGGAAGACGCTGCGTTCAATTCGGCGGACCTTCACTCGTGCCGAGGTGCCCTGGTGGCGGCGCGACCCGTTCCTCCCCGAGCCGGGCTGGTTCCGCGCCCGGTGGCGCGGCCTGGCACTTGTCGGTGCCCTTGTCGCGGCCGGAGCTGCGTTCGATGGCTGGCTGTTCAGCTGCGGCTTCGCGGGCTGTCCCACCGCGGAGGAGATCCGGGCGTACAGGCCGACGGAGGGTGGGCGAATCCTCGACCGGTCGGGGAACGAGATCGGGCAGTTGAAGCCCATCCAGCGCGTGAACGTGAGCCTGGGGCAGGTGCCGCAGCACGTGCGCGAGGCGTTCCTGGCCACGGAGGACCGGCGTTTCTACGAGCATCACGGCATAGACCTGCGCGGCGTGGCCCGCGCCGTGGTGCGCAACGCCGGGGCACTCGGCGTGCGCGAGGGTTTCAGCACCATCAGCATGCAGGTGGCGCGCAATACCTTCCTTGCGGAGCGCTTCCACTATTCGGACAGGTCGCTGCGAAAGAAGCTGCTGGAGCTGCGGGTGTCCGGGCTCCTGGAGCGGCACCTGTCGAAGGACGAGATCTTCGAGCTGTACCTGAACGCCGTTTACCTCGGCAACGGTACGTACGGGGTGGAGGCGGCGAGCCGGGACCTGTTCGGTCGCAGCGTGGAGCACGTGACGCCTGACGAGGGCGCGCTGCTGGCGGCACTGCCGAAGGGGCCGTCGTCGTACACGCCGCGCCGGAGCATGGAGCGCGCGAAGCAGCGTCGTGACCTGGTGCTCGCCCTGATGGCTCGCGAGGGATACCTCACGGAGGAGGAGGCGAAGAGCTTCGCGGAGCGTCCCCTCGAGGTGGAGAAGCCGTCGTCGGCGAGCCGCCGGTACGGCAACTCGTATCCGCTGGACATGGCGCGTGCGTTCGTGGACTCGCTGCTGGGTCGCGACCTTGCGGCGCTTCCCGACCTCGTGGTTCACACGACGATTGACGCGACTGCGCAGCGTGCGGCGGAGCGTGCGGTCGCCCGTCAGGCGGCGGCGATACAGCGCCGGGTTCCCAATGCGCGCGGCAACGACGTGCAGGGCGCGTTTGTGGCAATCTCGCCGGAGGACGGCGGAATCCTGGCGCTGGTGGGCGGTCGCGAGCATGTGCGACAGGGTTTCAACCGCGCCGTGGCTGCCCACAGGCAGCCGGGTTCGGCGTTCAAGCCGTTCGTGTACGCTGCGGCGCTCGAGCGCGGATACACCACCGCGAGCATGGTCGAGGACGAGCCCGTGAGCATCGAGCAGAATGGGCGGATCTGGCAGCCGGCAAACGCCGACGGTCGCTACCTGGGCAGCATGACGTTCCGCGAGGCCCTTGCGCGTTCGTCCAATGCGGCCGCGGTGCGCATAACGAGAGCGGTCGGCGAGCAGCGCGTTGCGGAGACGGCGAGGCGGAACGGCATAACGAGCAAGCTCACGCCCGTTCCTTCCATAGCGCTCGGGTCGCTCGAGGTGACGCCGCTGGAGCTCGTGTCGGCCTACGCTCCGTTCGCGAACGGCGGCATGCGCGTGGAGCCGCACCTGGTGGAGAAGGTCGAGACGGTGGACGGACGCGTGCTGTGGCAGCGCAGCGCGGAGCAGGTGCGCGTGATGGATCCGCGGGATGCCTTCCTGATAACGTCCATGCTCCAGTCGGTCGTGGACGAGGGCACCGCGCGCAGCATCCGGGCGTCCGGCGTGCGAGGACCGGTGGCGGGGAAGACGGGCACCACGAACGACGGCACCGACGTGTGGTTCGTGGGTTACACGCCGTCGCTCGTGGCGGGTGCGTGGTTCGGCTTCGACACTCCGCGGTCGCTCGGCCGCGGTGCGGCTGGCGGCAGCCTCGCGGCGCCTGCGTGGTCGGAGTTCTATCGTGAGGCCTGGGTGCGGCACGACCGCGGCGCCGAGTGGAGCGTGCCTGACGGGCTCGTGAGGCGGTTCGTGGACTCGAACAGCGGATTGCTTGCGGACGAGTGGTGCTCCGAGGGTCGCTACGAGTGGTTCAGGGAGGGTACCGAGCCCACCAGGACTAGCGAGTGCTGGTACTGGAACACCGACTTCATCTCCGGCGACGAGTCCGGGAACTCCGGGTGGTTCCGCGAGTTCCAGAGCCGCCTGCGCGACGTGTTCCGGATCAACAGGCCCAGGCAGCCCGAAGCTCCCGAGCCCCCGGCTCCGGTGGAGCCGCCCGACGGCCGGCTCTCCGCGCCCCGCGGGGCACGCTCGGGCGACTTGCGCCCTCGCGACGCTGCTGCGGATGAGCGACGGATGCTCGAGGCGGCCGTGCGGGAGGCGCGTTCTCGTGAGGCGGCCGCGCGCGACGCGAGAACGCAGGGGGCCCGGGAAGTGTCCCGGGCGCTTCGTCAGGCGCAGCGCGAGCTGTCCCGGCAGCAGCGCACGGTTGCCGCGCACGATCGCGATCTGCAGCGCGTTCGTAGGGAGCTCGAGCGTTCCGGGATGAGCGAAGACGTGCTGGACGTGCTCGAGAACCTCATCGAGGAATCGCCACCGGCCCTGCAGGAACGACTTGCAAGGGTGGCCGATGCGCTCGCCGGCAGCGTTAGGCAGGATGGCGATCCCATGCGCGAGATGCAGGAAATGCAGCGGAAACTGCAGGAGGCGCGCGCGCTCACGCTCACAGAGCGGCAGGCGCGACGCCAGATCGCGACCGGCAACCACTGACATCATTGCGAACTCGACAGTTCGCCGCTGACTTCGCGGTCAGCGGAGCACCTTGCGTGCGCGGATGACAACTTCACAGCTTGCTGCCACGGGCGTTTCATGCGTACGGTACGCCATGGCCCACGCCTCGCATCCTGATGCACACCGGATCAGGCAGCCATCGCCGACTGGAGGGAACCATGTCACGTTCCACTCGCTTCATGTCGCCAGAATTCCCCGACCGTTCCAGTGCTCCGCTGCACAACGGCTCGTCTGGCGGGGAGGATGTGCATGCGGGACTCAGCGCACTTCCCGAGATTGCGATGCACTTCCACCAGCGCCTCATGCACGTGCCCATCGGCAAGTGGGCAGAGGTGGCGGCAGACGATGCCAACGGCGACCATGCGTCCAGCAGGGATCCGGATGCGCGCGCGAGACACCGCCTGCGCCGGATCATGGACGAGTATCCCGACACGGTAGTGCGCATGCGCCGGCGAATCGAGGACACGATAGACTCCGCCGAAGGCTTCGTGTCCCGCCGGATGCTGCCGCGCATGAAGCGCGTGGCGCTTACCGCCGGACTCGCTCTGGTGGCGAAGTCGCAGCTCGCGTCCGACGATTTCGCCAGGCTCTACCGCCCCTTCGAGGACCTCATCCCGGAACGCGAGCTCCCGGCCTGACGAGCACGCGCGGCGCGCTCCTCCAGCACGTAGCCCACTCCGCGAATGGTATGCAGAAGCTGGCGACGGCCCCGCGCCGCCAGCTTCTGCCGCAGGTAGCTCACGTACACATCAATGATGTTGTTGTCCGGGTCGAACTCGGACTTCCACACGTCACGCGCAATCATCTCGCGCGTCACCGGCTCACCCGCGTTGCGCATGAAATACTCGAGCAGCGAATATTCACGCTGCGTCAGCAGCAGCGGGTGACCCTGCCGGCGTATCTCACGTGCAAGAGGGTCGCACTCCAGGTCGGCAACCCGCAGGTTCGCCACCTGACGACCGCGACGCAGCAGCGCACGCACCCTCGCCGACAACTCGTCCACGTCGAAAGGCTTGGGCAGGTAGTCGTCCGCACCGGCATCGAGGCCGGACACGCGATCGCGCACCCCGCCACGCGCAGTAAGCACCAGGATCGGTGCGCTGAAACCGCGCTCCCTCAGCGTGCGGATCACGTCCAGCCCATCCAGCCCCGGAAGGCCGAGGTCGAGAACGACGACGTCCGGCTCGGAGACGAGTGCCGCCTCCACGGCATCCGGGCCCGTGGTGGCCACCGTCAGCGCATGCCCCTCCTCGGCGAGCGCACGCATCACCACCTCGCGCACCTCCCGCCTGTCCTCCACAACCAGTACCGTGGTGCCGGAGGATGAACTGGATCTGTCCCTGGTCCGATCAGCGTACATTCGAGGGAAGCTAGCGCCTTGCGACATGGCTGTCCCGTGCGGCCGGCACCGTGCCCACAGGGCACCGGAATCGCGACTCACCTGGTTATCATCAATCGGCCCAAATCGTCAGCCGAACCCGGCAGAATACCCAGCAAATGAACTTGCAGGCCCGCCTTCACGACGGCGTCATGGCAGGCAGTGTTGCCGCCGCCTCCACAACCGGCGCACTGCTGATGTTCGGTCACAGCCTGGGGGACCCCCTGCAGGCGTTCTCGCTCATCGGCCACGTGTTCATCGGCCCCGGCGCACCCACGCTCGCGGCCTCCGTGGGCGTGGCAGTGCACGTAGCCGTCGTGCTGGGCTGGGGAATCCTGACGGGGCTGGCGGCGCCACGCTCCCGAGGATTGCTGCCGATGGTCATCGCGGTCCTCGTCGTGACCCTCGCCGCCGTTCTGGTGCACGAGTATCTCGTGCTGCCGGAGGCGCGGCTGGGTGCCGGGTTGGGAGGCCCGCGGGCCCCGTCCGGGCCCGTGATCGCGCTGCACCTCCTCTTTGCGCTCTCGCTGCTCGCCGGGCTGCTGCTCGCCAGGCGCCGTCGCTGAGCTTCCCGGGCGCACGCGCCCGTACGCCCTCCGCAGGTCGGAGTGGTGACCCCAGGACAGGCTCCGCCGTCCCCCATCTGAAGCGTACCGGGGTATCGGGTGTGTTCACCGGACCACCGGTACGGCCAGTTAGCCAGGTGGAGCTGCGCGACGTAGCGCCAGGCATTCGTCACCTGCTGCCGGTGCCATTCAACCCGAGGTGGCGCAATGGATTTTCTGGTGATGGTGGAGGAGGCCCACGACGCGCAAGGCGACGTTCTGGCGCACGTGAGCTCCGTCCCGTCGCAGTCGGGCTCCGAGAACCCGGCCCGGGACGTGGTGACGGTGTACGGCGAGCCCGATTCGGAAGGGCTGGCGCTGGCGCTGGCTGCCGCCGTGGAGTCGCATCGGCAGGCCGGCTCGCAGGGGCCGGGCGCGCTGCGACATCTGGGAGTGTCGCGCGAGCGCGGGGCCACGGGCGACAGTGCCTGGCGTGACGCGAACGGCGAGCTCGTTTCCTACGACGTTCACATCCCGCTGGAACTGCTCACGCGAACTGCCGAGGAGCTGCTTCGCGAATGCGGTTCCATGATCGGTCGCCTGCTCGCGAGCCTCCGCATGCCGGACTGGCCCGAGGGAGCCCGCCGCGCGATCAGCGTGACGCTGGACAAGTCCCTGGTCATGCCCGGGCTGGCCTCCGGCTCCCTGGAGTCCGTTCTCGATGCGGTGCGCGAGAGCGACGGCGACTGGTGGGACAGTGTTCCGGAGGGCATCTGAACAAACAGATTCGTCTGCCTGAAGGATCTTTCGGGGTCAGCCGGGGGCGCTGTTCGGATTCGAACGGCGCCCTCGCTCGTTTCCTGCAGCCTGGTTTCAGGTCGCCGTTACGCGCTCTTGACGAACGCGGTGCTTCGTCGCACGGTGACGTTGAGATCCCGGCGCGTCGCGCGCGGCGTGCCTCATCTGGAAGGAATTCCGAGCAGCGGGGGCACAGGCATGCGCGAATACGAAAGTGGAGACATCCGCAACGTGGCTGTCGTGGGTCATGGCAGCAGCGGCAAGACCAGCCTCGTGGACGCGCTCGTGTTTGCGGCGGGCGGAAGCCGTCGTCACGGGTCGGTGCGAGACGGAACGGCGCTGACGGACGCATCTGCCGAGGAGGCGGAGCGCGGCTTTTCCATCTCGCTGGGCTGTGCGTTCGCCGAGTGGATGGACGCGAAGATAAACCTGGTGGATACGCCGGGATTCGCCGACTTCGAGGGCGACGCTGTCGCCGGCCTGTCCGCTGCGGACGGTGCCCTGCTCGCCATCAGCGCGGTGAGCGGCGTGGAGGTGGGGCACGAGCGGATGTTTCGTGAGGCGCTGACCCGCCGCGACCCGGTGCTGATGGTCGTGACGATGATGGACAAGGAGTCCGCGAACTTCGACTCCGTGTACGAGCAGGTGAAGTCGCGCCTCACGAGCAAGGTGGTTCCGGTGGAGATCCCGCTCGGCGAGGGCCCGGACTTCCGCGGCGTGATAAACCTGTTCACGGGCCGGGCCTACGTGTACAAGGACGGCTCCAAGGCCGGCGAGTACGAGGAGGTGGACATCCCCGAGACCGACCGGGGCAGGTACGATCGCTACCACCAGGAGCTGATCGAGGCGGTATCGGCCACGGACGACGCCATGCTCGAGCGCTACCTGGAGGGAGAGGAGATCGGCCGCGATGAGGCGATCGCCGGCATGAAGGAGGCGATGAAGAGGCAGGACCTCTTCCCGCTCTTCTGCACCAGCTCCGAGAACATGGTGGGCATACGAGCGCTGCTCACGGAGATCGTGCAGCTCATGCCGTCAGCGTGGGAGATGGAGGAGCTTCACGCGCTGACCGGTTCCGAGGGCAACGAGACCGTGGAGATCCACGCGTCGGACGACGCGCCGTTCGCTGCGCACGTTTTCAAGACGGTGAGCGAACCTCACGTGGGCGAGGTGACATACTTCCGCATCTACTCCGGCTGCGTGAACAACGGCGCTGAGGTATTCAACGCCACGCGCGACGTGGTGGAGAAGCTCACGCACCTCAGCGTGCCTCACGGGCGCGACAGGCTCGAGGTCGGGCGGCTGCATGCGGGCGACATAGGCTGCGTGGCGAAGCTACGGAACACGCACACGAACGACACGCTAAGCACGCGCGAGCATCCCGTCAGGCTCCCGGGGGTGACCTTCCCGGAGCCGCTGGTGTCCTTTGCCGTTCAGGCGGCCGGGCGCGGCGACGAGGAGAAGGTGCAGATGGGGCTTCATCGCCTGCACGACGAGGACCCGACCCTCGAGACGCACTTCGTGCCGGAGACGCGGGAGACCGTGGTGACGGGGCTCGGGGAGCGGCACCTGGAGGTGGCAATCTCCCGGCTGGAGACGCGCTACGGGGTGAAGGTGGAGCTGTCCGCCCCGAAGATCGCCTACAGGGAGACCATTACTCGTGAGGCGCAGGGGCAGGGGCGTCACAAGAAGCAGACCGGTGGACGCGGACAGTTCGGCGACTGCTGGGTGCGGCTGCGTCCCGCACCGCGCGGGGCCGGCTACAGCTTCCGGGACTCCATCGTGGGTGGCGCAATTCCGTCCAAGTACATACCTGCGGTGGACAGGGGAATCCAGGAGGCGTCGGCGAGGGGAGTGCTGGCCGGATTCCCGCTGGTGGATTTCGAGTGCGAGCTGTACGACGGCTCCTTCCACTCGGTGGACTCCAACGAGATGGCGTTCAAGATGGCGGCGATCCTGGCGTTCAGGAACGTGGCATCGCAGTGCGGGCCGGTTCTGCTGGAGCCGCTGGACGAGATGGAGATCACCACGCCTGACGCGTACCTGGGCGACGTGATGGGCGACCTTTCGGGAAGACGCGGGCAGATTCTCGGAACGGAGCGCTCGCCCGACGGTCGCGACACCGTGGTGCGCGCCGTAGTCCCGCAGGCGGAGCTGCATCTCTACGCCACCACGCTGCACTCCCTGACACACGGAAGGGGGTCGCTCAGGCGCCGCTTCCACGGCTACGAGCAGGTGCCTCACGAGGCCACGCAGAAGGTGATAGCCTCGGCTTCGCGCGAGCAGGAGCTGGCAACGGCCTGAGCCGCCCTGCCTGCCTTCCGGAACGGAGAATGGCCGCGCGGGCGCTGGATCGCCCGCGCGGCCATTCGCCCTGCCGGAGCCGTGCTCAGACCTTGTGGTGCGTGACCCGGGCCGCCTCCAGGCGGTCGTCCGCCACGTAGATCTCGAAGTCCGAGAAGAACGACGGCGCCTCACGCTGCAGCGTGCGGATCACGGCGACTGCCAGCCTGCGAATCTCCAGCTCCGCCGCCTCGCTGGAGCGCAGCTCCAGCATGGTGCGCCACGCACGCGCGTTGCCGGTGACGACGATCTTCGTTTCGGTGGAGTTGGGGAGCACCCCGCGCGCCGCCTCACGAGCCATCTTGCGGCGGTGAACCCTGTTCTCCACCCACTCGTACCGGGCCATCAGCGACTCCACGAGCTCGCGATACGTCTTCTGTGCGGACTCCACCTGCGCCTTCCACTCGGCCATCAGCTTCTCGTCTCCCACCAGCGCCGGCGGAATCACGAAGTTCGCCTCGCTCTCGTCCACGTATCGCTGGCTGAGCTGCGAGTAGGCGAAGCCCGCACGGTGCCGCACGAGCTCGTGCGTGAGCGACCGGCTTATGCCCTCCAGCAGCAGCGAGTAGTTCGCGTGCTCCAGTACGCTGCCATGCCCCTGCTTCTTGATGTTCTCCAGGTACTCGCGCGTGGTGCGCCCCGCAGGATTGTGCTGGCTCATGTAGCACAGGCGGCCGGCGAACTCCGCAAGGCGTTCTCCGTCGGTGCTCTCGCCATTCCAGCTCACGGGAAGGTGCGCCGGCTCGGCAAAGACGGGCCGCGAAACCACGCTCACGATGGGTTCCGTGTAGAACATTGGCTCGGTTTGGGGCAGGGAATGAGGCCGCCTGTCGCGAGGAGTGACGCTTCAGCGAGCGGGCTGCCGGATGAATTCGGAAGGCTCCGGGGCACCGGCACGGGTCGGCCAGGCCGGGGCACGAGGCCGGAAGCTATCGTACTCCGCCGGATGGAGGGAGGCTGGAGTGTCCGCGGACCACGGCGTCCAGCAATTTCAGCCTGTTCGCCGAGTAGGCCCGCTCCAGTGCCACGTGCTCCAGCACCTCCACGGCCGCCTGAGGATGCGGCGGGAGTGCCGGGTCGTACTTGATGGCGTCCAGCGGGCGCTGGTCGGGCAGCGGCACCTTCACGCCCGGATTGAGAATCCCCGCAGGGTCGAAGGCCTGCTTCACCTGGGCATTGAGGTCCACCGCGAGCTGCCCGTGGGTACGGCCCAGGAGAGGCGTGCGGAGACGGCCGTCCCCATGCTCGCCGGCCAGCGTTCCACCCAGGGATACCGTCAGCGCGGCAACCTCCTCCAGGATGCTCTCCACGCGTTCCCGCCAGCCCTCCCTGCTGGTGTCCACCAGCGGGTTGACGTGCATGTGCGCGTCCCCGGCATGGCCGAAGATCACCCCCATGGTGGAGTGCCGGTCCAGGATGTTCCTCACGCCCCGCACGTACTCCGGGAGGTGCCCCGGCGGAACGGCGGAGTCTTCCACGAACTGCATGGACGCGAGTGCCGGGTCCAGGCGCGAGAGGATGGGACTCGCGGCGTGACGAAGCGACCAGAGCTCCTCCTCCGACTCGGCGTCCAGCGCGAGCTCCACGCGCGATGCCTGACGCGCCCGCATGCTCGCGCCGAGCGTGCGGGCGGCGTCCGCCACGCGAGAATGCGAGTCGCCGGCCACCTCCATCAGCAGCACCGCTTCCGCGTTGTCTGGCACCGGAAGCGAGGCACCGCCGCGACGGGCGACATCCAGGAACGTGCGGTCGAGCAGCTCACACGCCGCGGCGCCGAGGGCAGTAGCCTCGATGGCGGCCGCCACGCAGGATTCGAGTGAGTCGAAGGCCGCGAGCACGCTCGCCGTGGCGGTGGGACGCTCCACGAGGCGGAGTTCCGCCTGCGTGAAGAGGGCCAGCGTCCCCTCGCTACCCACGAGCAGGTCCACCAGGTCGCGGCTCTCCGCCCACACCCGCAGCGCATACCCTGACGAGTCCTTTCGAACCGCAGGGGACGCCAGTTCCCTCACCTCGAGGGCCAGGGCCGGTTCCAGCGCACGGAAGTTCTCGATGGCCGGAATGCCCTCCGGCAGCGGATCGCCCCGCCTGATCCATGCCCGGCTGCCGTCTGCGAACACGCACTCCAGTCCCTGGACCCAGCGTCGTGTGGCACCGTAGCCCAGGCTGTGCGCGCCGGCGGCATTCGTGGCACACATGCCTCCTATCGTGCAGAACTTCCCGCTGGACGGGTCGGGCGGGAAAAGCAGTCCGGCGGCTGCCGCTGCGGTGTCCACTTCTTCACGGGTGCGACCGGAGCCGGCGCGGATCGTCCTGTGGGTGACGTCTGCCTCTCCCATGGTCAGGAGCTGGCTGAGGTCCACCACTACGCCCCTGCCGACGGCGCCGCCGCTCATGCTGCTGCCCGATCCGCGCGGGACGAGCGGTATGCGCGTCCTGACTGCCCATCGCACGAGGGCGCTGGCGGCATCCGCGGTAGCCGGCTGGGCAACGGCCAGGGGAATCGCGCGTGCGATGCCAGCCGCCTCGCTGTATACGGCGAGCGCGGCGGCGTCCGTGCGGAACTCGCCGATGAAGCCGTCCGGCGCCTTCTGGCCCGGGTCGGAGGCAGGAGCGCTCATCTCCAAACGGTGATCACAGTCACCGCGGTCCAGCATGGCGGCACGCGCATGCGCATATTTCTCCTCCGCGCGGGTGTCCGCGCCGTAACCGAGGTGCCATGTCCGCAATATCGCCCGGTGTAGCCGACGGGCCAAACAGTGTCAGCGAGAATAACCCATCAGCGCCGCCTGCGTCCGCGCCGATGATCGATCCGGCCGTGGCGGAGCGCTACTGCCGCGGGGTGCTGCCGTGCGTTTCGCGCACGTTCGCGCTGAGTGTCCGTGTCCTGCCGGGCACGCTTGGCACCGCGGTGCTCACCGCATACCTGGTCTGCCGGATAGCCGACACCGTGGAGGACGCGCCGGGAATGCCGGCCCGGGAGAAGGCAGAGCTGCTGGACGCACTCGTGCGCGCCTTGTCGGATCCAGGCGAGGGGCACGCGTATGCGCGCACCGCCGCGGCGGTGCAGGGCGACCCTGCACACGTGGACCTCGTGAGGCACGCGGACCACGTGTTCGCGCTCTACCACTCGCTGCCTGACGCGACACGCGCCCACGTAGCCAGGTGGGTGGAGGAGATGGCGCGAGGCATGCGCAAGTTCGTGCTGCTCTACCCGGACGGCATCCGGATCCAGACGCTGGACGAGTACCGGGAGTACTGCTACTACGTGGCCGGCACCGTGGGCTACATGCTCACGGACCTGTGGCACGAGCACACGCCGAGCATCCGGCCGGCGCTGCACCAGAAGCTGCGGGAACGCTGCCGCGCGTTTGCGGAAGCGCTGCAGACGGTGAACATCCTGAAGGACGTTGCGCAGGATGCGGAGCGTGAGAACTCCATATACGTGCCGGAGAATTCGCTGCGCGTACACGGCAGTTCGCACGAGACCATACTCTCGCCCGCGCACGTGTCGCGGAATCGTGAGGCGCTCGGCGAGCTGATCCGCCTGGCGTGGGTGGACCTGGAGGAGGCGCTGGGCTACCTCCTGCTGGTGCCCCGGCGTGCGTTCCGCATTCGCCTGTTCTGCATACTGCCGCTGCTGTTCGCGTTCGCGACCATGCGCGAGCTAACGCGCACCACGGCGATGCTGGTGTCCGGCGGCCACGTGAAGATCTCGCGTCGTGAGGTGAAGACGCTGTTGTTCCTCGGGCCGATAATTGCACCGAGCAACAATGCGGTGCGCTGGGTGGTGGAGCGGGTGAGGGGGTAGGGAAGCGGGAGCGGCGTGTGCGGCTGACATCATTTGCCATCATATGTCATCCCGCACGAGCGGAGCGAGTGTCGGGATCTGCTTTCAACTTGTAGTGGCCGGCTTCGGCGCAGGGTGAGTAGATCCCGACGCTTCGCGCGGGATGACAG
>CAYQAO010000045.1:0-23565 GCA_964415485.1 uncultured Gemmatimonadaceae bacterium
CGGAGGGCGGGGTGCGTAGATCCCGACGCTTCGCGGCTGCGCCGCTAACGCAGGATGACGGTAAGCCCGGCCTCTCACGTGTCGTCCCAGTGCACCCGTCCGCGCATCTCGAAATGACACCCTAGCGGAGCTCCGAGATTGCAGCCGTGCGATACACCTGTGGCCGGCGTGAGGCCGGGGATAGTAGTCTCCCTCCGCAAGGCGGAACTGGAGGACGTGCCTGCGATCGAGCGCCTGGTGCGACGTGCCGTGCTCGAGGTCGCCGTGGAGGAGTACCCGCATCAGCTCCTGGACGAGGCCCTCAACAGCCCCATGGCCGTGGACACCGAGCTGATCGCTGACGGCACCTACTTCGTCGCCATGGCCGGCGAGGGCAGCGATGCGCGCATGGCCGGCGTCGGGGGGTGGAGTCGCCGAGGGACGATGCACGAGGGAGTGCGCTTCTCCGGCCGGGATGCGCCGGATGCCACCGGGGCGCAATCGCCGCCCGCCTCCGGGAATGGGACGGCGACCATCAGGGCCTTCTACGTGGATCCCGACTACCAGCGGCGCGGAGTGGCTGCGCTGCTGCTGTCGCGTTGTCTGGCGGAGGCGTGCAACTCGGGTTTCAGGCGTGCCGAGCTGGTGGCGACGCTGACCGGAGAGAAGTTGTACGCGCGCGCCGGATTCCAGACGGTGGAGCGCCTGGAAGCGATTCTGCCGAGCGGGCACGCGTTTCCGGTGGTGCGGATGACGCGCGATTTGAAGTAGGGCGCGGCCACGATGGGCTGTGCAGGGGACGTCATCACGACACTTCCCTCTTGCACAGCCGAGTTCCCCTCTGAATGTTGTAGGGAGTGACGCGCCGTCACGCGGCCACTATCGCGTCAGTAGGCGGTGGTGGGCGGGAGTGGCGCGCAGGGCTGTCAGCACCAGACGGCGTCGGCGGCCCTGATGGCCTGCTGCAGGGCGGCGGCTACGTCCGCGGGGAGCGGGTGGGCGCCGCGCAGGTGCAGTTCCCAGATGAGGCGTACGGCGCGATCCTGAGCGGCAAAGGCGGTCAGGAAGTTTGCGCCGATGCCGGGTGCATCGAGTGCATCCCTGCCCAGCTCGTCCAGGGCGGTGATTGGTGTTTCGGCCCCCGGCCTGGTGACATCGGCTGTGCCGCTCAGGGCGTCGCAGATCATGTGGCCCAGGGTGTCGTCAGTTGATACGAGGGATGAGAGGCGCCAGCGGGCGATCTCGGTTGACTCGAATCCCACGGTGGAGCTCCTGGACGTGGCCGGTTCGTGACCGAATCGGCTCACGCGAATCATAGAGTGAGAGGTTGGCTTGGCCGGCAGGGTCCCTGTCACCCGGGAAGGGTGGCCGGGTTTGTCGGCTGACTGACGGTAGATGGCAGTATGCACGGAGCGAGGCGCGTGGTGCGCTCGTTCCGGAACGGCCCCCGGACGGTCGTTCGGCGCACTTCCGCGACGGCGGGAACTGCGCTCGGCATTGTCATATTGTCCGGAGGCACTGGCGTCATGGCGTTGCTCACGCCGGTATCGGATCGGGACGGGGATATCCTGGCCCGTTCTGCGCTGGATCAGCACTGGGCGGTGGCGGCGATTCCTCCCGAGAGGCGAGCCTTGCTTCTCGAGAGGGTATCGGGGTCGCGCCCCAATGAGAGTGACGGGCTGGGAGAGCCGATCGCGGAGAGCCTTACGATGCTGGCTACCGCGTACGAGCTCGCGGCACTGGGCCAGCTCGACGCGATACTCCATGAGCCGGGCGGCGAGGCGCGCCGTCTTGCTCGGGACGTGCTGGCGCTGGGTGCGGCGCGGGCGTTCCGTATCTACCAGGCCATCCGGCTGCCTGACGGCGACCAGGAGCTGGCCGTGCGATCCACGCTGCGGCTGGCGGCACTGGCCGTGGTGGGACGCCAGCGGGAGTCCTTCGAGCGCTGGGCGTCGCGAGCCCCGGTGGAGCGGCTCCTTTCCGGCGCCGAGTCGCGCGCCGAATTCGAGGACTGGGATGCTTCGGCCGAGGGTACGCGACTGGCCGTGTGGCTGACGTGGCTTACACTCCTGCGCCGTCCCGATCGGGAGACGCTGCGCGCGTGCATCGAGCGACTTGCCGTGCTGCGCGAGCATCGTGAGGCACGGGATGCCGGAGCGCCGGACCCGAGGGAGCCTGCCTCCATGCTGCGGCTCCGCTTCCAGAACTTCGTGCTGCGCCAGGTTGCGGAGGCTGCCGAGCAGCTCGCTGCCGCCATGCACCGTCGTGTGGTGCCTGACGCCACCGCGAGGCTCTCGCTCCACTTCGGCGCGGCCCGTTCGGCAGCGACCGGAGATCACGGTCTCGACCTGCTTCTCGCCTGGATGCACGGCGCTGCCGTTACTGTCGCGGGCGGCGTGACCGACCAGCTCGAACTGCCAGGGATGTAGTGCCGCGTGAGCCCGGCCTGGCGCGGACGGCGAAGACCATGCGCGAGCCGGTGCGGGTTGCAGGCTTCGATTCCCAGTTCGCGGCCACGTCAGGCACGGGCGGAATGGCGGGGATGCCCCCTCCCGGGGTGCGTGCGGTGCCTGGCGAAGCCTCCGCAATGCGATACCAGCGCTCTGCGCCGTCGTCTGTCGTGAGGCAGGCGTAATAGCGGTCGTCCTGGCCCCAGTAGGCGCGCCATGAGGACTCGGCGCCGGCGGGAAGCAGCGACGAGAGCGGAGCCGGCTCGAGCGAGTCGTCGTACGCACCGTCGGGGGCGGGGCAGGCGATGATTTCCATGGAGCTATACGCCGCTGCTGCGGTGGTGGAGGGGGAGGTTGTCGGGGGAGCCGACGAACGGCGGACGACCCGGTGTTACCGGGACACCGGCGCCCGCCGCCGCCGGACCGGCGCGGAGGTGAGTCTGCACCGGGAGCAGCGAAGGTAGGGAGAAAGCGCGGGTCCCGCAATATGCCGCGATGAGCTAAGTCATTGTGAATATTGTGGATAGAGCTCCACGAATTGTGGACAACCGGGCTAAGTCCGCCGCTGGTCTGCGGGTGCAGTGTGGATAACCCGGCAGTGGCCCGGTAGCAGACCCCTGCGGCGCTCCAGCCGGTGAGCCGTGCCCGCGTTCGAAGTGAACCGGAGGAGCGGGGCCAGCCCCGCCGACACCGCTGGGGGCGCCTCACGGCACTCGTCAGGCGTCCCCCCAATTGCACGCCACGCCGCGCACCATCCCGCATGGCGACCCACCAAATATGCGCTTTTCCGGGCCGTGTCGCGGACTCGGACCAGCCGACGAACAGCCGCGAGTGCCGTGCCTCACGAGAGGCCGGTGAGGCAGGTCACGTTCCGGTGGGTCCACCATAAGGACTTTTGTAACATCGACTTACAACGATGTTTTCGGCCCGGATACTGCAAAAAGTCCTGCCAGTGCGCTGCGACTGTGCGCAGCGCGCGGACATACCGCTGTTCAAGGAGGACGTCCAGATGAAGAAGTTTCCCTTACTAGCTGCAGCCGCCCTGGCCATGATGATCGCCGCTGGCGAAGTCACGGCACAGGAGCCGGTTCCGCCGCCGCCGACCCCGATTCCGGAGCCTGTACCTGAGCCGGTTCCCGAGCCGATGCCGCCGGTACCGGAGCCGCTGCCCCGTGATACGGCCGCTCCGCCGGCCGCCGCCGACTTCCCCGATGAGGAGTTCGCCGACACCACGACCGTCATTGGCCGACTCCAGGCCGATGGGCGCTTCACGATGCTGATCTCTGCCCTCAAGCAGACTGGCCTCGACCAGGAGCTCAAGAGCGCCGGTGCAGTAACCCTGTTCGCGCCGACGGACGAGGCGTTCGAACAGCTTTCCGAGCAGGATGCCATGGACCTCATGTCCGACAGCACGAAGCTCAGCGAGCTGCTGCGTCATCACGTGGTTGCGCGTCCGATCAAGTCCGCTGACGTGATGGATTCCACCGAGGTGGAGACTCTCGCCGGTGACACCCTCACCGTTCAGAACGAGAACGGCATGGTGAGCGTGGAAGACGCGAGCGTAGTGCAGGCGGATCTCTCCGCCGGTGCCAGCGTCGTACACGCGGTTGACCAGGTGATCGTAAAGAAGGAACAGCCGGATGCGGCGATACCTGCAGAGGTGCCGCCCACGGTACCACCTTCGGTTCCGCCGGTTCGTTAAGCATAACGAATCCCCGGGGCGCGACGCGCCGGATGGCCCAGGCCATCCGGCGCGTCTTCTCGTTCTCCCCTCGTGTCTCATCGGCGGCAGGCCGGCGCATCCGCCGAAGGACATGGAGGTCCGGCCTAATGCATCAGAGCGTCGTACCCAACGGAGCAGCCGCCTTCCAGATCTGGTACATGCCTTGCTCCTGCAGCGGCTGTCAGAGTCGCATTGAAGCACTCGCCCGGGGCACCGGCGTTCCCGCCGACACTCATCGCTGTCAGAATGAAGCGGCCAACTTCCCTCCCTGTCCCGCCCGAGTACTCGCCTCGCAACGTCACGACAGCTGACGTTGCCATGCCAACCCGATGCACGGACTCGCCCGTGGCATCCGACACCATGCTCGCCGGCGATCCGACTCTCGCTCACGCAGAGTCAGCCTCGTGAGCGGCCCCGCCGAGTCCGACGACACACGTGGCAAGCTCGAGCTGGAACGCGCCCGGCTCGCCGAACTCCTGAAACGCTCACCGACCCTGCTCACCGTCATGCGCGGGCCGGAACACGTGTACGAGCTGGTGAACGACGCGTTCCTGGACCTCATCGGCGGCCGCGACGTCATAGGTCGCCCCCTTGCCGAAGCACTGCCGGAGCTCGCGGACCAGGGATTCGTGGAGCTCATTGACCGCGTGCTGGAAACCGGCGAGCCATCCATCGGGCACGAAGTGCGGGTGCGCTTCGAGCGCACGCCCGGGGAGCCTCACGAGGAGCGCCTCATTGACTTCGTGCTCCTCCCGCTGACCGAAGCGGACGGCAATCGCAGCGGCGTGGTGGGGCACGGCACCGACGTCACCGAACACGTTCACGCGCGACGCGAGATCGAGCGCCTGCTCGCCGAGACGGTGGAAGCGCGTGCCGCCGCAGAGGAAGCGCGATCGGCTGCGGATGACGCACGACAGACGGCAGAGAAGGTGGCCCGCACGAAGTCCGAATTCCTCGCCACCGTGAGCCACGAGATTCGCACGCCGATCAACGCCATCCTCGGCTACAGCGAACTCCTCGACCTCGGACTCGCCGGTCCTCTCACGGAGGCGCAGCGCGAACACCTGGGGCGCCTGCGAACGAGCGGCGAGCACCTGCTCACGCTGGTGAGCGAGCTGCTGGACATGGCCAAGCTGGATGCCGGCAGAATGCTGGTCACGCGGGAGCACGCGCTGAGCGGTGATGCCGTGCGCGCAGCGCTCACGCTGGTCCTTCCGCAGGCACAGGCGCGGAACGTTGCGCTCGTGGTCGAAGGCGCGGATGAACCGGGCGTACCGTACGTCGGAGATGCCTATCGCGTACAGCAGATCCTCGTGAACCTGCTCATGAACGCCGTGAAGTTCACGCCGGAAGGTGGCACGGTGAGCGTGGCATGCACTCTCGAGACGGAGGTGGCGCCCGAAGCTCGAGCGGCCGGCCCGGGACCGTGGGCCAGGATTCGTGTATCCGACACCGGGAGCGGAATTGAAGTCCCGAGACAGGTGGCCGTTTTCGAGCCATACGTGCAGGCGGAGGCGGGGCAGGCCCGCACGGCTGGCGGTACGGGACTCGGTTTGACGATCAGCCGCCGCCTTGCGCGCCTCATGGGCGGCGATCTCGTGCTGGAGGGAAGCACGCCAGGCGAAGGCTCAGTCTTCGCACTCTGGCTGCCGTCGTCCGCGACGTCGCAACAGATGACCGGAGACGCGCAGGAGAGCACCGAGGATGAAGCGATGCAGGCGAGTCGGCAGATCGCCGCGTACGGTGTGCAGGGGCTGGGTGCCGTGGCCGTGCACCTGCGCAATCACATGGAAGAGGTGATCGAGGCTTTCGTCGCCTCGCTCCGCCGGGAGCCGTCCATACCCGAAGCGCGCCGCCGCACGCGCGCCGAGCTCGAGGACCACACCACCACGCTGATCAGCAACCTCACGCAGTCGCTGGTCATCATCGAGAGCGAGGGCGGGTTGCAGTCCGAGATGCTGAAGGACGGCGGGGAGATTCAGCGCGTGCTGGCAGACCTGCACGGAAGACAACGCCGTCGGCTGGGCTGGACGGAAAGCGACATCAGGCGCGAATACGAGATCCTGGCAGGCCAGATCCTGTCACTGGTGGCGCGGCGCGTGCCTGACGGCGCAGGTGACGTTGACACCGCGCTGGAGGTGCTGCACCGCCTTCTCGAACGTGCGGCGGAGACCAGCGTGCAGGCGTTCAGGCACGCGCCGGCCGAGTAGCCGCAGGCAGACCGGTCAGCGTGCTCCCGCGTATCGCCCCGTTGTGCCAACGGTGCAGCGCGGGAACACGGGGCAGCGTTTCCCCGCGTATCGCCCCGATGTGCCAAGGGTATTGCCGTCAGCAATCCGAGGGATGCTCCGGCGCCTCGACCTGCGCTCCGGCGTTCCCCTGGCGCGATCAGAGAAGCGTCGCGATGTGTTCGCCGAGCAGGCTTCCGCTCACCCAGGCGCCTTCCACGCGCGGTCCTCCGCACCAGTCGCCGCACGCACCTGCGCGCGTGTCGCTGCACCAGAGGAAGTGGTCCTCGATGGGCTCGTCAGGCAGCGCCATGCGCCAGCGGTGCGCGCCCAGGTAGCTGGGTGGCGGAACGTCCATGTCGGCCGCGTTGCAGAAGGCCGCCAGAAGCGACGCGGCCACTGCGTCGTGCGATGCATCCAGATGCGCAGCCGACCATTCCGGCGCGGCGTGCAGCACCCAGGTCTCGGCCTCGCGAGCGGGGCGGCCGGGCTTGGAGGTGTCGCGCGCAACCCATGAGAGCGGTGCACCGCGAACGAAGGCGCCGTCGAAGCTCACCGGCAGCGGCGTCTCGAATGCCACCATCGCAGCCCAGCACGGGAGCATTCGCACCGTGCATCTCTCGGCCACCACGGGTGCGTCGCGTCCGAACAGCGCGGCTGCCTGCGGCGCCGGGAGCGCGGCGACGAGGAAGTCGTAACTGCCGAGCGAGAGGCCGTCGGCGGAGGTGAGGCGCCAGCGATCGTGCTCGCGTGATGCAGCGGCTATGTCCACCCCAGAATGCACCTCGGCGCCCGCCTGCCGAGCATCCTCCGCCAGCGCCTGCGCGATGGAGCCCATGCCGGGCACGCCCACCCAGCGCCTCACGTCTGCGGGAATGGACGCCGTCTTCCCCTGTTCCAGCACGGCCATTCGCGCGTGCCATTCGGCCGCAACGCCGCGGCGCGTCCAGAGGGCGGCCTGCGCAGCGAATGCCGGTTCGCGCGCGGTGAAGTACTGCGCTCCATGGTCGAACTGCAGCGCGCCGGCG
This sequence comes from uncultured Gemmatimonadaceae bacterium, assembly GCA_964415485.1. Lineage (GTDB taxonomy): Bacteria > Gemmatimonadota > Gemmatimonadetes > Gemmatimonadales > Gemmatimonadaceae > JBBQHX01. The sequence goes on from CAYQAO010000045.1 coordinate 7,409, forward strand.
CGCCTCGTGGCCATGCGGCCGCCGAGGTGCCGGTCGCGGTCGAGTACGAGTACGCGCGCTCCCGCTTCGGCGAGTCGCTGGGCGCAGATGAGGCCTGCCACTCCGGCGCCGACTATGGCGACGCTGGGGCGCGAGAGGTGACGGAACGTCATGTGTGAGGCGTGTGTCGGGGCTCAGCTTTCAACACTGCCTCTGTCGTCAGGCGGGAGGCTGCCGGACGAGGACCCCGTCGCGCCCTGCAGGTGACCGGACCCGACGCTCCCGTCAGGCGCGCGCGACGGCTGCGGTAGCGAGCGGGAATCTCGCGAGTCGTGTGCAGAGCCCGCGCGGAGCATCTGCCACACAAGCGCCAGAACCAGCCAGGCCAGGGCGGCGCCGATGGGCCACGCAAGCACGCGGGGCCACAGGAAAGCCACCACCGAAACGACCAGGAACACGAGCGCAGCACCGATCGCTATGGGTCGCTCGGCCCTGCCGAGCGGGCGCTGGTCGGTAATCACGCTGCTCACCGCGCTTCCAAGGCGAAGTGCTCCGGCAGTCACTCGCTGCGTACTCCCGGCTCCCGATCCGATGGGGGCTCGACGCTGCCTGCGCTGCAATCGGGCATCCGGTGTAGGATCCCGCCTCCCGCCGCCGATGGCGCGCGTCCTCGACCTGTCGAGCACGATCTCCGTGGCGTTGGTGAGGTCTTCAAGGTACGCATCCTCCATCAGGGCTCCGAATCCGCGATCCTCTATGCTCGCATCGAGCTCGTAGTTGCCGAGCCAGCTCGCAATGTTGAGGTTCGTGGAACCTACGCGTGCCCACGCGCCATCTGCCACCGCCGTCTTGGCGTGCATCATGGGACCCTTCCACTCGAAGACGCGCACGCCCGCCTCCAGGAGCGGCCGATAGCCGGCCCTGGACAGCGCGCGAAGGAGGGGGATGTCACTGCCACCCGGAACCAGCAGGCGAACGTCCACGCCGTCCAGCGCAGCGGCGCGCAGCGCCTGCATGTAGCTCGGAATGCCGGCAAAGTAGGCATCGGCCAGCCAGAGGCGCTCTCGTGCGGCGGAAGCGATGATCTGGTCCAGCCGCATCAGGCCGGCGTTCCACGGTTCGCTTGCCACGATCCTGAGTGCGACGTCGCCTTCGCGCTTCATCTCGTTGCGGCGGGGCCGGTGCTCGTGCGGCACGTGGCCTCCGGCCGCCTTCCACACCCGGCGGAACGCCCACTCCACATCCGCGACGGCCGGCCCGCGGATCTCCACGCCGGTGTCGCGCCAGGGCGGAATGCCCCGCTGCGGATCACCTACCCACGCGCGCCCGATGCACAGGCCGGTGACGAAGCCGACTCGTCCGTCCACGCCGAGCATCTTGCGGTGGTCGCGGTGCAGCCAGTCGAACGGCCGGATCAGCCGCGGGGGGTTGAAGCAACGGACCTCGACTCCTGCGGCGCCGAGCCGACGCCAGAAAGAACGCCTGGTCTTGCCGAGCGCGCCCATCCAGTCGTACAGCAGGCGCACGCGGACACCGTCCCGCGCGCGGCGCATGAGTGCTTCCGCGAACTGCTCACCGGCGTCGTCGTCGTGGATTATGTAGCACTCGAAGTGAATCCACCTCTCGGCGTGCTCGATGGCGTCCAGCCAGGCAGGGTAGTTCTCGGTGGCGTCGCGGAGAAGGCGCACCGAATTGCCGGTAACGAGCGGGGCGCCGGCGGCACGAGTGAACGCACGGTCGGTGAACGCCAGGTCGCCGTCCCCGAGTCCGTGGAACGGGTTCGACGTATCCGTACGTGCGATCGGTGCTGCCATGGAATGTGTGAGGTTGCTTGAGTCGGATTCCGCTGAAACCATGCAGGAACGGTTCAGCAGGATCAACCGCCGGGCCCGACATGCATGTGTCAGGCACGTTTATACTACACCGAATGCGCCGTCGCTCGCTGGCATTCCGTACCGGGTCGCTCCTGTTGCTGCTTCTCCTGATTCCGGGATGGAGCGGCCTGGGTGCGTTCGCGGACTGCCTGATGACCGTGAATCACGATGCCGCGTCTGCGCATGCGGCGCTGGTGGCGGGCTCCCATGCGCACGCCGCCCACGGGTCGAGTAGCGGAGACGACGTCCGCGCGACTGCCGAGTCGGGCCATTCCGCGCAGCATGCCGGGCATGCGGCGGAAGCGTTGGCATCCGAGCCTGGCTCGGATCCAGGCGGCTCTTCACAGCCCGACTGCGTCTTCATGGTGGGCTGCGCCTCCATGGCGCCCCTCGCGTCGGTACCGACGCTTCTGCAGGAGCACGAAGCGGAAGGCGGCGCCAGAGTATCGGCGGTTCCCCCTGCACTCCGCTCCACGACCTTCCCGGTAGACACGCCTCCCCCGCGCGCCTGACGCCGGGGACAGTCCGCGACAGCTGTATTGGTGAAGACCTCGCGCGCGGCGTGAGTACGCCGTGCGTGCGCAGTGGTCGCGAGTCAGTCCCGCTCGGCAGGGCCGTACGCTGCCGTTTCGCGTGCGGCTATCCAAGGACTGATGGAGGGACAATGACCGGAATTGTATTCAGGCGTTACGGCAATCCGCGGCGGGGCCTGGTGCTTCGCTCGTGGGGGCTGCTGCTGCTGGCTTCGCTGAGCATTCCCGCGACCGAACTCGCGGCCCAGCACGACTACTACAACACGGACGTGGGACGTCCGCTCGCCACCGAGGATGCGGTGGCCATGGAGGAAGGTGCCTTCGAACTGAAGGCTGCCCCTGTGACCATCAGGCGATCGGGCGCAGGCGTTTACGGATGGCACCTGGAGCCCGAGCTGATGTACGGGCTGCCGGGGCGCACGCAGGCTGCACTTGGACTTCCGCTGCTCCTGCACGACGGACCGCAGGGCTCCACGTCGGCGGGAGTGGGAGGAGTGCACCTCTCGGTGCTGCACCAGCTGAACGTGGAGAGCATGACTCTTCCCGCATTCGCGGTGGGTGTGGCGGCGCTGTTGCCCGCGGGCGGCATGGCGCCTGACGATGCACACCTGAGCATCCGAGCGAACTCCACTCGCACGTTCTCCTGGGGGCGACTGCACGCAAACATCGTTCATGCACTGGGTGCCCGGGAGCTCGCGATTGATGCGTCCGCGCACGGAATGGCCGACGACCTGGTGCGCTGGAAGGCCGGACTCTCTGCCGACCGTGCGTTCGCACTCTCGGCGACGCTCGTGGGAGTGGAGGTGGTGGCGGAGCAGCCGCTGGTGGAAGGGTCGTCGGTACTCTGGAGCGCGGGTGTCGGCGTGCGGCGCCAACTGGGTGTGCGCTGGGTGCTCGACGCGGGAGTCTCCAGGCGACTGAGTGGAGATCACGAGGCGTGGTCCTTCACGCTCGGCACTTCCTACGCCTTTGGCATTCCACGCTTCCGCTATTGAGGAGACCTGAACGATGAGAGAATCAACAAGGCGTCTCAGCGGCCTCGTGAGGCGGAGGACGGGTGTTCTCCCGGCTTCACGGAGCTTCTTTCTGGCAGCTGCCGGCATCGTGGCCGCGGCGGCGACGCCGGCCTCCGCGTTCGCGCAGTGGGTGACCGTGTCCGAGCCTGCCCAGTACGTGGCGGACCACAACTGGAGCTTCAGGAAGCATTATCCCAGTGCGGACAGGCTGTTCAACGCGTTCGACTACGGCCACGCCATCCTTTACGAGCTGTTGTGGACCCGTCCTGACGCTCCTGCGTCGCTACTCGAGGAGGATCGGTTCGACTTCCTCACGCAGAAGCTCCTGGCCTCGCCGCCCTCCGTTCCGGTGCTCGAGCAGGCGATTGCTCCGCAGTATGCGCGGCTTGCGCCCGAGGCCATGGCGATGTTCGAGTGGGCCCACGTGCTTCACCGGAACCTGTACGATGTGCTTGGCGACCCCCGACTGACCGATGCACAGCGTGATGCGGAAGTACAGCGGGTGCTGGAGCACTACTTCTCGCGTCCGGACCTGGCCTTCAGCCGACGTCCCAAGAGCATGGACCTGATGCAGGGGCAGGAGTACTCGCTCGCATTTCGAAAGGGCTGGCCGAAGTTCAATGGCCTCATCTGGGCCTACCACTGGCTGCAGGTGGGCCTCTACGAGCCGCTGGTGGTCGGGAGGGATTTTTCCGAGCGTCGTGCATTGGCGGATGCTGCGGTGGCGCGCTTCAGGCAGATGCTGGTCAACCCGCCATCCGGCATGCCGCACCAGATGCCGATGACTTATGCCGTGGCTCCGCGCTTCGCCCTGCGCTATCCGCAGGCGGCGATCGTCTTCGACAACCTGCACTCCATGCATGACGTGATCAGCGACATCCTCGCGAGTCCGGACGTGCCGCGCGATCGCAAGCGTGCAGAGATCCTCCGTGCTGCAAGGCTGTATCGCGACGACACGTCCTACGTAATGACGACGGTAGCGTGGCAGGTGATGTCCGACCACATGGGGGCCCACAACCAGGGCGGAGTGGCAGTGGGGTTCATGCCGGAACTGCCGACGCCCACCGTCAGCTACGGCGCTGTGATGCTGCACCATCCCCAGTCGGGCGAGATGATCGGGATGTCGTATGGCGAGCTGCTTCAGGGCGGCGGTCACGACATGCGGTCACAGGGCTCCGACAGTGCAGGGGGCCATGACGACCAGGAGCTCGCCGGCTGGCGTCGTGAACACGAGTCCCTGCCTAACGGGGGGAGGATCGTGCTTCGCGCCGATTCCACGGACGAGACCACCCTGCACGCCTTACGCGAACATGTGGCGAGGTTGCAGTCGGCCCTCGGCCGCGGAGATTTCGGCGTACCGGAACTGCAGCAGCTGCGGGACGCACCGGGTGCGAAGGTCATGGCCGAGCGTCACACGCGCATTCACTATGGACTGGAGCAGTTGGCGAACGGTGCCGCCCTGACGATTCACACCACGGACGAGACGGCGCTCGCCGCGGTCCACGCGTTCCTCGCGTTTCAGCGCGAGCGGAACGAACATGGAGCCCATCGGTCACATCACTAGCACACTGCCATGTCGAGCATCGAACGGAGCGGTTTGACGATCAGGAAGGCAGCACCGGAGGACGCCGAGGCCTACTCGGCGTTTTCCCGCCGGCTCGCTGTCGAGACGTTCGCGGCGCAGAACGATCCGGACGATTTCGCCACCTACCTGGAGCAGACCTTCGGGCCTGAAATCCAGGAGCGCGAGATCAGGTCTCCAGATGTAACGGTTCTGCTCGGCGAAATGGATGGCGAGATAGCGGCCTACTCGTTCGTGCGGCTGGGCGGAAGGGTTCCGTCCTTCGTCACGGGGGCGGCGCCCATGGAGATTGCACGGTTCTACATAGACAGCGCGTGGCACGGACGCGGGATCGCCCAGGGTATGATGCTCGCGACTGCACGAGAGGCGGCGAACCAGGGAGCCGAGACGCTCTGGCTGGGTGTGTGGGAGCGCAACCCGCGTGCGATCGCGTTCTACGGGAAGTGCGGATTCGAGCGGGCGGGATCGCACACGTTCATGGTGGGAAGCGATGCGCAAACGGATCATGTGCTCGTGGCACCGGTCGCTGTCGTGCTGCAGCGAATGCAGGCACAGGCGGGGCATACGAACTCAGCATGAAGCTTGCTCTGGTTGGGGGCCCACTCTCGCGCTACCCCCGTTTGGAGCCCGCTTCATGCACCGCAATGCGCACGACGAACATCACCTGAAGGAGAGGCCTGACGCCGGCCCCCACCGCCACGCCGAAACGAGGCCGTTCCTCATCGAGCTCGATCTTTCCAGCCCGGTGGTAGCCGCAGCCATCCACGATGGGCACACACTGCGGGACGAAGTTCGGGGGATCATGGCGCTCAGCGACGAGCAGCGCCAGCGCGAGGAGGATCCGTATACCGCACGGTGGACATCGGTGGGAGGGACTCGACTGGTCGGCTGCCGGTCCCGGTTCGAGGTGGACCTCAACAGGCCCCGGGAAGGAGCGGTGTACCTGACGCCCGAGCAGAGCTGGGGACTGCATGTGTGGAAGGAACCTCCCGGGGATGCTCTCGTGAGGCGGTCGCTCGCGATTCACGACGAGTTCTATGCGCGGGCTCGAGAAGCGCTTGGCGAGCTGCGCGACCGCTGGTCGCGGTTCGTGGTGCTCGATATCCACAGCTACAACCATCGCCGGGACGGCGCATCGGCACCGCCCGCGCCCGAAGCGGGCAATCCGGCTGTGAACATAGGCACCGGCTCGATGGACCATTCCCGCTGGGGCCGGCTCGTTAGCCGTTTCATGGGTGACCTCAGGGGGGAAACCGACCTGGACGTTCGCGAGAACGTTCGCTTTCAGGGCGGCTACTTCAGCCGGTGGGTGCACGAGACGTTTCCGGACAGCGGATGCGCGCTTGCGCTGGAGTTCAAGAAGGTCTTCATGGATGAGTGGACGGGCGAGGCGGACCCGTCGGCGATGTCCTTCATACAGGAACGCCTCTCGGCTGCGCTACCCGGGCTGCTCGAGGAACTTCGGTTCGCATGAGTCGTGTGTTGACCGCGGCAGGCGGAATTGGCGGAGAGTTCATCGCCGATGTCCGCGAGAGGCTGTCGAACGGGCAGGGGGTTCGTCGGCGACTGCCTGGGGGCGGACGACTTCACATGGACCGAAGGCTCCCGTTCCTCGTGCTTTACCGTGAACGCGGTTCGCAGAAGGTGGGAGAGAGTTCGCGCCTGGTGGTGGGTGAGGCTGCCTACCTCATCGCGCCGGGAGCAGTGGAGCTTCAGGACGAGCTCCGGGACCTCGTGACCGCGATTGCGGACGCAATGTGCGAGTCGTTCGGCGTCTTCCTGCTGCTGGAGGTATGGCTGGCGCGCGAGGGGGAGGCTGCCGCGAAGACCGCCCGCGCGAAGGGCGTTCGCGCGCCGACATTCCGGGTGGTGACGTCGGCACTGCCGCCTGACGATGACTCCGTGCGCAGCCTGTTTCGTGCGCTCACGCAGGTGCCGCTGCGCCCGCCTCCCCTGGACGTGGAGGTAGTGGTGGAGCGTTCGGCTGGCGCGCCCGGCCTGCCACCCATGCTTCCGGACGACGGATTCAATCGCGGAATGCACATGCTTGGAATCGAGGTGCAGCCGGTGCATCGTCAGGCGCGGACCGGCGTGCCGTATCCGGAGGTGTTCGAGACGCTTCGGCGCGGGCTTTCCCTCGCTGTGAAGCAGACCGCCTACCACTTCACCGTGACGCACGGTCGTGAGGCGCCTACCCACTTCCTCGCGTTTGGGAGACGCGTGGCGGTCAAGGCGGCGGAGCTGGTGGATGCCGAACTCTCCGAGATGGCCAGGACCTTCGACTTCCTGCTCCAGGTGACACCCGTGAACACCGCGCGGGCACGTGTGGAATTCGACCGGCACGGACGGGACAGGGTTCCTGCGTTCGACTACCGGCCGCTTGCCGTTGACACGGATTCGCTGCGCCGACGGCTGTACGACCTGCCACTGGAACGACTGGAAGACCCGACTCTCGCGAGCGTATTCCGCGAGTCGCGAGAGGAGCTGGCCCGCAAGCTGACGATGCTGGGGGACAGGAACACGCCCCGGTTCCTGTACGGAAGCCTGGGCGTGTTCGGCACGGTGGAGACTCCGCTGCTGGAGCTCGCGCACCTGATGCTCGAACGAATTCCCGGCGCGGGCGACGAGGTGGTGGAAAGCGGCGACGACAGGCCGCAGGCGGTGGACGAGAGGCTGGATGCCGAGGGCTTCCTGATGCGCGCACAGCTGGAACTGGACGGTTACCGGGAGCGGCTGGCGTCGTTCCGCTCCCGCGCGGAGATCCGCGACGACGTGTCGGGGCTGATGGTGTCCATGGGCAACCTCCTGATCGGCAGGCGCACGATGGTGCCCATGCGCCGGGTGGATGCGCTCCTGCAGCACGAGATAGGAACGCACGTGGTCACCTTCGCCAACGGGGAAGCGCAGCCGCTCGGTCTGCTGGCGACCGGCCTGGCCGGCTACGAGGAGCTGCAGGAGGGAATGGCGGTGCTGGCCGAGCACCTGGTGGGCGGTCTGGACGGGGGCCGTCTGCGTCTGCTGGCAGCGCGGGTGGTTGCAGTGCGGTCTGTGATAGACGGCGCCGATTTCGTGGAGACCTATCGCCTGCTCACCGCCGAGCATGGAATACGGCCTGCAAGTGCATTCACCATGAGCATGCGTGTGCATCGCGGCGGAGGGCTGACCAAGGACGTGGTATACCTGCGCGGGCTGGTGAGGCTGCTGGACTACCTCGCCGACGGCGGAGACCTGAGACCGCTGTACGTAGGCAAGGTCGCTTTCGAACAGTTGCCGCAGATGCGAGAGCTGCTCTGGCGCGAGTACCTCAAGCCGCCTGCGTTGCGCCCGAACTACCTCAATGCCCCCGGTGCACGAGCGCGTCTGGCACGCCTTCGCACACCTCACACCGTAATGGACCTGATCCCGGAACCGACCAAATGAGAATCTGCTTCGTGGTTAACGACCTGGACACGGAGCGCGCCGAGTATACCACGACACGGCTGGCGGCAACGGCGCTCGCCATGGGGCATGAAGCCTGGTACGTGGACGTGGGCAGCTTCGCGTACGATCCGGACGGCACCATAGCGGTACGGGCCTGTTCGGCGCCTCGGCAGAAGTACGCGTCTCGTGAGGCATACCTCCAGGCGCTCCAGGGCGAAAAGGCGGTTCGGGAGCGACTGAAGACCAGCGAGATGGACGTGATCCTGCTGCGGAACGATCCTGCGAACGACTCGGTGGAGCGCCCCTGGGCGGCACAGAGCGGCGTGGTGTTCGGCCGGCGCGCGGTCCAGCAGGGCGCGATAGTGCTCAACAACCCCGAGGGGCTCTCTCGCGCGATGAACAAGATGTACTTCCAGGACTTCCCGGAGGAGGTGCGTCCCAGGACTCTCATCACGCGCGACCGGGACGACATCAAGGAGTTCGCGCGCGAGCAGGGCGGCACGATAGTGCTGAAGCCGCTGCAGGGGTCCGGCGGCCAGAACGTGTTCCTCGTGAGGCCGGACGACGGCTCGAACATCAACCAGATGATCGAGGCCATCAGCCGTGACGGCTACGTGGTGGCGCAGGAGTATCTCCCGGAGGCAGTGGAGGGAGACACGCGAGTCTTCATGATGAACGGCGTTCCCCTTCTGTACAAGGGGAAGCATGCGGGCGTGAGGCGCCTGCGCTCCGGGGGAGACATGCGCAGCAACGTGCATGCGGGCGGGCGCATCGCTCCGTTCAAGATGGACGACAGGATCATGCGCATTGCGGAGATAATCCGGCCAAAGCTCGTGATGGACGGAATGTTCCTCGTGGGCCTGGACATCGTGGGCGACAAGCTGATGGAAGTGAACGTCTTCAGCCCTGGAGGCCTGGGCAGCGCGCAGGAGTTCGAGAAGGTGGACTTCACCCGAGCCGTGATCGAGGCTCTGGAGCGCAAGGTGAAGTACGCCGAGAACTATCGCAGGAGCACGGACATGGCGGTGATCGCCATGCTGTAACTTGCGCGTGGCCGGTTCGCGCTGAACTTGTTCTGTGGTGTACGGCGCATTCCGCGACAATCCAAACCACGTTCATTAATGACCCTGCTTTCGCCACTCCGCAGCAGACTGCTGGGCCTCCTGCCCGCGGCACTGCTCGCTACGGCCGCATGCACGCACGTCAGTTCCGCCCAGGGCGGTTCCACAGGTCAGACAGCGCAAGGGACCTCCATCTCGTTCGGCGATGCACTTCGCATCGCCGAGCAGCACAGGGTCTCGGGACTGGAGTCCCGCCGGTTCACCCACTCGGAACTGTGGGGGGCAATGGCGCCTTCGCTTCGATCGTCCGCACTGGACGTGAAGGAGGTCGGGCGCTCGCTTCATGGTCGTGAGATCCGGGCAGTCACTTTCGGGAACGGTCCGACCACGGTGCTGCTGTGGTCGCAGATGCACGGTGACGAGTCCACTGCTAGCATGTCGCTGGCGGACATCTTCAGCTTCCTCGCGGGTGCGGAGCCGCACCCGATGCGCGAAAGGATCGCGCGCGAACTCACGGTGGTGTTCGTGCCGATGCTGAACCCGGATGGCGCCGAGCGGTTCCAGCGTCAGAATGCGGCCGGTGTGGACGTGAACCGCGATGCGCGGAACCTGCAGACGCCGGAGGCGAGGACCCTCAAGTCGCTGCGCGATTCCATCCGTCCGGACTTCGGGTTCAACCTGCACGACCAGAATGCTCGCACGCGCGCCGGCCGCAACGGGGTGCAGGTGGGAATTGCGCTCCTTGCACCCGCCTACAACGCTGAGCGCGACTACAACGACGTTCGTTCACGCGCCCGACTGGTGGCGTCCACCATGGCTGCGGGGCTCGCGAGCGAGATCCCGGGTCGCGTGGCGCGGTATGACGACACGTTCAATCCGCGCGCGTTCGGCGACCTGATGCAGACCTGGGGCACGAGCACCGTGCTCATCGAGGCCGGCGCACTGCCCGATGATCCCCAGAAGCAGCGTTTGCGCACGCTGAATGCTGCGGCGATACTGGTTGCGCTCGATGCGATTGCCACCGGGACCTACGCCAACGCCAGCGCTGCCACGTACGACGATCTGCCGCAGAACACCGGCGGCGCCATGGACGTGCTGATCAGAGGCGCACAGCTGGTCATACCCGGCCAGCCTCCCATGAAGCTCGACATCTCGGTGAACTACGACGACGCGGTTGCGCGCACCGGAGGACGGGTGCGCGAAGTAGGCGACCTGCAGGGCGTGATCGCGATTGATACGCTGTCGCTGGATGGACTGTACCTGCATCCGGACGCGGAGGCGCTGGTGGGCACGTCCGGGAAGCACTGGCTCACGATAGATGCGCCCGCGAAGTTCACGGTGCGGCGAGGCGAGTCCCCGACGAGCGAAGTCGTGAGGCGGATAGACAGGTAGGATGGCGCCGTATCCGGATAGCAGCTGACGGTGCCGTACGGGACTGCCGCTCGGGAAAAGGTTCAGGCCTCTCCCTGAACCTGGCAGAACCCTGCGGCACGGCTCTGGCCGGAAGCTTCGGGCATCGGATCCCGTCACACGGTGTGACGCGCGTCCGGTGCCCATTTCCGTTATCCTGCCGTGATGACGAATCCGAATAAAGGACAGTTGGAAACCAGGCCGGAGGACGCAGACTTCCTTCCGGGTTTCGCCAACCTCGGCCTCGACCCTCGGGTGCTCGACGCGCTGAACACCCTGGGCTATGAGGAGCCCACCCCCATCCAGCGCGAAGCCATACCGCCGCAGATGGAAGGGAACGACCTGCTCGCTCAGGCCGCGACCGGCACCGGGAAGACGGCGGCGTTCGCGCTCCCCCTGCTGCATCGCATCAGGCCGGACGCCCCGGTACGCGAGCGCACGTCGGCTCTGGTGCTCGTGCCTACGCGTGAGCTCGCCATGCAGGTGGCGGAGGCGGTGCACAGGTACGGGAGGGGGCTGGGGGCGGTGGCGCTGCCCGTTTATGGCGGTGCGAGCCTGGAGTCGCAGGTACGTTCGCTGAAGCGAGGTGTGGACGTGGTCATCGCGACGCCTGGCCGGGCGCTGGATCACATCCGGCGGGGGACGCTGAAGCTGGATCACGTAGGCACCGTGGTGCTGGACGAGGCGGACGAGATGCTGGACATGGGGTTTGCCGAGGACCTGGAAGCCATCCTCGACTCCACGCCGGGCGAGCGGCAGACGGCTCTGTTCTCGGCGACCATGCCTCCGCGAATAGCGGAGATATCGCGTCGGCACCTGCGCAACCCCGTCAGGGTACGGATAGATCGCGAGGCGGTGCCGGCGGGGGAGTCGCCTCGCGTGAGGCAGGTGGCATACGTGGTGGCGCGCGCGCACAAGCTCGCGGCGCTCGGACGCGTGCTGGACGTGGAGAATCCCACGTCCACCATAGTGTTCTGCCGAACGCGCACGGAGGTTGACCAGCTTACGGAGACCCTGAACGCGCGTGGCTACCGTGCGGAGGCGCTGCATGGCGGGTTGTCGCAGGAGCAGCGCGACCGCGTCATGCGCAAGTTCCGCGCGAACACGGCCGACCTGCTGGTGGCGACGGACGTTGCGGCTCGCGGCCTGGACGTGGAGCACGTATCCCACGTGGTGAACTACGACGTGCCTTCTGCGGCCGAGTCGTATGTGCATCGCATCGGTCGAACCGGCAGGGCGGGGCGCGAGGGCACGGCAGTCACGTTCGCCGAGCCGCGCGAGCACAGGATGCTGCGGAACATCGAGCGCCTCACGCGGCAGAAGATCGAGGTCGCAACCGTGCCGACCGTCGCGGACCTGCGTGCGCGAAGGCTGGAGATAACGCGGGCGGGGCTGCGCGAGATACTGCTGAGCGAGGACGTGGACCAGTTCCGCGGGGTGGTGGAGTCGCTGGCGGAAGAGTTCGACGTGATGGACGTGGCGGCTGCGGCCGTGAAGATGGCCGATGCGTCCGAGCGGATCGAGGATGACGAGGAGATTCCGGCGGCGATGATCCGTCCGGAGCGTCAGAGGGATGGACGTGCCGATCGGAGCGGCCGTGTGCGCGAGCGTCCGGAGCGTGGTGCTCGCGAGGCAGGCGGAGACCGCCGCCCGTCGCGCCGGACGCGAGGGCAGAACGAGTGGGAGTCAGCCCAGATCTTCGTTGGTGCGGGCCGGAAGGCGAAGGTACGGCCGGCCGACCTGGTGGGCGCGATCACCGGGGAAGCAGGGGTGGATTCGCGCGTGATCGGCGCCATCCACATCTTCGACCGACACTCGCTGGTGGAGGTGCCCGACGAGCTGGCGGACGACATCGTGGATGCATTGAGCCGGTCGTCCATCAAGGGGCGGCGGATACTGGTCAGGCGGGACAGGCGGTAGGGGGAGGGGGAGGGGAGAGGGAGGAAGTGCCGGCCGGTTGCCGACGGCCGCGGACCGCGGACGATGGGCCGGACCGCCGCTTCCACCGTGACACTTCGCCCGCGTTCGGTCCGTACTGCTGTCCGATCACTCCGTCTCACCCTTCTGCGAGTAGCCATGACATCGCGACGTGACTTCCTCCTGCAGGGCGGCACCGGGCTGGCTGCGGCAGCGCTGGCCGGCAGTTCGATCGCTGCCTTTCCGCGTCTCCTGAATGCGTCTCCCCCACCCGATGACGCAGCGCTGGCGACCTTCACGGATCAGGCCGCCGCAAACGAGCTGATGGCCGAGGCACTGAACGCGGCGCGGTCGGCCGGTGCCGACTATGCGGACGTTCGCGTCAGCAGGCAGCAGCAGAACTTCGTGGTTACGCGCGAGCAGCAGATCCAGAACATCGTGGACACCGACACCCTCGGGATCGGCGTGCGCGCGCTGGTGGACGGCACCTGGGGCTTCGCCGCCACGAGGCTGCTCACGAAGGAGGCCGCCGCCTCCGCTGCGCGAGAAGCCGTGGCGATCGCCAGGGCCTCACGAGTGGCTCAGGGTGAGCCGGTGGAATGGCTGCCGTCTCCGGCCTTCATGAACGCCTACTGGAAGGGAGCCTTCACCACCGACCCGTGGAACGTGCCGGTGGAGGAGAAGGCCGACCTGCTGCTCCGCGCCAATGCCGAGGCGATGAAGGCGGACCACGTGCAGTACGTGTTCAGCGCGCTGTTCTTCGTGAAGGACGAGCGCAACTACGCCAACACCGACGGTTCGGTGATACGTCAGGACATCGTTCGGTCCTGGCCGCTCATGCAGATCACGGCGGTGAGCCCCGATTTCTCGGACTTCCAGAACCGCGGCAACGTAGCCGCTCCGATGGCGCGTGGCTGGGAGTACGTGCTGGATTGCGACCTCGCCGGCAATGCGCAGAAGTGGGGCGAAGAGGCTGCGCAGAAGCTCTCGGCCCGCCCGGTGGAAGTGGGCCGCTATGATCTGGTTCTCGCGCCCGACAACCTGTGGCTGACCATCCATGAAAGCATCGGCCACCCCACGGAGCTGGATCGTGCGATGGGATACGAGGCGAACTACGCCGGAACAAGCTTCATTGCGCCGCCCGAGGACCAGCTTGGCAAGCTGCGCTACGGTCCGGACTTCATGAACGTGCAGGGTGACCGTTCGCAGGAAGGGGGACTGTCCACCATCGGTTACGACGACGATGGCGTGCAGCCTGACGAGTTCCTTATCGTCAGGGACGGGATCTTCAACGACTACCAGACCACGCGCGAGCAGGCCCCGTGGCTGCGCTGGTGGTACGAGCAGCAGGGTCGCCCCGTTCGTTCACATGGAAACTCGTATGCGCAGTCGTGGGCCAACGTGCAGTTCCAGCGCATGCCGAACGTGTCGCTGCTGCCCGGCGAGCAGGACATCTCGCAGGACGACATCGTGGCGGACACCGATCGCGGCATCCTCATCATCGGCGACGGGTCCTTCTCCATTGACCAGCAGCGCTACAACGCGCAGTTCGGCGGGCAGCTCTTCTACGAGATCCGCAACGGCCGCATAACGGGCATGCTGAAGGACGTGGCGTACCAGATCCGCACGCCGGACTTCTGGAACTCCATGGACATGATCGGAGGACGCAGCAGCTATCGCCTGAACGGCAGCTTCTTCGACGGCAAGGGACAGCCCAGCCAGTCGAACGCCGTGAGCCACGGCTGTCCGCCGGCCAGGTTCCGCAACGTGAACGTGATCAACACCGGGAGGACAGGCTGATGTCGCGCAATGACAACGTGATGCGGTCGCGTCGTGCGTTCCTGGAGGATGCCGGGATCGCCATCCGCCGCGGCCTCCCGCTCGAGCAGGAGGCATCCGGTGCGCTGGTCACGAGGGAGCAGGCCCAGGCGATAGTCGAGAAGGCGGTGTCGCTGTCCGGTGCGGACGAGATCCAGGTATCCATTGACACGTCGTACAACGGCAACGTGCGCTTCGCGGCGAACCAGGTGTCCACCTCGGGTGCAACGGCCGATGCCACGCTTGCGGTGCAGTCCAGCTTCGGTCCGAAGCACGCGGTCGTGACCACCAACGACCTTTCGGAAGAGTCCATAGCGCGTGCGGTGCGGCAGAGCGAGGTCATGGCACGCCTGGCGCCTGACGACCCGGAGGCCATGCCGGGCCTCGGCCCGCAGCAGTACCAGCAGGTGAATGCGTTCTTCGAGAGCACGGCGCAGCTTACGCCGGGCGACAGGGCGCGGGGGGCCCTCAGCGCGCTGGAGCTGGCCCGGAGCGCCGGCGACCTGCAGTGCGCAGGCTACCTGGTGACAGGGATGTCTGCAAATGCGGTCGGCAACAACAAGGGGCTCTTCGGCTATCACCGCTCCACCAGCGCCAACTACACGCTCACGGTTCGTACCGCGGACGGAACGGGCTCGGGCTGGGCGGGTGGAGACAATCGCGACTGGACCCGCCTCGACCCGCGCGCCGTGGCCGAACGCGCCACGGAGAAGGCTCGGACCTCGCGGAACCCGCAGGCGATCGAGCCGGGCCGGTACACTGTCATCCTGGAACCGCAGGCGGTGGCGGACCTGGTGCAGCTCGTGGCGTTCTACGCCGATGCCAGGAGCGCCGACGAGGGACGCAGTCCCTTCGTGAAGGAGGGAGGCGGCAACCGCATAGGTGAACGGATAGTGGACGAGCGCGTGTCGCTCATCTCCGACCCCACCGACCCCATGCTCCTCTCCCAGCCGTACGACTTCGAAGGCATGCCGCTGGGCCGTCAGGTATGGATCCGCGACGGTGTGCTGGAGCAGCTGGTGTACTCGCGCTTCTGGGCGAACAGGCAGGGGAAGCAGCCCACCGGCAACCCGACGTCGCTTCGCATGAACGGCGGAACGGCAACGGTGGACGAGCTGGTTCGCGGCACGGAGCGCGGAGTGCTCGTGACGCGACTGTGGTACCTTCGCGAGGTGGATCCGCGCACGCTGCTCTACACGGGTCTTACGCGCGACGGAACGTTCCTGGTGGAAGGCGGCCGCATAACGAGGCCGCTGCGCAACTTCCGCTTCAACGAGTCGCCGCTGTTCATGCTCAACAACATCGAGGAGATGGGACGTGCCGAGCGCGTGGCGGGAACCGAAGCGGGAGGGGACGTGGTGATGCCGTCGCTGAGGGTGCGGGACTTCACGTTCACGAGTCTGTCGGAGGCCGTGTAACCAGGAGGGAGGAGGGAAGAGTTTACTGTCATCCCGCGCGAGCGCAGCGAGCGTCGGGATCTGCTCACCCTGCGCCGGAGCCGGCCACTACACCGTGAAAGCAGATCCCGACACTCGCTCCGCTCGTGC
>CAYQAO010000046.1:0-1783 GCA_964415485.1 uncultured Gemmatimonadaceae bacterium
CTTACCCTGCGCCGAAGCCATTCACGGTGAAGTGAAGGCGGATCCCGACACTCGCTGCGCTCGTGCGGGATGACAGATCCTCCCCCGCGCAGGCACGCGCCCCCGCACGGCTCACCCAGGTCAGCTCCCAGACCCCTCGACCCTCACCTCCCTCCTCACCACCCCGAACGTCGCCCTCTCCGCGCGCGACGACACGAGCTCCAGCACGTAGCGTCCCGCGTCAGGCGTGCGGAGGTCGCCCACGTAGGTGCTCTGCTCGCCGGCATAGCGCAGCGTTGCCTCACGAACGATCTCGCCGTCGCGCGTCAGGCGGGCCAGCACCTCGTCCGTGCGCCACATGCCGTCCGGCTGCGTGGGGCACGAGCAGAGGAGCCTCACGCGGGCACGCACGGGCACCGTTGCGTTCGCGGGCAGCGTGGACGTGGTGTCCGGCGCCAGGATGTCAATGATGAAGCCGTGCATCTCCAGCACTATGCCGTCGCCGCTGGTCACGTGCGCACCGGGCAGCAGCGTCATGCGCTTGGTGGTGCTCGCCATCTGGTCCGGGTAGTTGAGCGGGCCCTCGGCGGTGATCTCCACCTGCGTGGGGCGCGTGATGGGAACGCGCAGCTCCACGCTCGACCCGTCGCCGCCACGGTACACCGCCGTTCCCCGGCGGCGCGGCTCCACCATGATCCGCTGCGTGTCGCCGGTGGTGCCCCGCGTCTCTCCCTCCACGAGCACCCTGCCTGACGCCGCGTCGCGCACCGTGACGCGCGCTCCGCCCACCTCGTCCGCAATGAGCTTCGCGTCGTGCGTCGCCACGTGCACCAGCACGCGCGTCCCCTCCGGTCCCTGCGGGCGGCTTCCTCCCATGAACTGGCTGCATGCGCCGAGCGTCACCAGCAGCGCTACCGGTATTGCCAACGATGAGTGTCGTGACATGTGACCTGCCTCTCGTGAGGGTTGGAACCGACCACGGCGCCGGCGGTATCGAGCGGTCATGCAGCGAGATCCAGCTTCCCGCTCGCGTGACGTGGCGCACATGCCTCAGGGTACCGCTTTCGGAGTCATGCGTCCATTCTCAGGAGGGCTGCGGCGGGGATCAGTTTCGATCACAGCACTCCACTACCGACCGGTGAACTGAAATGCCGATTGCGCCCGGTTTCAGCGCACGCGCCTTCTGTGCCTTCGTGGTGCTCGCCGCCACCGCCTGCGCCTCCGGCGGCAGCCGACCCGTGGAGACCGTGCCGGTGCCCGACGCCGCTCCCGCAGCTGCGCGGCCGGAGAGTCAGCCCAGCGTCCCCCTGGAGTCGCCGCCGCCGCCCGACCCTTCGGCCGCGATGGACCTGGCCAGCGAGGAGAATCCGCTCGTCCTGTTCGAGGTGGAGGGCGAAGCCACCTACTACGCGGACAGGTTCGACGGCCGCCGGACTGCCAGCGGCACCATCTTTCGCCAGAGGGAGATGACGGCAGCGCACCGGGAGTTCCCCTTTGGCACCGTGGTGCGCGTGACCAACCTGCGCAACAGCCGCTCGGTGACGGTGCGCATAACAGACCGCGGCCCCTTCGGTGAGCGCGCAAAGGCGCGCAACCGCATCATAGACCTTTCGCGCCGGGCCGCGGAGGCGCTGGACTTCATCCGCGCCGGGTGGACGCCGGTGAAAGTGGAGGTGCTGGAGTGGGGGAGCGGGAGGAGGTGACGTGTGCGGCGGCGCGTGAGGCCCGTTTTGTCATACCGCACGGGCTCGCTCTCTAGCTGTCATCCCGCACGGGCTTGCTCTCTAGCTGTCATCCCGCACGG
>CAYQAO010000046.1:1883-23213 GCA_964415485.1 uncultured Gemmatimonadaceae bacterium
CGCTCTCTAGCTGTCATCCCGCACGGGCTTGCTCTCTAGCTGTCATCCCGCACGGCTCGCTCTCCAGCTGTCATCCCGCACGAGCGAAGCGAGTGTCGGGATCTGCTTTCACTCCGCCGAAGGCGGCCACTACCAGTTGAAAGAAGATCCCGACGCTTCGCGCGGGATGACAGGGGAAGGCACGCGCGGGATGACAGAAACCGGGGCAGTCACTCTTCCCCAGTCCCTGTTCCCCTCTTCCCTCTCCCCTCTTCCCTCTCCCCTCTCCCGCCCCTAACGCCTCGCGTTCGCCGGCACCCTGCGTCCCCACAGCGCCGGCGTTCCATCCGCCGGAATCGCGTTCCGCATGAACTCGCGAAGGTGCTCATTGGATGTCGCGAGGTCCTCGTCACGCAGGTACATCATGTGCCCGCTGCGATACGTGCGGAACGTGAATCGGTCCCTCAACTGGCCGGAAGGGTCCATGTTCCACATGGAGTACTTCGCGGAGAAGTAGTCCGTGCCGCCGTCGTAGTAGCCGGCCTGGATCATCGTGTGCAGCAGCGGGTTCTCCGCCATTGCCTGACGAAGGTCCTCGCCCACCGTTCCACCGGTGTTGTCCCACGGCCGCACGTTCCCGCCAATCGTCACGTACGTGAGGTCCGTCTGGTAGTTCAGGTGGTTCCGCAGGTAGATGTTCATCGCCGGCGTGAACGAGTGGTTCCAGGACGACATCGCCGGGTCGTAGTCGTACGAGATGCCTGCCGCATCCCTGTCCACTCCCTGGTAGCGCGCGTCCAGCCTGCCCACCGTGAGGCGCTGCGAGCGCAGCAGCTCCTTCCGCCAGCTGGAGATCGGGATGGCCAGGTTGTTGTTGTCAACGTACTCGACGGACACCCCCGCATAACGCGCGACACGCTCCGCGATCTCCCGTCGTCGCGCGGGATCCAGGAAGCCGCCTCGCGAGAGCGCCGGGATGTACTCGTCCAGCGTGAAGTTCTCCACCTCCTCGATGAAGTCCTCGAGGTCCCGCTGCTGAAGGTCCGGCGGCAGCTGGCCGTGGTACCACGCGGTGGCCGCATAGTGCGGCAGCGTGAGCGCCTGTCCCACCGGACCCTGCCTCTGGATGCCGAGCCCGGTCGGTGACACCAGCACGACGCCGTTGAAGAACATCTTCTGGCGCGACTGCAGCTCGCGAGCGAGGCCGGACACGCGCGTGGTGCCGTAGCTCTCGCCGATCAGGAACTTCGGCGACGCCCAGCGATTGTTGCGCGTTATGAACAGCTCGATCCACTGGGCCAGGTACTCGATGTCCGGTCGCACGCCGAACAGCTGGTCCGTGCGCGTTCCCTCCACCGCGCGCGACAGGCCCACGTTGATCGGGTCCACGAACACGATGTCCGTCACGTCCAGGATGGAGTGAGGGTTGTCGCGGATCGTGAACGGGCGAACAGGGTTCCCCTCGTCGTCAATGTTCAGGCGCTTCGGACCCGTGTAGCCCAGGTGCATCCACACCGAGGACGAGCCGGGGCCGCCGTTGAACGACACGGTGATGGGACGGTTCGAGCGATCGCGCACGTCCGAACGCTCGTAGTACACGAAGAACACCGCCGCGATGGGCGTCCCGGTCTGGTCGTACACCGGCATCGTCCCCGTCGTGGCAGTGTACGGAACGCGCTGTCCCTTTATGACAACCGACCCCTCCGTGCGCACCACGCTGTCGAGAGGCAGCGTCACGCGCTTCGCCTTCGCCTCCTCGGCCGGTATTGCGTGGTTCGACACCGGCCTGCCCGGCTGGGCGGGCTGTTGCCCGCCCGGACCCTGCGCCGGCAGCGTGGCCGGCAGCGCGAGCGCTCCTGCAAGGGCAAGCAGCCCGGCAACGCGCGGAAGGAATGCAGCAGAAGATCCGATCATGAATCCCGTCTCCGGTTTCAGGTTGTGGACTCGCACGCTACAGGTTCGGATTCTGGCGACGCTCCTCGGCCGGGATGGGCATGCACGTATCCCATCCTGCAGGGAACTCGTTCCAGCGGCGCATGTACATCATGCGCCTGTTCTCCAGGAACAGCTCGTACATCGTCTCCAGCCGCAGTGCCTCCGTCGCGTCCGCCTTGGAAAGTCCCAGCGAGAGCGGCGCGAGGCCCGAGGCCTGCCTGACGTCGTTCATGAGGCCGATCGCGCCGGGAACGTCGTCGCTGTCCAGAAGGTACTCGGCCTGGATGAGCCTGGCCTCCTGCCACTTGCCCACTGTCCAGTTCACGAACTCCTCGGCGTACTTCTGCTGGCGCCAGAGCGGGGTCGTTCCGTCCGCTCCCACGTCCGCGTCGTCTGCGGGTGGCGCAACGGGCACGCGAGGGTCTCCCGTTTCGCGGAACACGGGCCCCACGGTGGACTCGCCGCGCACCATCATGTTGTTCCAGGCATAGGGCGCCTGGTTCTGCCTGTAGTTCGCGATGAACCGGAAGCCGTCAGGCACCTGCTCGGCGAACGCCGCAGCCGCGGCAAGGTTGCCGCGCTCCAGCTCCAGGCGCGCGAGGGACAGCCGCGCCATCGCGGCCACGTCGGCGCCGCCTGACGCGGCCAGCGCTATGGACAGCGCGTCGTTCAGCCGCTCCTCGGCCCGCGTGAAGGCCTCCGTGCGCGGGACTGACGGACCGCCTTCGAACACCAGCTCGCAGAAGTTCTCGCCGAGCATGAGGTGAGCCATGCCGCTGTAGAGCTGGACCTGCGCGAGCCTGAGGTCGGACTCCGGCGACGAGATCACCTCGCGCATCCGCTCGGCCGCCTCATCCGCGTCCCGGCGCGTGCGGTGCAGTTCGCGCCACATGCGCCAGGGGATGTTCGCATGGTCGCCCTCGTAGGCGTTGGGATCTATGAACCCTTCCTTGTCGGCGAGGTGCCAGGCGATCCACGACCCGCTGGCGATCAGCTCGTCCGAGATGACGCCGGTGAACATCACGGAGCGGTTGAACGCGTCGTCGAACGAGCGTGCGGCGCCCACGAGCAGTGCGGTCATCGCGGCGTCGGTGGCCAGGTCGTCCTCGGTTACCGCCGTGGGGTTCGTGGTCTCGAAGTCGCACGCAGTGAGCAGTGCGATGGCGAGGCCAAGGGTGGAGAGAGCCTTCCTCCCCCTGCCGTGTGGTGTATGCATCGTCTCGCTTCCTCCGCTGGATGGCGTGGCTGCCGTGACAGGTTCGGTGGCATGCATGTGCGTCGTCATGGCTTCACCTCAGAAGCTCAGGGAGAGGCCGACGATCACCTGGCGGCTGGGAGGCACCGTGAAGTAGTCGGCACCCACCGACAGGTTGTTGCCTGACGAGAAGGTGGACGACACCTCCGGGTCTATGCCGGAGTACTTCGAGACGGTGAGCAGGTTGCGGCCGGACAGGCTGAGCACCGCCGAACGCGCGCCCATCCTCTGCGTGACGTTGTACGGCAGCGCGTAGGAGATGGTGGCTTCGCGCAGCTTCAGCCAGTCGGCCCGCTCGATGAAGTCGCCGTAGATGCGGTGCTTCGCCTCGAAGATGCGCATGGCCTCCGAGTTCGGGTCGCCGCCCGTACGCTCCAGCTCTCGGAAGTAGTCCACGCCCACCTTGTTGTGCGCCATGTACGGCTTGATGTGGTTGTTCACGTACAGGCCGAGTGCGAACTGGCCGCTCAGCGAGGCGGTGATGCCGCGCCACGTGAGGCTCGTGCCGAAGTTCCCGTTGTGCGGCGGGATGCTCGGGCCGATGTAGACGGCCGTGTCCGAGGCGATGGGGAAGCCGTTCGCGTCGTAGCCAACCGTCACGTGCTCCCACTTGCCGGCCATGGGGTAGCCTTCCACCACCTTGGTACCGAAGCGGTCGAGCAGCAGGCTGGGACTGCCCGCCAGGCTGATCACCTTGCTGCTGTTGTAGGCGTAGCCGAAGTTCACGGACCAGTCGTAGTCCATGCCCTGTGCAACGGTTATCCGGCTGGAGAGCTCGATGCCGCGGTTGCGCAGCGAGCCGGCGTTGCGGATCTGCGACGCCAGGATTCCCGTGGACACCGGGAACTCGTACTGCAGGTGCAGGTCGTCCGTGCGCTGGTTGTACGCGCTGAACTCGAACGACATGCGGTCGTTGAACAGGTTGGCGTCGAAGCCCGCCTCGAACTCCTGGCTGATCTCGGGGCCGAGGTCGGGGTTGCCCATGGCGCTGGGACGGAGTCCCATGCGGCCGTCCATGCCGCGCACCGTGCTCCACAGCCGCAGCTTGTCGAACGCGCCCGGCTGCGTTCCGGACTTGCCCCATGCCCCGCGCAGGCGCAGCATGCTCACGTAAGGCAGCGAGAACCACGACTCGTCCGAGACCACGTACGACACGCTCACCTTCGGGAAGAACTGGAACCCGAAGTCGTCGCCGAACGCGCTGGAGCCGTCCGCCCGGCCGCCCACGATGAGGAATAGCTTGTTGTCGAAGCCGAACTGCTGCTGCCCGAAGATTCCGCCTGTGGTGTACTGAACCTCCGCTTCGCTGATGGTCGCGGCCTCGGTGCCGCCCAGCGACTGGAGCGGCGGCGCCGCGAAGCGATCGCCACTCGCGCCGCTGCGGTGATCGCGTTGCGTGAAGAACTGGAAGCCGAGTGTGGTGTGCGACTCCATGGACTCGGTGAAGTTCTTCCGGAGCGAGAGGCCGTAGTCAATGTTCGTCTGCAGGTTGTTGCGCCGCTGGATGGACCGTCCGCCCTGGCGCGGCGGCCTGTTGGGCTCCTCGTACCAGGGCGTCATGGTGGTGCCCTGCCCCGAGAGGAAGTCCAGGCCCAGCGTGAGGCGGTGCGAGAAGAGCGACGACGGCGTGTGGTTCAGCGTGATGCCGCTGCTGTACCTGTAGGCCTCGTCGTTGCGCGAGCGCGAGAGCTCGATGGCGACCGGCTCGAACGCGCTGCCGTAGGGATCGTGCTCCGTGCCGCGCGTGATCGGGTTGCCGAGGTACACGTTGGTGAGGATTCCCGTGGTGACGTTGTCGTTGGACGGCAGCCTGATGTCCGTGTAGCCGAAGCTGGTGGACACGTCTCCCGTGAGTGTCTCCGACGGCTTCCACGACAGGTTCACGCGTGAGGCGGTTCGCCTCATGTAGTTGTTGACGAAGGCGCCTTCGCTGTCCGTGTGGCTGCCGGAGACGAAGTAGGAGAACGACTCCGTGGCGCCGCGCACGGATGCCGTGTACTCCTGGTGCAGGCCCGTGCTCACGAAGTCGTTGGCGGACGGATACTGCGGATCCGGGTGCTGCAGCAGGAGGTCGGAGACCAGGGTGTTGGTCCCCATGCGGACGGTTGCGTCGTACACCGTTTCGCCGGGCCTTCCGCGCTTGGTGAAGATCTGGATGACGCCGCTGGATGCCTCGGAGCCGTACATGGCCGTTGCGGCGGAGCCCTTGATCAGCTCGATGCGGGCGATGTCCTGCGGCGGGATGTCCACCATGCGAGAGATGGTCTGGCCGCCGGTGGAGATGAGGGAGGTGTTGCCGCGGTCCATGCGGACGCCGTCCACGTAGATGAGCGGCTGGTTGTCCTGCACGATGCTGCTGATGCCGCGGAGTACGTTGAGGCCTGCGGTGCCCTGCGTTCCGCCGGAGGACATGTTCACCACGCCTGCCTCACGTCCCTGCAGTACCTGGCTGAGGTCTGCGACCGGTGCGGTTGCGAGGCGGGACTCCACGTCCACCACGCTGATGCCGGCTCCGATGGCTCGTCGCTGCTGTGCGGACGCGGGTGCTGCGGTGACCATCACTTCGTCCAGTGCGATGGCGCGCGTGGCGAGCTCGATGTTCACGTCCGCGGTGCCGCCTGCGGTTACGGTTACGGTGACTTCCCTGGGTGCGAACCCGATGAAGGCTGCCTGGATGCGGTGAGTGCCTGCCGGCACGTTCGGCAGCGTGAACTGTCCGTCCTCACGGGACACCGTGCCGAGCGTGGTGCCTTCAATGGAGATCCGGACGTTGGCGAGGGGCCTTCCGGAGCCGGATTCGGTAACGGTGCCGGAGATGGTGCCGGTGGTCGCTGGCGTCTGTGCGTGGAGCGCTGGAGCGGAGGCGGCGCCGATTGCGAGCAATGCGGCGGCCATCCCTGCCAGCGCGTGGCGAAGGGAGAAGGAGTTCATAGTCTCACCTGGACCGGGTTTACCTGAGACGCTCCGCGGAGTGGCGGAGGGCGATCAACCCTGGGTAGCGGCTCGAGAGGCCGCGTCGTTAGGCCGGGGCGGGCAGCGGCAGCGAGTGCGAGTGCGCCTGCGTGCGCACCGCGCGAGTCCCTGCCGGCGCGTGAGGCATCGCGCCAGGCCCCGCGTGAGGTGCGGCGTGAGGCCGGTGGGCAGGGGCAGTGTGTCAGGACGCATCGTCGCGTTCGGACATGGTTCGGGAAGCGGCTGTTTGCTGCCGGCGTGACGGGTGGGGCCAGGCGTGAGGCTGTGGTGGCTGCCTCACGCGCGGCCGGCCTGTCAGGACCTTGACCCTCGAGCTCTCCGCCCCGGCTGCGGGACGTGCGCTCCCTGGCCCTCGCTCCTGGTGGAGAGGGCAGCCGCACGAATTCCCGCAGGGGGGACCTGTATCTGGGAACGGTCGTTATGCGTGCGAGTCGCGAGGCGACGGTGCACGAACGACCGCGCCGTTCCGGTGCTCAGGGCGAGTGAGGCAGCTGGCGCGGGGGGATTGCGCAGCTGTCACGCCGTGCGGTGCGGGGATGCAGGAAGTGGGCCGCCGAGGGGACGGGAGGGCTGGGTTTCGAGGTGTCTCGCGCGGCCCTCACGCTGCATATTGCAGCCGGGCAGGTCACAGCACGCCGGATCACGAGAGGAGCGTCATCATGCCAGGTAAGAGTGGCAGCCGTAGCCGGTGGGAAGCGGACGTGGTAACGATCGCGAGCGATCCTGAAGTGGATCCCGTGGCAGGGGATGCCTTCGTTTTCGTGGTCTCGCAGGGCCGGGTGGTTCACATCGATTCGCACGAACACATGCCCGGGAGCCCGGAGGAGTCTGCCGACATGATCGCCCAGGCGGTTGCCGAAGCTGCCGAGGCGACGGGCGAATTCCCCGAAGCGCTCGTGGTACGCAGTCCC
Organism: uncultured Gemmatimonadaceae bacterium; assembly: GCA_964415485.1. Classification (GTDB taxonomy): domain Bacteria; phylum Gemmatimonadota; class Gemmatimonadetes; order Gemmatimonadales; family Gemmatimonadaceae; genus JBBQHX01. The sequence continues at coordinate 8,937 of CAYQAO010000046.1, forward strand.
AACGTTGCCACCCGCCTGCAACGCAACCAGCGCGTGCAGGGTGTCGTCGTGGAGTCCTCCACCGAGCTGGCGATGGACGCGGTCGTCAGGGAGGTGATGACGACCGTCACGGAGGCTGCACGAGGTCAGGCGGAGCGACTGTCCGTGCGCGACTCATGGATGGATTGGGGGCTGCCGTACGACATGGTGTCCCGGCTTTTCGGCGCCTGCGCGGACTTCTTTCGGGCCGCTCCGTGGAAGTACATGGATGACGAGCCGCTTACCGCCACCCTGCCTGGCGGGCGCAAGTGGACAGCCAGCATACTCGGCAACGCCGGCGAGGTGTTCGGCCTTGCCCTCTACCGCAGCCGTGAGGACCTGGAGCAGCTGTTCTACGACACGGAGTATTCACTCCCCTTCGAGAACTCCACGGACGTGATACTTTCGCTGACCTTCGACCCCGCCGCCGAGCTTCCGCGGCGCGTCGTGCAGGAGGTCAGGAACCACGGGTGGGAGGTGGCCGGCCGCTCTGCCTATCCGGGCCTGGTGGCGGTGAACCTGCCTCACGACAGGCTCACGCGGACCATGATGCAGGACCTGACAGACGTGCTCCGGGCCGTGCCACGCTTCGTCAAGGAACACCAGCTCGAACCCACCGAGCCCGTTATGCTCGCAGGGCAGGTGGAATGGACCGACGAGGAAACCGGCGTCCACCTGAGCTACGACGGCCCGCTGACGGTCGGCGAGCTCACGCCCTGGGGTGAGCACGCGACCCTCACGCCGTCGCTCGCGTCAGGCCCGGGTGCTGTGCCCGAAGGAGCGCTCGTCTCCCTGGCGCAGATGCTCGACGGGGAATTCGATGCACTGGAGGCGGCGCGACAGCAGGACGCCAGGGCGCTGGAGCGGTTCGGCGAGTGGCTGCATTCCGGTCCAGGTCGGAGGCTGAGCGACAGCACGGCCGCCCGATACGTGGGGCACGCAATGGATTTCTCCGAGTTCCTGATCGGGACGCAGACCGTCTCGCTGAAGTCGGTCAGCGAATTCGACCTGCGCGTGTACCTGTATGACTGGTACCCGCGCAAGATGGCATCCACGCTCACTGCGGCGCTGGAGATGCACCGGGCGTTGAAGAGGCTGTTCGAGTTCCTGGATCGCTCGGAGGGAATCACCTGCGAGTGGGCGCCTGTGGTGCTGTCCGAACGAGCGATCTTCGAGGATCGCCTGGTTGATTTTCCGGGCGGCTTCTTCTGGGACGCGATGGTTCAGGACTGGCAGTCCGAACTGTGGGCCGACCTCGAGAACCGCGTGATGTTTCCGATGCCGGTGCTCGATGAAGAGACCGGCTGGTCGCAGGCGATGGGCATTATGGAGTACGCCCTGCACGCATCGGCGCAGCGCCTGTGGCTTGGCTGGCGCGAGGAGCTCATCCGGTCGGGGGTAGCGGACGCGGCGGAAGTGCTCGAGCGCCTGTACGAGCGGCAGTGGGAGTGGGCGAGGACGCCGCTGAAGGAGCTGGGTGGTGCGACGCCGGTGGAGGTGGTGCGGAGGGAGCAGTCGGAGCTGGTGCGGTGAGCGTGGGCGACTCTCAGCTGCTCGACTTGACCTCGAAGTGCCGTCCCACGTGTCCTATCACGAAGCGCGGCTCCACCGGTGCTCGTGAGGTGAAGTAGATCCTCAGGCAGTGGCGTGGGTCGTAGCTGGTGCCCAGCACTATGTGCTCGCGGCAGTCGTATGAACGCCCGTCGGGTCCCGTGATCAGGTACTGCTGCTGCATCCGCTCGCTGGTGGACTGGGCAATCCCTCCCCGATACTCCACGCCGATGTCCCTGAACGCCTGGCGCAGCGAGTTGCCGAGTGCGCCTGCCTGACGCCTGCGCGCCACCACCGCCATGGCGTCCAGGATGACAGCCACCCGCTCCACGTCCTCATACGGGCTGTCCGCTGCGGCACGCTCCGCATTGTCCAGAACCAGCAGGGCATCGGTGTGCGTGGATGCCGCCTGACGAAGCACGTCCAGGAGGGTCAGGTCCTCGTCTTCGGCGTCGTCTGCCTCGGCGTCCGCATCCGCTCCGCTCCTCGCCGTCAGCACGTCGCCGGCGGCGTCCCGGACCCGGTCCTCGTCATGCTCCGCGAGCGGCAGCGTGCGCTCGAGCAACCGTTCGATGGACGCCAGCCGCCGCTCGAGCGAAGTGGAGCTCGCAGCCCTCACGGAGCCAGTCGTGTGCAGTCGCTGGATCTCGTCCGCCAGCTGGGCGTTCGATTCCGCCAGGCGCGCAATGGAGTCGGTGAGCGACGCGATCTGTGCGCCGAGCGATTCCAGCAGTCCCACCGGAGCGAGTGCGTTGCCCGGCGCCGCTGCCGCGCCATTCTCGAGCTCGGCCACAGGCGGCGTGCCCTGGTCTGCTGGCGATTCGTGCTCCACGCCGACCTCCGGCGTGACGCCTGCCGGCCGTGCGGGCACCTCCACCGTCGTCACCGGCGGACTCCTACGCTCGGCTACGCCAGGGGGCATCGCGATCCACTGCGCTGCCTCACGAGACAGCCTGCCATATACGCCCGCGCGAATCACGGGGTCGAGCAGTCGGTCGTGAACGAGGAGCGGGTGCTCCTCCGGACTGTCCGCACAGGAGAACTCCGGCATGTAGAAGCGAAGCGCTCCCCAGTAGCAGGACAGCCTCCTGTCACCCAGGCTGTCGGTAAGCCTGAAGGTGGCCGAGTGGTATGGCATGACGTACAGCTGCGCGCGCCCCAGCAGTTCGTCGGCCAGCTCGTGAGGTTCCAGCGCGAACCCTCCACCCTCCAGCGGCGCCAGCACCGCCACCGGAGTCCGTCGCGTGTCCGAGAGCAGCACATCCCGCACGAAGCTGTCTATCTCGCTCTCGTCCAGCCTGGAAGGTTGCGAGGGAACGCCCTCCATGCTCATGACGAGCGTGCGATTCATCTCGGTGAGGAATGCAGGCCGTGCCTGGCCTGCCCCAACCGGACCGCGCACGCTCGCGAGACCGGCGTCCGCCGTCACGCGCACGGTCAGCTCCGTGTGGAGTCCCTGCTCCACGATCACCACATGCGTGGTACAGGGCGCGCCGGCCACTACGGGATGCGGATGCCGCCACAGCAGTTCACCTGTCCACGCGCCGGCGTCGCCGAGTGTGTCCCAGCGAACACCGTGGAAGCGTCCGGGCGGCCGGGCCAGCGAGGAGTCGGGCGTAAGCGGCGGCGCGCCCTCCCACTCGCGGATCAGGGCGTCGCCGAGTACGGCGAGCAACCGGTTCACGGCGCTGCCGCCGCCGAGCCGGGGGCGTACGCGGAACCTGGCGATATAGAGCGTATCCTCCGCTCGACCCTCGGGCAGCTGCCCGGAGATGGGCAGCTCGTTCACCAGGGAAACCGCCTGTCCCACGACGCGCCAGCCGGTGTCGGTTACGAGCTGCTGGCGGCTGTCGGGGCGGGAGGAGGTCATCGGGTGAATATCGGGCGCGGGATGCAGCGCCGCTACCGGAACTCCTCCGCCCGTTTCACCTGCATCGGCACCCGCGGAAGTGCCCGGATTCGATGCACGGGGAAGAGGTTCCCCGGACTCTCATGGTTGATGAACCACCCGCCGGAGGCGTAGGAGTCGCCATCCTCGGGCTCCATCCAGTGGAAGAGCAGTCCCGCCCGCTTCTGTGCCGAGCGGGCGATCCAGGTGCCGGCGGGAACCTCCAGGGTTTGGGTTTCCAGCGACACGGTGAAGTTCCGGGGGATGAACCCTTCGTTAGGGCCGGAGCGGGTCACGGAGTCCACCCGGAAACTCTCCACCTCCACGGTGGCAGGTTCCAGCAACCGTTCCACCACGACGCCGTGCAGCGCCAGGTGTTCGGCGATGTCCCCCCTGTGCGACTCGATGAGGTAGCCCTCGGGCCGGATACGCTGCTCCACCGGCCGCCGCCCGTCCCGGATGGGGATGTTCACCTCCACCACCTCACCGTCCACCACCAGCCTGTAGGGCTGATTGCGGGTGACGTACGACTCCCACGTTACCGGAATGGAATCCGCCTCGCTCCACTGGGCGCCACGGGCGATCATGTGCTCCCGGGCGTCCGACACCGCCCCCAGCACCTTCGCCCGGTTCCCCGCCACGTAGCGGGCGAGTCCTTCCATGGCCACGTACTGCATCCGCGCCCGGCGCTCGATGCCTATGCGGGAGTCGCGCCTCCGGAGGCTCTCGTAAAGCAGCGTGATGGCACCATGCGGACCTCCGTAGGCGGACAGCGAACGGGTGCCGGAACCGCCGAACGTTATGGGCGGAAGGGAGTCCTGCAGGTCCTGAGGAAGTTCCACCAGGTTGCGGGGATCGACACCCGGCCGAGCCGCCGCCTGACGCGCCACCTGCGCGATGCCCCCCGGCACGATGTGATAGAAGTAGTGGTTGAAGCCGGCGTCCTCCAGCGCCTCCACGAGCGCCGGGACGATCTCCGCCTCCAGCAGGTTCTGGAGTTGCGGTGCGCCATGGTTCCGGGGATACGAGGTGTAGAAGTCATAGTACCGGGGCGGCCCCTGAGCCTCGTGGGCATCCACCACCACATGGGGCTCCCACCGCACCAGCCCCTGGTTCACGAAGGCCCGGATCTCCGGGTTGTCCAGGCGCGAGTAGTCCCGGTTCAGATTGTAGCCCGAGGGGTTCGTCCGGGTCCCCCATGTCCCCGCCTCGGCCGCATCGGGGTTGATCTGCGGCACGAACACGAAGACCACGTCGTCCAGCAGCTCCTGGAGGCTCCCCAACGCCAACTCACGGGCGAAGAGCATCAGCCCCTCCTTCCCGCCGGGCTCGTCGCCGTGAACCTGCGCCCCGATGAAGACGATGGGCTTGCCGGTGGCGTGCGCTTCCGCGGGCGTCGTCACCGCCGGCCGGGCTACGGTCACCGTCAACAGTTCCCGCCCCTCCCTGCTGGTCCCCAGATGGAGGACCCGGACCTCCGGCGAGCGCACCTGCAGTTCGCGGTAGAACGCCGTGACGTCTGCGTGAGCCGAGAGGATCTCCCAGCCGGATGCCTCGCTGGGGGTGAGGAGGGCCGCACCGGGCCGGCCTTGGGCCGTCGCTGGCGTGGCCGCGAGGGCGAGAACCAGGGCGGTGCCCAGGAGGGTGTGGGGGCGGAGCGTACGATTCGTGGGCATCGAGCGGGTGGTCGGGAACGGGGTCCGTCGGGCAAAGCGAGGGAGGGAATGTAGGGCGCGGCACGGGCGGGGCAAAAGAATGCGGTTCAGCCGTGCGATACATTCTCGGCGGCTACGGTGTTCGTTGCGGCCGCTGCCTCGCGGTTACATCATCAATATGTCACCGTTGAGTTACTACTCGGTGAGTCTGTCGACCCCCTCCGGCAGTTCCCCTCCCGCCACCAGCGCTGCCTTCAGATCTCGCGCATGCCTGCAGGCGCCGCGATAGTGGAAGCCGGCGCAGCTGCAGAGCACATCCCCACCATCAACCACATCCAGCTCGTAGCGGGCGCCGCGTGAGCCCGTGATGCTGAAGCGCTCCGAACGCGGTCCCGCCAGCGCTCTAGCGAGCGCACGGATCGCCTCGGCCGAAAGACTCGGAAGCTGCGGGTTCGCGGATGATGCGCCGCCCGCAGCCGCGCGTTCCGCTGCCTCCTTCCGCTCCACCGCGGCCGTCACCTCGCGAAGCACACGATCCACCGGATCCTCACCGCTTTCATCGTCGCTCAGCGTCGCGATCTCCGGCGAGAGCGATCGCAGTGCATCCTGCAACTCCTCCAGGAGTCCGCTGCCGAGCGGGATGTCGCCGTGTCCTTCCACGACTGCATCGATGAGTGTGGCCTTCGTCTCCAGCGATGCCCGGACGAAGTCGTCCACCGTGCCGGGTGCCACCATGTAGGTGACGTTGACGGTGCCGGCCTGGCCGATGCGATACGCGCGGTCCTCCGCCTGGAAGTGGTTGGCGGGCACCCAGTCCAGGTCGTTGAACACCACCTGACGAGCGGCGGTGAGGTTGATGCCGACGCCGCCCGCGACGATGTTCGCGACGAACACCCTCACGTTGGGGTCCGTCTGGAATCGATCCACCAGCTTCTGGCGACTGCGCGACGGCGTCTTCCCGGTGAGCACCACGGCTGCGTCCCCGAAGTGCCGGGCGATGCGCTGCACCGGTTCGTCGAATGCGCTGAAGACGATGACCTTCTCGCCCTGTTCGACCACGCCGTCCAGGAACTCGATGGTGGCCTCCACGAGAGGTGCGGTGGCGGCGAACCTGTGAATGCTGTCCTCATGCTGTGCGCTCCGGCGGCGCGTCGGCAATTCTAATCCGCGAAGCGACGAGTATGCGCAGATTGTTCGGAGCGGCCTACACCGAACATCGGATCCTCGCTAGCGGAGCCGACGGTGTTCCGGTGTCTTCGGGGGACACACTTTCGCTTTCAACATGTGGGCCACCGCTCGCTCGTCGTGGGATCTCGGTTTTCCTTTCAACGATGAACCCCCAGCCGAACATTCGTTAGCCAGAGGCACTTTGATTTCGACCGCGTCAGAAGGACCCGACTCCGCCTGTCATGGCTTCGTACTATCTTCATTGCACTCGTTTCTCATGTACGAGACTCTAACATGATCTCTCTCAGTGAGCGAAGCACAGCTGGGTTTATTCGCTGCGGCACCGTCAGATCTCCTTCATCCGTCGCACGTGACCTTCACGGGCGGCGCCGAGGAGCCTGGACACCTCTGGTATCCATACCTCGAAGGTTACTCACCCGAGTTCGTTCGGCACGTCCTGGTGCAGTACATGCCGAATGCACGGCGGATCATCGATCCTTTCGGTGGTACGGGGACGACGCCGCTTACCTTGGGGACGATGGGCATTGCCGCAGGGTATTGTGAGATCAACCCAGTACTACGGGTTGTCGTGGACACGAAGGTCGCCGTAGCAGCACTGCCTCACGCTGAGCGACGATCATTGCGTAAAGCGCTTCTCGGGCTGGCGGTCGGCCTTGAGGACTGTGTCGAACAAGCGATACCGAACGTGGAGTTAGCGGAAGCGTACACTCAATCGTTTGGGACCTCGGGCGAGTTCTTCGAGCCCGAGACCTTCGACCACGTACTACGCCTGCGCACGCTCACCGATGCGGTACTCCGGATCGACCGTCTTCTCGGTATGATGCTTTGCGTCGCGGTCATGTCGCGTCTCGTCACCTGTTCGCTGCTACGACGCGCCGGAGACTTGCGTTTCAAGACATCGAAGGAGATCGCCAGGGGCATTCCGCGGCTGCTTGATAGCGTTGCGGAACAGCTCCGTCAGATGTCGGTTGACGTTGAGCGGCTTCCCGAATGTACCACACGCCCAACTCTTCTCGGAACGAATGCCAAAAATCTGCTTGACGCGTCACGATTCGAAGCAGACGGGGTTATCACCAGCCCTCCTTACCTAAACGGCACCAACTACATCCGCAACACCAAAGTCGAACTATGGTTTCTCCGCGCACTGCGATCCGGAGAGGACCTCCGCAGCTTTCGTGATCAGGTGGTCACTTCCGGGATCAATGATGTGGTAGCGGGTACTGGCACTGGAGAAATGCATCCCAGCGTCGCGCGCGTGGTCGAGGAGGTGCGGGCTAACGCCTACGACGCCCGTATCCCGAAGATGGTCGCTGGCTATTTTGCCGACATGACGCAGGTGTTACGCGGTCTCGCTCATCAGACGGTACGAGGCGCAGTCTTATGCATCGACATTGGCGATAGCCGATATGCGGGTGTTAATGTCCCGACCTCCCACCTGCTTACCGAAGTTGCAGAGTCCGTCGGCTTTACAACCCGCCAGATGGTTCAGCTCCGCACTCGACTCTCCAAAGACAAGACCGAGCTCTCGCAGAACCTCGTCGTCCTCGAGCGCGCGGCGGTGACCGTCGCCGTCAACACCCCTTCGATTGCGACCGGTCCGACAATGCGATCATTGGACAAGTGGCGCGCCTTCAAAGAACAGCTTCCGCACCGTCATCACCCCTACACGAAGCGGAACTGGGGCCACCCGCTGCACTCGGTGTGCTCTTACTCGGGCAAGATGAAACCGGCGCTTGCCCATGCGCTAGTGGACGCCTTCTCAAGTCCAGGTGACGTCGTATTCGACCCATTCAGCGGGTCGGGAACGATTCCTTTTGAGGCAGCGCTCGCAGGCCGGCGCGCTCTGGGCCTCGATATCTCTACGCTGCCGGTCGCCGTTTCAAACGCAAAGCTCCAGCGAGCTGACGCAGATAAGGTGGCGGCCTTGCTCGGGCGCCTGGAGGTTTGGATCGCTGAATACAACCCGTCGTCAGAGGAGGTTGACGCGGCTAGCGCCGTGCGCTTCAATGGCCCAATCCCGGACTTTTTTCACGAGCGAACACTGAGTGAAATCCTCGCTGCACGTGCCTTCTTCCAGAGAATGCGTGACGACAGTGCAGAGTGGGCCCTCTCGATGGCATGTATGCTTCATATCCTGCATGGTAATCGGCCCTATGCGTTGAGCCGCCGTAGTCACCCGATCACGCCATATGCACCTACCGGCGAGGCAGTTTATAAGTCCGTCGTCGAGAAGCTCTCTGAGAAGGTCACACGAAGCCTTGAGGTCCAGTACCCACGCGCATTCGTGGACGGCATGTGTTTCCAAGGCGATGTGCTGGCCGAGTGGCCGACGACTATTCGCGAAGTAGATGCTGTAATCACTTCGCCGCCATTTTTTGACTCTACGCGGTTCTATATGGCGAACTGGATGCGCTACTGGTTCGCTGGCTGGGAGCGCGCGGATTTCGAGTTACAGCCGGAACTGTTCGTTGAGACGAAGCAACGGCGATCGTTCGAGGTTTATTCGGCGCTATTAGAGCAGGCAAGGGAGCGGTTACGTCCGGGTGGTACGGTCGTATTTCACCTCGGCTTTAGCAAGAAGTGCGACATGGCTGAACAGATCCTTCAGGTGCTCCCTGACGGGTATGAGGTCGTGGACAAGTTCAGTGAGGGCGTTGAGCACTGTGAGTCGCACGGAATCCGCGATAAGGGCAGTGTGACGGAGCATCAGTTCCTGGTCCTCACAAGGCTCTGATCCGTGTCATCTACCGCGCTACTCCGCCTCCCAGGTGCCTGCGAGGTCGAGGAGAACGTCGCTTTCCTACGAGTGTTGAGACGTGATACGATGCGCTCGGTAGTACAATGTTACCACGGGACAGACCACCTCCAACGGCTAATTCTGCCAAGAAGCTACCAAACGCGCTGCCTTGGAGGTGCCTTATCGCTCCCTCATCGAATTATTCAGTAAACCCATCAGTTCGCGCTGTTTCGCCGGCGTGCTAGCTCGCCCGCCAAATCGAACTGAAGATCGGACGGGCATTTATTGATGGTTTTCTGCAACGCTTTCACTAGCAACTCAGCCGCAGTCTTCCCGTCGCGCTCCTTCACTAGGTGCGGGCTCGTGAGGAAGACCTCGAAGAACCAGTCGAGACGTTCCCGAAGGCGTGCCACTGCGTCGCAGTTAGGGCTTGGGTCGCGGAGCTCATCAAGCGGGAGATCCACTAGCACCGCTAACGTGTCGAGTTGTTCGTCACGGTAGAATTCGGCAGGCGGCCGATCCCGCTTCTGTGAGTTGCACGAGCCACAAAGCGCCGTCGCGGATCCATCTAAAGGCCAGAGCAAAGCAAGGGGGCGCGTGTGATCAAGGTGCATTCGCTTTGCTGTAGGCAGCGACTTTCCGCAGTTGAAGCACCGCTTTCCAAAGCGGTGCCATACAAAGTCGGCTAGCTCACGGCCGTCGTTCTCGTGGCGGTACCGGAGCAGCGAGCTCCCGTCGTAGAGCTCTGAAAGAAGCATCTCGATGGAACGTCGGCGCGCCGCATCTTCCTTCATCTGTGCCGAAGTGCGCTGTTTGTTGTGCGGGGCGTTGACCACGAACTTCTTACAGAATCGACACTCGAGCTGATACCCATACTCGAGCTGAACAATCTCCTCTGTATCGACGTCCCTAAGCTTTCCAAAACCAGTATGGCGGCACGGTCGTAGATGGTCTGCTACGCAGTGATTGGAGAAGCTCAGGTGCACACGTTGATTTACAACGTTTATGGGTAAGAAGCGTGCGCACCGATTGCAGCGCTTGAGTGGCAGAGCTACGGGCGGCGCCTCCCCTACTCTTGCTGCCCCCCCCGCTCGCAATACCGTGACCTCACCCTGTTCGGCGTAGAAGTGCGCCTCAGGTGAGTACCGGAACATGTTCTTTAGCAAGCGCGGAGGCGCATTATCCAGGTACTCGTGCTTTACGAGTCCGCAGCTAAGCCCAGAGAAGGCGACGCGTCCGGCTTCCTTCGCGCGAATAGAGACGGTCACCTGGATGGGAGTACCAGACGAACGCCACATACTTCCCACCTTCCCCCAATTAGGCAGGCGCGCTACAACCAAGGTATTACGCGCCGGCGCGGTAGCGCCGCCCACTGTCACCTCGACGTCTACGTCCGCGGTAAACCAGCCACCATATGCAACGAACTCGCCGACCGCGTACGCGGGAGATGTAAACACTAACTCCAGCACATCACCGGCGCGTACCACGAAGACCGGCTCTTGGATCGACCGGAATTCGCCACCCGTAGCCTCCGGATGCGAGCGATGCCCCGACTTCCGCGTTGCATTTCGCCGTCTGCCAGAGAATTCGGTCTTCCCGGGGAGTTTGCCACGAATGCTGCTCTCAAGCCCAACAGAAACCGAATCGGTGGGGTCCTCGGCCGCTCTCTTTGAAGCCCGTGCCCGAGGGTCCCTCACGAGTCGTTCCCTTCGACTCGCAAGAACCGCCCTTCATCTCTTCGACGTTCTGCCGCTTCGATTAATTTGTGAGCCGGGGTGTTGAAGGCGGACGCTATCGCTTCGACGACATCGAGCGTCGGCGACTTGCGGCCGTTCTCAAGGTCACCCACATAGGTGCGATGCACCCCGGCACGGCTAGCGAGCTTCTCCTGGCTCCAGTTGGTCGCGACGCGCAACTCGCGGACGACATCACCGAAGGCTTTAGCGAGCGAGACTGTGTTGAGCATGGCCGCCCGAACGATCGCACAGTTTAGCTCGGCAAACCACAGACTATAGCATGAGAACTGTTACCTCATGAGACTCTGGCCGACTAGGGAGTGTTTGCAAAGTGGCGTAGTATCTGCGGCTCTGGGTGGGCTCTCGTCCGCAGAGGTGCCGCATGGTGCGCCGCCATGAACTGACAGATGACGAGTGGGCACGCCACGCTCCGCTCCTGCCACCACGCCAGGGGAACGGCCATCCCTATCACTCCCATCGCAGGATCCTCAACGGCATGCTCTACCGCCTCCACACTGGAGTGCCGTGGCGCGACCGGCCCGCGCGCTACGGCAAGTGGCAGACGGTCTACTCGCGCTGGCGCCGCTGGACCCGAACCGGTCTCTTCGACCACCTGCGCGGGCCGGCGGGCTGCTGAAGGAGGCACATGCCATCGCCACGCGATTTGACTAACTCGCCACGCACTACCGCGCCACCGTCATGCTTGGAATCCTCGAGATGTATCTCCGCCTACCCTTGGCAAACACACCCTAGCACTCGACGCGAAAACGGTCACGCCGTCTGCTCTCGCTCCAAGTGAAAGCGCTCGTATTCACGAAGAAAGAGCGGAGCACTGCCGCGAGTTCAGCGGGCATCTCGACCTCGAAAAGAGATCCTAACCCGCTGCGGGCGACCGACCTCAGCTGTTGATCCTGGCCAGCGATCTGCGAAACAAATTGTGGTGCGTTCTCTATACGCTGGCGAACCGTCTGCAGCTGCTGGACTGAGTATGTCCTTGCTGTGCCATGAGTGTCCTCATTAACCCTTCGTAAGAGCTCCATGACATTCTCGATGTCGGCATCCGCGAAGCTTCCCGGTTTCTCGATCCTGACCTCCTGACGCGCGAGAAGGTAGCCCAATCTACAGCGACGAATGACGCGTCGGTCGGAAGTACGATCAGCCCGTGGATTGAAGCGCAATACTTCGTCGCCTGGAGCCTTCAGCTCCAAGGTGTGGAAAACTTTCTCCCTCGCGCTGATGCAGAACTGTCGTGTAGCATTCTCGGATTGTGGGGATTGAGGGCGAACACGCTCCGCGCCATCGCACCTCAATGTCAGAGGAAATCTGGATTGACTCCTCGGTAATATCATCTAGACCAAGCACGTCGGCTGATGCCGATGATGAGCCTTCACCTACAAGCGATTCCGCTACGCCGATAGTATTGACCGCCTCTCGTTCCGAAAGATCAGTAAGGAACTCGGTATGTGGATCAAGTTCGCGGCTTGCAACTGTACTCTCGAGGAGTGCATACCTGTTGTAATCCAGCTCTACGGATTGACGGAACGCTACATGTCGCGTGAGCCCCGAGCGTCCGCCTTCAAGCCGTCCAAGCGCACTCTGGATCTGTAGGTGGTTCCGAAGCACTCGCGCGCTGTGTGCACGATCTTCGCGATTGTAATCGTCTACTACACGACGAACGCTCGCCTGGTGGCGCCTCACGGCTTGATTGTACTTATCAATCGCCTGTTTCTGCCTATGCTCCATCTGGCGAAACATGCTCTTAATCTGCGCAATGGTGTAGCAACGAGGCGTCGGTCCTCCTATTGGTTGCGCATCGAAGATGCCTCCGGGAAATCGGTAGTAATCTAGGTTGGCGAGGTGTGACGGGTCTTTCCTATTGTCGGCCACGCCAGCTCATCGCGAGGGTATGCCTTTTCAGTAAGCCAGGCACCACGCCGCACCACGTTGGTCAGAGCCAGTACGGAGTTAGTCCGCATTCAAGGAAGTGAAGAGGCGAGACCTATCCTTGCGAGCCACCGATTGCAGTCAGCCTGCCGCCTCACCCCTGCCCTCGCAACACACTAAACTCCCCAAACATCCGCCCCGGCAACGCCACCCCTAACGTCCACTCAATACTCATCGGCCGGTCCCCACTCACATCCTCCGGACTCGCCAGATACACCGGCCCACACACCCGATAAGGCTCCGCCGTGGTCACCCGCACGAACAACTGAAACGTCCACCCATTCGTGCGGCTCTCGATATACCGACGCCCTGACGGCGTATCCGGCCCGGCAGAGTTCTGCGTCTGCCAGTGGAACCGCGTCGGACTCACCGCATAGTCATGGTACGCGATGCGGTCGTGAAAGCCGGACGACTTGTCCAGCGTCACGAATAGGAGCTCCGTTCGCCTATCGCGCAACCCCAGCACGCCGGCCTGGAATGGCGTACGACGCTCGGCGGTCAGAAACCCCACCGCCGTCAGGATCTCCCGTATCCTGTACGACCCATGCAGTTGCAGCGGCACGTCCTCCATCCCCGGCACCGGCCGCTCGTCCAGACGCGAACGAGCCGCCAGGACGTCAGCCAGCTCGCCTAACTCCTCAGCGCACTCAGGGTTGGCCTCCAGCCGCGCCAGAAACTGCTCGTATGACAGAGCCTCGCGGCCACTATCCACCTGGTACGTAAGCATCTGCGCCCGCACACGCTCAGCCTCCGTCTCCGGCCGGTACTCGGCACGCGCCTCGGCTACTCGCCGAATTACAGCAAGTTGGGCCGGATCGTCCACGTGCAGCAAGTCACCGAACCTGCGAGAGAGCTTAGCCTCGTCCTCCGACCCCTCGCCTGGCAGCAGTTCCGCGCGTCGCCGGAGCGTGGTCCACCCACTCGGTGCCGCGTCCCGATAGATCTCGTCCAGCGCAATGTGCTGGTCGTGCAGAAACTCGCCCAGTTTCACATAGCGCGTGCCCCGGAGAGTCGCGTAGCCGCGCACTTCATCCGTGAGCCGCCGCCAGCTCTGTCTCGCGATGCTACGAAGCCCCTTCAGCACCTGCTCGCGAGTCTGCCTCTGCAGGTGGATGTGGCAGCCTGGAGGCAGCTTGCCGAAGCCGTTCTCCACCGCATCCTCGAGCTGCCGCCGCGTGAGGCCCGTGATGGTCGCGAGAAGTTGATCGAAGCGGAAGTCGGCACGATGCTGCCCCACAAAGTCCAGAACGAGGCAGCTCTCCTTCCCGTGCGCGAGGCGCAGACCGCGACCGATCTGCTGCTGGAAGAGCACTGCACTTTGCGTCGGTCGCAATAGCAGCAAAGTATCCACGTCAGGCAGGTCAACGCCTTCGTTGTACAGATCCACAGTGACGAGCGCGCACACCTCCCCGTTCGCCAACCGCTTCGGCGCACGCATCCGCTCGGCCGTCGGAGTCTCACCAGTCACGCAGAGCGCCGGCAGTCCTGCCGCATTGAACTTCTCGGTCATGAAGCGCGCGTGCGCAACCGACACGCAGAACACGATCGCTCGGTGCTGAC
>CAYQAO010000047.1:0-22351 GCA_964415485.1 uncultured Gemmatimonadaceae bacterium
TGGATCCTGAAGTACTTCGGGCCCACGCGCGCCACGATCTTCCTGGCCGACATGGGGAAGCGCCAGCACTTCCCCAACTCGAGGCTCACCGGCTACAAGATCTCGATCGTTCCGCACGATCGCTTCGAGCTGGGCACCTCCATGCTCGTGCAGTGGGGCGGCGACGGGAGCCCCGAACACACCACCGGCGAGATTCTCCGCGACCACCTGCCCTTTCTGTCCTCCAGGGGTGGCGGAGCGATCGAGATCTCGAACAAGCTCGCAACGATGGACGGCCGCCTGCGTCTGCACGACGGAACCGGTTTCACCATCTACGGCGAGATAGCTGCCGACGACCTGGACAAGGACCGGAAGTGGCTGGGCATGTATGAGGACGGCGCACAGCTGGTCGGACTCCGGCTACCCACCTTCGGCCCTGACGGACGCTGGGACTTTCAGGCCGAGGCCCGCCGCACGGGGCTGCGCTTCTACAACCACCACCAGTTCAGGTCCGGCCTCACAGTGGACGGCGCCATCATCGGCGACCCACTCGGCCCCAATGCGATGGCGGGCGGAATGCAGCTCCGCCGCGGACTCGGTGAGACCGGCAGCTCGGGGAACGTGGAGCTGGCGTTCGGAATGGAACGAAGGTCGTACGACGAGTGGCGGATCGTGTCATCGCCGTTCGGCTTCGAGCGAACGAGGGTGAATCCGGCCGAATGGCGCAGCCGCCTGGCGCTTGGCCTGATGCTGCATGAAGGCGGCACCTACACGTACAGGCTGCGGATAGCGGGCGAGCGAATAGACAACTGGAGCGGTCGGGAGAACGTGGACCGCTACGGCATCGTGTCGGAGATAGGGGCGTTCGTTCGGTTCTGAGCGATCTTACGCTTCACTTTATAGGAATGGCGCTATCTCGGTACAGGGCCTCAAGATAACGCCATTCGCCTAATGTCTTACTTCTGACGCGGATGGAGTGCGGGATGCCCCTCTCGCTCCCTCCTATCGCTTCTGGTTGAGCGAATGGATATATGCCGCCACGGCCGCAACCCGTTCGTCACTCAACGGCACGCCTCCGTACGGCGGCATCACGCTCGGACTCTCCTTGGGCTGCATCACCCCCTCCTTCACGACCCGCTTGAGGAACTCGAAGCTCCCGTCGCCATGGAGCCACTTGCCGTCCGTGAGGTCCGGGCCGATCCCGGACACGCCCTTCGCGTCCTTGCCATGGCAGGTCATGCAGATCGCTCCGCCCTCCCCCTCGTAGACGCGCTTGCCCTGAGCGATCAGCGCGGGAGTAACCGTGTCCGTCGCGGCCGCCAGCGAGGCTTCGTCCTCCATGGGCGCACTCGCGGGCGCGGCACTCGCCGATGCAGCGGATGGTGCCTCGCTCGCGGAGTCGGACTCGGCACCGGCACTACAGGCCACCAGACCGAACGCCGCGAGCACTGCTGTCGCGCCGCACGCGAGCGCCTTCCTGATACTCGACATCGCCGTACCTCCGAAGTTGAAGTTCAGGCCGCACATTCGGATCAGAACGCCATGCTGACCCCGGTGACGAACCGCATCTGGTCGAGCTCGAAATCCCACGTGCTTTCGCCAAGCACGCGAAGGTTTCGATACAGCACGTAGTGAGCGCCGACGCCGGCGTTGTGGAAACGATCCACATAGCCACTCCCCCGCAGCTGCTCACCCAGGCGCAGGGAGACCACCGGCGCACTCGCGTCCACCCAGTTCCACAGTCCGGTCACCCACCAGCGACCATTCGGTCCCTGGGGCCAGAGCACCAGCTCCGCCATGGCTGCGTCCACCCTGGTGCCAACCGGGCCGGTAACTCCTCCCGGACACGGCGACGACGGCGAGCACGCTCCCAGGAACGGGTCGTCGTCCCAGCGGCGATAGTATTGAAGGTTCAACTCGCCGAAGTCCAGCAGCGGCACGGTGGCATCCGGCCCCCACATGCGGTATCGGCTGGAGCTGCCGTCGGCACCCTCCTCTCCGAGGTACGCGAAGACGCCGACTCGCAGCGGGCCGACATCCTGCGATAGCCGAATTCCCACGTTCTTGAAGCCGTCCGAGTCGTACTGCCGCGCTTCGTTTCCCGCGTTCAGGCCACGTCCGTTCAGTACCTGAACGGCCACGTCCGTTCCGCTTCGTGGCGACCAGAGCGCCATGAGTCCACGGTCGTAGGTCAGGTCCGCACGAGTGTCGCCCACGCGCACCCTGTACGCCTGGTAGTCCTCGTACTGCAGCCGCAGCTCTCGCTTGAACAGGGGATCCGAAACCTGGAACTGTCCGGCCAGCACACTCACCCCGCTGCCACCGATGTCCGTGAACTGCACGTATGCATCCTCGAGCCCGGTGACCTCGCCGCGTTCCGACAGGAAGAAGTACACGTAGTAGCTGACCCTGTCGGCCACCTGGCCACCGCTCAGCACCTTGATCATCCAGGGCAGTTGCTGGTCCATGATCACCTGGCCCTGCTCGCGCCTGGAAAGGGCGGTCAGGTAAGCGTCCAACCTCACGGCGAGCGGCAGCCCGTTCTGCAGGCGAAGGAGCGGGTCGCCCGTCGCAATGGTGTCTCGCGGAGCCTCGCCCGGTGAGAACTCGAAGCCGTTGTTCGCGAACTGCTCTCCGAACGCATTCAGCCGAGGTGCGGGGGAGTGACACATGCTGCAGCTCACCTTGTACTTGCGTGCGAACGCCGGTATGGCTTCGGCCGGCACTGCCCCGACGCACAGGAGCAGCAGGGAAAACACGCAACTCCAGAGAACGCGCATACACGCCTCGCGGAAAGGGGGGACGTATCGGCTCCTACGATACAACACTGGTCGCAACCGCACATCAGGGATTTCCCTACACAAGACTCGGAGCTTTTCTGCTGGCACGCACCTTTCGTCGCAGCGAGAATGACGAAGACTCACTTGCAGCAAAGCCAGCTTCTGCCAAGTGGGCGTGGATCCCGGCAGTCGCATCGTTCGCACGGGATGACAGTTCGGAATGGCAGGTCGCGCGCGGTGAATGGCTGGCGACCGCAATTGGAGCCGCCGGACAGTCGGTTTTGCCAAACGACCCCGAATCGGCACTCGAGTTGCGGCCTCGTTATGGCGCCGGCAGGCCTTTCTGAATCAACTCAGCAAGGAGGAAGTCATCATGAATGAGCAACAGGAGCGCACCGCTGCAGCATCCTCCTCCACTCAGGCTGCGTCGTCCTCCGGTCGGACGACCGGTGATCGTGAGCGCCCCGTTCCCGTGGGTAGCGAGACGGAGAGGAGCAGGCCGGGCAGGCGTCTCGGCCTGACGCCGCTCGGCGATCCCTTCGCCGTGATACACCAGCTGCAGTCGGAGATGGACCGTCTCTTCCATGACTTCGGCAGTGGACTGGGACTGCGCAGGCTGCGCGGCGACCGCGATTCGGGCATCGCCGACATGTGGAACCCGCAGGTGGACATCTTCCGCCGGAACGATTCCATCGTGGTGCGCGCCGACCTTCCGGGCGTGTCCAGGGAAGACGTGTCGGTTGACCTCGAAGAGGGTGTGCTGACAATTCGGGGTGAACGCCGGCACGATGCCGAGGAGGAGCGCGAGGGATACTACTGGAGCGAGCGCAGCTTCGGATCGTTCGAGCGTTCCATCCCGCTGCCCGAAGGCGTGGACGAGTCGAAGGCCGCCGCGACCTTCAAGGACGGCGTTCTGGAGGTGACCATGCCGGCACCGAAGGAGGAAGCACCCAGGAAGCGCCGGGTGGAGATTCGCTGACTCCCGCCGGGAAGGGCGCGAGAACTCATACAAGCACGAGCGGGATTCGATTGCCTGGAGGACGCTCAGGGTACAACTTCACCTGTTCGGTCGGCCCTGCCCACGGGCCTGAATCCAGGACCATGACGTTCTCGTGACCCTTCCCTCCCCCGTGCTGGTAACCGGCGGAGCCGGCTTCATCGGCTCCGCCGTCGTGCGAAAGCTGATTGGCGAATCGGCCGCATCGGTTGTCGTGGTGGACTGCCTCACCTATGCCGGCAACCTCGATTCACTCGCACCGGTTCGGCAGGACGCGCGCTTTCACTTCGAGCGTGTTGATATCTGCGACGCGCCAGCGCTTCGGGCCGTGTTCGACGCATTCCGCCCGCGCGCCGTGATACACCTTGCCGCGGAGTCGCACGTGGATCGTTCCATAGACGGCCCCGCCGACTTCGTCCGGACGAACCTGCTGGGCACCTACACGCTCCTTGTGGAGGCCCGGCGACTCTGGCAGGACCTGTCACCCGAAGACCGTTCGCGCTTCCGCTTCCTGCACGTGTCCACGGACGAGGTATTCGGGTCGCTCGACCCCGGCCAACTCGCAGACGAGGCATCCGCATTCCGGCCCAACTCTCCATACGCGGCAACGAAGGCAGGGGCCGACCACCTGGTGCGCGCATGGCACCGCACGTACGGCTTGCCCACTCTCACCACCAACTGCTCGAACAACTACGGCCCGTACCAGTTTCCGGAGAAGCTGATCCCGCTCATGATCCTGAACGCCCTGGAGGGCAGGCAGCTCCCGGTTTACGGCACCGGCGAGAACGTGCGTGACTGGCTGCACGTGGACGATCATGCCGATGCGCTTCTCGCCGTGCTGCGCGATGGCGTTCCGGGCAGCACCTACTGCATAGGCGGGCATAACGAGAAGCGCAACATTGACGTGGTTCGAGCCGTCTGCAGCATTCTCGATGAGCTCCGCCCCGATCCCGCGGGTTCATACGAGCGGCTCATGGCATTCGTGCAGGACAGGCCCGGACACGACCTGCGCTACGCACTCGACGCTGGACGCATGGAGCGGGAGCTGAACTGGGTCCCAGGACGAACGTTCGAGCAAGGGCTCCGGTCCACGGTTGCCTGGTACCTCGAGAATCGCTCCTGGTGGGAGCGGGTCCGGTCGGGTGCCTATCGCGGGGAGCGCCTCGGACTCGAGTCATCTGCAGCGGGAGCGAACACCGCATGACCGGCTCGACGCCGCACGAACGGCCGGGCGGGCGCAAGCGCAAGGGAATCATTCTCGCCGGCGGGTCGGGTACAAGGCTGCATCCCATCACGAGGGCGGTCAGCAAGCAGCTCCTTCCGGTGTACGACAAGCCGATGATCTACTATCCGCTGTCCGTACTGATGCTGGCGGGAATTCGGGACGTGCTGATCGTGTCCACTCCCGTTGACCTGCCCAGATTCGAGCAGCTGCTCGGCGACGGAAGCGATTGGGGAATGTCGTTCTCGTATGTTGCCCAGCCGTCA
This sequence comes from uncultured Gemmatimonadaceae bacterium, assembly GCA_964415485.1. Classification (GTDB taxonomy): domain Bacteria; phylum Gemmatimonadota; class Gemmatimonadetes; order Gemmatimonadales; family Gemmatimonadaceae; genus JBBQHX01. Next base: position 5,245 of record CAYQAO010000047.1, read on the forward strand.
CCTGACGGACTCGCACAGGCGTTCCTGCTGGGATGGGAGTTCGTAGGCGCCGACGATGTCACTCTCATCCTGGGCGACAACATCTTCCACGGGCATGGCCTCACGGCACTCGTGCAGCAGGCCGCGTCCCATACCGAAGGCGCCACCATCTTCGGCTACCACGTGCGTGACCCGGAGCGCTACGGCGTTGCGGTGATCGATGCGCACGGACGCGTGCTGGACCTCGAGGAGAAGCCCGCGAATCCCCGCTCGCCTTACGCGGTGACGGGGCTCTACTTCTATGACAACGACGTTCTCGACATCGCCAGGGATCTGAGACCTTCGGCTCGCGGAGAGCTGGAGATCACGGACGTAAACCTGGAGTACCTGAAGCGCGGCAGGCTTCGCATGAGCATACTCGGCCGCGGCATGGCGTGGCTGGACACCGGTACCTATGACTCCCTCTACGAAGCGTCCAGCTTCATCGCGGCTATCGAGAAGCGACAGGGGCTCAAGGTTGCCTGCCCCGAGGAAGTCGCACTGCGCATGGGATTCATAGACGTGGACCAGCTGGCGGCTCTCGCCCACCCGCTGCGCAACAACGGATACGGCAGGTACCTGCTGTCGCTCGTGGAAGCCGAGCGACGTTCCAGCTGAGTGCATCGCCACTCGTTCGGGGAGTCGCTCGATTCCAGGGTGACGCAGCATGCATCCTGCGCCCTACTCCGCCAGCCGGGCGCCCATTAGTCTGCGACCTGCAGGAGCGACCCGCGATCGCAGGGCCACACAAACCTTGATGAAGGGCTCAGGATGCAGAAGCTGGTGGATGGGGTACACAGGTTCCAGGAGCACATTTTTCGGTCCGATCGTGAGTTCTTCGAGCGCCTCGCGCACGGCCAGAAGCCGGAGACGCTCTTCATCACCTGCTCGGATTCGCGGATCAACCCCAACCTCCTCACGCAGACGGACCCCGGGGAGCTCTTCATCCTGCGAAACGCCGGCAACCTCGTTCCGCCTGCCGGAGCGACGAACGGAGGCGAGGGTGCCACGATCGAGTATGCAGTGGCGCTCCTGCAGGTGCGCGACATCATCATCTGCGGCCACTCGCACTGCGGAGCGATGCAGGGCCTCCTGACGCCGGAGGTGCTCGAACCGCTTCCGGCCGTAAGTGCCTGGATGTCGAACGCCGAGAGCACGCGCTTGCTGATGAAGGAGAAGTACGCGCACCTCTCCGGTACCCCCCTGCTCATGGCCACCATCCAGGAGAACGTGCTCGCGCAGCTCGAGAACCTGCGTACTCACCCGGCGGTCGCCGAACGTTTGCAGCGTGGTGACCTGCATCTGCACGGCTGGGTGTACAAGCTGGAAACCGGTGAGGTGTTCTCGTACGACCCGAGCGTGGGCCAGTTCGTTCCTGTTGCGTCTGTTGCCGTGGACGAGGCCGAGAGCGTCGCGGAGGGGATCTAGCGGCGGCGTCCCTGCCGGCATTCATTCGCCGTATGACAACGCGTCACCGCGATCCCTGCAGGCGATCGCCGGCCGCCTTCACTCCTCTTCGTCCCACCGATCGAGAATCACGTCACTGGGATCGGTAACGACGAGCACCGGGCACAGATTCGCGCGCAGCACCTCGCTCACGGTGCTGCCGAGTACCGCCGCAAGCGCCCGTCCGCGACCGCGGCGACCCATCACGATGAAGTCTGCGCCTATTCGGCGCGCCACCGCCACCACAGCGCTGCCTGACGCTCCGCGCTCAACGATCAGGTCGCGCCGGGTGCCGTCAGGCAGTTCGCGGGACACGTCTCCGAGCCATTCGTCGGCGTCCTTGTCGCCATCCGACGCCACGTGCAGCAGCGTGATCGAAGATCCACACCGCTCGGCGAGCAACCTTGCCCACGCCAGCACGGCCGGGGTGAGCTCCACGCGATCTATCGGCACCAGTATCGTGCGAGGTACCGACGCAGGCGGAATCGGAACCGTCAGCACGGGAATCGGCGAGACCCTCACGAGTCGTTCGGCCGTGCTGCCCAGTCGCTTCCATTCCGGCGGGTCGGAGCCGTGCGGCCCCACCACGATCAGGTCTGCGCCCCACGCCTCGGCTTCCTGGCCGATCACCCACGCGGGGCGGTCGCTCCCTACCCTGGCGGCGACCGAGCGGGCGGGCAGGAGTTCGCCCAGCGCCTCGAGTCGTTCTTTCGCAAGCTGCATGGCTGCGGTGAGCCGCCCCTCGTCATGCGGCGGTGACTCCGCAACGCGATCGTGAGGCACGGCCCGATCCACCGCGTGCAGCAGCAGCAGGTCCGCATCAGGCGCCAGGGACCGAGCCACCCAGGCGGCAGCAGCCCTGGATGGCTCGGCGAAGTCCACGCCGACAGCTATTCGTTCAAGCCTCGGCGCGGGGTTTCCATTCATCTGGCCGCACCGCCAGACGCCGCCTCCGCAGTATCCTCCTCCGGGGTCTCGTCAATCGCGAACCGCAGGCGCGCCGCCATGCCTCCGGTGTCGCGATCGAGCTTCTCGGCGCCCTCGCCCGAGGGGACCTCCACGGCGGCACCCTGCTCGATCGCCATGCGCACGATGTCTTCAGCAACATCCTCATGCTTGCGTATGAACTCGGGCGACACGAGCAGGAGGTCCACCGCGTTCATCCGGAGACCGCGCTGGATCTCGGGAATGCTCACGGCCGCTCGCGCATGTCCGCCTCCCCTGTTGAGCAGCGACTCCACCATCTCCCTGCCCCTGTTCCCGCGCAGGGAGGACGCTGCATCCTTGGCGGCACGCACGATCTGCGCATCCGTCGCATCCTGATGGAGGCTGTCGGCCAGTGTTGCGCGCCCATTGAGCTTGCGGCCGAGCGAGTCGAACGCATGGTGCGCCCACTCCGACGCGCCGCCTATCAGCACGAAAGCCTCCTCGCCGGCCAGGGATTCCAGTCGCGAAGCGAGGTCGCCAGCCATCCTGTTGAACACGGCCTGTCGCTTGCGCGCCGCGTTCTCGGTGCTGACGGTGCTCCTCGCGGCGTTCACGGAACGACCAGTCGCAATCGAACCGCTGGAGCCCATGTCCTCGGTCTGCGCCTCGAGAGTCTCGAGCAGTTCCAGGCCGCCCAGCGCATAACGATAGATGCGCGCCGAGCGCGATTCCACGAGGGCGATGAAGACGGGATTATGCTGCTTCAGCGCACGCATGTATGGCGCAACCACGGGCCCGCGACGCCACTCCGCGTGAGGCACCGGCTGCACGGGAAGGTCACCCGCGTAGCGCAGTCCGTCCTCCGTGGCGAAGGCGACCCAGCCGGGCGCACCCCACACGCCGCCCGGCGGTGGCGACGGATCCCGCAGGTACGAAGCTGCCTTCTCGAAGCGCTGCCGCTCCTCGCTGCTCGAGATGTTCGCCCCCGCAGCGCGGACCGCGTTCGTCATGGCCGCTCGCCAGGAATCCCGCATGGCCGGGTCCGTCACGCGACTGTCCAGGTACACGCTGAGCACTTCGCGATCCGCCAGGTCGCGCCACAGTTCCCGCAGTTCCGTCGGTTTCAGCATATCACTCTCCATTTAGCGGCGATGCCGCGGCCTTCACCGCGGCCAGGACTATCCATCACGGGTGCAGGTGCGAGTGCAAGACCGGCACCCGACAGCATCACGAGCGATCGAACACGTAGGTGCGTCTCACCAGCTTGCGGTCTGCCACCGCGCGAACGAGGTCCATGGTGGTGATGATGCCGACAAGCTTGCCGTCGTCCATGACCAGCAGCCGATGCACGTTCGCGGCGCGCATGCTCTCCGCCGCAGCGGATGCAGGCGCATCCGGGGCCAGGCCGTAGATACCATGAGTCATGGCATCCGACACCGTGTACATGTCGAGCGGGTCGCGAGGAACTGCCGGCGCAGGCGAATCATCAGCCTCGGGATCCCTGCGCATCCAGAGCTCGGCGATGTAGCCGGTCTCGGGCACCTCGTCAGGCTCCCAGTCGTCGGGCTCCGGCAGGTCCTGCGGGAACGGCTCGGGCGCAGGTTCCGCGACCGCTCGTGCGGCATTGCTGGCGAACTCCAGGATATCGGTCGCCGATATCAGGCCGATCACCTTGCCGCCCTGCACGACGGGTGCGCCACTGATGTGATGGCTGGAGAACAGCTCCATCGTGTCACGCAGCGACATGTCCGGAGTGACGGTTATGACGTCCTTCGTCATGATGTCGCGAAGTCTCAGCATGGTGTCCTCCCTGAAGTCCGGTGTGGGAAAGCAGCCCAGTATCTGAACTATCATCCTTGCAGCCGGTTGCCGCAGGCGGGAAGCAACCCCGATTCGGGTAGGGCAAACCCCTACACTGCCAGGCCCCGCCCCCGCGAATGCGCAGAACCCATCCGAGTGCGCACGCCCTCACTCACCGCGCGGGGCGGGCAGTACGTGCGCTCCAGCGTGGATGCCGGGATGGTCCACCTCCGAGGGACGAAGCACCAGCACCGCGCCGGGTGCGTTGCGGAGAACGTGGTCCGCCACGCTGCCGAAGAGCATCCGATCAACTCCGCCCAGCCCGCGGGTGGTCATGGCTATGAGATCCGCTCCGGCAGCTTCGGCACGCCTCACGATTGCCTCCGCTGCCGCCACGGAACGCTCGGCATGCACGGTCACCAGTGCGCCGGACTCCGCGAGTCGGGCCGCAGCGCTCTCCAGGTAGCCGTCGTTCTCCGGCAGCTGCCGACCCAGCACGGGCACCGAGGCCGGAAGCGCGGGATTCACCGGAACCGGATGCACTCGCACGAGTTCGTAATGGACTCCCTCAGTGCCCGCGACCGCCAGGGCGTGCGGAATGATGCGCTCCGCCGTCTCGGACCCGTCGAGCGGAATCAGCACACGCCTGAAGACGACATCGTCCGCTCCGGTACCCGGGCCCGATTCCGCAGCCGGCCCCGGCTGAGCCCGCATGTCACCCCCCTTGTCCGCAGGCGAGGAAGTGTCGGCAGCTGCACCTTCCACACCTTTCGGCCTCACGAGCAGGACCGGCACCTCGGAGTGCCGGATAACCCGATCGGCCACACTTCCCAACACGGCACGCTTCACGCCACCGCGTCCCCGACTCGTGAGCACCAGAAGGTCTGCTCCGAAGTTCCTCGCATCCTCGAGCAGGGCCTCCTGCACCGGTCCCTGAAGCACCTCCGCCTGCACCTTCACTCCGTCGAGAACGGGCTCCCTCAGCAGGTCGGCGGGATACGTCACCGGCAGCAATTCGTGGCTGGTCTCCGCCTCAACGTGTACCAGGCGCAACGTGGCTTCCGCTCGACGTGCGATGCTGGCAGCGTACGGAACCGCCTCCTCGCTGACCAGGGATCCGTCGAGCGGCACCAAAATGCGCGAGAGTCGCGGACGCTCTGCAGGCAGCTCCAGCGCCGCCGACCGCTCCAGATCCACCGGAGATGTAGACGCAGGAACGACCAGGAGCGGACGGTCGCAGTAGTGCAGCAGCGCTTCGGCAGTCTCGCCGAGCAGACGCATGGGTGAGCGCTCGCCTGCAGCGGCCGGCTCCGCGCTCCCTATCACGAGCAGGTCGCAAGCGAGCTCTTCAGCCAACTCCCGCAACCTGGCCGCCACACTCTCGTGGTGGACCACCATCGTTTCCACCCGAACGTGCCCCGGGAGCTCGAGGCTGTCCACGAAATCATTCATGTGCCTCGTGGCAGCCGCAGTGTACTCCGCCTGCCATTCGCCGGACCATTCGGAGCTCTCGCTCGGCGACACATGCGCGAGAACCAGCGAAGCCCGCGTACCAGACATGACGGCGACGGCTGCCCGCACCAGCAACTCGTCATCCGGTGCGAAATCCACGCCGACGACGGCGCGTTCCGGCAGTGTGACGTGCCAATCGTGCGGCACGGACAGTACCGCCTGCCACGCCCCGGGCACCAGGCGCCTTGCCGCCCTGTGCTCCGTTCGACCCGACTCGGCGACAACCGCGGGCACGACGATGAGGTCGCTTCCGAATGCACGCGCATACTGGAAGACTGCAGGCGTAAAGCGGCCAACGACGGCATAGGCGCCCCACGCATCGGGAACCCCGGCCAACTCCTCCTGCAACCGCTCGATCGCGATACCGAGAACCCGCTCCTTCCGTTCCCGCTCCATGGCATTGCGCGACGCATGCAGGAGCAGCGTAGCAGCGAACGGCAGCGGGCGCGCTACGCCTACCGCAGCTACCTGAACCCCATGCGACCGCGCCAGGACAGCGGCCATCGCGAGCGCCGCCCCGGCCCCATCGTCACGATACGCACAGACGATCGGGCCACGCAGCGTGGACCGTGACGAGGAGCTGGAGGAAGGCGGTTCGTTCAGCGCGGACTCGTGAGGCTGCAGGCTTCGCTGCTGCATGACGTGCGGTTGCCGGGTCGGAGTTGACGATGGGCCGGGAGGATGCGCCGCCCGGCCCGGTGGCCCGATGCCTGGACGGGCGCTATCGGTATGTTAGCGAGTGTACACCGCGGGGGGAGCATCGCCCGGCGCCCGCCGGCGGTGCAGGTGGTCGTGCGTGGGAGAATATTCCGCCGGACCGCCCGGCGTATGGCCGGGCAGCCTCACTCGCGACTGATGCGTCCGGTTCTTCACTCAGGAAGCCGCCTGCGGCTCCGCCGAACCACCCGACCCTTCGCCGGCCTCGAGTTCGGCGCGCGTCTTCGAGTCGCCCGCCTCTCGCCTCGCCGCGTCGTGCGGAGCGCGCCCCTGCTCGATGGTGGTCTTGAGGCGCGCGAGGTCGTCGTGCATCTGCTGCCTGGGATCTCGCCGTAGAGCCCCGGCGACTGCATGGCCGAACGCTCCTGCGGGCGGATTGTACGACATCTGCACATCCACCACCGTGGCGCCGTCATCCGTGGGCCTGAAGCGAATCAGGCCCGAGTGGCGAATTCGCTCGCCCTCGAGGGACTTCCATCCTATCGCCTCGTTATGCACGAACCGGGTGGTCATCGCATTCCAGCGAAGCGGAACGCCAGCGGGACCATCCACCACCCAGTGAGTGCGCTCGTTGCCCCCAACGGTTCCGGTACGCTGCACCTCGCGAACGTGCGACATCCATTCAGGCCACCGCTCCCATTCCGCGAAGTACTCGAACACGCGCTCAACTGGCGCGTTGATCGTGATGGTCTTGCGCACGTTCACCGAGCGACGTCCAGCCCCGATTCCCGTCAGGCGCCGGGCGCTCAGGTTCGTGACGCCTCGTGCGGCAAGGCCCATCCCCGCGAGGCCGAGCGCCGATCCCATGCGATCTCCGCGACTGGCACCGTAAAGTGCGAGAACGCCCCCCACGGCGCCGCCCAGCAGCCTGACTGCCGGCGTCCAGTTCTCCTGTGCGAGTTCGGATCGCCGCCCATCGCGCCTGGAGCCGCCCTGCAGCGCCGATACGCCTTCCGCCGACTCGTGCACCTGAAGCCTGTTCTCCACGCTTCGGACGCCACGCACGCGCTTCACACCTGCCAGCAGCCGGCTCACCTCGTCCGACATCACCTGTCCGCCGAGAGTCACCTGGCCACCCTCCGCGGCCACGGTGATTGCGCCCGGATGAGAAACCACCCTTCCGAGCATGCTGCGTACGCGCTCCACGAGCACTTCGTCAGTCACGTCGCGCCTGCTCACCCTGGATCGGGCTTCCGCTGCAATTCCTCTGGCGCGATTGCGCAGGTCCCGGGACGTGGTTCCGACGGACTCGCCCGCGACCTTGCGAGCGTGCACCAGCTGGTCGCGAAGAAGGTGGCGACGCCGGGTACCGCGCGCCGGGTCCAGGAAGTACATCAGTGCGGCCCCGGCGCCTAACGCGCCAACCAGGCCCATCCCGTTCTTCCTCTCTCGTCGTTTCATGGTCCTGCACCTCCAGGGTATCGTGTCTGCTGCTGGCCGGCGCGCGCAACGGCTGCAACCGCGCCTGGCGCAGATTGCCTGCTCACGTCGGGTGACGCTGCAATTGACAGGAGCGCCGCAAGTGGGGTGCCGCAGGCCGACCTTGAGCTGAGCGCGCGGTTCCGCGAGGGCCGGCGGCACGCACCCTGCCGCCCCGATACCTTACCAGCGGCAGCCTGGCCGCCCTGGCCGGTCGTTCAACATCACGTTCACAACCCTCACGGAGCCACACCGGATGCGAACCCTGCTTTCAGCAGCAGCCTGCGCCCTGGCCATCACGGCCTGCACCAGCGACGCCGATCGTGAGATGTTGCCCGGGGATACCGGCGCGACGCCGGCCAGTTCAGCAGCGCCGGCGGCAACCGCCAGCGCCACCATGCGCGACGCCAACGGAAGGGAGCTCGGCACCCTGGTTCTGGCCGACGCCGGCTCCGGCATCGCCATCTCCGGCACGCTGACGGGCCTGCCGCCGGGCGACCTTGCGATTCACCTTCACACCGTCGGAGCCTGCGAGCCGCCGTTCACGTCGGCCGGCGGACACTGGAACCCCACCAACCGCCAGCACGGATCGGAGAATCCCGAGGGGCCTCACTTCGGCGACATGGCGAACATCACCGTTACACCGGACAGCACCGTGTCCGTACAGCGTGAATCTCCAGGTGGAACGCTCGAGGGAGAGAACGCGCTCCTGGATGCCGACGGAGCTGCGGTGGTCATTCACGCGGGTCCGGACGACTACCGTACCGACCCGGCCGGCAACGCCGGAGATCGCATCGCCTGCGGAGTTGTGACGCGCGACTAGCGGGCGGTTGAAGCGAAGGCGGTTGGGCGGCACCCACTGAAGGTGCTGCCCGACCGCCAGTCGCAGGCGGCTGCTACTGCCGCGCCTGCTCCAGCATTGCACGAAGGCCACCGCGCATCACGCCCAGCGGCAGGGCGCCTTCCACCATCTGCCCGTTGATGAAGAACGTCGGCGTCGCGCGAACGCCGAGTCGTGAGGCAGCCTCGGTTGCGATGCGCGTGCGCGGATCGGGGCTTCCGCTCTCGAAGCAGGACTTCCAGCGGTTCACGTCAGGCACCACACCTCCGGCCACCTCGGTCAGCACGCCAACAGGGTCGCGTCCGCGCTTCCAGTCGTTCTGACGTTCGTACACGCCATCGTGCATGGGCCAGAACTCACCCTGGTCGCCCGCGCACTCGGCCGCGCGCGCAGCGGATTCGCCGTTAGGGAACATCCCGATAACGAACGGCACGTACTTGTAGAAAACCCGACCGCTGTCAATGAACTCGGACCTGATGGGTGGCAGGGTCTGCAGGGCATGCTGTGCGCAGTAGGGGCAGCCGAAGTCGCTGAACTCGATCATCGTGATGGGCGCAGCGGGATTGCCGATGTCGTAACCCACGCCGGTGAGGTTCACACCACCCAGCACGATGCGCACGGCGCCGGAATCGGTGCCCGTTCCAGCCGCCGCGAGCGCCACGCCAGCGTCCCGCGCAGGAGGCGGTGCGTCAGGCGAGCACGCAGTCAGGATCGCGATCGCGGCGCACCATACGAGGCGCCGAACTTCCATACCGGCCATCGAGTCAGAGCTCCAGCGTTATCAGCTGACCGAGGCCAGCAAGGTAGTTCGAAAGCAGCGTGAAGCGGCCGCTCACCAGCAGCACTCCCACCACCACCATGAAGGCACCCGCAACGCGTTCCATTACGCGCACGTGCTTTCGAAGTGTGCGTGTGCCGGCGAGAAACCAGTTGAAAGCCACCGCAACCAGGAAGAAGGGTATTCCCAACCCGATCGCGTAAACCGCAAGCAGTGCCATTCCCTCACCCATGCTCCCCTGCATGCCGGCATACAGCAGGATGGAAGCGAGCACCGGCCCTATGCAGGGCGTCCATCCTGCTCCGAACGCCATGCCCACGAGCACTGAGCCCGCTCGCCCGCCTGGCTTTCGCGACAGCTGGATACGCCGTTCCTTCATCAGGAACGGCAACCTGAGCGCGCCCAGCAGGTAGAGTCCGAACAGCGTGATCATCACGCCACCTGCCTGCTGGAGCGCCGGCAGGAGCCGCCTGAGCGTCGCACCAAGTACGGTGGCCGTTGCTCCCAGGGCGATGAAGACAAGGGAAAACCCGAGGATGAACAGCGCAGCATGCAGCGCCGCCTGCCGACGGGCGACGCCCCGGTCGCCTGACGCCAGGTCCTCCAGCGACATGCCCGTCACGTACGTCACGTAGCTCGGTGCCAGCGGCAGAACGCAGGGCGAGAGGAACGACACGACTCCCGCGAGAAACGCCACCGCGTAGCTGATCGGGATGGCGTCAGTCATTGCGTCACCAGCCGGCCGCCGGCCGGCATCGCTCCGGACGTGTCGGGGTTTGCAGGCGACACCTCCCCTTCCTCGACGAGACGACGAACCGCCTGACGAAGGGCCGTCTCGGCAAAGTAGCCCCTCACTTCGTGCCGCACACGGCCCGCTCGATCCACCAGGAACGAAGTGGGCAGCACGCGAGCGCCGCCGTAGTCGTTCACGACTCTGCCCGTGGCCATCGCCACCGGGTACGTGATGTGGTGCTTCTCCAGGAAGGCCTCCACGGGCCGCCTGCCGGCCGCGTCCGTGGAAATGCCAAGCACCACGAAGCCGCGATCCGCGAACTCGTCATACACGCGCTGAAAGCCGGGCATCTCCACCCGACAGGGTCCACACCAGCTCGCCCAGAAGTTGATCAGCACCACCTGGCCGCCAAGATCCTCGCTGCTCATCCTCGTGCCATCCAGCAGCGTGAGTTCGAACGCGGGAGCGGGCTCGTTCATGGACGCGACTCCAAGAGCCGCGGCAGCCTGCGGCGATATCCTCCACAGCAGGAAGCCGAGCAGCAGTAGCCATCCGATCTTCTCGGCGGTCAGTTTTCGTAGGACGCGTCTAAAGGTTTGCATCGGGAAGTCTGGTTCGCCTGCGGCCTGAGCTGGCAGACTCTTGCAGGCGGAAGCCGGTACGGCAGAATCTCGCGGTCCGCCGGCACTGGTGCCAACCTGGCTCACGTGCTCGCCTGCTGAGCCCGCGTGCTGTACCTTTGCTTGAATGCCGCCTCGCGGCGGGCCCGCGAGGCACTCGGCCCGAACGAGATCCAGCCATGTTCTTCCAGCGTTTCTACGACGACAGCCTCGCCCAGGCCAGCTACCTGATCGGCTGCCAGGCCACCGGAGAAGCACTCGTGGTCGACCCCAACCGGGACGTCGCCCAGTACGTGCAGGCGGCGCAGAAGGAAGGGCTCCGCGTTACCCACGTGAGCGAGACCCACATCCACGCGGACTTCGTGAGCGGCGCGAGAGAGCTGGCCCAGCTCACCGGAGCCCAGATTCTGCTCTCGGATGAGGGCGACGCGGACTGGAAGTACTCGTATGCGAAGGATGCGAACGCCCGCCTGCTGAAGGACGGCGATCATTTCATGGTCGGCAACATTCGCGTGGACGTGATGCACACGCCCGGACACACTCCCGAGCATATCAGCTTTGTGATCACGGACACGCCGGCGGCATCCGGGCCCTGGGGCATTCTCACCGGCGACTTCGTGTTCGTGGGCGACGTGGGACGGCCGGACCTGCTCGAGAAGGCGGCAGGCGTCACCGGCACCATGGAAGCGGGCGCTCGGACGCTCTTCCGTTCTCTGGAACGCTTTCGCGCTCTTCCGGACCACCTGATCGTCTGGCCGGGTCATGGCGCCGGCTCGGCGTGCGGCAAGTCGCTGGGGGCACTTCCCTCCTCGACCGTCGGCTACGAGAAGATCGGCAACTGGGGAGTGGGTACGACGAACGAAGAGGATTTCGTGCGGATGGTGCTCGAGGGGCAGCCCGAGCCACCGCGCTACTTCGCCCAGATGAAGCGGATCAACAAGGAAGGTCCGGCAATACTCGGTGAGATGCCCGACCCGGTTCGCCTCCCGCCTCACGAGCTGCCGCGCGTGCTGGACGCCGGTGGCCTCGTGGTGGACGTGCGCCCCGCGCGGGAGTATGCGTCCGGACATGTGCCCGGCACCATCAACATACCGCTCAACAGGAGCTTCAATACCTGGGCGGGATGGCTCGTGCCTTACGACAGGGACGTGTGGCTCCTGGTGGACGACTCGTGCAGCGACTGTGCGAAGCGGGCGGCGCGCGAGATGGCCATGATCGGCCTTGATAGTGTGGCCGGCGTGTTCGGGAGCGACGCTCTGGCCGCCTGGCAGGAGTCCGGACGCGAACTGGGCCAGGTGCCGCAGGTGAGCGCCAGCGAGCTCGCCGGAATGTTGGAGCGCGGCGAGGTGAACGTGATAGACGTTCGCGGCCGCGCAGAGTGGCAGGCGGGACACCTGCCTGGCGTTCCGAACATCCCCGTAGGTTACCTCACCGACAGGCTGGAGGAGCTTCCCACCGACAGGCCGCTCGTGCTGCAGTGTCAGGGCGGCGGCCGGTCGTCCATGGCTGCCAGCGTGCTCAAGTCGCGCGGGATACCGAACGTCATCAACCTGGCGGGCGGCTACGGCGACTGGTCACGCCAGGGGCTGCCGGTGGAGCGTGAGGCGGACGACACGTCGGGCGTGGCCGCTCCTGCCTGACGCGGAGGCAGGACCCGGGGCGGCGACAGTCGCCCGCAGGCCACGTCTCCGCCTGCCCTCCAGGCGGACAGTCGTCAGGTGCGGACTGATCGGGCTGTACGCCACCGTAGTTGGCATCCTGCTGGTTCTGGCGCTCGCGGGCTTCCTCTTCATCACGCGCGGCACCGACGTGCAGAGGGTGCGCGGCGTCGGGCTGGACGGAGCCCCGGTTGCAGCGAACGAGCCGCAGTTTCCGCTGAGCGTCGCCCTGGCCACGGGAACCGTACTCACCAGTGGCAACCTGGTGGAGATCGCCCTGAACGGGGACGGTACCTTCCCCAGGTTGTGGAACGACCTGCGTTCGGCGAAGAGGTCCATTCTCGTCCAGAACTACTACGGCATCAGCGGGAGCGTGGCCGACAGCCTCACGAGCATACTCGTCGAGCGGGCGCGCGCGGGCGTGCAGGTGCTGATGCTGTTCGATGCGTTCGGCTCGAAGGTGGACCAGGGGAGGCTGCGCGAGCTGGAGGAGGCCGGAGTGCTCGCGGTGGCATTCCGTCCGCTGCGCGTCGGGAGCCTGTGGCGGCTGCAGAACCGCTCGCACGTGCGCGCCGTCGTGGTGGACGGACAGATCGGATGGACCGGCGGCTTCGGCCTGGACGACAAGTGGCTGGGCGACGGCTACACGAACCTCGCATGGCGCGAGACGAACGTGCGCTTCGAGGGTCCTGCAGTGCTCCAGTTGACCACGGCCTTTGCCGCCGCATGGGCGGAGGCCACGGGCGTACTGGTAACCGCGCGCGCCACGGTGGAGCCTGCGCCTGGCGACGGCACCATGGCCGGCCTGCTGTACGCCGCTCCCACCCTTGGCAGTACGGCAGCGGAGCGCTTCCTCGCACTTTCGATAGCCGGAGCGCGAAGTTCCGTTTACATAACGAATGCATACTTCGCGCCTGACGACAACTTCGTGGACCTGCTCGCGCGCACCGCAAGGCGCGGGGTGGACGTCAGGCTTCTGGTGGGCGGCGAACGCACCGATATCCGCATGACCTGGCAGGCCGGGCGAGCCAGGTACGCCAGGCTGCTGGAAGCCGGCGTTCGAATCTACGAATGGCAGCCCAGCACCCTGCACTCGAAGACGTTCGTGGTGGATGGCGTCTGGACCAGCATCGGTACGATGAACTTCGACAATCGCTCGCTGGCGCTCAATGAGGAAGTGACGCTGATGGTCCTGGACGCGGACGTCGGCAAGCGGATGAACGAGATCTTCATGGCGGACCTTCAGCACTCGATCGAGATTGACGCCGACCAGTTCGCCGGCCGACCGTGGTGGCAGCGCGTGAGCGAGTGGGTGGCCGATCGGTTGACGCGGGTGCTCTAGCAGCGACGCAGGCGATATTCTGTCAGGCTGGCCCGAGGAGCGTCGTCCTGACCCCGTCGCAGCTCGCCACATCTTCCTCTCGCCTCCTCGGCGACAGCGCTAATGTCCTGGAATCACCACCCTTCAAGCCAACCGTCTGCGGAACGCGCCCGCCGCTCGGTGCGCGTGGTATCGTTCGATCCCGAACGAGCGGATCATCGTGAGGCATTCAGTGCCCTGAACCTCGCCTGGATCGAGAAGCTCTTCGAGGTGGAGGAGCCCGACCGCCAGCAGCTTTATCATCCCGAGAGCATCCTGGCTCACGGGGGAACGATCCTGATGGCGGAGGAGACCCGCGACACCAACCCGACTTCCGATCAGGAGGCCGCTGACACTCGACCGCGAATCCTTGGCACGTGCGCGCTTGTCGCCGAGCCCGACAATGCGTTCGAGCTGGCGAAGATGGCGGTCAGCGAGGAAGCACGCGGTCTCGGCATCGGTCGCATGCTCTGCGAGGCGGCGATAGACGAGGCGCGTCGTCGCGGTGCCTCGCGGGTGGAGCTGTTGAGCAGCAGGCGCCTGACGCCGGCGATCTCGCTTTATCGCTCACTGGGTTTCGTGGAGGTACCGCTTCCTCCCACGGATTACGCCCGTGCGGATATCAAGATGGTCCTGGAGCTGACGGGCAGAGATACCGCATGACCGGCAGCGAACAGTAGCGGCTTCCCGATCGCGCACGTGTCGCATGCGGCACGCCTCCTGGCTCCGTCCTCCGCAGCAGGCGCATTCCGTTCGCAACCACCAGCAGCACCGAGAGTTGGTGCACGAGCATTCCGGCCGCCATGTGAACGTGCCCTGAGAGCACGCCCGCAAGCAGCCCTCCTGCGGTCAGCATTGCGATTGCCAGGTTCTGCCGCATGTTGCCCAGCGTTGCGCGGGAGATCCCGATCGCTTCGGCCACCTTGCGCAGGTCATCGCTCATGAGCGCGATGTCTGCGGTTTCGATGGCGAGGTCGCTGCCAGCTACCCCCATTGCGATGCTGACATCGGCTGCAGCGAGGGCCGGGGCATCGTTGATGCCGTCGCCGAGCATGGCGACGTGCTCGCCCTCCGCCTGAAGTCTCCGCACGTGCTCCACCTTCTGCTCCGGAAGCAAGCCCGCACGCACTTCCCCAATGCCAACGCGGCCAGCGATGTGGCGAGCAGCCACGGGGTCATCTCCCGTGAGCATCACGATTCGCCTGACGCCAGCGTTCTCGAGCTCTGCCAACGCCGAGGCTGCACTGTCGCGCGGGGAATCGGCGAGGCCCAGCAGCCCCGCCACTGCGTCGCCGATAGCGACGAGCACGGGAGTGCGACCTCGACCGCGCAGCGCGTTGAGTTCCCGCTCTGCCGCGTGGTTCAACTCGACTCCCAGCCGATCCATCAGGCGGCGATTCCCCACGGCCACGCGCTGACCGGCGATGATTGCGCTGACTCCCATTCCCGCGTGCTCCTCCAGGGCATCTGGTGCCGGCAGCGGCCCGTCGTTGCTCGCTGCCTCCACGATGGGACGGCCGAGTGGATGGGCGGAGCCTGACTCCGCGACTGCGGCGATGCGAACCAGGTCGCGTTCAATGCTCGCAATGTCGTCCGACCGAGCCGACCAGCCGTGAGCCGGGGCTTTTCCATCAGACATGCCGACCTTCGCCATGCCTGGCGTAGACGAGTGCTCGAGCGGCACGACCTCCATGAGACGCGGCCTGCCCTCGGTGAGCGTGCCGGTCTTGTCCACGGCGAGCGTGGTGACACGCCCGATGGCTTCCAGGTGCTCGCCACCCTTGATGAGGATACCGTTTCGGGCTGCCCTTCCGATCCCGGCGACAACCGATACCGGCGTCGAGATGACGAGCGCACCGGGGCATGCCACCACGAGCAGAGTCAGGGCGAGCCCGACGTCACTCGTTATGGCGAGGGCGAGCAGCGCGAGTACCATGACCGCAGGCGTGTACCAGCGAGAGAAGCGTTCAATCATCCGCTGCGTGGGTGCTCGCTCCTCCTGCGCCTCCTCCACGCGACGGATTATCCGCGCGAGAGTAGTGTCCGCACCAATGCCGGTTGCGCGGACGCGAAGCATGCCGCCGTGCGCGATCGTTCCGGCAAACACGATGGTTCCCCTCACCTTCTCGGCGGGAACAGGCTCGCCGGTGATCGCACTCTCGTCCACCGCGGCCGAGCCGTCGAGCACCTCGCCGTCCACCGGGATCTTCTGTCCGGGACGGACGAGCACCGTCTCGGCCGGCAGTACCTCGTGAGGCAGCACGTCAACTGATTCGCCGTCGCGCAGCACGGTTGCCACCGCGGGGGCGGCGTCCAGAAGCTCACGCAGAGCGCCGCGCGTGCGCCGCATGGTGCGCGCCTCCAGCCACGCACCCAGCATGAACAGGAAGGTCACTGCAGCGGCTTCCCAATACTCGCCGATAATGAGTGCACCACCTGCCGCGACGGTGACCAGCAGCTCGATGCTGAAGCTCCGCGCACGCAGCGCATACCAGGCGCGGACAGCGATGTCGCTCCCGGCCACGACCGCTGCCGACACCATGAAGACGCTCCACATGGTCATGGAGCCGACGCCCCAGCGTGCCACCACAGCAAGCACGATCAGCACGCCGCTCGCGAGCGTCAGCAGCAGCCGACGCTCGCCAATATTCGATAGTCCGGCAGTCAACCTGCCGATGATGCTCGACATCTCGATTCCTCCGTTGTCGTCCCCCGTTCCGCGGCGCCGCCTCGTGAGGCGCGTCAGAGCGGGGGCGGATGTGAGGAAGGTTCAGAATGCGGACGGACGCGCCGCGTATCCGACGCGCCGAACGGCCTCCGTCAATTCATCGGTCTTCGCGACCGCCGGATCGTGCAGCACCTCGATGCGACCCGCGCTGAAGTGAACTTTGGCGCACTCCACGCCTGGCAGCGCCTGAAGTGCCTTCTCGATCTTGGTAACGCAGGACGGGCACGAGAGCTCGTCGCTGCGGAGGATGGTCCTGCTCGCTCCAATGGCCTGGGTGGTCATGGCTAACTCCTTTTCGTTCAGTCAGTTACGGGTGCAGCTCCGTCGTCTGAATTCAAGGTAAGCCCTGTACCTAGGTACCGAGTCAAGCGCGAACTGCGGAGGGACTGGGGACCAGGGACTCGGGACTAGAACTGCTATCGCTGAGGAATGCGAAGCGCGGAGCGCTCCACCTTTCCTGATCGATGCTCCGCGCTCGGCCGGCGGCGAGGGCTCGGGTGTGGCGAAGCGGAGGTTCGTCTGCCATCGGAGCCAATGAAGAAGCCTCACG
>CAYQAO010000048.1:0-22139 GCA_964415485.1 uncultured Gemmatimonadaceae bacterium
TCCACTCCGCTACAGCGCTTTCTCGCTCGAAGCACGATTTCGTCCGTAGTGCTTAGCGAGAAAACTGCGTCCCTCTCACGAGGGCGATTGCCTCGGGGTGACCTGCCCGGAAGCCGGATGCGGCCTGCCTGCACGAGGCGCGCGTCCGGCCACCCTACATCATCCGTACAAGGAGTGTGAGAATGGAGCGCGTTCTCCGTGTGTCGTGCGCGGTGCTGGCAACCGCGCTGCTCGGCGCCTGTGCATCCACAAGCCAGGGCGAGCCTGGCGTAGAGTCGTCCCCTTCCGCATCGGTTGCGTCGGGACCCGCGCTGGGCGCCACTTTCGTTGGAGAGCACCCCGGGCAGGTTCGCATAACACCGGGCAACGGAAACCGGAGCAGCGCTGACATCACCATTCGCGCCGGCGGCTCCGGCGAAAGGCTCGCCTGGGTGATCAAGCGCGGGCAGTGCAGCAATCAGGGCGCTGCGGTGCTGGTGGGGAGGGAGAGCAACTATCCGCCGCTCAGCGTGCGCGGCGATGGCACCGCGCAGTTCAGGGGCAACGTGAACGTTCGCGTACCTGGCGACGCTTCACACTTCATCGCCGTCATGCGCTCGCTGTCGGACAGGACGGTACTCGCCTGCGCCGACCTCGTTCCTGTACGCTGAAACGCTGTACGCGCCGGTGCGATCGCATTGCACCGGCGCGCGAGTGTAGGGAACTGATGTACGCCAGCGTCTCAGCAGGGGACGGTCGGCGCACGTATGTGCGGCCAGTGCGCCGTGTGTGGTCATGATTCGCGCGCCACTTGACTATGAAGCACGAGGACGATGCATGACGGATGTAGCTGAGGGTAAGGCCACGGCTGTGAGAGAGGCTGCAGGAAATGCCGAAGGAATCATCAAGGCCGTAGGCGACCTGCGTAAGGAGGTGGCGAAGCGGATCGTCGGACAGCAGAGCATAGTGGACGAGGTCCTGATGACCATTCTCGCCGGTGGTCACGCGCTGCTGATCGGCGCGCCGGGACTTGCCAAGACACTGCTCGTTCGTTCCCTGGCGGAGGCGATGCACCTGGACTTCCGCCGCATCCAGTTCACGCCGGACCTCGTTCCCAGCGACATCACGGGAACCGAGCTGCTGGAGGAGGACCAGAGCACGGGACAGCGGTCGTTCCGCTTCGTTCGCGGGCCGATCTTCGCGAACATCGTGCTTGCGGACGAAGTGAACCGTGCACCGCCGCGCACGCAGGCCGCCCTGCTTGAAGCGATGCAGGAGCATACGGTTACGGCGGCCGGGCAGACGATGTCGCTCCCCGAGCCGTTCTTCGTTCTCGCAACCCAGAACCCGATCGAGCAGGAAGGCACGTATCCGCTGCCCGAGGCGCAGCTCGATCGCTTCCTCTTCGCGATCAACGTGGGCTATCCCACGCTCGAGGACGAGATGTCCATTCTCGAGTCCACGACCGGTCGCTCGGGAGCCGACATCCGTGCAGTCGTGAGTGCGGAGGATGCCATTGCCCTTCAGGTGATGGTGCGCGACGTCGTTGTCGCCCGCCCGCTCGTGCGCTACGTGACGGAGCTGGTGCGTGCCACTCGCCCCGGCGAGGAGAACCTGCCCGAGCGCGTTCGCAAGTACGTGCGCTGGGGAGCGGGGCCTCGTGCCGGTCAGGCGCTGATTCTTGGCGCAAAGGCACACGCCCTCCTCGAGGGCCGCATGGCCGTGAAGCCGTCTGACATTCAGCGCGTGGCACGTCCAGTGCTGCGCCACAGGGTGCTCCCGAACTTCGCCGCCGAGGCGGAGGGAATTGCGTCCGAAGACCTGATCGGCGACATCCTCGCCCACGTTCCGGTTCCGAAGAGCGACATAAAGGTCTGAAGTGGAGCACCTGACGGACGGGGCGCTTCTCGATCGCGTGCGCGGGATGCACTGGCCCGCGCGCCGCGTCGTGCGAGGGCTGTATCAGGGTGGGCATCGGTCGAAGCGAGTCGGGTCGTCCCCGGAATTCATGCAGTACCGCGAATACCGGCCGGGAGACGAAGCCGCGAAGATAGACTGGAAGCTCTTCGCCCGAACATCGCGCATGGCGATTCGGCAGACGCACGACGACTCGAACCTGC
Source organism: uncultured Gemmatimonadaceae bacterium (assembly GCA_964415485.1). Taxonomy (GTDB): domain Bacteria; phylum Gemmatimonadota; class Gemmatimonadetes; order Gemmatimonadales; family Gemmatimonadaceae; genus JBBQHX01. The sequence goes on from CAYQAO010000048.1 coordinate 2,100, forward strand.
GAACCTCGATTCTGCTGGATGCCAGCGCATCCATGGCGTATCCGGTTCCCGGACACGACAAGTGGAAGCTTGCCGCTTCCATCGCGTTCGGCCTGTGCGCGGTAACCCAGTCCGACAGGGACCCGGTAGGAGTTGCTGTCGTAAGTGGTGAAGGAGCGCAGGTACTCCCGCCGCGCGCGCGAATGAGCACCACGTCCAACGTGCTGCGCATTCTGTCGAAAACCGCACCAGGCGGGAGCCCGGAGCTCACCCCGGTGCTGTCCACGCTGCGCGGCAGCAACCGCATCGCGATAGTCACCGACTTCCTCGGCGATGCGGATGCGCTGCTCGAGCAGGCACGCCTGCTTCTCGCGCGCGGAACAGAGGTGTTCGCCGTGCACGTGATAGCTCGTGAGGAACTGGACCCTCGCGATCTCGGCACACTCGTGGTGGATCCGGAAGAGGCGTCCGTGCGCAGGCCGCTGGACGAAGCCGGGCTTGCCGAGTACAAGCGCGCGTTCACCAGCTGGTGCGATGAGCTGGCCTCCAGCTGGAGGGCCGAGGGCGCAGTGTACCAGCGTGCGGTGACGGGAGAGCCGGCGGACAGGATAATCCGGCAGATCGTCACTCCGCTGTCAACATCGGACGCGAGCGCCACACGACAGTGAGTTTCCTTGTGCCGATGTTCATGGTGGCGGCCGGCATTGCTGCAGCGGCCGTTGTCGCCATCCACTTCATAGTCACGCGCGAGCCGCGCACGGTGCCGCTTCCCACGGCGCGCTTTGCGCCGGTGCGCCCCGTTCGTGCCAGTGCTCGCAGGCTGCGCCTGCAGGACGTGCTGCTGATGCTGCTGCGCGTGCTGCTGATCCTCGCGTTCGGTGCTGCGCTCGCGCAGCCGGTCTTCGATCCACCGAAGCGGGATCTCGCGCGCATCGTCCTGGTGGACAGGTCTCGTGCCGTCGCCGATCCGCAGGAAGTGTCGGACAGCGCGATGGCGATCGTTCAGGATGGCGACGCGATCGTGCTGTACGATTCGGCAGCGGTGGCCGTGCGAGCGAACGTTTCCGATTCGCTCGCGAACCTGGCCACGAATGCCTCACGAGGCGCGCTGTCGCCGGCATTGATCGCTGCGCTGCGCACCGCGTCCGACATGCGTGAGCGAGCGGATGCATTCGAGCTTGCCGTGATATCACCGCTGCCGAACGAGCAGTTCGACGCCGCAACCGACTCCATCCGGGCGCTGTGGCCGGGTACCGTACGGTTGGTGAGGGTGGCCGCTCGCGCCGGCTCCGGGCAGGCGTCGGCTGCCGCATTCGACGGTGACGCCGCCGATCCGCTGCGGTTCGCGCTGCCTGGCACCGGGCGGGATACGGCTGGTGCAGCGGCGAGGATCACGCGAGGTACGCCGACTGCGGAGGACTCCGCGTGGGCAGCCGCTGCGCCGCGTGCGCTGGTGCACTGGCCCGCCCTGCCTGGCGAGGCCGATGGCGAAGCGCAGGCTGTTGCGGCCGACTGGGAGATGCAAGCGGAGCCGGATTCCGTTGGCGCCGTGACGAGCGGAGCGACGGTTGTGGTCGCGCCGTTCGAGCGCACGGCCAGGTACACTGGTGACACGCTGGGCGCGCGGGTGATTGCCCGCTGGGTGGACGGCGAACCTGCAGCGGTGGAAGTCGCGCACGGTTCGGGATGTGTGCGCACGGTGGCGATCAACATCCCCGTGGCCGGTGACCTGGTGCTCGAGCCGCGATTCAGGCGTCTTGCGAGCGAACTCACCGGCCCCTGCAGCGGAAATGGCGAGCTGCCTCCCGCCGACAGTGTGCGCGTAGCGGCACTTGCCGGGGATTCGGTGGGCAACGTGCTGGCGTCCGTCATTCCCGGGGTGGAAGTCGTGCGTTCCCCGCTCGTGCCCTGGCTGCTGGCGGCTGCGCTGGTGTTCGGAATCCTGAGCATGCTTCTGCAGCGTCGCACTGCTCGTTCGGCCGTGTCACTGGATGGAGGAGCGGCCGAATGAGTGTGCTGACGGGTCTGCGGCGTGCGCGGACAACGCTGGTGATTGCCGTGGCAGCTGCGGCGGTGTTCTGGGCGGCGGGTGTGTCGCTGGCAGCGCTACTCGTGTTCGCCCTGCTGGACATGGCATTCGCGCTCCCCGTGGAGGTGCGGCGCGCGGTCGTTCCCGCCGTGCTGTTCCTGGGGGTTGCGGCGGCTGCAGTCGTGGTCTGGTTCGGGCGCAACGCACGCTCGCTTGCGCGCGTTGCGCTATTCCTGGAAGAGCGGCTGCCGTCGCTGAACTACACGCTCGCGGCGGTGGTGCAGCCTTCGGGCGGTCCGTCGGCGGAGGTGCTTGCAGTGCTGGAGCGCAGCGCCGCACGAGTGGACATCCGTCCCACAATACGCCGAACGGCCCTCCGTGCCACGCTGGTACCGTTCGGAGTCGCGCTGGGCCTGACGCTTGCCGCGACGCTCATGCCGTCAGGCACCATGGAGCGCCTGGTCTCGCCGCGGGTGGGGGACGTTCTGCTCAGGCCGGGCACCGGAACGGCAGCGCTGCTTGGCAGCCGACTGAGCCCTATCGCCGTGCACGTCACGGAACCCGCATACGCAGGCCGCGAGAGGCCTGCGGTGGAGAATCCCGCGTCGATTGCGGCGCTGGTTGGAAGCACGGTGGACATCCGCGGCCGTGGCGCAGCGGCGGGCCTGCTCGACAGCATGGGCGCGATGCTCGGCATGGACAGCACGGGCACGCGAATGAAGGTGTCCGCGGTTGGCGACACCTGGAACCTTCCCGTGCGGATGCCGGCCGAGCCCATGGTGGTGAGGCTGTTCGACCGCTCTCACGACCGCCTGCTGGTACTGGAGCCGGTGCCTGACGAGCCGCCCACCGTGCTTCTGTCGAAACCCTCGGGGGACACGCTGTACCTGGAGCCGAAGGGCCGCATAGACCTGGACGCCGAGCTCAACGACGACATCGGCCTGGCGCGTGCCGAGTTCGAGATGATGTACACGTCGGGCGGCGGGGAGCGCTTCGAGACGACCGTCACCACGTTCATGCGCACGCGCCTGAATGGCCGGCGCGCAGGGCGGCTGCAGGGAGCGATCCTGCTGGACACCATGAAGCTTCACCCCGGCGACGTGCTGCACATCAGGGCCATAGCCTGGGATGCAAACGACGTGACCGGACCCGGCAGGGGTGAATCGGAGACGCGCACCATTCGCATCAACGACCCGAGGCAGCCGCTCGACGTGAAGATCACCGCTGCGCGCGCCGCGGCAATTGACACGACCATCCTCAGCCAGCGCATGCTGATCATGCGCGCCGAGACCCTGCTCGTGAAGCGGCCGCAGCTCGAGCCGGAGGATTACATCTCGCAGTCGCTGCGACTGGGCGTCCAGCAGGGAGCGCTTCGCGGCAGGGTGGAGTCCATCATCTTCGAGCTGGAGAACGTGGAGGGAGTGGGCTTCGTGGGGAACACCCCGAGCTCGCTGGTGCTTCGTGAGGCAGCCGAGGAGATGCGCACGGCCGAGCGGGAGCTGAGCATTGTGCAGGTGCCTGTTGCACTGGTGCACATGCGCAACGCGCTCCGACTTCTCGAACGAATACGTGATGCGAACCGTTACTGGATTCGAGGGTTGCTGACCACGGACCCGGTGGATGTGGACCGTATTCGCCTGACGGGGAGGGATCCGGTGAACGTGCGCGACAGGGTGGCGCGACAACAGGCAGAGGATGCGCGAAAGTCGCTGCTGCTCCGTCTGGACCGTGCCGTCGAGCTGGCGGAGGCGGATGGTGCGGCGGCGAGCGACTCGCTGCAGCTGATATATGCGGCTGCGCTCACCCAGGCGCGCGACATCGCCGAGCCGTTAGGCAGCGCCATCCAGTCGCTGCTGAGGGGCGAGGATGCGACTGACGCGCTGGTAGCCACGAGGCGTCGGCTCGAGCGCGGCGTGGGAAGCCGCCCCGGGCTGGTTCCATGGACAGTTTCGCAATGAGCAAGCCGTTCACTTTCGCCACGGGCATCTACGCGTCCGGCGACTGGGAGAGCGCATCCCTGGTGCCGCAGAACGTCATTGACGTGCTGGCGAAGTACACCACCCTGGACGTCAGCCCCACCGGGGCGAACGTGCGCCTCGATTCGGACGAGCTGTTCGAGTACCCGTTCGTGTTCCTCACGGGCCACATGCCCGTGTTCTTCACTGCGAAGGAACGGCAGAACCTGGAGCAGTTCGTCAGGCGCGGGGGGTTCCTGTTCATAGACGATCACAACCACGACATAGACGGGGTCTTCCACAAGACCATGACGGAGGAGCTGACCAGGATGTTCGGCAAGCTGGTCCAGGTCCCCAACGATCACCTGCTCTACCGCTGCTTCTTCGAGTTCGAGGACGGACCCGTGGCCACCAGCCACGAGCTGAACGGCTGGGGCGACAACCTCGTGCACGAGCACCTGCTCGGCATCATGGAGGGGGATCGCATAGACGTGCTGTACAGCAACAAGGACTACAGCTCCGAATGGTCCATGAAGCTCACCGAGACCAAGAGGACCATGGAGCAGGATCCTACGAAGATCGCAGTCAACATCGTGGTTTATGCCCTCACCCGCTGAACGCTCCGCGACCGCCGGGCTGCGCGGCTGGCTGGAACTGCTCGGCCAGGGCGCTGCGCTCGCACTCATAGCGTGGCTCCTGGTTCAGTCGCTCCTCGAGCGAGAGGAAGGCGCGGTGGAGGCCGTGGGCCTGGGCGAACTGGCCGAGGAACTGCCGCGATGGAGCACCGTGCTCGCTCCCGAACGAGTTCACGTCACGATTGACGGTGCGCTCGATCCGGCGCATCGCGACTGGCTGGGAGCGTTGAGTGCAGTCGGGTCGCGCGCAACGTGGAACGGAGTCGGCCTCGTGCCGCTCGCGGCCACCGTGGACCCGGTTGCCGATCCGGACGGCGGTACGCGAGTTCGCGTTGCTGCGCCGGAAGGGACCATGGTCTTTCTCCAGGACGACTACGGGGTCGTTGATTCGGTGGAGGCAGGGGCGTTCGGTGCGAACTTCGTTGCCCGCACGCCGGTGAGGTCCGTGAGCGTCAGGGCCGGGTCGCTCGAAGCCCGGAGCCAGCTGCAGGACTCGCTGTCGTTCGGGCGCGTTCTCGTGCTCGGGCGTGTTGGCTGGGAGTCGGGCATGGTGGCATCCGCGCTCGAGGAGCGGGGCTGGAAGGTGGATGCGAGGCTTACGCTTTCCCCGCGCGGAGACGTCACGCAGGGTCCGTCCGCGGTGCCTGACACGGCGCGTTATGCGGCAGTGGTGGCACTCGATACCCTGGCGACCGTGCCGCCGGCGCGACTGGTGAGCTTCGTGAGGAGCGGTGGCGGCATAGTGCTGTCCGGGCCTGCGAGCAGGGTGCAGGGCATGGCACCGCTCTCCGCGGGCAACCTGGCACGGAGGATCGAAGCGGTAGAACCGTTTGACCGCGAGGCCGAAGAACCCAGAAGGTCGCTGGCGCTCACTCCGATAAGCCTTGCCTCGGATGCGCTGGCGCTGGAGAGTCGTGATGCAAGCGTTGCCGTCGCAGCGCGTCGCGTTGACAACGGGCGGGTGACCGTGGTGGGCTACGGCGACAGCTGGCGATGGAGAATGGGCGGCGGAGATGACGCTCTGCAGGCGCACCGCGACTGGTGGTCAGGCCTGGTCGCGGGCGTCGCACATCGCACCAGCACCCGACTCGCGACCACCGGAGTTCTGGACGAGGCGCCGTTCGCGAGCCTCGTCGCAACGCTGGGTCCCGAGGTCGAGGTGCCACAGAGTGCCGTCCGCGCCAGTGAAGTTCCGCGATCCTGGCTGTTTGCAGCAGTCGCTGCGTTCCTGCTCCTCCCCTGGCTGTCACGCCGCCTGCGCGGAGCCCCCTGACCACCGCTGCACTGCCCGAAAAGTGTAGGGCAATGCTGGTTTGCTGCGTCTAGAAGCGAGAACCGTCGTGAGGCTGCGGTCAATGACGGATTCAGTTCACTCCGGCGATGCCTCACCTGCCCGACCAGGGCACCGGAGGGACGACTCGAGTCACTGCCATATGCGATCTCTGCCTCTGCTTAGCCACGCGTCGGTTTCCGCCCTCCTACTTGCACTGTTCAACCTCGCTCCGCAGGAGTTGCCCGCGCAGGAAGCATGGGGGGCGGCAACGGACGTGGAGGCTGCGGACACCACGTTCACCGAACTCGCGTTCGATCCCGCAGTCACCACCGGCACGCTGCCGAACGGACTGCGCTACTACATTCGCGAGAACGGAGAACCCCGCGATCGCGTGGAGCTGAGGCTGGTGGTGCGCGCCGGCTCCCTGCAGGAAGACGACGACCAGCTTGGAATCGCGCACTTTCTCGAGCACATGGCGTTCAACGGAACGCAGAACTTCGAGAAGCAGGCGCTGATCAGCTACATGGAATCCATCGGGATGCGCTTCGGTGGAGACCTGAATGCATCCACCACGTACGATCACACCCTCTATCGGCTCACGATTCCGACGAATCGTCCCGATGCGCTGAACACCGGATTCGCCATCCTGGCCGACTGGAGCCGCGGAATCCGCCTCGATACCGAGGAGATCGAAGCGGAGCGTGGCGTGGTGCTGGCGGAGTGGCGTGCTCGCCTGGGTGCCGGCACCCGTGTTCGGTCGCGCACCGACAGCATGCTGCTCGGCCAGTCCCGCTACCTCGATCGCAACCCGATCGGCACGCCCGAGCGCATCCAGAATGCCGATCGCGAAACCTTCCAGCGCTTCTACAGGGACTGGTACCGCCCCGAGCTCATGGCTGTGGTAGTAGTTGGAGACGTGGACGTGGAGGAGATCGAGAAGCAGTTGGCGACAACGTTCGGCAAGCTCGAGTCGCCGCGTCGCCCGCGGACACACGAGCGCTACACGATTCCGGACAACCCGAACACGCTGGCCTCGGTGATCACCGATCCCGAGCTCACCGGTTCGAGCGTGCAGCTGGTGCACAAGTATCACCCCGCGCCGATCAACAGCGTTGAGCGCATGCGCGAGGATATTGCGCAGTCCATCTTCGCCTCCGCCCTCAACCAGCGCCTTCGGGACATCGCCAGCCGTTCGGATGCGCCGTTCCTCGCGGCCAGCACGAGCTTCGGCGGATACGTGGGAGGCATGAACGCTCACACGGTGGTGTCCGCGCGCGTGCGAAACGAGTCCGTGCTGCACGGCCTGCACGCCTCGCTCGCGGAGGTGGAGCGCATCGCACGGCATGGCATAACCGAGGAGGAGCTGACCAGGGAGAAGAGCTCCACTCGCAGCAGGTACACGCAGAGCATGATCACCCGCTCGAAGGTGACGTCGGCCTCGTACGCATCCTCGTACGTGAGCCACTTCCTGAGCGGACGCACGCCCGCGTCAATTGAGGACCAGGTGGCGCTCGCGCGTGAGCTGCTCGAGACGATCACGGTGGAGGACATCTCCGAGATCGCGCGCAGGTGGCACTCCGGCGAGAACATGGCACTCGTGGCGCTCATGCCCGAGAGCGACGACGTTGAAGTGCCGACCGAAGCGGAACTGCTCGCGGTACTCGATGAAGTGCGGCGTGCGGAGCTGTCTCCCGATCCGGCGGAGCGCGTAGTGGTCAGCACGCGACCCCTGCTGGAGAATCTCCCCACGCCAGGTTCGATAGTCGAGGAGAAGCAGGTTCCGGAAGTGGGCGTGACGGAATGGCGCCTGTCCAACGGCGCACGCGTGCTCCTCAAGCCCACGGATTTCACGCCGGACCAGGTGCTGTTCTCCGGGCACAGCTGGGGTGGCACTTCGGTACTGTCCGACGCGCAGCTTCTCGATGCCACCCTCGCGCGCTCCCTCCCGGCGCTGTCCGGACTGGGTGAGTTCAGCTCATCCCAGCTGCGGAATGCGATCGTCGGCAAGATCCTCTCGGTCGGCATAGGCATCAATGCCTACAGCCAGACTGTCTCCGGACGCTCCACGGTTCGCGATCTCGAGACGTTCCTGCAGCTGGTGCACCTGCACTTCACGTCGCCGCGGCTTGACGAGGAAGCCATTGCGTCGTGGAAGCACCGCACCAAGACGTCGCTCCAGGGTCGTTCGGCGAGCCCAGAGGCTCACTTCTCCGACACGCTCACCGCGACGCTCTCGCAGGGACATCCTCGCAACAGGTTCCTGACGCCCGCACGCATCGATTCCATGGATGCGGCCAAGGCACTGGAGATCTACAAGGCCAGGTTCGCTGATGCGGGCGACTTCACCTTCGTGATGGTCGGTGAGTTCAATCCGGACTCCATCCGTCCCCTCGTTGAACGCTACCTGGGCGGTCTGCCCTCCACGCAGGGAAGTCGCGGCTGGCGCGACAACGGAGTGCGTGCGCCTGAAGGAGTGATCGAGAAGGAATTCCGCTTCGGCCGTGAACCGCGCGGGCGCACTTCCATCGTGTTCCACGGCGAGTTCAAGCACTCCGAAGATGAGCAGTTCGCCCTGAGCGCGATGGCCAGCGTACTGAGCACACGCCTGCGCGAGAAGCTGCGGGAGGACCTCGGCGGTACCTACGGGGTTGGTGTGTCTCCGCAGGTGCGCACCATACCGGAGCGAACCTACTCGGTGCAGATCACCTTCGATGCAGCGCCCGAGCGTGTGGATGAAATGCGTGCAGCGGTTTTCTCAGAGATTGAGAAACTGCGCAACGAAGGTCCTACGGAGGATGAGGTGGCGAAGGTGCGCGAGCAGATAGCTCGTGAGCTGGAATCATCAGCGCGCAACAACTCCTTCTGGCTCCGCGTCATCAGCCTGTACGAGCAGATGGAGCGCCCGCTCGCGAGCCTGGAGCATTACGGCGAGCAGATGAAGGAAGTGAAGGCTGCGGACATTCACGAAATGAGTCGCGCGTATCTCAACCCCTCGCAGTACATACGCGTAACCCAATTGCCCGCGCAGTAACAATCGCGCGGGTGCGCTGTAGGGTATCGAGTACTGGATTGCGTCCTGTACCGATGCAACGCCTCGCGGGCGGCGCAATGGGTACTGCGACAACATGAGCAGTTGCGTGACGGTCCTCACTACGACCGTCACGTTCCTCCATTGCATGCAGTTCGCGGGCGTGAAATACAGATGCCAGTCCGCTGCCTGCTGTCTGGAGGACCCGAAAATAGAGCCGCCGCGTTCTGCGTCGCCCGAACACAGCGAGTCGTCACTGACGGAGCACAAGCTCGTCACGCGAATCAATGCGGGAGACGTAGCTGCCTTTCAGGAGCTGTACGAGGAGCACGCGCGATCCCTGCTGAGATTCGCGTTCAGCCAGGTGCGCTCGCGCGAGACTGCCGAGGAGCTCGTGCAGGAACTCTTTCTGTCACTGTGGCGACACCGTCACAAGTGGCAGCTCTCACGTTCCCTGCGCTCGTACCTGTTCGGTGCGCTCCGCAATCACATCGTGAGCTATCGCCGCTCACGCCAGGCCATGAACGAGCGGAACGTGGCGGAAGAGTATTCGGACTCCGGCCTGGACCTGCTGCCTTCGCGAGAGGGCTCGGACGACTACGCCCGGGAGTCGGAACTGCGCGACGCAATACATCGTGCGATCAACGCGCTGTCTCCGCGCTGTCGCGAGACGTTCCTCCTCGTTCGCCAGCAGAACCTCTCGTATGCCGAAGCCGCCGAGGTGCTGGGCATCTCGAACAAGGCGGTTGAGATGAACATGCTCCGCGCCCTGGCCTCGCTCCGGAAGCAGCTGGCTCCGTGGCGGGAATGAGCTCGCCGGCAGGGCAGGCTGAGGTGCGCCGAAAGAAGTGTGCGGGATCACGTAGGGTGCGACGAAATCCTCGCGTCTCAAGGGGGGATCCGATTCCAACATGAACCTTACCGAAATGTCGCACCAGCCGATGGACGAGTCAGTCCTCCTGAGATACCTGAGTGGTCGGGCCACTGCGGCCGACATCCAGGTGCTCGGTGCTTGGCTTTCATATAAAGAAGAGAACCGGGAAGAACTCCGCCGAATCGAGCGCGCCTGGGAGCTGCTAGGGGCGGAGAGCCGGCAGGTGGATCTGGATGCGGATGCGCTCTGGGATCGCATTCGCGCAGGGATGGAAGACGCGACTGTGGTTGGCCCCTCAGCACCCGCGAGGGAGGTGAAGCCGAGCCTGCGTCTCGTGAGAGACGCCGGGAAGCCGAGTGGCAGGCGCACCTTCCTGCGCGGTGTTGCGCTGGCAGCGCTCGCTGCCGCTGCCCTCCTGTACGTCAGGATGGGAGTGCCGTCCGAGGACCAGCCCGCGGCAGAGGAGTTCCGCACGTACGCCACGAACGCCGGTGAGCGCCTCTCGCTCACTTTCCCCGATGGCAGCGTCGCAATTCTCAGTGGTGAGTCAACGCTGCTCCTGCCTCACGATTTCGGTGAGGGCTCGCGTGACGTCCACCTCGATGGCGAGGCCTACTTCGAGGTGACAAGCGACTCGTCGAACGCATTTCGCGTTCACACCTCCAGGATGGTGGCCCAGGTACTCGGCACGCGGTTCAGCGTGACCGCCTATTCGTCAGACGCGACCGAACTGGTGGCCGTGGCCGAGGGCGCCGTGTCGGTGGTTGGAAGCTCCGACACGGTGTCGGTGATCCTGCGCCCTAACGACATGGTTCGCCTCTCGCCCGCCGGGCAGCTGATCCCGTACCGCAGCATTCAGGTGGACCAGTTCTTCAACTGGACCAGGGGCCTGGTGGAGTTCGACCAGACGCAGCTTGCCGAGGCCGCGCGCCGCATAGAGCGGAACTTCGGCGTGGAGGTACACATCGCGGATTCCGCGCTGGCCGAGCGACGCTTCACCGGTTCCGTGCGTGCGTTCTCCCTGTATGCCGACCTGCAGGGCCTCGCCGTACTGCTCGATGCCACTTACTCGCGCGATGGAAATCGCGTGGTGCTGGGTTCAAGACGTTGATGCTGTGACGTAGTGCGCTGCGGCATGTGCCACATGCCGCAGCATGCTGGTGTTGATGTGCAACCGTGGTTCTGCAGTCAGGGATCAACCAAACCCGCAGGAGGAGAACTGAGCATGCGGCGTAGGATCATGCTGTGCGCTGTCATGGCGCTCACCATACACGGAACGGCTGCTGCCCAAACCAGCGAGCCCCGCGCTTCGGCCGCCGGGGCTGGCAGCAGCACGTTGTCCGTGACAGTCACTTCGCCCGACGCGAATGCGCCGCTGTTGCGATCACTCATCTCCCTGGACATCCGGAATGCGCCGCTTGGCGACGCACTGCGCGAAGTCTCGAAGCAGATGGGCGGTCGCCTCATGTTCGACGAGTCTGCGACTGCGCTTCGACATCGGGTCACCCTGAAGGAGGCGGAGATCTCCTCCGGCCAGGCGATCCAGCGAATCATCGCCGGAACGAACCTGCGCATGCTCATGGTGAACGGTGGCTCCATGGTTCTCGTGAAGCCGGACCCGCAGGCCGCGAGGGTCATTGACTCCGTGACGGTGCGCGGCCAGGTGGTTGACGAGGCGACCGGAAAGCCCGTGCCGCAGGTTGCCGTCGCGACTGCGGACGGCCGTCGTCGCGCCCAGACGAACGACCAGGGCAACTTCGTGCTTCCGCGGGTGCCTGCAGGCGAGCGGGAGCTGTCGTTCCGCCGCATCGGGTATCGCTCCATGACGCTGCGCGTCACGCTGTCGCGCGACACGAGCATCGTGGTCCGGATGACGCTCGCGCCTAACGTGCTGAGCGCCGTCGTCACCACCGGGTCCGGCGAGCGCAGCCGGCTCGAGATCGGGAACAGCGTGGCCGTCACCAATGCCGACTCAGTGATGCTCACCACGCCGGTGCACTCCGTGAGCCAGCTGATGGCCAACAGGCTTCCCGGACTCCTGGCCACCACGGGAAGCGGCAGCGTGGGCGCACCCACCAGGCTTCGCGTGCGCGGCAACTCGAGCATCGAGTCCAACAACAACCCGATCGTAATCGTGGATGGAGTGAAGATCTCCACGGATGCGACCACCGCAGTCACCAATACGCTGTACGCCGGCGTCTATGGCGGCAGCAAGCAGTATGGCGCCAACGACCTGAGTTTCCGCCTGGACGACCTGGATCCCAACAGCATCGAGTCGATCGAGCTGCTGAAGGGCCCGGCAGCGTCCACGCTGTACGGCAGCGAGGCGGCGAACGGAGTGCTCGTCATCAAGACGAAGCGCGGCCAGGCGGGTCCGGCGCGCTGGAGCTTCTACGGGGACTACCGCTCGCTCTCGCAGGTGAAGGACTACGACTATCCGGTGAAGCAGCTCGGCTACCCGATCTCGGGTGCCGCGTCCGCGAACCCGACCTGCACCATCTCCAACGTCTATCACGGGAACTGCATACCGGACGAAGGAGCGCTGGTGGGCTTCAACATGCTCGAGGATCCGCGGTTCACGCCGCAGGCACGCGGCCATACCGGATCCATCGGAGCGAACGTGTCCGGCGGCACCGAGAACATCCAGTACTTCCTTGGCGGAACGTACCTGGACCAGCTCGGGACGACCAAGCTGCCTGACGTGAACCGTGCGTGGATCGAGCACGGGCGCGGCGGGCAGACGATGAGCAGCAAGCTCATTCGCCCGAACGCCCGCACCAACGCGTCCGTCAATGCGCGCATCACCGGCCGCATGGGCAGCACGGCCGACTTCGCGCTCGGCACGCACTTCATCTCGCAGTATCAGCGCGTGGGATCCGACGGAATGGCAGGCCTCCTCTCCGAGCCGCGCCTGCAGTCCGACACGACTCCCGTAATGGCGGGCTGGGAGCAGTGGTATGGCACGCGTGAGCAGGAGCTCAAGCACGTGCTGGGAAGCGCCAGTGCCAACTGGCGCCCGGAGTGGCGCAACAACGCCTTCACGGCGAGCGTCACCTACGGCTGGGACCTCTCGCTGACCGACGACGAGTACTTCGCCGCCAAGGGATCCTGCAACCCGCTCTGCACGAGCACCACGGACCAGGGAGTGCTCGGCTACATCAACACGGGCCGGCGCTCCAACTTCGTCCAGACGCTGAATCTCGGTACCACCTTCCACCTGCCGGTGACGTCGTGGCTGAGCACGTCCACGCGCGTGGGCGGCAACTACTCCAAGACCCACTGGTACGACCTGTACGGCAGCGCCACCAACCTGGGCGTGGGCCGCAAGCTCTACGCTGCGAGCGGTACGAAGCAGATCAGCGACATCGGCGACGAGCAGGCCACCGCGGGCTGGTACCTGGAGGAGCAGCTCAACCTCCGCAACGACCGCCTGTTCCTCACGTTCGGCGTGAGGCAGGACGCCGGAAGCTCGCTGGGCGAGACCGTGAGGCCGGTGTATCCGAAGTGGAATGCCTCCTGGCTGCTGTCCGAGGAGTCGTTCTTCCCGCTGAAGGACTACATCTCGCTCTTCCGCGCGCGCTTTGCCGTGGGAAGCGCGGGCGTGATGCCGTCCTCCACCGCGAGGCTGCGTACCTACGCGATGGGCACGAACTTCGTGCTCGACAACGATGATCCCACGGGTTCCTTCGCAGAGCTGGGCAGCCCGGGCAACCCGGACCTGAAGGCGGAGCACAGCCGTGAGTACGAGGGCGGCGTGGACATCGAGCTCTTCGACCGTCGCCTGACGCTGGAGGCCACGTACTTCCACAAGTACACCAAGGACGCGATTCACCGCGGACCGCTGGCCGGTTCGGTGGGATCCTCGGTTGTGCGCCCGCTCATCTCGAACCTTGGCGACGTTGAGAACTGGGGCTGGGAGGGAAGCGGCTCGCTCCGAGTGCTCGACAACGACCGCCTGTCCTACACGGTGATCGGGAGCCTGACGCAGCGCAACAACCGCCTCACGCGCCTCGCGGATGGTGTGGTCACCTTCCTGTCGGTGAGCGCGAGCGGTGACCTGTACACCGGAAACGAGACGCGCATCGAGAAGGGCTATCCGCTGTTCGGCCGCTGGGCGTATCCCATCAAGGGATGGTCCGACCTCAACTCCGACGGAATGATAGATCCGCTCGAGGTATGGGTGGGCGACAGCCTGGAGTTCGTGGGACCGTCCGAGCCCAAGTACACCGGCTACATCGGCAACCAGGTGGCCCTGTTCAACAACCGCCTGACGATCAACGCGAACTTCTCGTTCTCCAGCGGGCTGACCCAGTTCAACCAGGCCAGGAAGAACATGGCGCAGTACACGGCGGCGCAGCATGGCGTGGAGACGAGCCACCTGGATCAGGCATGCATCGCGGCGTCTGCCGCGCAGGGTCAGCGCCGCGCCACCGACTGGTGCTTCATGGAGACGGTGAAGCTGCTGCGGTTCCAGGACCTCTCCATCGGCTACAACCTGCCGCCTGCATACGCTGGCAAGATCGGGGCGTCGTCCGCGTCAATCGTGTTCAGCGCGAGCAACCTCCATCACTGGAGCAACTATCGCGGGCGGGACCCGGGCATCAACACGGCACCGGTGACGGGCAACGCAGTACTGGCCGGTGCAGCATTCGGCGCGCCGCGTGAGTACGGCATGCGTGTACAGCTCTACTACTGATCAGCGGACGATGATGTCACCTCATAGAACGCAGAGAGCGTCATTCATGAATCGAATCGGACGCAATCGTGCCCGGCTCTTCGCTGGAGCCGCCATCGCGCTGACCGCGGTGCTGGGCGGTTGCTCGGTGCAGGACCTGGTGGGCACCAAGCTTCCTCCCACCACCACGGACCCCGAGGCACTGAAGTCGGAAGAGGGCGCAATCGCCCTCTACAGGGGATCCCTGTGGGCGTTCCGCCGCGGTTTCGGCGGGGCGAACATGGCGTACGTGGTCGTTTCCGGACGCCTGAGCGACGAGCTGATGACGGGAGCCTACGTCTCCGACGGGGGCGTGCTTCCGCTCAGCACCAACTCCATGGCGGAGATTGACTCGCGTGCGCTTGACGAGGACGCGTTCCATCGCTCCAGCACCGTGGAGAGCTGGTACCGCAACCTCAACATGGGGCGCAACCAGGCAGTGGATGCGATCTACTACCTGACCAACTACGCACCGTTCGTCCCCAAGGACCTGATCGGGCACATGTACGCCATTCGCGGCATGTCCATGATCTACCTGGCAGACATCTTCTGCTCCGGAATACCGCTCACGGACTACAGGAGCCCGGGCGGCTTCACCTACATGCCCGGCCAGCCTACCGAGAAGGTGTACGAACTGGCGATCGCGCAGTTCGACAGCGCTCTCGCGTCAATTCCGGACAGCGCCAGCTACCGCAACTTCGCCCGCGTAGGAAAGGCTCGCGCGCTGGTGAACCTCGGACGCTTCGCCGAGGCGGCGGAGACGGTTGCGGAGGTGCCAACGAACTTCGTGTACAAGGCGCTGTACGCGGAGGACTACAATGGTTCGTTCTCGAACAACTGGGTCTGGGGCATCAGCAACACTGCGGACCCGGAGAACAACTTCGGCACGATCGGAGACAATGAGGGCGGCAACGGCCTTCCGTTCGCTTCCTCGAACGATCCGAGAATCCCGCTGATCCCGGCTCCCCGCCAGAGCACCACGTACCCGCTCACCAACTATGTCCTTCCGGCCTGGATGCTTCCCACGGCCGCGCCGTGGGGAGGCCTGTCCACCGCGCCCGGAAAGAATGGTGAGGACATCGTGGTCGCCAGCGGAATCGAGGCACGCCTCATCGAGGCCGAGGCACTCGCGAAGGACAACAACCCTGCGTTCCTCACGAAGCTGAACCAGCTCCGTACCACCTGCACCGACGCGGGCACCTGCCCCGATCCGGCGCCTGCGGGAACGGGCGGAGTGGAAGGGCTGCCGCTGCTGGAAGACCCCGGCTCGGCAGAGGCACGCCTGAAGATGGTGTTCGATGAGCGCGGTTACTGGCTGTTCCTCACGGGACACCGGCAGGGAGACCTCCGTCGCATGGTGCGCGTGCACGGCTACGACTCCGACGAGGTGTATCCCACCGGCAACTTCCCCTACGGAGGGGCCTATGGGCACTACACGAACCTGCCCATCCCGAACAGCGAACGCGCCATCAATCCGAACTACGAAGGATGCATCGACCGCGATGCCTGAGGACATCATGACGCCGATCAACACCTCTGAGGGAATCCGAATGGCAGCCGTCGGACGAATGATTGTGCCGATGCTCGCTCTGAGCATCGCGGGCTGCTCGTTTGGCGACTCGCTCACGAATCCGCCGGACAACTCGGGCAAGGGCACCATTCCCTGGGCCCTCAACCTGAACCACGGCGCCATCAACGTGGCGGTGGGTGAATCCGTGCAGCTCTCGGTCAGCCCGGTGGACGCGGACGGCAAGCCGCTCACCGGCCTGCCCGAGGTGGAGTACACCACCTCTGATACCACGGTGAAGGTGAACGCGCAGGGAGTCCTCGTTGGAAGTGCACCAAAGGCCAACGTTCTGCTGGTCGCCAGGATGCACAGCCTCGAGGGCAACTGGACGATTGCCGACTCGGCTCGTGTGGCGGTGGTCGAGACGCCGTACGAGGCGCGCGGACTCAGGATGATCCCGGACGGTCCGGAGCTCGTTCCGGCCAATCACGTGCGGCGGTTCACCGCGTTCGCGACGGATGCCGGAGGAAACGCCCTGCTAACGGTGGAGGGCGACACGATCTATCCGATCGCGCACTACGCTGCATCCACCCCGCGCCGGGAGTACTACGTAGCCAACAACTGGTCGGGCATCGGTTACGCGCGCAACATCAGCGAGCCCACGATCACGGCCACGGCGTACATGTTCGGCGAGGCGTACGAGGACCAGGTGAAGTTCCGCGTGACCTGGCCCGACAGCGCCGTGCTGAGCATTCACCGCGTGTCCACCACGCTGAATCCGAGCCCGTCGCACATGAGCCAGACGGACATCACGGTTCTCCAGGGTGGAAAGGTGATGTTCCGTTCGCTGAACCCCACGCAGGAGGACGACATCGTGTTCGACGACCTCGCTTCTGTGGTGGACGGGAACATTCCGGTGGTCCCGGCAAACCCCGGACATGCAGTGATCTTCCCGAATGTCGGCAAGTTCACGTACAAGAGCTCCAGGGGCTGGACGGGAACGGTGACGGTCGTCGCGCCCTGACGCCGCACGAGTAGAATCGTGCAGGCAGGCGGCACCGCGAGGCTCGAAGCTGGAACGAGCCCCACGGTGCCGCTTGTCTTT
Organism: uncultured Gemmatimonadaceae bacterium; assembly: GCA_964415485.1. GTDB lineage: Bacteria > Gemmatimonadota > Gemmatimonadetes > Gemmatimonadales > Gemmatimonadaceae > JBBQHX01. The sequence goes on from CAYQAO010000048.1 coordinate 19,199, forward strand.
GGCCCCGCAATCCGGAAGTAGGGTTCCGGTTGACGGCCGCGTCCCTTTCAGGAGAACGACGCACGATCGAGTGACAGGCCCCTGCCGCAAGGCAATCAGCAGCCCGCTGCTCACCTGCTTCACACATTCATCAACAGCGTAACACGTGCCTCAGCATCGCCGAGAATTCCTCAAGGCCGCGTCCCTGGCAGCCGTGGCGTTTGGCGGCCGCAACACGCCGCTGAAAGGACTGCTCCCCGGGTTCGACGTTCTTCCTCGTGCAGGTGATCCGGCACTCCGGGACCTGACTGCCAGGGCGCTCGAGGCAGCTCGAGCTGCCGGCGCGACCTACGCCGACGTAAGGATCACGGTCAACCGTCTCGAGGACATTCGATTCCCGTCCCCCACTCTGTTCTACCATGCCCGCGACCAGGAAATGGCCGGCGTGGGAGTACGTGCCCTGGTGGATGGAGCCTGGGGATTCGCGTCCAGCACTCTCGCCGCGCCTGACGAGCTCGCGAGGCTGGGACGCGAGGCAGCCGAACAGGGGCGGATGAATTCCCGCGGCCGGCGCCGCCGCATTGACGTGGGCGCACCGCCGCCCGTGGCGACCGGCGAGTGGAAGACGCCGATCCGCCGCGATCCCTTCGAGGTTCCGCTGGCCGAGAAGGTGGAGACGTGCTGGGCTTACCTGGAGCATGTGTCGCGCTACAACCGCGGCGCACGCAACGCATCGATCGGCGCGGGGATGATCACCATCTGGCAGCGAACGGAGAAGACCTTCGCTTCCACGGACGGATCGTTCATCTCCCAGACGCTCTATTCGGTACAGCCCAGCTTCTCGGTCGGCGTCCAGACTCCGCAGGGACGCGCAGGCCGTTCCTCCGATATCCTGCAGCCTTACGCGGGCGGCTGGGAGGTCGTGGAGCGGGCCCCGCTGCTGGACGAGGTTCCGCGGCTGGTGGAGGAAGCGCTGCTGATGGTGGAAGCGGAGCGCATCCTGCCGGACCGCTACGACATCGTGATGGATGCACGGATCATGACGCAGCTCGTGGGTCTCACGGTAGGCACCGCTGCCGAGCTGGATCGCGTGCTCGGATACGAGGCCAATGCCGGTGGCACGAGCTACCTGGCGCCGCCGAAGGAGCAGCTGGGCAACTTCGAGCTGGGACCCGACTTCCTGAACATCAGTGCGAACCGCAGCAGGGAAGGCGCGCTCGCCACCGTGAAATGGGACGACGAGGGAGTCGAGCCGGAGACCTACGACCTGATCAGGGACGGCGTGCTCGTGGACTACCACACCACCCGCGAGCTGGCCGGGGAACTGTCCGACTGGTACAACGCGAACGGCAAGCCTGTGAAGTCGCATGGCGGCTCGTCAAGCGACGGCGGACTCGCCATTGCGATGCTGCATCCGCCTAACGTAGAGATGCATCCCGGCCGGGACTCCGCATCCATTGACGACCTCGTGGCGAACATGGAGAAGGGTCTCGTCATATGCGGCGGTGCCGTCACCGTGGACCGTCAGCAGCTGAATGGCGAGATCAACGGCGAGATGGTCTACGAGGTGAGGAACGGCAAGCGTACGAAGTTCATTCACAGCGCCGAAGGTCTGTTCCGTGCGCCCGAGCTCTGGCAGAGCCTCAAGCAGATCGGAGGGCAGGGAACGCAGCTCTGGTCCGGCGCCAGCATCAACAAGGGCCAGCCAAACCAGACCTGCGAGTTCGGTGTGGGTGCCGTGCCGGCCAGGTTCGAGAAGGTGGCCATTACCGACAGGATGAGGAAAGCGTGAGTTCACTGGATTATCGCCCGCGCTCGCTGTTCACGCCCGACCGCTTCCTGTCGCAGGACGCCTGTCTCGCCCTTCTCGAGCGCATGATCAGGCTCGCGCCTGCGGACTGGGAGCTGTCGCTTCACATATACAGTCGGTGGGCCGGCAACGTACGCTGGGCGCGCAACGAGATCACGACTGCCGGCGACAGCACCGAGCCGCGCATCAACATCAGCGCAACGCACAGGGCGCAGAACGCCTATTTCTCGATCAACCGGATGGACGACGACTCCATCCGGTCGGCTATCACGCAGATCCAGCGTCGCATGGACCTGCAGGCTCCCGTGGACCGGCCTGGTCGCATGCGGTCCTCGGAGGTCTACCTCGACACGCAGCTGTGGAGCGACTCCACGTACGAGCTGAGTGCGGCGCAGCGTTCCGAGCTGCAGCAGAAGCTCGTGGTGCCCGCCATGGCCGACGACCTGCTGTCCGCCGGATACCTCGAGGTCTCCGCGGTCGGAAACGGAGTCGTCAACACGTCAGGTCTCTTCGCGTACATACCGGAGACTCGCGCCCAGTTCAGCGTCACAGTGCGCAACGAGACCGGAACGGGCTCGGGCTGGGCCGGAGTCTCGAACAAGGACTGGCGCGCGATCGATGCGGAACGCCTCTCGAGCATTGCGATAGACAAGTGCAAGCGTTCGGCGGATCCGGTGGCGATAGAGCCGGGCAGGTACACGGTCATCCTGGAGCCGCAGGCGGTGTCGGACCTCATGGCGCCGCTTATCAGGTCGCTGAGCAGGAGGCCGGCCGAGATGGGCATCGGTCCGTGGGCGGACAGGCAGGAACGTTCCGAGTCCGGGCTGATCGTCGGAGACTCCTCCGCGTTCGAGGATGCGGCACCGGCCGGGGGATTCACCGGCAACTCCAGGATCGGGCAGCTCGTGCTCGACCCCCGCATAACGATCAGCGCCGATCCATCCGATCCCGAGGCGCCGTTCGTTCCGTTCGCGGGCGACGGCTCCCCGCACAGCCGCGTGACGTGGATCGAGGATGGAGTGCTTCGCCAACTGTCGTACGATCGCGGCTACGCGAACCAGCAGCTGAACAAGCCTGACCCGCTTCACAACAGCCAGGCTTATCGCATGAGCGGCGGGAACACGTCCATCGAGGAGATGATCGCCCGAACCG
>CAYQAO010000049.1:0-21577 GCA_964415485.1 uncultured Gemmatimonadaceae bacterium
GGCCGGCTTCGGCGCAGTGAGAGTAGATCCCGACGCTTCGCGCGGGATGACAGGGAGAGTGAAGCGCGGGATGACAGTCCGGGAGGCGGTTCCCAGTCCCCAGTCCCCAGTCCCGAGTCCCCGCCTCTACGCCCTCAACGCCACCACCGGATCCACCCGCGTCGCACGCCACGCCGGTATCGCACACGCCAGCAGCGCCACCGCGGCGATCACCAGCGACACTGAGACGAACGTCATCGGGTCGGCGGGCGATACACCAAACAACAGTGAGCTCACCAGGCGCGACAGCGCCAGCGCCGCCAGCAACCCTATCACGATACCGATACCCGCCGTCAGCATCCCCTGGCCGAGCACCATTCGCCTCACGACGGCGCGGTCTGCTCCAAGAGCCATGCGCACTCCTATCTCCTGGCGTCGCTCCGTCACCATGTAGGACAGCACGCCGTAGGTGCCGACCGCGGAGAGCAGAAGCGCCACGAGCGCGAACACTCCCAGCAGCTGTGCCAGGAACCTCGGACGCGCAACGGAGTCCGAGATCACCGCTTCCATGGTCCTGAACTCCACGAGCGGCAGTCCGGGATCCAGCGCCGCCACCGCGCGTCGTGAGGCGCCGAGCACCTGCTCCGGCGGGAGTTTGGAGCGGACCACCACGTTCATCGTGCGCGGGGCATTCCCAAGGTGCTCCTTTGCCTGTGAGTAGCTGAAGTACAGCTCGGTGCCGGCATCCGTATCCATCCCGGCCTGCTTCACGTCCTTCAGGACGCCCACGATCGTGAACCAGGGCGTGTTGCCGAAGCCGGGACGAACCCGCTGACCCACGGCACTCTGGCCGGGCCAGTAACGCCTGGCGAGGGTCTCGTTCACCATCACGACCGGCGGCGCGCCGGCCACGTCCGTCTCTGCGAAACCACGCCCATCCACCACGGGAATACCCATCGTCGCCACGTAGTCCGGCGTCACGAACTGCCAGAAGTCCACGTTGCCCGGACGGTTGGGGTCGCCTGGCGGCACGCCTTCGTACTCCGTGTCGTTGGCGTTCACGTCGCGCAACGGCGGCAGTCCGGACATCGCGGCAACCGCCTGAATGCCGCTCGTCTCGCGAAGGTTGCGGAGCAGCTCGTCGAAGAACTCGGTCCGCTGGTCACCGTCCGGATACGTCGCCGCAGGCAGCACCACGCCGTACGTCGTCAGGCCCGCGCGGTCGAAGCCGGTGTCCACGTCCATGCGGTTCCAGAAGCTCCGCAGCATGAGCCCGGCGCCCACCACGAGTGCGACGGCGAGCGCGACTTCCCCCACAACCAGCGACCGACGCAGCCGCATGCGCGCGACCGTGGCCGTCGTGCGCGCCGCCCCTTCCTTAAGTGAAAGGTTGAGCGTGCCGACGCCCAGGTGCAGGAGTGGAGCGAGCGCGAATATCAGGCTGGTGGTGAGCACCACGCCAGCGGTGAACAGCAGCACACGCCAATCAAGCCCTATCGCTGCCGCACGCGGGATGCTGTCCGGATTCGCGGCCAGCAGAAGCTTCACTCCGCTCCAGCCCAGCAGCAGCCCGAGTGCGCCGCCGGCCACCGCGAGCACCAGGCCTTCACCGAAGAACTGGCCGAGCAGTCGCGCCCGGCCGGCGCCGAGTGCGGTGCGAATGGCGTATTCCTTCTGGCGGGACTCCGCGCGCGCCAGCAGCAGGTTCGCCATGTTCGCGCACGCTACCAGGAGGACGAACAGCACCGCGCCCTGCAGCATCCAGAGTGACGTGCGTGCGTCGCCGATAACGTCCTCGTGCAATCCCGCGTACTGCAGCCTGTGAGTGCTGTCGTTAGGTACGTGGCCGGTGACGCCGGCAAGTTCACGCCACGTACCCAGCAGGTTCGCCAGTTCCGCTTCCGCCTGCTGCATGGTGGCGTTCCCGCCGAGCCTGCCGACGAGGTACAGGAAGTGGCTGCCGCGCTGGTTGGGCAGCTGTTCCGGGTCGATCGGCAGCGGCAGCCAGATGCGCACGCGTTCGTCCCGAAGGTCGAAGCCGGGCGGCATCACGCCGACTACAGTTCGCTGCACCCCGTCCACCTCCACGGCCTGGCCCACGATGGATCTGTCGGCCCCGTATGCCTCACGCCAGAGCTCGTCGGAGAGCACGACCACCGGCTCGGCGTCCGGTCGCATCTCGCCGTCAGTGAACGCGCGGCCCATGGCTGGTGGTGTGCCGAACACGTTGAACAGCGACGCCGACACTCCCGCTGCAGTGACGCGTGCAGGCGATTCGCCAGCGCCGATGTTCACCGCGGTAACCGTATACGCGCCAACGTCCTCGAACACCCGCGTGTGTTCGCGAAGCTCCACGAACTCCGGCGGCGACACCCAGAATCGGTCGAAGCCGATCGTGGGGAACTGGCTGGTGATCATCACCAGCCGCTCGGGCGCCGAGTACGGCAGCGGTTGCAGCACCACGCCGTTGATGACGCTGAAAATGGCGCTGTTGGCCCCGATCCCGAGCGCCAGGGTCAGCACGGACAGGATCGCGAAGGCGGGCGTTCGCAGGAGTCCGCGAACGGTGTGGCGGAGGTCTTGTAGGAAGGCGCGCACGGCTCTGCAGGGAGATGGGGAGAACGGGCTGCCCACACCGCCGGCGAGCGGCGCGCGCTCGCAGGCGGCAGCGTATGCGTTTGGACGTTTACGACCGCCCAATCGTTGTGACGGGATGCGCTGGTCGGAATGCAGCCGCGGCAGCGCACCGCGATACCCGCCTACCCTACGGGCCGACCGCGCGGTCGTTTCGCGCTTCCGCTACCTGAGGTAGCGTTCAGCCAGCTGCTCCAGCCTGTCGTCCCCCTCGGCGCGGGCGCGCTGGAGGATTTTCTTCACGTGTTCGCGCAGCCTGGGCTCGCCCCAGTAGTAGCCGGTGGCCATCTCCGCGCTACCGGTGTCTCCCTCGCGCGCGGCGTCCAGGAGAGCGGCTGCTGCGGCGGCATCGAAGCCCGGGTCGTCCTTCGGAGGCAGGGAGAAGCGTCTCGAGGGATCGGCCCAGCTGCCGGCGTCTTCGTTGATGAATGCTCTGGACATCGTTCAGCTTGCCGCGGGTTCTGCCGCGGCGTTTGCAAGTTCCGCGGCCAGGTCGCGATCCAGTATCGCACCCAGCCACTCGATCTCGTCCCGCAGGAGCTCACGGGCGGCCACGCCGTGCGAGTCGGTGCGGCTGCATCGCGTGACCTGCGAGCGCCCCGGGGTGCCCTTTTCGTCGTGCCGGTCGTCGGGCACGCCTACGAAGCCGCGGTCCAGCGAGATGGGGTGCATCCAGCACCTTATGGGCTTCCACCACCAGGGACTGTGCCCACGTTCCACGGACAGCACCTGGAATGCACACCTGCCGCCCCCAATGAGGAACGCGCAGGCTGCATGGCCGAAGCGCTCCGGATAGTCGGCAGCCACCTCGCCGATCAGCCTGTCCCTTACGAGGGTGCGCCCGCCGGAGCCTGCCCTGCCTGACGACTGGATGCGCTGCTCTGCATCGAATATCCCGTGCGACTCGAAGAACTCCCACTCGTGCCTCACGAGTGCCCGCAGCACGTCCACCTCCTCATCGCCCAGGGACGTGCCCTCGGTGCAGCACTGCCCCAGGCAGTCCCGCACGTCGCAGCGCGAGAGCGGGCGATCGAACGAGCGCACGTCCAGCCACGCGGAGCCCAGCGACTCGCGCATCGCCTGCATGGTGCGCCCGAATGCCGAGGGCGGGTACGCGGAGTTGTGCCGCGAACCCTCCGCGCTCTCCGGGCCGGTCATATGCCGCCCAGAGGCCAGAGCTCGACCAGGTCGCGCGCAACGTACGGCACCGCCACGCGGCCGGCCGCTTCATCCACTCCCAGGTCCGCGGGGGCTCCCTCCACCTCTATCCGCATCAGGACCTGGTCGAAGCCGCCTGTCGATTCCGCCGCAAGGACATAGACGGAACTGTCAGCCTGGCTGGCCACCACCACTCGCCCATCCCGAAGGATCTCCACCCCGTCGTAACGGCCGCCCGACGGCAGCGTGCGCCACGGCTCCAGTTCCTCCCCCGCCCGCCAGCTCATCAGCGTCCTGGAACCGCCGAACGGCACCACCACGAACACGCCCTCGCGCGCGTGCCACGTTATGCCGTTAGGCCGGCCGAGCGTGGAATCCTCCAGCGCGATGGACGACTGCATGTCGCGCACGCGATAGATCCGGTTACGACCTGTGTCGGTGACGTAGAGAGTGCCGCTGTCGTCCGCCGCGATGTCGTTGAGGAACCCGGGCTCCCATCGCGTCATGTCCACCGCGACCAGGAACTCCCCGGTGCGCCGATGGAAGCCGCGGATGGCGTCCACGTCGGTCACCCACAGCGTGTCGCCAACTATCGTCATGCCGCGCGGCGCATGCAGCGTCGCTCCGTCGCGCCCGCCACTGATGAAGTCGAGCGTGTCGAGCGTTCCGTCCGCGCGCACGACGCTGATCATTCCGTTGTTGTCCGTGGCACTCGCGGGCCCGTTCCAGTTGCCGACGAACCAGACACCCTGCTGCGCGTCGAAGCGAACCGATTCGGGTCCCGAGAAGCCGGTGACCACGATCGGGTCGTAAGGCTCGCGAGGTTCGGGCGCGCCGGGTTCCGGCCCGCCGATGCCGAGGAGAGGTGCGGCAGTGATCGCGCCGACCACGATGGCCATGGCGGCCCAGGAGACCGCACGAGGCACGTGCATTTCCGAACGCGGCTTATGGCCGCCAGCTGTTGTGCGACGACGCTTGCGCATCCCGATTCCGGTGAAGGGTTAACCGCTTCGTGGCCAGCAGCGTGCCACGGAGTCGAGACCCGACTCGGCTGGGGCGAGGACTCCGGCTATCCGGCGTCCAGCGCCGCTGCACTCCTGCAGTGCGCGGGAGCTGCCCGTGAGTCCACAAGGTAGCTCCCTGCAACGCGTTGTGCTCCCGGGGCTTCCTACTCCTTCCCTGCGTACTCCGAGCGGCGGGACATCCGCCGCACCGCGTCGGCAGCCGCCTCCAGCCCCAGGCGCAGGTCGTCCCACAGATCTTCCACGTCCTCGAGGCCCACGGAGAGCCGCAGCATTCCGTCGCTGATGCCGGATGCGCGTCGCACCTCGGGCGGCACAACGTGGTGCGTAAGGGCCGCGGGGTGCTGTACCAGCGTGTCCATCGAGCCGAGGCTGACCGCGGGCGTGGCGAGGCGCATTGCCTCCATGCATGCGGCGGCCGCCGCATACCCGCCCTCCAACTCGAAGGCCAGCACCGATCCGGGGCCGCTCATCTGACTGCCGATGAGGCCCGCCGGGTCCGAGCCCGGGAGACCGGGGAAGTGCACCCGCACCACCTCCGGCGCCTCCTCCAGTCGCGTCGCAAGCTCCTGCGCGGTGGATTGTGCGCGCTCCACGCGGAGCGGCAGCGTCCCCAGCCCGCGGTGCAGGAGGTACGCGGCCAGCGGATGCAGGATGCCGCCCGTGGCCACGCGCACGCGACGGATGCGTCGCGCCCACTCTCCACCCGTAACCACGATGCCGGCCACCACGTCGCCGTGACCGCCCAGGAACTTCGTGGCGGAGTGGAGCACGAGCATGGCACCCAGCTCCAGGGGGCGCTGGAGTATCGGTGTCGCGAAGGTGGAGTCCACCAGCACGGCCACGTCACCTGCCTGACTCACGACCGAGGCGATGTCCACCAGGGCGAGGGTGGGGTTCGCAGGGGTTTCGACCACCACGAGGGCGGTGTCCGGCCGGATTGCCTGCGCGACTTCATCCGCCGCCGCGAAGGTGACCTCCATGCCCGTGAGGCCGCTGGAGAGCAGGCTGTCGGTGCCTCCATAAAGCGGACGCACGGCCACCACGTGGCTACCGAGCTCGCGCGCGGCCAGAAGCACCGCCGTGGTCGCGGCCATTCCCGAGGCGAATGCTATTCCGTCTTCTCCGCTCTCCAGAGCCGCCACCGCTCGCTCCCACCGCGCCACGGTGGGGTTGTGCAACCGGGCGTACACCGAGTTCTCTGCCTCCCGCTCCCCGGATGCCAGGGCTTCGAGAGAGGCGGTTCCCGTCGCCAGGTCGGTGACGGGATAGGTTGAAGACAGGTCTATCGGCGGAACGTGGACGCCGAGTTCGGTCAGGTCCTCCCGTCCGAGGTGGACGGCGCGGGTTGCCAGCCTCTGCGCCGGCTTGCGTCTGAACATCGTGCGACTCCTTCGAGGATGTGGCGTGCGGCAAGGGTTCCGCGTCTACCCGGAAGCATAGAACACATCCAGCCTTCGCCGGATATTTTCCGAATCACGTTCGTCCAGGGTTCATGTCACGCGCACTCGACCGAATTGATCACGCGATTCTGGCCGCGCTGCGGAACAACGCGCGGCTCACCAACAAGGAGCTGGCGGCACGGGTTGGCCTGGCGCCGTCGAGCTGCCTGGAGCGCGTAAGGCGCCTTCACGCCGACGGCATCCTGCTCGGCTACCATGCCGAGATCCGGCCGGACGCGCTGGGCATCAGCCTGCAGGCGATGATTGCGGTGAGGCTGATGCGCCATTCCCGGGCAACGGTGGAGAGCTTCCGGGAGCACCTGCGGGGCATGCCGGAGGTGATGGACATATACCATCTCGCAGGGGCGAACGACTTCCTGCTCCGGGTGGGAGTGCGCGACTCGGATCATCTGCGGGAGCTGATACTCAGCGCGTTCACGTCCAGGCCGGAGGTTGCGCATGTGGAGACGGCGCTGATCTTCGAGCACGTGAAGCCCGTGGACATCAGCCCCGCGCAGCCGCGCGGAGACGTGCGCTAGGCTGCCGGTTCCGGCACCTCACGCGTAATGGTCGCTCCAGCACCAAGGGAATGTCCCCCAGGCCCCCGATACTCGGCCGCACTCGAACGCCAGGCAGCGTGAGCAGGGAGTCTGGCGAGGGCCCGGGTTCCGGCAGCGCGGAGGGCTCGGGCGGGAGAAGGGGAGTGGGGCTCAGCGGTGCGCTGCTGGCCTACGCCGTGGCGATGACGCTGACGATCACGCTGGCGCCGTTCCGGTTCGAGGCGCCCGGTCGCGTGAACCTGCTGGTGGTCGGCGGGTTCGGAGAGGCCGCAGCGAACGTGGTTCTGTTCCTGCCGCTCGGCTTCCTGTGGCGACTGACGAGGCCTCGGGAGGGCGATCGCCTCGGACTGAGCGCTCTCGCGGCGGGGCTTGCGCTGAGCACGGCTATCGAGGTCACGCAGCTGGTGGTGCCTGGCAGGTATCCGGCGTTGCTGGACGTCCTGATGAACGGCAGCGGTGCGATGCTGGGAGCGCTGCTGCACGATGCAGTTCGGCGGAGGTTGGGTTCGGGTGGTCAGGTGGTGAGCAGGCTGGCGCTCGAGCAGCCGTTGATGGCGTTGCTTTACATGCTGGTGCCGCTAATGTGGCTCAATGGTATTGCGGTGGTGGAGGCACCTCTGGCCACCTTGCGGCTCCTGATGCTCGGTTTGTTCGGTGCTAGCATTCTTGCGGCGGTACAGCGCCGGCATCTCGGCCCTGCCGGGCTTCTGAGCCGCACGGGCGCCGCCCTGGCGGCCGTGGGTGGCTACTACGCCGGGGCCTTCCCGGCACTGCTGGTGAGACCCGTGGCAGTGCTGGCACATGGCGGCATAGTGGCGCTGTTATGCGGCTACTTGGCCAGCGGCAAGCCCAATCGGAATCGCCCCGAGCGACGCTTCGAACGGGAAGCCCTCCTGCGGGCAGCACCCTTCTTCGCCGCATACCTGCTCCTCCTTCCGCTCGTCACGCCGGATTCCGCCCTTCCCGGCACTACCGTGAATCGCACGCTCATCCTGGAGATCGTGCAGTCCCTCGCCGCCACATCCATGCTCGGCTTCATGGTCGCGGAGTCCCGTGGACGGACCGCCCGCAGCTACGTTGATTCCGTGGCGTGGGTCGTATTCTGGTCCGCGGTGGCCGCGGCCGTCACGGGCTGGCTGGCCAGCGCTACCGGAACCGGCATCATGGGCATGGCGCGCCTCGGACTATCCCTGCTCGCAGGCCTGATGGGCGGCTGGATTTACCACCTGCAGAGGGACAGGATTGTCGGCGAAGCCGACGCTCGCCGGCCACCAGTCGGCGGTCGCCCGTAGCGACGGCTGTCGGCTGCCGGCACTGCCCCCCTCGAGCTTCGACCCCGGCCGAGTGCCGAGGCACCGTCCCGGTACGAAGGGCGAAGCGCCTCGCGCACCACGTTAGCACGCTTCCTGAATACCGAGCCTTCCGACCTCGACCCGGACCACCAACAATGCGCTTCGGAAAACGCGTCACCCTGGCAGTGCTCGCCGCAACTCTCACCGCTTGTGCAACCAATCCGGTAACCGGACGGCGGGAGCTCGCACTAATCTCGGAGTCGCAGGAAATACAGATGGGGCAGGAAGCCGCGCAGCAGGCGGCTGCGTCCTTCGGACTCGTGGACGACGCCGCCCTGCAGCGGTACGTCTCCGACATCGGAATGGCGCTGGCGCGCGACTCCGAGCGGCCGAACCTTCCGTGGTCGTTCCAGGTGGTGGACGACCCGTCTCCCAACGCATTCGCGCTGCCGGGGGGCTTCATTTTCGTCACGCGCGGCCTGCTCACCATGATGAGTGACGAGGCAGAGCTGGCTACCGTGCTCGGACACGAGATCGGCCACGTCACTGCCCGTCACTCGGTACAGCAGATAAGTCGTGCACAGCTGGCGCAGATCGGGCTGGTGGCGGGCTCCATCCTCTCGCCGCAGATCGCCGAGCTCAGCGGTCTGGCGAGCCAGGGGCTGCAGCTGCTCTTCCTCCGCTACGGCAGGGATGCCGAGTATCAGGCGGACGACCTGGGGTTCAGGTATGCGCTGGCGGACAACTATGACGTACGCGCGTTCGAGAGCACTTTCACGTCGCTCGCGCGCGCCAGCGCCCTGGCCGGCTCCAGCCCCCTGCCCGCCTGGCTCTCCACGCACCCGTACCCCGAGGACCGCATAGCGCGCAATCAGCAGCGTGTGGCCTCGCTGGACCGTTCCCTGGAAGGAACGACCCGCAAGCCGGAGGAGTTCCTCACGCGAATAAACGGCCTGGTGTACGGCAACAATCCGCGCAACGGCTTCTTCGAGGGCAACGTCTTCCATCACCCCGACCTGGCCTTCCGGATCACCTTCCCGCAGGGCTGGACCGGCCAGAACATGTCGCAGGCAGTGGTCGCGGTGAGCCCTCAGCAGGACGCGATCATCCAGCTGACCATCGCCGGGAACATGAGCCCTTCGGCCGCACTGCAGCAGTTCCTGTCCCAGCAGGGCATCCAGCCGGGTCAGGCGGGAACGCAAACGCTCAACGGGAACCCGGCGGCGGTGGGAACCTTCCAGGCCCAGACGCAGGAAGGCGGCGTCATCCAGGGCCTGGTTACGATGGTTCAGCACGGAGGCAACACCTACCAGCTTCTGGGCTACACCCTGGCTCAGCAGTACTCCGCCTATGGACGGGTCTTCCAGCAATCGCTGGGAACGTTCGAGCGCGAGACGAACCAGAACGTGCTGAACGTGAAGCCCAACCGGATCAGCACTGTGCGTCTGCCGCAGGCGATGTCGCTCTCCGAATTCAACCAGCGCTACCCGTCAGCCATCTCCATCGAGGAACTTGCGCTGATCAACCAGGTGGAGGGCGCCGGGTCAATGATGCCGGCAGGCACCATTGCGAAGCGCGTGGTGCAGCAGTGACCTGAACGCGCGAACGGGATGCGGACGGTTTCCTTCGTCCGCATCCCGTTTCACCGTTGTCAGGGGCATCACCCCTCGTCGGGCACCACCTGCCGGCGCACCGGCTCACCGTGTGATGAAGGGCGCCGGCCACGCTGCCGGCGCCCTTCACCGACCTGACCGAGCTTCAGCTCAGGACTGCTTGCGACGACGGCGGGCAGCACCGATACCGGCCAGACCGGTGCCGAGCAGCAGCATGGTGGCCGGCTCGGGGACGACGGTCTGCGTATCGGGACGGGCGATGAAGTCCATGATGTTGTCGGACGCCATGTTCTCCATGCCGTCGTTCCACAGTCCGGACGTTCCGCCCTTCACGTACATGTTGCCCCACACCGGAATGCGGGAAGACATGAACGTCACGAAGAAATTGTCCGGGCCTTCGCCGATGTTGAACTTCACGCCGTAGATAGGGCCCGGGATGCCAGGGTTGCTGTTGCCCTGCGCGCCGGAGAACGTGCCCCACTCGATCTCCTCGAATGAAGCACTGGTTTCCGCACCCGTCATACAGTCGGAGCCGGCAGCGCAGTTGCCGCTCATCTCCACGATGAAGTGGCTGATGCTCGGTGCGCTGAAGCCCGTGAAGCTGTACGTGTAGGTGAACATGTTGCCGTCCTGCACGATCTCCCAGGCAATCGTCTGCGAGCCCGAGCCATAAGCTCCCATGCCCGTCAGTCCTGCGCCATTGGAGCGACTTCCGGTGAAGTCAGCCGCTCCGACCGCCGTGTCGTGCACCTGGGCCTGCAGCGGCAGAGCCACCGCAACGGCCAGCGCACCGACGAGCGGGATGAATCGACGACCCATCATGTGTTTGTCTCCGGTGAGTGAGAGGAAAATGCGGCACTCGGACTCGCACATGAGGTGCCATTCCAGGGGGTAACAAGCCGGGCTCGCCACGACTCGCAACCCCTTGAAATACACGGCGTTACGTGCTGGGAAATTGTGCTACGGCTGTGTAGCCTGACAGTCCGGCGCCACACCCTGTGGACGGACGGCCACAGCACACTCCGGCGGACTCCAAACCGCGCCGGAGTCGCGCGGGATCACTCCCGATGCACGTTCATCCGTAGCGGACCGTCCGCCAGACGCGGCCCCGGACGCTCGCGACGCTCCCGCTCCTCCGGCCACACCGGAGGCAGCGTCGCCAGCGCAGTACTCACCGGCGGCGCCCACTCGGCCAGCTGCCTCAGCGTGGGAGACGAGAGCGACACCGTGAGCGCATGCGTCTCCACCGGCTCGCCGTTCATCTGGGACGCCGTGCGGCGCCGCAGCACCGTCTCGTTGTCAGTCAGCCAGGGCGGCAGCAGCAACCCGCCGAAGGTGAGAACCACGAACCCGCCGCCGTTGCCCACGATCGCATGATAGATCGCAAAGCACTCGTCGGACTCCAGGCAGCGAAAGTTCCGAAGCGTTCCCCACTCCCACGCCGCGAGCTCGCGCGCCAGCTGGCGAGGCGACGGAAGGCTCGAACGAGGGGGAACGAACCCGTCCTTCCTGGGCGTCAGGTCCAGAAGATCGTGCAGCGCGTCGAAAGCCCATCGTACAGGCTCCGCCCGCTCCTCCAGCTTCTCCGTGGAGGCATCCAGAAGCTGCTCCAGACACATGGCCGCCGCGACGCACGCGGCTATGAGCGGCGAAGGCGACGGCTCCACGATTCCGGCAGTGCGACGCACGGCATCGGCGTCGTCATCACCGCCGTTCCCCCCGTTCGGGTCACCATTGCCTGCACGAGAGCCGGAGGCGCCACCCGCGAAACCACCTGCGTCGTCGCTCATCGCACGCATCGCATCATCCGGTGGCGAAAAACGGGTGTCATTCGTTCGCCTGCCTCTAGTGGTGGAACTCACGGTCCTCCTCGTGACCTTGCGCCCGTGTGAGTGCGCGAAGGCAGGGCTGCGTCGCCCTTCCGCTGCCGCGCTGACGATGCGCAATTGATACCTCCCGCTACCCTTTCGGGGGGCCGCGTGGAGTACAGCACCGAAGCTGGACAGGATTGGGCAATTCGGCAACCGTGATTGCAAGCAAACTCGACCGATATCGCCGGGATACTGCGCTATTCACCCCGCTCTCAGTAACTTTCCCGCATGCTGATAACGCGCACCGCCACGGAAGCCGACGCTCCGGCCATCCGCGCCCTCATAGATGAAAACGTGCCCAGTGGCGCGCTGCTCCCGCGCACGGAAGAGTTCATCGCACTGAACTGCGAGAGCTTCATCGTGGTCACCGACGACGACCGTGTCGTCGGCTGCATTCACCTGGAGGAGTATGCGCCGAGTATTGCGGAGGTGAGGTCGGTGGCGGTGGCGTCCGACGTTCAGGGACGCGGCGTCGGCAACGCGCTCATGCGCGCGGTGGAGGACCTCGCACGCCGTCGCCAGATCCACACGCTGTTTGCCGTGACCAACAGCGTGAAGTTCTTCGCCGAACGCGGATACGAGGAGCGACACATCCCCGAACTGGACCGCGAGCGCTCGGCGGTCAGCAAGTACAAGGGAGTTTACGCCAAGACGATTTCCGCCGATCGGGAACGAGCTGCACCCGACGGCGCGCCGGGCTAACGGCGCTCGAAGATCGCCAGCGCGTTCTCGTAATCCAGCGTCAGCGAGTACGAGCGAAGCACGTTCCCGCCGAGCGCCCCGTACACCGGCAGGTCGGTGAGCCGCGACGCTCGGGACGCAAACCGCTCGTCAGGCGCGGCGAGGAACCATGCCGCTCCCGCCGGCTGGCCCGCGATCTCCATCGAGGGCACGCGAATCATCGGCAGCCCCGTACGCGCATCCGCATTCTCCACCACCATCCAGTCCGGATGCTCACGCCTCCACCGCTCGAGCGTTGAAAGCGTGACGAAGCTCGCACCGCGGTGCCTCACGCTTCCACCGATCACCGCCAGCGCCGAGTCGGTGAGGACGGCGCTCGCGCCGGTGTCCAGCACGAGGTCGAGGGAGTCTCCGCCGATCAGAACGCGAATGCGCGGAACGTTCAGCGCCCTGCGTCCCTCCCTGTCCGAGAGGAAACCCAGCCGCACCACCTGCGCCTCGGTGTGAGGAGGCAGTACTCCGGGCGGCATCAGCCACATGCGACCGGCCGGATAATCCAGGATCCACGTGCGTCCGGCCAGCCAGGACTGGCCCAGGAACCCATCCTCCCTGTCCGCATCGGCGGGGAACACGAAGAACCGCGTGCCCACGTCCGGCATCTCGACCAGCGGCGGAATCTCCGTCTCTGCGCTGAGCGGAGGCAGGTCCACGAGCCACGCGGTGTCCGGCCCGCTCACCAGCGGCACGAGCTCCAGCTGCATCCGTTCGGCCGCAGCCGCGTAGATCATGCTCGTGCCGTTACCCGACTCGACAGACAGGAACAGCGTGTCGCCACTTCTCGTGATCGGAGTGGCGAACAGCCTGTCTCCCTCCACCAGCGTGGGCAGCTGACGCGCACCAACCTCCACCATGCCGGGAGGGACCACCGGCCGCGGAATGCAGGCATTGGCAGCCAGCATCACCAATGCTGACGAGGCAATGGTGGCCGAGGCACCGCGAACCGAACCGCGAAGCTTCCGGACCGAGCGCTCGCCGGAGCGCAGCAACCGGCAATTGAAGTGAGTGCGCACGCGCCATCCTCGCGCAGGGGAGTGGCAGGCGGATTCCACCGGAAGGCGGCAGCATTCGCCCGCCTGCCATTATAGACAGCGCCGGAACATCCTCCGGAAAGCGCCGGCGTGCAAGTCGCCGGCGCCCGCCACACCCCTCACTACACTCGTCGTCTCGCGGCGATCCGATCAGCTCGGCGGCCTGTTGGCACGTGAAGGCGACTGTCGGGAGCGACCCGTTCGCCTCGATTCAGCGGACGGCTCGCGCGATGTCGGGATCCCGGAAGCGCTATCGCCCGCCTGCCTCGAGCTGGCGTCCACTGGCGGGCGACTCGAGGCGGCCATGCCCTGCTCCGCACTGCCCGAGTCGCGCGCCAGGATCTCGCGCTCGGCGGCCAGCCAGTCGTCCGTGGCGTTGCCCGCACGACCGCCGCGCTCCTCGTACAGTTCGTACGCCCGCCGCCTGATCTCATCCTCCCTGTCCATGCCGATCTCCCGATCGGGACTCGCCTGCGTCTGCATGTCGTGAGGGCGGGAGCCGGAGGACGACACCTCCTCGCTCCGGGATTCCGCATCGCGCCCGTGGAGCTGTTCCATGATGACTCTCCTGCATCCAGGGAATGGCTGACTTCATCGGGCGGCAATACACGCGGCAGTGCTGGACTGCTGCCTGACGCGAACCCGGAATTCGCTGACGGACATGAGTCCGCCCCCGCACGCGTGCGCGCCGCCAGAAGCGTGCCCTGAACCGGCGCGAAATGCGAATCGGCCAATGCGCTCCTTCATGGCCGCCCTGCGCCCGGTGACGGATGGGGTTTTCGCGAACGCCCCGGATTCGTCAAGTGTGTCGCAGTTCCAGGCAATCAGGCGAAACCGTCTCGCGCGTGTTGCAGTTCCCGACAGTCAGGCGAACTCGTCTCGCATTGCCGCTGTGCCTGTCGAGTGGCACCACAGACGGGGCCTGGGATCGGACTCTTCCTAAACCCGCTCACGCCTCGTACAATCCACCTTAGCCTGCACGCTGACACTGGAATGATCGGTGCGCAGCGCGCAGGGATGTCCGTCCGCCCGCAAGTTCCACCGCAAACGAGGAGGTGATCCATTGTCTACTGACCCTAGTACGGCGCGGATCGCCGGGAGCCGCTAAGGCTCTGACAGCAAGTTGGCCGGCGACCCCGCGCCGACCGGTCGAGTGAAAAGGGCCACCGTGCTTCGGGAAGCACGGTGGCCCTTTCTCATGCCCGCTTCAGGCGGCGGCATGCCGTCAACTGGCCTCTCCTTACAACCTCAGGCTCAAGCCGTCCGTGAGCGTGTTCCTGTATGCACGGTACGCGGGCACGAAGCCAATGAGCACGCCTGCCAGAACCACGAGAGAGAGATACCAAAGCTCTGTCTGGCCGAGCGACTTGATGGGCAGCAGCAGGCCGAAGTTTCGCTCCACCGGACCCTGCGCCGCGTAGAGCAGCACGTAGGTGAGCGCTACGCCGATGAACGCTCCCAGAGCAGCGAGCAGTCCCGACTCGAGTACCATCAGGGAGACGATCTTCCGCGGTCCGGCACCCACTGCGCGCAGGATGGCCATCTCGCGCCGCCGCGCATTGAGCGAACTGTACAGCGCCACGAGCATGCCAAGCAGGCCAACGGCCACCACCAGCGCCGTCACGGCCAGCAGGCCGGACTCGGCGTACCCGATGGTGCGCCACATCTCACCTAACGCGAACCCGGGGATGATCGCGCTCAGCGCCTCATCCTGGTAGGTGTCTATCTCCCGCTTCAGCTGTAGCGTCTCGATGCGGTTCTTCGTACCCACGAAGAACGCGGTGAGCTGGGTGGGGCGCACGCGTGGATCGTCGCGGGTCAGCGCGCGCAGCGTTTCCCCGTCAGGCACGGCCTGCATCCCGGGTGGCGGCTCCGCGCCCGGCATGGCCATCGGCACGCCCCCCGGCGGCATCGCGCCAGGCATGGGCGGGGGAGTGGCGCCAGGCATCGCGGGCGGGGTCGCACCGGGCATCGCAGGCGGGGTCGCACCGGGCATTGCCGACGGCACGCCAGTCTCGAAACCCACGTGCATCGCTTCCACGCCTTCCAGCGTCACGTAGAGCGCACGGTCAATGGGAGTGAACGTGCGCGCCATGATCCCCACCACCTTGAAGGGCTGCTCGTCGTGGTTCACGATGCCGCCTGCCGCCGTGCTGAGCCCGTGCGTCACCTCGATCAGGTCGCCCACTCGATAGGCAAGCCGCTCGGCCACCTCGCTGCCGATCGCAACGTCGTACAGGTCACGCGGCATCCTCCCTTCCGTGAAGGTGACGCTGCCATCCTGTCGAAACCTGTAATGCTCGAAGAAGTCCTCGTTCGTGCCGATCACGCGGAACCCGCGGTGACTGTCGCCGAGTGCATAGGGAATGGTCCAGGCTACGGCGGGGTGCTCGCGGAGACGCTCGTAAGTGGCCATGGACACGTTCTGCGTCGGTGAGCCGATGCCGAACACCGAGTACAGCAGAAGCTGGATGGTTCCGCCCCTCGCCCCGACTATGAGGTCCACGCCGCGAACGGTTCCGGCGAAACTCTCGCGCATGCCCGTGCGCACGTTCTCCACTCCTACCAGCAGCGCCACGCTGAACGCGATGGACGCTACCGTAAGGGACGTGGTGAGCAGGCGGTTGCGAAGCGACTTGGTGGCGAGCGTAAGGAGCATGAACTGCTGGGTCAGGGTCGGATGTATGAGTCTGTGACGGGATGAGTGCAGGGACGTGCGCGCCGAACCCGAGAGTCCCGGGCGGAACAGCCGCCGTGCGTCGGCTGGCGGACATGCAAGCTTTCGTCAGGCAGTTTTCGGGTCCAGCCGCCGCGTCAGGCGCGTCCGTTCGCGAACGCCACGCGGTTCACGTCAGGCAGCGAGACGGCCTCGTCGAACATGGGTTGCAGCGTCCTGTCATGGCTGACGAACACGAGCGTGCTTCCCGCCTGCGCACAGCTGTCGAAGAGCAGCTGCAGGAATCGCTCGCGCCGGTCCGTGTCGAGCGCGGACGTCGGCTCGTCGGCGATCACGAGTTCCGGCGCGCCAATCAGGGCTCGCGCGGCAGCCACGCGCTGCTGCTGTCCAACGGAGAGCTCGGTGACCGGCGACTCGAGCAGGCTCTCGATCTCCAGGTGACTCGCCACGCGGCGAGTGGCGTCGGCAAGCGACTCGCCGGTTCGCTCCGCACGGGCGCGCCGCTCCGCATTCAGGCGGCAGGGAAGCGTGATGTTCTCCATCACGCTCAGGTACGGAATGAGGTTGAACATCTGGAAGATGTAGCCGATGTGCACGGCCCTGAACTCGTCGCGCCCGGCGCTCGACAGGCGGCCCAGCTCCTTCTCCAGCACCCGCACGCTACCCCCCTGCACCGGCAGGACGCCCGCCAGGATTCCGAGCAGCGTCGTCTTGCCGCTGCCGCTGGGGCCGTACAGGAAGACCCGCCGCCCCCTGCGAATGCTCAGGGACGGTATGTCCAGCACCGGCTTGCCGGCCTTGTAGGCGAACGTGAGGTCCGCGATCTCCACCGCGGGCGGCGTTCCGGCCGCCACGGTGGCTCCGGACAGAATTTCTGCTCGTGTAGCGCTCAAGGCGTCGTCCCTTCCCCGCTCGTGAGGCGGGCCAGTCATGCGTCAAGGGCAGCCCGTGCTGCAGGGCTGCCCGTCATGCCACGAGCGCCACGCCAGGAGCAAGCTCTCCATGGTCGCGGCGCCCGAAAGCCTTAGTTGCCATCCTCTGCCTGCAGGTCAGCCGGAGCGAGTCACCGGATATGTCGCCATACCGCGACCCCGCTCCGGCCGGCCGATCCCGGCACTACACAATTACTTGCCGTACTCGGTCACCTTTTCGGCTTCCATCTGGAAGCCGGCGGCACCGTAGGCCGAGTCGTACTGCTCGATTGTGAGCTTGCCCTCGATGTACACGGGGTCCCACCATCCGATGCGATGCTTCTTCCCGCCCTTCATCCTCACGTACACCATCTGGTTGGGCGGCGGCGGCGGCACGTGCACACATGCGCCGAAGTACGGCACCAGGAGAAACTCCGTCACCTCTTCGGCAAAGTCATCCAGCGGAACTATGAAACCGGGCACACGCACCTGCTTCCCGTGCAGCTTGGCCAGCGTCTCGGTCTTCTCGCCGGTCAGGTAATTCAGGCCGCCGAGTACCTTCCAGTCTATGGTGACCGCCTCTGCTGCTGCGCCGGAACGCTCTGACGCACCAAGGGCGCGAAGAACCTCGGACTCGGACAGCGTAGCATTGCCGGACACCGGTGCAGGGGTCGCGGCGAAGGCCACCGCTGTCACCAGGAGAGCGGCTGCTCCCCAGCGCAGTCGGGCGCCGGCCGTGTTCGCGCGCGAAAGAGTCGATCTGATCAGCTTCATGCCATTCCTCGCCATCCTGGTGGCAACCGGCCCCGTCGGAAGGCAACCGGCACATCTCGAGAAGATATCGGTCCGACTCCATCAGGGCCGCACCTATGCAATTCAGACACCTCGCCGGCGCGGCCGTTCCAATGGCTACGAGCGGGAGGAGCGGGGCGTTGGGGGGAGGCAGTGGCCGGCTGACGGCCGCAGGCCACTGCCTCGCGGCGCGATCATCCCGCGCCGCACCGCCCTGTCATCCCCTTACTCCTTCCGCGGCAGCTTCTCGTCCGCGTTCGCAGCCAGGTACGCAAAGGTGGCGATCACCACCGCGTTGTGGCGCATGTCCACCGGCTGCAGGCGCTCGTAAAGGTCCTGGCTGGAGTGGTGCGTGCGCGTGAAGTACTCGATCGGGTCCTGGATGAACTGGAAGCCCGGCAGGCCCACCCCGTCGAACGCAACGTGGTCCGTGCTGCCCGTGGAGTTCAGCGTCACGTGACGAACCGAGATGCTGTCCGAGTCCACGTGCTTCATCCAGTCCTGGAAGATCGGCACCACCTTCTCGTTGCCCTGCGCATAGATGCCGCGGATGGCGCCGGCGCCGTTGTCCAGGTTGAAGTACACCGAGAACTTGCCGTGCGCGGGCTTCGGCGAGTTCGTGGTGGTGTCCCAGAACATGTCGCGCGTGTACATGCGCGAGCCGATCAGCCCCTGCTCCTCGCCGGTCCACAGTCCGATGCGCACGGTGCGGCGAAGCGGCACGCCCGTCTCCTTCAGGATGCGCATCACTTCCATCATGATGGCTGACGAACCGCCGTTGTCGGTGGCACCCGTGGCGCCGTGCCACGAGTCGAAGTGCGCACCGACCATCACCACCTCGTCACGCAGGGCCGGGTCGGACCCGGGGATTTCCGCGATGATGTTGTAGCTGTTCAGGTCGCTGTCGAAGAAGCGGTTGCGGATGTCCAGCTCCATCCGCACCGGAACCCCCTTCTCCACCGTACGCCAGATGCGTCCGTAGTGCTCGGTCGCCACGGCGATCTGCGGCACCGAGGCCTCGGCGTCCGGCTGACGGTTGCCGGTGGGCGCGTTGGACACGCTGCCGCTGTTGCCACGGCTGGCGCCGGGGACGAGGATGGCGGCCACGCCCTCGTTCACCCAGAAGGCAGCGCGGCGCGCCTGGGCCTCGAACCGGGCGCGCATGGCGGCCATGCGGGCCTCGTTCGCCTGCGGCTGACCACCGCCTGCCACCGGCGCAGCCGGGACGATCGACGCAGCTGCAAGACGGTCGAGGTTCTCCTCCGTGAGCCTGGTGCCCGGCGCGTTCCACAGCGCGCTCACCTCGGGCGGCGGTCCGGCCAACACCACCTTTCCGCGCAGCTTGCCGCTCCAGCGCGCGTAGTCGGCGTCGGTGGCGTTGTCAGGCAGGTCAACCGCAACTACATCGGTCGTGACGGGTCCGTTGGTGCCGACGGTCCAGGCTCCGGGCACGATGAGCAGCGGGTGCGGCACCGGCTCGATGACCTGCGCCACAGCGCGCTCGTTCGCCCAGCCGCGTCCGAACGGGAAGTAGTGGTAGTGAACGTTCGACAGCCCCCACTTCTCCATGGTGGACTTCGCGTACTCCGCCGCCCGGTGCATGTAGGGCGAGTTCGTAAGACGCGGGCCGTGAACGTCAGTCAGCCAACTCGCAATCTCCATCACCTGGGACCTCTCGGTCCCCTCGGCGCGAATCTTCGCGAGGTCAGCCGAAACGTTGCTCTGGGCTGCCAGAGGCTGCAGCCAGACGGTCGCCAGCATGGCGCCCGCGATGAAAGGAAGTCGCATGATGAGCAGTTGGTGTGGGTTGGCCCGAGCCGCTGCCGAGTACGCACGGCCGGCCGGGTCCCGCCTCGCGGGGGAATACCAAACGAGCCCGGGTGAACCGGGCACATCCAATCAAGATACGGCCGAACCGGCGGCGGCGCTGCCTCGAGCGGAGCGCCGACAGTTCGACGCTGGCCGGTCTCGCGCCCCCGCGATACCTTCGAGTCGCCTCCGCGGCGAACGCGCAGGAGGGGCCCCGCGGGGCGCATTCACGGTAACCGTCACACCTGGAGTATCTGTAATGCTCGGATCATTCGTCCGTCCTGGAGCAGGCATCGCAGTGGGAGCGTCGCTACTCGGCGCACTCGGCTGCGGTCCCAGGGTAATCGAGTCGCCACCGCCCGTTCCGGCGCCCGCCGTTGCAGCGGAGCAGCCGGTAGCCCCACTCCCGGGTGACTCCAGCTACGTGCGGAATACACCCGTCACGAACCCCGTCCTGCAGCGCATGTGGACGGAGGGGATGCAGAACTCGCAGCTCGAGAAGTTCGCGCAGCAGCTTCTGGACTCGATCGGCCCCCGCCTCACGGGGTCGCCGGGCGCAGCTCGTGGACGCGACTGGCTGGTGTCCACATATCGCTCGATGGGAATCGAGGCGCGCCAGGAGGAGTATGGCACCTGGGCGGCATGGCAGCGCGGTGTCGCGCACGTGGACCTCATCGCTCCGCGCGTACGCTCGCTGGAAGCCACCATGCTCGCCTGGAGCCCAGGCACCGGCGGCCGCCCGGTGGAAGGCGAAGTGATAGTCCTGCCGGACCTGAAGACGCCTGACGAGTACCGCGCGTGGCTGCCGCAGGCACGCGGCAAGTTCGTTCTCATAAGCCCGCCGCGCCTCTCGTGCCGCTCGATGGCGCAGATCGAGGAGTTCGCCACTCCCTCCACGCTCACCGACATGCGCCGCGCCCAGGACACGCTGACCCAGGGCTGGGCCACTCGTCAGGTGGCTGCCGGCGGCCCGCGCATGCAGCAGAGCATGAAGGAGGCCGGCGTGCTCGGAGTCTTCTCCACCTACTGGTCCGGCTACCCCGGCATCCAGAAGATCTTCGGCTCCTGGAACCAGCAGCTTCCCACCTTCGACATCACCTGCGAGGACTACGGCCTGCTCTTCCGCATGGCCATGGCCAATCAGAGTCCGCGCGTGCGCGTGACGGCGGAGTCCGAGTCGCTCGGCGAGCGCCCCACGTTCAACGTGATCGCGGAGATGCGCGGCACCGAGCTGCCGAACGAGTACGTGATGCTCTCCGCCCACTTCGACTCGTGGGACGGCGCGTCAGGCGCCACGGACAACGGAACGGGCACGCTCGTCATGCTCGAGGCCATGCGCATCCTGAAGCAGCACTACCCCAACCCGAAGCGCACCATCCTCGTGGGACACTGGGGCGGTGAGGAGCAGGGACTCAACGGATCTCGCGCATTCAGCGAGGACCACCCGGAGGTCGTGCAGGGTCTGCAGGCGCTCTGGAACCAGGACAACGGAACCGGACGCGTCGTGAGCATCTCCCCGGGACCGTTCTCGAACGTGCGTCCGGTGCTCGCGCGCTACCTGTCGGAGATTCCGTCGCAGATCACGCGGCACATCACGCTGGGCGGAGTGTCGGGCCAGCAGACCGGCGGAACGGACCACGCGTCGTTCCAGTGCCACCGTGCGCCCGCCTTCAACCTGAGCGCACTTTCGTGGGACTACGGCAACACCACCTGGCACACCAACCGTGACACGTACGACAAGGTGGTGTTCGACGACGTGAAGAACAACGCGACGCTCACCGCGATGCTCGCATACCTGGCGAGCGAGGACGACCAGCGCATACCGCGCGACATCGCGAACCCGCTGCCGCGCAACCCGCGCACGGGTCAGCCGATGACGTGGCAGGAGTGCGCGCCCGCCACGCGCAGGTCGCAGGACAGCAGGCGATAATCAGTTGAGGAATCGAGAAGCGGGGGGGGGGGGGGGCCCCGGGCCCCGGGGGCGGGGGGGGCCGGGGGGGGGGGGGCGGGGGCGCGGGGGGGGGGGGGGGGGGGGGGGGGGGGGGGCG